>NZ_JBVILC010000030.1:0-82621 GCF_055580545.1 Streptomyces sp. NPDC031670 | reverse complement strand
CCCTGCCTTTGTTGGTGGGTTGCTTTGTGGGAGAAGGGGGGGGGGGGGGGGGGAAGGGGGGGGGGGGGGGGGGGGGGGTGGGGTGTTTTTTCCCCCCCCCCCCCACCGGAAGGGGTGAATGCACGTAACTTTCGCACCCCGGTGGCGTTCCGTCGCGCTACGGGGCGGGAGAGTAACGGAGTGTCAGGCGGCGGCCACCTCACCGAGGTTCTGCTCCGGCGCCTGCTCGCGCAGCTCCTTGCGGGCGGCGCGGCGCACCGCGGCCAGCACCGGATCGACCGTCGGCACGGCCGCGAGGAGCTGCCGCGTGTACGGGTCCTGGGGCGATCCGTACACGTCGTCCACGGCGCCCTCCTCCACGATCCGGCCCCGGCGCATCACCGCGACCCGGTCACTGACCTGCCGGACGACGGCGAGGTCGTGCGCGATGAAGACGAGTCCGAGCCCGAGTTCGCGCTGCAACTCGGCGAGCAGCCCGGTGACATGGGCCTGGGTGGTCACGTCGAGCGCGGACACCGGCTCGTCGCAGACGATCAGCTGCGGTTCGGCCGCGAGCGCGCGGGCGATGCCGACGCGCTGGCGCTGGCCGCCGCTGAACTCGTGCGGGTAGCGGTCGTAGCGGTCGGGGTCGAGGCCGACCCGCTCCAGGAGCTCGCCCACGCGCGCGCGGATGCGCCGCTCGTCCCGTACGCCCGAGGCGCGCAGCGGGTCGGCCACCGACTCACCGATCGAGCGCCGGGGGTTGAGCGAGGCGATCGGGTCCTGGAAGACCATCTGCACGGCCGTGCCGTCGCGGCGGATCGTGCCGGAGGTGGTGTCGAGCAGGCCCACCAGCATCCGGCCGAGCGTCGTCTTGCCGCTGCCGCTCTCCCCGACCACGCCGAGCGTCTCGCCGCGCCGCACGGTGAGCGAGACCCCGTCGACGGCGGTGAACGCCGACTTGCCGCGCCCGAACACCTTGCGCAGGTCGCGCGCTTCGAGCAGCGGCTCACCGGCGGCCGAGGCCTCCGGCCTGGCCGCGTCCAGACGCGGCACCGCCGAGAGCAGTTCCTTGGTGTACGCGGCCTTCGGCGCGCCCAGCACGTCCCGTACGGGTCCGCGCTCGACGGCGCGGCCCCGGCGCATGACCAGGACGTCGTCGACGCTCTCCGCCGCCACGCCCACGTCGTGGGTGACCAGCAGCAGGCCCATCCCGGTCTCCTGGCGCAGCCCGTGCAGCAGGTCGAGGATCTGGGCCTGGACGGTGACGTCGAGGGCGGTGGTCGGCTCGTCCGCGATCAGGAGCCGGGGCTCGCAGGCCAGGGCCATCGCGATGAGGGCGCGCTGGCGCATACCGCCGGAGAACTCGTGCGGGCGCGAGCGCGCCCTGCGGGCGGCGTCGGGGATGCCGACGCGGTCGAGCACCTCCACGGCACGCGCGCGTGCGGCCCGCTTGGTACCGCCCCGGTGCACCCGGTACACCTCGGCGATCTGGTCGCCGATGGCGTAGTACGGGTCGAGGGAGGAGAGCGGGTCCTGGAAGACCATCGCCGCCACTCCCCCGCGCAGCCGCCGCAGTTCGGCGTCGGAGGCCTGCTGGACGTCGGTGCCCGCGACCTTCACGCTCCCCTCGACCAGGGCGCCGGTGCCCCGGTGCAGGCCGAGCAGGGCGTAGGCGGAGGCGCTCTTGCCGGAGCCGGACTCGCCGACGACACCGAGGGCGGCGCCGGGAGCCAGGGTGAAGGAGAGCCCGTCCACGGCCCGGGTTTCGCCGAAGGCGACGGAGAGGCCGGTGACCTCCACCAGGGGCGCGGGGTTCTGCGCCTGGGGCTCGGTCATGACAGCACCACCCGTCGGTCGGCCATCGCGTACAGCGCGTCCGCGACGGCATTGGCCAGTACGACGAAGAACCCGGTCGTCATGACGACGCCGACCACGACGGGCAGGTCGACGTGGCGGACCGAGTCCACCAGGAGCTTGCCGATGCCCTGGATGCCGAAGAGCGACTCGGTGAGCACGGCGCCGCCGAACATGGAGCCCGCGTCCAGGGCGCTGAGCGCGATGACGGGGGCGACCGCGCCGCGCAGGGCGTGCTTGCCGACGATGGCCCGTTCGGTGAGTCCGTACGCCCTAAAGGTGCGCACATGGTCCTCGGCGAGGGTCTCCAGCATGGAGCTGCGCACCAGGCGCGCGTACTTGGCGCTCTCGATCAGGGCCAGCGAGATCCACGGCAGCAGCAGCCCCCAGAACCACTGCTCGGGGTTGTCCGAGAAGGCGGTGTACTGCGGGAACGGCAGCCAGCCGAGCGTCGAGCAGAAGACGATGATCAGCACCAGGCCGATCACGAAGACCGGGGTGGAGAACCCGATGAGCGTGAGACCGGTCAGGGTCCGCTCGACCGTGCCGCCGCGCTTCCACGCGGAGAGCAGGCCGGTGCCGACGCCGAGCACGATCCACAGCACGAACGCGCCGAGGACCAGCGAGCCGGTGACGGGCAGCTTGTTCGAGAGGATGTCGGTGACCGGCGAGTCCTGGCGGTAGGACAGGCCGAGGCAGGGCGCGTCGCAGTGGACGACGCCGACGCCGGAGGAGAAGTCCCGTCCGGCGAAGAGCCCCTGGAGGAAGTGCCAGTACTGGACGTAAAGGGGGTCGCCGAGCTGGAGGCGGTCGTGCACCTGGGCCACCTGGGCCGGGGAGCAGCGCTCGCCGCAGACGATCTGGGCGACGTTGCCGGGAGCGGCGTAGAAGACGAGGTAGACGACGACGGAGAGGGCGAGCAGCACGAAGACCGCGCCGCCGAGCCGCCGCAGCAGGAAGCCCGTCACTTCGTGGCCTCCTTGGGGGATGTGGCGGCGTTCTTGCGGTTCCTGGCGTCCTTGCGGGAGGTGACGCCGACCTTGAGCCGGGAGGCGGCCCTCGGGTCGAGCGCGGTGCGCACGCCCTCGCCGACGACGGTGAGGGAGAGGACGGTCACGAACAGGAAGCCGGCGGGCAGCAGCAGATACGTGGGCGCCGACTGGTACCAGGTGTTGGCCTCGGTCAGCATCTGCCCCCAGGAGGGCGTGGGCGGCTTGATGCCGACGCCGAGGAAGGAGAGCGCCGCCTCGATGGAGACGTTGGCGGGCACCAGCAGCACGCCGTAGGTGATGACGGGCGCGGCGAGCGCGGGCAGCAGCTCGCGCCGGGCGACCGCGAACCGGCCCCAGCCGCTGAGCCGGGCCGCCGAGACGTAGTCCAGGGACTTGAGGCTGAGCGCCGAGGAGCGCACGATCTTGGAGGTGCCGGACCAGCCGACGACCGCGATGACGCCGGTGATCAGGACCGGGCGCGGCACCGAGTCGGGTACGACCGCGATCAGGCCGAGGCCGATGACGAGCAGCGGCAGCGCCACCACCACGTCGGTGAACCGGCTGATGACCTGGTCGGCCCAGCGTCCGCCGAGCGCGGCGAGCAGTCCGAGGCTCACCCCGATCAGCACCTGCACCAGGGTGGCGATGAAGGCGACGCCGAGCGAGACCCGGGCTCCGTAGACGAGCCGGGCGAACAGGTCGCGGCCGGTCTGCGGTTCCACGCCGAGCCAGTGGTCGCCGCTGACGCCGCCGAACGCGCCCTTGGGCACGCCGCCGGCGGCGGAGTCGATCAGGGTCGGGTGGAAGGCGTTGGGGTCCTGCCCCTCCAGGGCGGTGAGCAGGGGCGCGGCGAGCGCAACGAGCACGAGCAGCGCGAAGACGACGGCGGCGACGGTCACGGCGCGCTGGGCGCGCAGCCGCTGCCAGAACTGACGGGCCCCCGAGGCGGGAGCGACCAGGGGGGCCGCTCCCGTCTCCGAGGCCAACAAGGCCTCACTGCTCATGACTACTTGACCGCTACCTGCGAGATGTCGAGCACACCGGTCCAGTCGCTGATGACGACGTTCTTGATGTCCTTGCCGACGAGCCGCTTGTAGACCGGGTGGAAGAGCGGGACCACCACGGCCTGCTCACCGATCTTCTTGTCGAGGGCGCCCCAGCGCGGTGCGGCAGCCGCCAGGTCGGTGAGCTTGTTGATCTCGTCGACCTCCTTGTTGACGGCCGGGTCGTCAAGGAAGCCGGTGTTGAAGTTGGCGCCGTCCTTGACGATCTGGCGGCCGTCGAAGATCGGCGCGAGGAACGGACCGCCGGAGGGCCAGTCGGCGCCCCAGCCGCGCAGGAAGAAGCCGGGCTCCTTCTCGACGCTCTGGATGGTGTCGTTGTAGTCGTTGGCCTCCAGGCCCTGGAGCTTGACCGTGATGCCGGCCTTCTTCAGGGCGTCCTGGAGTGCGGTCGCGACCTCGGGGCCCTTGGGGCCGCCCTTTGCGTTGGTGTGGGTGAGCGTGACGGTCAGACCGTCCGGGTGGCCCGCCTCCTTCAGGAGCTCCTTGGCCTTGGCCGCGTTGCCGGAGTCGCCCGCCGGGAAGAGGTCGAAGTCGGCGTGCCCGAACGCCTTCTGGTTCGGCAGGAAGGTGGTGGCGGGCTCGGCGAGCGAGGAGCCGCCGACCGCGTTGATCACCGAGCTGCGGTCCACGGCGTACGCGATGGCCTGGCGCACCTTCGGGTCGTCGAACGGCTTCACCTTCGGGTTGAAGCCAATGTAGTTGGTGTAGCCGAAGTGGCCGGTGCCCACGCGCGCGGCGAGCGCCTTGTCACCGCCGACCTTGGCGAGCTCGGCCGGGCCGAGGTTGGTGTCGGTGGTGACGGCGGCCGAGTCCGGTCCCTGGGAGGCGGACAGGCGCTGGTTGATGACGGAGGCGTCGATGCCGGAGCGCACGTCGATGCTGTCCGGGTAGGCCTTGCGCTCGGCGTCGGTGGCCTCGGACCAGTTCGGGTTGCGCTCCAGGACCAGGTGCTCGCCGTCGTTCTCGTTCTTGACGACCTTGTACGGGCCGGAGGAGACGGGGTGCGACTCGTACTTGGTGCCGGTGTCCTTGGCCTTGGGGACCGGCGCGAACTGGGTCTGGGTCGCCAGGTACGGGAACTCGCCCTCGGGCTTGTTCAGGTGGAAGACGATGGTCTTGGCGTCGGGCGTCTCGATGGAGGCGAGGCCCTTGCCGCCGTCCTTGTAGGGACCCTCGTACTTGTCGCCGCCGACCAGCCAGTCGCGCAGATAGGGCGCGCCGCCGGAGAGCTCGGCCGCGAAGGACCGCTCGATGCCGTACTTGATGTCGGCCGTCGTGATCGGCGTGCCGTCCTCGTACTTGAGGCCGTCCTTGAGGGTGTACGTCCACACCGTGGCGTCGGCGTTGGGCTTGCCGGTGTCGGTGGCGAGGTCCGGGACGACCTTGGTGCCCTCGGCGCCGGCCTCGCGGTTGCGGGTGGTGAGCGTACGGAACACCAGGGACGGAACGTTTCCGCCGCCGGAGGTGTAGAGCCGCGCCGGGTCGAAGTCGGTCTGCGGCTCGTTGTTGAGGACGGAGAGCGTGCCGCCCTTGGCGGGCTTGGCGTCCGACCCGCCGCCGGCGTTCTTGGCGCCACTGTCGTCGGGGCCGCAGGCGACGGCGCCCACGGCGAGAACCACGGCTATCGCTGCCGCTCTTGCGACGTTTCCGGACATCTGGCGCATCGGAATGAAGACCTCTCGGGGTGACTGCCGGGCAGGGACGAAACGGACGCGGGCGTCTGTCCCGGCCCATGACGACGTCATGGCCTTCGGACAAGAGGGAGTGCTGCGCCCGCGCGGATGAGCAAAGACGGAAGTACCCGGGCGCAGAGAGGAAAAAACTGCGCGCGAGTGGGCGTCAGCAACAGTGAATGTCGGCTACGCAGAGCCCGGTCACGCCGATCAGCGCCAGCTCGATGGCGGCGCGTTCGGGGGTGACGGGGCGGTGCGGCATGTCGAGAACTATGCAAAGCCCCGCTGTCCACTGTCAACCGAGATTGAGACAGTCGTCCCACAGTGTGGACAGCAGGGCCGGACTGGTCTCAACCAGTCGGGTAGACCCATGGGTTGGGACGGCACTTGATCCCGTCTATGTCCAAGGACTTGGTCTGCTGCTGCATCACCGGAGCCAGTGCGCCCGGAGTGCGACAGCTCACATGTCCGTGGCCGAGCCGGTGTCCCACCTCGTGGTTGATGAGCATCTGCCGGTAGGCGAACATCGCCTGCGCCCCGAAGGTCTCCGAGCCCTGCGCCCAGCGGAACGCGTTGATCATCACGCGCTCGGTGGCGGCCGAGTCGCAGGAGACGTTCTCCTCGGTCACGTCCAGCTCGGACTTGGCGCACCAGGTCCCGGTGGTGCCGGGGCTCGCCAGGGTCACCACGAAGTCGGGCTTGCCGGAGGAGACGCGTTCGAAGGTCTTCGCCCCGTCGTGCGCCCAGCTGCGGTCGTCGTTGAGGGTCTTCTGCACGGCCTCCGCGAAGAGGGCGCCGTCCAGTTCGAGGCCCTTCTCGATGTCCACCCGGTAGCGGTACTTGCGCCCCTTGCCCGGCGCCGCCGCGAATCCGGGCACCACCTCGAACTCGCCGGAACCTTTCAGCTTGGGGTCGATCGGGTACTGCAGGGCCATCTTCTGCTCGAACGTGGCGGGCTTGGCCGGGGCCGCCTGCTGGGGCGTCGAGCGGTCCTTGGAGCGGGAGGCCGGCCCCTCGTCCGCGCGGCCGTTCCCGTCGGCGGCCACCGCGCCGGCGCGGTGGCCGTCGTCGGAGGTGACCTGGCCGGCCACCACGACCGCGAGCACGGTGGTGACGGCCGCGGCGGCGATCCCGGTGAGCGTACGGCCCTTGACGGACCGGCCCTTTTGGGCGGTCTTCCGCTCGTCCTCCGGCTCGGCCCGCTCGGGGGCCGGGGCGGGAGCGGGAGCGGGTACGGCGGCCGGTCGCGCCGCGGTGGGCGCGGGAACGATCCTGCGCTGCTCGCCCGTGTCGGCCACCACCATCCGGCGGCGGGAGCCGGTGCCCGTCGGGTCCGGCCGGTGCGGGGCGCCCGGGTCGGCGGGAGCGGCCGTGGCCCCGGGGTGGGTGCCGGTGTCCGTGGCCGCGGCGCGGTGGCCGCCGGTGTCCGCCGGACCGGCCACGCGGTGCGTGCCGGTGTCCGTCCACCCGGCGCCGTCGAAGGCGTCCACGTACTCGCGCCGGGGTCCCGGTATTCGGACACCGGGACCGGGGCGCGCCGGAGCGCCGGCGCCGGGCGCCGGGGTCTCGCCCCAGCCGCCACCGCCCTCGTGGTGCTCGGGGTGGCCGCCGCGGACCGGCACGCCGTGCGCGGGGGTGGTGCCGCCCTGGTGCGGGGCGGAGGTGCCCGCAACCGGCCGGCTCCGCGGCAGCGGACCGGTCGTCGGGCCGTCGGCGCGGCGGCGTCTGCCCGCCGGCTGCGCGCCCTCCGCCACGGGCTGGGGCCCGGTGGCGTCGGCGCTTCGGGTGGCTTCGGGAGTGCCCGCGGCGCCCCTGGGTCGGCTGTGTCGTCCCACGCCCCGGATCAGCTCCTGTTTCCGCAGTCGTCGACCAGGTCCCGGAAGGCCTGCGCGACCGCCTCCGGGTACTCCAACATCGCCAGGTGCCCGGCGTCGGGCAGGGTCAGCAGTCTCGACCCGCGGAACGCGGCGGCGGCTCTGCGGGCCATCCGGAAGGCGACGAGCCGGTCCCGGCCGCCGTACACCAGCAGGGTGGGGGCGAGCACGCGCTCGGCCTGCCGCCACAGCCCGTGCTGTCCGCCCAGGGTGTACGCGTTCACCACGCCCCGCGCCGAGCGGACCATCGCGTCCCAGAAGTACGGCATCCCGAGGCGGCGCTCCATCTCCTCGACCGCCGCCCGGAAGGCCTCGGGGCTCACCCGGCCCGGTTCGCCGTAACAGAGGGCCATCGCGGCGCGCGTACGCTGCTCGACCGTCCAGTCCTTGGTCATCCGCGCGAACAGCGCGGCGGCCCCCGGCACCGCGAGCAGGGCGGTGGGCCAGGCGGTGCGCTGGGCGCGGAGTTCGGGGAGCGCGGGCGATATCAGGGTGAGGGTGCGGACCAGGTCGGGGCGGACCGCCGCGACCCGGGTGACGATCGCGCCGCCCAGCGAGTTCCCGACGAGGTGGACGGGCCCGCGCCCCTCGGCGTCCAGCAGCCGGATCAGCGCGCGCGCGTGGCCGGTGACCGAGTAGTCGCCGTCGTCCGGCGGCGCGGAGTCCCCGAAGCCGGGCAGGTCCACGGCCTCGCAGTCCACCGTCTCCGCCAGCAGCGGCATCAGGGCGGACCAGTTCTGCGAGGAGCCGCCGAGCCCGTGCACGAACAGGGCGGGGGGAAGCCCGGAGCGGGTACCGGGACGGGTGCGGATGTTCAGCGTCAGCCCGGGCAGACTCACCGGGCGCAGCTCTTCACCGTCCGCCACCCGGACCGCGCCCACCCGGGGTACCGGGGCGGCAGCGGCGGCAAGGGTTTCCGGCAGCTCGGTCGAGGACATGCGGGCAATGTTACGAGACGATCACACCGTGGTTCGTGTGTTCGCCGTCACAGATCGCATAGCGGTGCGCAGACCTAGCCCATAGGCTCGATATCAAGCCCTCGAAAAGGGAGCAATCATGCCCGTCGACCCCAGTGATCCCGAAATGTTCGAGGAAGATTTCCAGGAAGAAGCCGGCCCGGTGGAGCTCGACGAGGAGACGCCCGAGGCGGACGCGGCCGAGCAGCACACCGAGGTGCGGCAGGACCGCGACGAGCCGCTCTCCCGGGTCGACCCCGGAGAGGCGAACGAGGCCGACGCGGTCGAACAGGCACGTGTGGTGGCCCTCGACGAGGACGACTACCGCTGATTCGTTCGGATAACGGGGCGTATCTCCCGCTACCCAGCGCGTCCGGTCCGTGAAATTCTGCGTGCGCACCGCGCACAGCCGGGTTACCCAAAAGTACGATGGCGGCGCGCGTCCTTCGCGCACGAGATCAATTTTTGGGAGGCGGCGTGACAGCCATCGAGCAGACCGAGGCGGCGCGCCCGCGAGGCACGCGCCTGCCCCGCCGGGCCCGCCGCAATCAGCTTCTGGGCGCGGCCCAGGAAGTCTTCGTCGCACAGGGGTACCACTCGGCCGCGATGGACGACATCGCGGAGCGGGCCGGTGTCTCCAAGCCGGTCCTCTACCAGCACTTCCCCGGAAAGCTGGAGCTGTACCTGGCCCTGCTCGACCAGCACTGCGAGGCGCTGCTCCAGGCCGTGCGCACGGCGCTCGCCTCCACCAGCGACAACAAGCTGCGGGTCGCCGCGACCATGGACGCCTACTTCGCGTACGTGGAGGACGAGGGCGGCGCGTTCCGCCTGGTCTTCGAGTCCGACCTGACCAACGAGCCCGCCGTGCGCGAGCGCGTGGAGCGGGTCAGCCTACAGTGCGCCGAGGCGATCTCGGACGTGATCGCCGAGGACACCGGTCTGTCCAAGGACGAGTCGATGCTGCTGGCCGTCGGCCTGGGCGGGGTCTCGCAGGTGGTCGCCCGCTACTGGCTCTCCAGTGAGTCGAAGATCCCCCGCGGCAAGGCGGTGCAGCTGCTCACCTCGCTGGCCTGGCGCGGTATCGCGGGCTTCCCGCTGCACGCCACCGAAGGCCACTGAACAGCGCCTGCGGGGCGCGGGTGTTCGCTCCTAGCGTGCGGCGCCGCGCCCGTCCGGGTCCCCTCTCCGGGCTAATGTGTGCGGGGTACGGCGCGGCTGACCGCGCACCGCAGACCGTCGGAGGGACATAGCCGTGGAGGTCAAGATCGGCGTGCAGCACGCACCCCGGGAGATCGTTCTGGAGAGCGGGCAGTCCGCCGAAGAGGTCGAGAGCGCGGTAGCCGGCGCCCTCGCCGGCAAGGCGCAGCTGCTCAGCCTCCAGGACGACAAGGGCCGCAAGGTCCTCGTGCCGGCCGACCGGATCGCGTACGTGGAGATCGGCGAGCCGACGGTTCGCCGGGTGGGCTTCGGCCAGCTGTAGCCCCGTAAGCGGGAACAAGAGAGCGGCCCGGCGGTCATCGACCGCCGGGCCGCTCCCCTTTTCGCGACTCGCGTTTTCGCGCTTCCGCGCCGCTCGCGCGCGGTGCGCCGGCCGGTGGCTGTGCCCCCGCTGTGCTCCACACGGTGAGGGGAGGGTTGCGTTCCGCGAGGCTCGGGTAGGACGGCTGGTGACCGACAGCCCTGATCACACATCGCGGGAGGGACGTACATGCTCCTGGAAGCGCTCGGCTCCGTCATGCTCGGCATCGCCCTCGCCTGGACCGCCGCATCCCGTCTGTCACACCGCCTGCCCGAGCGGCGAACCGTTTTCGCGGTGGGCTCGCTCGGCGCGCTGTTCGGCGCCTTCCTGACCCACTCGGCGGTGGGCCCCGGGCACACGGTGACCACGATCGTCGGCGCCACCTTCATCGCGGTGGTCGCACTGTCGCTGCTGCTGCGCCCGAGGGGCCGCCTGCGCCGCTCGGCGGCGTAGGCGGCGAGTAGCTCCGGCGTCCCTACGCGGCCAGGCCCAGCGCGGCCATGCGCTTGGTGTGCGCCTTGGTGATACGGGCGAACATCTCGCCCACCGCGGCCAGATCGAAGCCGTCCGCCATACCGCCGACCAGCATCGTCGACAGCGCGTCGCGCTCCGCGACCACGCGCTGGGCCTGCGAGAGTGCCTCGCCCATCAGCCGCCGCGCCCACAGCGCCAGCCGGCCGCCCAGCCGCGGGTCGGCGTCGATCGCGGCGCGCACCTTCTCCACCGCGAAGTTGCCGTGGCCGGTGTCGTCGAGCACCGCGAGCACCAGACCGCGGGTGTCCGAGTCGAGCCGGGCCGCCACCTCGCGGTAGAAGTCGCTGGCGATCGAGTCGCCCACGTACGCCTTGACCAGGCCCTCCAGCCAGTCCGACGGAGCGGTCTGGTGGTGGAAGTCGTCCAGCGCCTTGGCGAACGGCTCCATCGCGGCGGTCGGCTCCGCGTCGATCTCGGCGAGGCGGTCGCGCAGCCGCTCGAAATGGTGGAACTCGGCCGAGGCCATCTTCGCCAGCTCCGCCTTGTCGGCGAGCGAGGGCGCCAGCTTGGCGTCGTCGGCGAGCCGCTCGAAGGCCGCCAGCTCGCCGTACGCGAGGGCGCCGAGCAGATCCACCACGGCGGCCCGGTACTGGGGCTCGGCGGAGGCCGTCGCCCAGTCCTGGGCGGCGATCCCGGTGGGCTCCGCGCCGTCCCCGGCGTGCTCGGCGTTCCCTGCGTTCCCTGCGTTCCCGGTGTTCCCGGTGTTCTCCGCGGTGTCGGTGGCAGGCGCGGCGGCTTCGGTTCCGGCCGCGTTGGCGTTGTCAGGCGTCTCCATGCAGCGCACAATAGCCCGCTCCCGGCAGGGCGGAAGGGCCTGGTCAGCCAGAGCGCCCGACCGGTTCCCGGGAATTCGCCCGACACACATGCGCGAATCCGGGGTACAGTGGTAATGAGCCTGCCGAGGATCATGTATTCGGCGGGCGGCTTGATGAATGAGGATGCCCGGTCGGTCGCCCGGTCGGCTCCGACCCGACAGCCCTCCAGTGCGGCACGTGACAGTACGTAACCGCAGATGAGGGACCCCTCAGCGGCACGAGCGCTTGAGCGACGGCAGTGGTCCCGCGCCACCCGGCCCGGTCGATCCCCGACACCTGGCCGGATGGACCCACGGCACGGTAAGACCCGCCGCGTTCGCCTCCGTACCGCGTCTCACAGAAGAGGCAGCACCCTGACTACGTTCCGAGACCTCGGGATCCTCCCCGAGACCGCCGAAGCCCTTGAGGCCGTCGGTATCGTGTCCCCGTTCCCCATCCAGGAGATGACGCTCCCCGTCGCGCTCTCCGGCTCCGACGTCATCGGCCAGGCCAAGACCGGCACCGGCAAGACGCTCGGTTTCGGTCTGCCGCTGCTGGAGCGCGTCACCGTCCCCGCGGACGTCGAGGCGGGCCGGGCCAAGCCCGAGCAGCTCACCGACGCCCCGCAGGCGCTCGTCGTGGTCCCGACCCGCGAGCTCTGCACCCAGGTCACCAACGACCTGCTCACCGCCGGCAAGGTCCGTAACGTCCGGGTGCTCGCCATCTACGGCGGCCGGGCGTACGAGCCGCAGGTCGAGGCCCTCAAGAAGGGCGTCGATGTGATCGTCGGCACCCCCGGCCGGCTGCTCGACCTGGCGGGCCAGCGCAAGCTGGACCTCTCCCACGTCCGCGCGCTCGTCCTGGACGAGGCCGACGAGATGCTCGACCTGGGCTTCCTGCCCGACGTCGAGAAGATCATCAACATGCTTCCGGCGAAGCGCCAGACCATGCTGTTCTCGGCGACCATGCCGGGCGCCGTGATCGGCCTCGCCCGTCGCTACATGTCGCAGCCCACGCACATCAGCGCCACCTCGCCGGACGACGCGGGCGCGACCGTCGCCAACACCGCGCAGCACGTCTTCCGCGCCCACTCGATGGACAAGCCGGAGCTCGTCGCGCGCATCCTCCAGGCCGAGGGCCGCGGACTCGCGATGATCTTCTGCCGTACGAAGCGGACGGCCGCCGACATCGCCGAGCAGCTCGCCAAGCGCGGCTTCGCCTCCGGCGCGGTCCACGGCGACCTCGGCCAGGGCGCCCGTGAGCAGGCGCTGCGCGCCTTCCGCAACGGCAAGGTGGACGTGCTGGTCTGCACCGACGTCGCCGCCCGCGGCATCGACGTCGAGGGTGTGACGCACGTCATCAACTACCAGTCGCCGGAGGAGGAGAAGACCTACCTCCACCGCATCGGCCGCACCGGCCGCGCGGGCAAGAAGGGCATCGCGGTCACGCTGGTCGACTGGGACGACATCCCGCGCTGGCAGCTGATCAACAAGGCGCTGGACCTGGGCTTCCCGGACCCGGTCGAGACGTACTCGACCTCGCCGCACCTCTTCGAGCAGCTCAACATCCCGGTGGGCACCAAGGGTGTCCTGCCCCGCGGCGAGCGGACCCGTGCGGGTCTGGCGGCCGAGGAGCTGGAGGACCTGGGCGAGACGGGTGGCCGTGGCCGCAAGTCCGCCGCCGCCGCGCCGGTCGCCACCGAGGAGCGCGCGCCGCGCACGCCCCGGCAGCGCCGTCGTACCCGTGGTGGCTCGTCGACCGAGGCGGACGCCCAGGCGCCCGTGGCTGCGCAGCCGGCCGCCGCGCCGGAGGCCGAGCACACCGAGAGCACCGAGCCGCGCACCCCGCGCCGCCGTCGCCGCACCCGTGTGGGCGTGGCCCCGGTGGAGGCGGCCCCGGCCGCCGAGGCCGTGACCGCCGCGGTGGCCGTCGCCGAGCCGGTGGCACCGTCGGCCGCGGAGACCGTGGTGGAAGGTGTGGAGGCCGAGACCAAGCCGCGCCGCACCCGGACCCGCAAGTCCGCGACCGTGGCCGAGCCGGCCGCCGAGGCCGTGGTGGAAGCCGTGGAGGCCCCGGAGGCCGAGACCAAGCCGCGCCGCACCCGGACCCGCAAGGTCGCGGCCGTCGCCGAGGCCCCGGTCGTCCCGGCGCCCGCCGCCGAGGCCGCGCTCCCCGCCGCCGAGCCGGTGGCCGCCGCCCCGCGCCGCCGTACCCGCAAGGTGGCGGAGCAGGTCGTGGAGGCCGTCGTCGAGGCGCCGGCCAAGCCCCGTCGCCGGGTGCGCAAGGTGGCCGCCTCCTCCGAGGTCGGCTTCCTGACCCCGGAGTCGGCCGCCCTGGAGATCGCCGCCGCGAAGGCCGCCGAGGCCGCCGCCCAGCCGGCCCGGTCGCGCAAGAAGGCCGTCGCGGCCGAGCCCGAGGCGTCCGTCGCCGCCGAGCCCAAGCCGCGTCGTACGCGCGCGAAGAAGACCGCGGAGGCCGCCCCCGAGGCGGCGGCGGAGCCCAAGCCCCGCCGTACCCGCACCCGCAAGGCCGCGGCGCCCGAGGCGTAAGCACCGCCTCGGCACACCGCTCAGTCGGCCCGGCATCCCCACGGGGGTGCCGGGCCGCGGTGCGTCCGGGGTGGCGTTCCGGCCCCCGCGCACCCCGGTTACGCTCGGCGTATGAGCAAGCCCCGGTCCCTGGCCCTGCCCTCGGGCACGCGCGCGTACGCGTTGGAGACGCCCCGCGGACGCTTCGCCGTACTCGACTGCGAGCCCGTCGTGCCCAGGGCGGGGACGGCGCTGCTGCTGCCCGGCTTCACCGGCAGCAAGGAGGACTTCCTCGCCCTCCTGGAGCCGCTCGCGCGGGCCGGGTACCGGGTGGTGGCGGTCGACGGGCGCGGCCAGCACGAGAGCCCCGGGCCGCGCGGCGCGTCCGGCTATACGCCGCGCACCCTCGCCGAGGACGTCGTGGCGCAGGCGGCGGCGCTGGGGGACGGGCCCGTGCACCTCGTCGGCCACTCCTTCGGCGGTCTGGTGGCCCGCGCGGCCGTCCGCCTCGCCCCGCGCTCCTTCGCGTCGTTGACCCTGCTGGCGTCGGGGCCGGGGCATGTCGGCCCCGAGCAGCGCGCCAGGATCCGCCTGCTGCGGGCCGCGCTGCCGGTGCTGCCCCCGGCGGTGGTGTGGGCGGCGACGCGGTGGCTGGACAGCCGGGACCCGGCGTACGAGCCGGACACGCCGGAGGTCGCGGAGTTCCTGCGCGTGCGGTGGTTCAACACGCGGACGGGTCAACTCGTAGCGGCGGGACGCCAGTTGCGGACGGAGCCGGACCGCACCGAGCAGATCGCCGCGCTGCCCGTGCCGCTGCATGTGGCGTACGGGGACGAGGAGACGGTGTGGACCGTGGAGGAGCTCGCGGCGCTGGCACGGGACACGGGGGCGCGGCATACGGTGGTCGCGGGCGCGGGCCACTCCCCCAATGTGACGCACGCGGAGGTTCTGGCGGAGGCCCTGACGGAGTTCTGGGCGACGGAGGGGGCGCGGGTCGCCTGAGAGCGGGGTGGTGGGGGCGGGCCCGGTCCCTGAGAGGCTGTCGTTCGCCTGCGGCCCGGTGGGAGTTGCTCGCGCAGTTCCCCGCGCCCCTCAAAGGCCGTCGTTCATCTGCGGACCGTGGGGGCTGGTCGCGCAGTTCCCCGCGCCCCTTAGAGGTCGTCGTTCGCCTGCCGGCCGGTGGGGGTCGCTCGCGCAGTTCCCCGCGCCCCTGAGGGAGTCCGGCGCAGCCAGGGAGCTCAGAGCAGCCGCAGCAGGCCTTCAGGGGCGCGGGGAACTGCGCGGCCAGCCCTCCACCGGGCCGCAGACGAAGCACAAAAGGCCGCCCCTAGTACTGCGACTGCAAGTGCTGCCAGAACCCGTCCCGCAGCGCTCGTCGCAGGTCCGCGTGGCCCCGCAGGGACCGCTGGAGCAGGCGTTCCGCCTCCACCAGGAGGTCCTGGTCGACCGGGCCGGGGAGGTACGGATGGCCCGGCAGCAGCTGGGCCAGGGACGCCCGGCCCCGCTCGGACAGCCACGTCGCCGCGATCCGCGCCCCGACGAACCGCACGTCGTCCCGCGTCGGCGCCGGTCCGCTGTCCTCGTACATCGTCACCGGCCGCCGCGTCACGTACGGCTTGCAGAAGTCCAGGTCGAACGTGCGCTGGCTGTCGACCTCCCACAGCAGCGGCTCCGCCTGGTTGCGCCCCTCCGCCGCCTCGATGCCCCAGAGGTGGACCCGCGCCCCGTACCCCTGCGCCGCCTCGACCGCCGAGACGAGGTCCTCGTCGCCACCGATGAGCGCCGCGTCGCTGATCGCGCGGTGGCGGGCGAGGGACTCCAGGTCGGAACGGATCAGGGAGTCGACGCCCTTCTGCTGGTTGTTGGCGTTGAGGTTGCCCAGGCGCACCTTCACGTCCGGCAGCTCGGCGATCGACTGCTGCTCGGTGGTGTGGATGCGCCGCCGCGCGCCGTCGTACCAGTACACCCGGAGCAGCCGGCTGTCCGCGAAGATCGTGCGGGCCTTGTCGATGAAGGCCTCGATCAGCCCCTCCGCGTCGAGGTCGAAGGCCCGGCGGTCCTCCGTCCCGGTGACCAGGAGGCCCGCCGCCGCGTACACATAGCCCGCGTCCACGAAGATCGCGTGCGTGGAGGGCGTCTTCGCCACCTCGGCCAGCATCCGCCGCAGCAGCTGGTTGGTGCGCTCCAGCTGCGCGCCGATCTCGGACGCGGCAAAGGCGCCGGAACCGCCGCCGGAGCCGTCCGAGACGCCCGGGGCGTCGGCGCCGGGGATCTCGATGCCTGGGATGTCGCCTGCTTCGCTCATTGCCCCCATTCTCGGGGGCGTGAGGTACGCCTCACAACCGGTGCCTTACCCGCCAGTATTTAGCCCATGAAAAAATTTCCTTAGCGTAGGGAATGTTTGCCAAGGGCAACCCGTTGTAACAGTCGTAACGGGGCCAGTTCCTCGTACCACCAGCACCAGCAGTTCTCCTTCAGGAGGATCAGACGAAGGGAGAAGCCATGCGCTTCGAAATCATGCGCCTCAACGACGTGGACGGCTCCGCCGTGGACAGCACCGTCGTGGACGCCGCCTCCGTCAACCGGATCGTGCAGCAGGCCGCCGCAGTCGGCCAGCGCATCTACATCCGCCCGTTCGAAAGCTCGGCTTCGTAACGCGTAAGGATCTCCTGCGCGGCAAGCCGGAGCGCCCCCGCACCGAACACCGGTGCGGGGGCGCTTTTCGCTGCGCGGGTACGGTCAGCCGCCCCGGATCACCTGGGTGACGCCGTTGATGATCTGCTGCACCGCGAGCGCGGAGAGCATCATGCCCGCGAGCCGCGTCACCAGGACCACGCCGCCGTCCTTGATGACCCGGATGATCAGCAGCGAGTACCGCATCACCAGCCACAGCACGATGTGCATGGCGAGGATCGCGGTCCACACCGCCACCTGGCCGCCGAACGAGTCGTGGTTCTGGACCGCCAGGATCACCTGCACGATCGCGCCGGGACCGGCGAGCAGCGGCATGCCCAGCGGCACCAGCGCCACGTTGACGTCCTTGGTCTGCTTCGGCTCCTCCATCTTGCCGGTGAGCAGGTCGAGCGCGATGAGCAGCAGCAGCAGACCGCCCGCGATCATCAGCGCGGGAACGTCGATGTGCAGATACGCCAGGATCTGATTGCCCACCAGACCGAACACGGTGATCACGCCGAGCGCGACGGCGGCGGCCTGCCACGCCATCCTGCGCTGCACCTTGGCGGCGCGCCCGGAGGTCAGCGCGAGGAAGATCGGGGTGATCCCGGGGGGATCCATGATGACGAACAGAGTGAGGAAGAGGGAGCCGAAAACGGCAGCGTCGAACACGGTGGTGCCTTGCGGGAGAGGGTGTACGTACGGAGCAGGGCAGGACGCCCGCACGGAGCGGAGTCCTTCAAGGAGGGGAGGGAGGGGAGGGCCAGGGGCCGGGCCCCTGGCTAGCGGCCGGTTCCGCCCGCGCCCGGGACGGGGAACGCGCCCGTCGCACGGCGGGTGATCTCGCCGTAGATCTCGGGGTCGGTGGTGCACTCACCGAGCCGCACGGCCTTGCGGTCGCCGTGGTAGTCGCTGGAGCCGGTGGTGAGCAGGCCGAGTTCGGCGGCCAGGGAGCGCAGCTTCGCGCGCGAGGACGCGTCGTGGTCGGTGTGGTCGACCTCGATGCCGTCGAGGCCGGCCGAGGCGAGCTCGGCTATGACGGTCTCGGGCACGACCCGGCCGCGCTTGAGGGCGAGCGGGTGCGCGAAGACGGTGACCCCGCCCGCGGCCTTGACCAGCCGGACCGCCTCGAACGGGTCGAGCTCGTGCTTGCCGACGTACGCGCGTCCGCCGTCCGCCAGCCAGTCGGGCACGAACGCCTCGGAGACCGACCCGACGACGCCCAGCTCGACCATCGCCTCGGCGACGTGCGGGCGGCCCACCGAGCCGTCGCCCGCGATCCGCGCCACCTGCTCCCAGGTGACCGGGACGCCCAGTTCCCGGAGCTTGGCGACCATTCCCCGCGCGCGCGGCACCCGGTCGTCGCGGACGAGCTCGCGCTCGCGCGCCAGCTCGGGCTCCTCGGGGTCGAAGAGGTACGCCAGCATGTGCAGGCCGATACCGTCGATCCGGCAGGAGAGCTCGGCGCCGGTCACCAGGGTCAGGCCCGCGGGCAGCGCCGCGGTCGCCTGCGCGTAGCCGCGGGCGGTGTCGTGGTCGGTGAGCGCGATGACGTCGAGGCCCGCCGCGGCGGCGTTGCGGACGAGCTCGGCCGGGGTGTCCGTGCCGTCGGACGCGGTGGAGTGGGTGTGCAGATCGATGCGCACGCGTGACTCCAGGGCGTAGGGACGGCAGGGGGGACAGTCAAGGATAACTGCGCGTAGCCCCTGTCCCGCCCGGCACGGCTGTGGCGGTCACCGCATCCCTCCGGACAGGATCCGCGGCGACAGCGCCCCGCACGGCAGCAGCTCGACCTCGGCGCCCGCGTCGCGCAGATCGGTGAGGACCAGCTCGTCGTAGAGCAGCAGCCCCGACTGCTCGGGCCAGACGATCGCCCACAGCCACAGGCCGCGCGCCTCCCCGGCGAAGACCGCGCGGTCGTCGGGCGTGCCGGTGACGTGCCAGAGCGGGGTGGGGCGCCCGGCCGCCAGGACCTTGGTGTGGGGCGGTTTGTCGACGTTCATGTACGGGCCGGGGTCGGGGCCGTCGATGCCCGCGTACCGCGCGCCCAGGCCGACGCCCAGCTCCTCCGCGACGAGCAGCAGCTCACCGATGCCGCCGAGCGGCGCGGGGCCCGAGCAGGCCACGGCGGTGGCGCGCCCGCCGCTGCGGTCGTCGCCCGCGCACGCCACTCCGGTGTACAGCCAGCCGATCGGCAGCGGCCACGGCATCCAGACGGGCACCTTCGCCCGGTGCACCACGACGCCGAGCGCCTCGACGCTCGGCGGGACCACCGGCTGGAGCGGATGCACCGTCCCGTGCACATCGCACTGCCAGGTGTCGGCAAAGAGACCGGGCGCCCTGACCCGGCCTCCGCACTTCGGGCAACTGGGTTCGCCCCTCATACATGCCAACGGTCCTCCCCGTCCCGCGCCGCGTCAAGGACGATCACCCGTCCGGCGTGTGGCAAATGGGGCGGCCGGGGGCGGACGCCGTACTAGTCCAGGCGCACCGAGGTGCGCAGCGGATCGCGCAGGTCCGTCCCGTTGGCCAGCCAGCGCTCCTCCAGCTCCTGCGCCCCGTGCACCCGCTTCCAGGCCGCCTCGTTGGCGGTCATGGGCAGCAGCGGCAGGAAGCGGACCGGGTCCATCGGCCCGTCGAGCTCCAGGTCCTCGACCAGTCCGCCCGGCTCGGCCACCAGGACCGAGCTGAACGGCGCCCCGGGCCACAGCGGTTCCCCGATGTCCAGGGAGGCGCCGGGGGCCACCACGACGCCCTCGACCTGCGGGGTGGAGGCGAGGACGGCGAGCGGTCGCAGCACCTTGTCGGTGTCGGCGAGCCCGGCCCGTACGGACAGGACCAGCTCGGCGCGCGGGCCCTCGACGGGATCGGCGAGGGCGGCGGCCGGGTCGGTCATGGGCCGGTTCGACATGCCGAGTGTGGCGTAGCGCACGATGTCCCCGTCGGCGAAGCGCAGCACCTCGACGCGGTCGGTACCGAGGAAGGTCACCGCGGCGCGCGCGTCCGGTTCACCGAGGGCGGTACGCAGCCTGGCCTCGACGAGAGCAAGAACATCAACCATGAGTTGAGCATAGAAGCCGTATCGAACGGGCAAAGTACGGACTTGACACCTGCGCCGGCTGATAGTCTTGGCCGCTGTTCAGGGCAGCAGAACGTCCCCCACGGGGGACCGGCCGGAGGAGGTGGGGCTGCGATGGATCGAAGTCGGCCTGGCAGTACCAACCGCTCTTCCGTGCGCCTTCGTTGTTCCCTGTGATCGAGACCTCCATACCCGGCCGTCTCCCCGGGAAACATCTGAGTTCCATGGCATGTCGCACGGCGGAAGAGCACATCGCCTCGCCCAGTCCGTTTCAGTAGCGAACGCCGTCACCGCATTCGCGGTACCGCCCGCTTTGCGGACGTACGCCAGATGTACGAAGTTCTCGCGTCACGTCCCCATTCCGGGCAGTGCCACGCCCGTCGGCGGCCTCTCCGTGAAGGAGTCCTGCCATGTCCATGATCCGTGACCTGCGCGCCGCGGTCCGCCCCTCCCTGCGTACGTCGCTGCGCAAGAGCACCGTCCCGCACAACTCCTACGACCCCACCCGCGACCCCTCCGCGAGCAGCGCCGTCGTCGACTGCGCGGTCTACCGCGACGGACTGCGCATCCAGGCCGACGCGTGCCTCACGCCGCGTGAGGCGATGCGGTACGTCCAGGAGGACGGCGGCTTCGCCTGGATCGGGCTGCACGAGCCGACCGAGGCCGAATTCGCCGGTATCGCCGCCGAGTTCGGGCTGCACCCGCTGGCCGTGGAGGACGCCGTCCACGCCCACCAGCGGCCCAAGCTGGAGCGGTACGACGACACGCTCTTCACCGTCTTCAAGACCGTCCACTACGTGGAGCACGCCGAACTCACCGCCACCAGCGAGGTCGTGGAGACCGGCGAGGTCATGTGCTTCACCGGCCGGGACTTCGTGATCACCGTCCGGCACGGCGGCCAGGGTTCGCTGCGGGCGCTGCGCAAGCGCCTCCAGGACGACCCCGAGCTGCTCGCCAAGGGCCCCTCGGCCGTGCTGCACGCCATCGCGGACCAGGTCGTCGACGGCTATCTGGCGGTCGTGGACGCGATGCAGGACGACATCGACGAGGTGGAGATCGATGTCTTCTCCGCTCCGGCCAAGGGCAGTCCGCGCGGCGCTGACGCCGGGCGGATCTACCAACTCAAGCGCGAGGTACTGGAGTTCAAGCGGGCGGTCTCACCGCTGCTGCGGCCGATGCAGCTGCTCAGCGAGCGGCCCATGCGGCTGGTCGACCCCGACATCCAGAAGTACTTCCGCGACGTCGCCGACCACCTCGCGCGCGTGCAGGAGCACGTGGTCGCCTTCGACGAGCTGCTGAACTCGATCCTCCAGGCCAACCTGGCGCAGGCGTCGTTCGCGCAGAACGAGGACATGCGCAAGATCACCTCATGGGCGGCGATCATCGCCGTGCCGACGATGGTGTGCGGGGTGTACGGCATGAACTTCGACCACATGCCGGAGCTGCACTGGAAGTACGGCTACCCGATCGTGCTGGCCGCCATCGCCGGCAGCTGTCTCGCCATCCACCGCACGCTCAAGCGGAACGGCTGGCTCTGACGACGAGCGCGAGCCCGCCGAGGATCACCACCAGGGCGGGCCAGGCCAGGGCGGGCGGCTGCTGGCCCAGCCAGAGCGCGGCGATCAGCGCGGCGCCCGGGGTCTCCAGGAGGATCGCCGTGGACGTCACGGACGCGCCCAGGCCCCGCACCACCCGGTTGAGCAGGGAGTGGCCCAGCAGTTGGGCGGCGACGGTGAGCGCGGCCAGCTTCGCCCAGGTCACTCCGGAGTACGAGCCGAGGTCCGCGCCGCTCGCCAGACAGGCGGCGAGCAGCCCGGCGGCGGCCGTCCCGTAACAGAGGCAGGTGTACGGGACGGTGTCGACGGTCCGCCGGACCTCGGCGCCGAGCAGTACGTATCCGGCGGCGGCGACCCCGCCGCCGAGCGCGAGGGCGTCACCGGCGAGGGCGCGCGGCGAGGTGGTCATGTCGACGCCGGTGAGCATCACCACGCCCGCGCAGGCGACCAGCGTGCCGGCCCACACCATGGCGGGCGGGCGGTGGCCGCGCAGACGCAGGGCGACGGTGGTCCAGATCGGCGTGGTGGTGCACAGCGCGGTCGAGGAGGCCACCGAGGTCATCCGCAGGCTCGGCAGCCAGAGCCCGAAGTGGAGCGCGAGGAGCGCCCCGGCGGCCACCGCGAGGCCCACCTCCCGGCGGGTCAGCCCGCGCAGCTGCGCCCGGTACCTGACCGCGGCCAGCGGAGTGAGGACCCCGACGGCCATGGCGTTGCGCCAGAACGCGATGGCGAGCGCGGGCGCCGCCGTCGCGGCGATGAGCGGCGCGGAGAGCGACACACTGGCGATGGCGACGGCGAGCAGCGCGAAGTCGGCCCGCGGGGCGGGCGGCGCGGCGGCCGGGGCCGGGGCGGCGGCGGTCGCGGGGGTGGGCGCGGAAGCGGGCGCGGAGCGGGGCACGGCACGAGGGTAAGGCGCTAAACATATTTTCGGAACTGTCGGACCACGCTGTGGACAACGCCGTGGGCCGGACCGGGGCCGTCCCATAAAGTGGCCCCCATGACACCTGCGCTGCTGGATCGGGCCCTCGTCGAGGAGGCCACCAAGAAGTCCGGGCTGATCTGGGTGCGGGGCACCGGGACCGCCGACCGCGCCCTGTGGCACGTGTGGCACGAGGGCGCGGCGTACGTGGTGGGCGGTGGCCCCGGCGAGCAGCCGCTGGAGGGCCTGACGGACGGCGGTACCGCCGAAGTCACCGTCCGCAGCAAGGACAAGGGCGGCCGGCTGGTCGCCTGGACGGCCGCGGTGAGCGAGGTCGCGCCACGGAGCGAGCTGTGGGAGGCGGTGGCCGCCGAGCTGAAGGCCAAGCGGCTGAACGCGCCGGACGGCGAGGCGGTGACGGACCGCTGGGCGCGGGAGTGCCGGGTGCTGTGCCTCACCCCGGCCGAGGTCCGCACGGAGATGCCCTCGGGCTCGCTGGCCGCGGCGCCCGTACAGACCCCGGCCACCACGCGTGAGCCCGTCCCGGCGGCGCTGCCGCGGCTGCTGATGAAGCGGAGGCGGGGGCGCAAGCGGGGCTGAGGGGTGCCCACTCCTCCCGGAGGCCGGTGTCCGCAGGGGCACGACACCGCACCCGGCACCGCGCGGCCCTACGTCTTCGGGAGCCTGCTCCCGTAATCCACCGTCGCGTCCTTCGCCGGCGCCGCCAGCGGGAAGTCCTGGTTCCAGTCGCCCAGTTCGAGCACGCCCGCGCCGCCCGCCCGCTCGAAGCGCAGGGGGTAGGGAGTGCCCTGGAGGGAGACGTCGAGCGTGCCGTTCTCGCCGTCCTTGCCCGCCCTGACGCGGATGGTGCCCACCTCGCCGACCTTGGAGCGGTCGCCCTTGGACAGCTCGCCCTGGAGCCCGAGCATGCCCTTCAGGAGGGCGCCCTTGTCCGTGAAACCGCGCAGCTCCTGGTACGAGGGGTCGCCCGAGGGCACCTTGACGTACTTGTCGTCGAGCTGTCGGCCCGCGGCGGACGCGCTCCCCGAACCGCCGTGCTTGTCGTCCCGGTGCGCCCAGAACCCGGCGTCGGCCTTCAGATAGAGCTCGTCGCCCACCCGCAGCAGCCCGAACGTGGTGTTCTTGGAGGTGACCGTGCCGGTGGCGCCGTTCTTCTTCAGCCACATGTCGATCTTGTACGATCCGCTCTTGCTGACCAGCGTGCCGCTGAGGTGCACCGCGTCGGCGCCGTCCGCCGCCGTGCGCGCCTTGCCCTCGATCTCGGGGGCGGAGAGCTTGCCGACGCCGTTGGTCCCCTCGTCCGGGTCCGAGGAGCACGCCGTGACAGCCGTGGCGAGCCCCGCGCAGAGCGCGACGGGCAGCGCGGCCCGGCGCGCCCGTACGGACAGGGAGCGAGTGGTCACCGGCACACAGCCTTTCGTCGAAGCGCGCGAGGTGGGGGCGCGAAGTCGGGGTCGGCAGACCGCACCCTACCCGGGCCGTCCACGCCGGCCGGCAGAGAGCCGTACGGACCCCCCACAAGGGCGTACCGGATGGGCACCGGCTAGCCTGAATCAGATATTCAGCGTTATTTCAGGCCTGGACAGGGTCGGATCACGCCCCAGAGGAGGCGCTCAGCATGGCGGCAGGCGCCCCCCGGATCTTCGTCTCGCACCTCTCCGGCGTCGCCGTCTTCGACCCCAACGGCGACCAGGTGGGCCGGGTGCGCGATCTGGTCGCCATCCTGCGCGTCGGCCGCCGCCCGCCCCGGCTGCTCGGCATCGTCGTCGAGGTGGCCGGCCGCCGGCTGATCTTCCTGCCGATGACCCGGGTCACCGGCGTCGAGTCCGGCCAGGTCATCACCACCGGTGTGGTCAACCTGCGCCGCTTCGAGCAGCGCCCCACCGAACGCCTGGTCCTGGGCGAACTGCTGGACCGCCGGGTCACCGTCGTCGAGAGCGGCGAAGAGGTGACGGTCCTGGACGTGGCCATCCAGCAACTGCCCGCCCGCCGCGACTGGGAGATCGACAAGGTCTTCGTACGGCGCGGCAAGGGCGGCGCCCTGCGGCGCAAGGGCGAGACCCTGACCGTCGAGTGGTCGGCCGTCACCGGCTTCTCGCTGGAGGAGCACGGCCAGGGCGCCGAGAGCCTGCTCGCCACCTTCGAGCAGCTGCGCCCCGCCGACCTCGCCAACGTGCTGCACCACCTCTCCCCCAAGCGCCGCGGCGAAGTGGCCGCCGCCCTCGACGACGACCGGCTCGCGGACGTCATGGAGGAGCTGCCGGACGACGACCAGGTGGAGATCCTCGGCAAGCTGAAGGACGAGCGGGCCGCCGACGTCCTGGAGGCGATGGACCCCGACGACGCCGCCGACCTGCTCTCGGAGCTGCCCGAGGAGGACAAGGAGCGCCTGCTCACCCTGATGCAGCCGGACGACGCGGCGGACGTGCGCAGGCTCCTGTCGTACGAGGAGCGCACCGCGGGCGGTCTGATGACCACCGAGCCGATCGTGCTGCGCCCGGACGCCACGGTCGCCGACGCCCTCGCGCGCGTACGCCAGCAGGACCTCTCGCCGGCGCTCGCCGCCCAGGTGTACGTGTGCCGGCCGCCCGACGAGACGCCGACCGGCAAGTACCTGGGCACGGTGCACTTCCAGCGGCTGCTGCGCGACCCACCGTTCACCCTGGTCTCCTCGATCGTGGACGCCGACCTGCCGCCGCTCTCCCCCGAGACGCCGCTGCCCGCCGTGACCGCGTTCCTCGCCGCGTACAACATGGTCGCCGCGCCCGTGGTGGACGACAGCGGCTCCCTGCTGGGCGCGGTCACCGTCGACGACGTCCTGGACCACCTGCTGCCCGAGGACTGGCGCGAGGCGGAGTTCCACGGCGCCGAGGGGGGCACGGATGGCTGACCGCACCGAGGAGCGCATGCGCACGGCGGGGGCGAGCGCCGTCGCGCGCGGCCCGCGCGCCCGTCTCGACCAGCCGCGCGCCCCCCGGCGGCGCCTGCTGCCCGAGTACGACCCGGAGGCGTTCGGCCGCTTCTCCGAGAAGATCGCCCGCTTCCTGGGCACCGGACGGTTCATCGTCTGGATGACCCTGGTGATCATCCTGTGGGTGGTCTGGAACATCTTCGCGCCGGCCCCGCTCCGCTTCGATCAGTACCCGTTCATCTTCCTGACCCTGGCCCTCTCCCTCCAGGCCTCGTACGCGGCCCCGCTGATCCTGCTCGCGCAGAACCGGCAGGACGACCGCGACCGGGTCAACCTGGAGCAGGACCGCAAGTCCAACGAGCGCTCCATCGCCGACACCGAGTACCTCACCCGGGAGATCGCCGCGCTGCGGATGGGCCTCGGCGAGGTCGCCACCCGCGACTGGATCCGCTCGGAACTGCAGGACATGATCAAGGAGATGGAGGACCGGCGCGTGGTATTCCCGCCGGAGGCCCCGCACGGAAGTGACGAAGCCGACCGCCGTTAGGCCTTTCCGGGGGCGGCACCCGGCGCCGTACCATCTCCGTATGGTTACGGATGACGCGGTGCGCGAGGCACTGGCGACGGTGAACGACCCAGAGATCCACCGACCGATCACTGAGCTCGGCATGGTCAAGACGGTTGAGATCGGGACGGACGGGGCGGTCGCTGTCACGGTGTACCTGACGGTCTCCGGCTGCCCGATGCGCGAGACGATCACGAAGAACGTGACCGAGGCTGTCGAGCGGGTCGAAGGCGTCACGCGCGTCGACGTCACGCTCGACGTGATGAGCGACGAGCAGCGCAAGGAGCTCGCGGCGTCGCTGCGCGGCGGCACCGCCGAGCGCGAGGTGCCCTTCGCCAAGCCCGGCTCGCTGACCCGGGTCTACGCGGTGGCGTCCGGCAAGGGCGGTGTCGGCAAGTCCTCGGTGACGGTGAACCTCGCCGCGGCGATGGCGGCGGACGGGCTGAAGGTCGGTGTCGTCGACGCCGACATCTACGGGCACTCGGTGCCCCGCATGCTGGGCGTGGAGGGCCGTCCCACCCAGGTCGAGAACATGATCATGCCGCCGTCGGCGAACGGTGTGAAGGTCATCTCCATCGGCATGTTCACCCCGGGCAACGCCCCGGTGGTCTGGCGCGGCCCGATGCTGCACCGCGCCCTCCAGCAGTTCCTTGCCGATGTCTACTGGGGCGACCTGGACGTCCTGCTGCTCGACCTGCCCCCGGGCACCGGTGACATCGCGATCTCGGTGGCCCAGCTGGTCCCGAACGCGGAGATCCTGGTCGTCACGACCCCGCAGCAGGCCGCCGCCGAGGTGGCCGAGCGGGCGGGCTCGATCGCGGTCCAGACCCACCAGAAGATCGTCGGCGTCGTCGAGAACATGGCGGGCCTGCCCTGCCCGCACTGCGACGAGATGGTCGACGTGTTCGGCACCGGCGGCGGCGAGAAGGTCGCGGAGGGCCTGACGAAGACCACCGGCGCCAACGTGCCGGTGCTCGGCTCGATCCCGATCGACGTCCGTCTGCGCGAGGGCGGCGACGACGGCCGGCCGGTCGTCCTCTCCGACCCGGACTCCCCCGCGGGCGCGGCGCTGCGGGCCATCGCGGGCAAGCTGGGCGGACGCCAGCGCGGTCTGTCGGGCATGTCGCTGGGGATCACCCCCAGGAACAAGTTCTAGAGCGGCACACTACGAGTAAGGGGCGCCCGGCAACTGTCGGCGCCCCTTACTCATGGCCGCGCCCGAGGCGGACCGACCTAGGCGTACGACGTGATGTCCACCACCGCGAACCCGAGTCCGTAGGCGCTCATCCCCCGCCCGTACGCCCCCAGGTGCATGCCGCCCCCGGCGGAGCCGGCCAGCACCCACCCGAACTCGGACTCCCGGTAGTGGAACGGCGTCGCGACCCCGTCGACCGGCAGCGAGAGCGTGGTCCAGTCCGCCCCGGCGAGGTCGTCCGCCAGCTCCCAGGCCGCCTCGGTCTGCTGGTCCAGCCACTCACCGCGCCGCACGTGGTCCATTTGGGCGGGCCAGGTGAAGGAGAGCAGCCCGGACCCGGCGAGCCAGGCCGCGGAGGAGACCGTGGTGGCCTCCAGCACTCCCGTACCGTCGCCGCTGCGGCGCGTGGGGTTGGCCGGGACGTTCACCACCACCGCGAAGCGCTCGCGGTCGGCCGAGCGGTCGGCTGTGTCTTCGCGGGCCGGCCGTATCGACGGCTCGTCGCCGTGGCCGATGGAGCCGTGCTGCACGGTGCCGTCGGCCGCCGTGGCCACCTGCATCAGCCAGCGCGGCCCGGTGAAGGCCTGATCAAGGCCGTACCAGGCGAACGGTGCCCGCAGAAAGCCGTCGACCGTACGCCGGGCCGCCGGCACCCCTTCTGGTGTGGACGGGGTGTCCTCGGTGGACCCCTGTGCCGAAACCCGACTCGTCGTCTCCACTGCCCGGCCGCCTCCTCATCCGTAGGTGTCCGCAGCGGCCCGCCCCCCTCGGGCGTCCTGGCTGCCGGACCTATGGAGGATAGCCACCCCGGTCGCGTCCACCGGGAATGACGGTACGGACGTGGCTCGGATTGACGGTGCGTACGGAATTCGGGGGGTGGTGTCAGGTCGCGTCGGCGTCGAACGGGGGGCGCTCGCCCGGGTCGAGCTTCTCGCGCTTCTTGAGGAGGTCGGGCGTACCCGGCACACCCGCGGCCGAGCCGTTGGCGGCGGTCGTCGGGGCGGCGGAGGCGCTCTCGCGTCCGTGCACCGCGTCCGCGACCTCCTCCATGTCCTTGCGCAGGTCGAAGCTGTTGCGGATCTCCTTGAGACCCAGGTCGTCGTTGTCGAGCAGCTGCTTGCGCACGAACGTCTTCGGGTTCAGGTCCTCGAACTCGAAGTCCTTGAACTCGGGGCCGAGTTCGGCGCGGATGTCCGCCTTGGCGGTCTCCGAGAAGCTGCGGATCTTGCGGATGAACCCCGAGACGTCCTGGATCAGCTTGGGCAGCTTGTCCGGGCCGAAGATGAGCACAGCGAGGACCACGAGGGTGACGAGCTCCATGGGCCCTATGTCGTTGAACACCTGCTGCTCCTCGTGGCTGCTGCTCCCGGGTCCAGTCATGGACCGCTCCACGGTACCCGCCGAAACTGTCGAAACGGTACCTACCCGGTGACCTTTGGCCGCCGCTCACCCGTCGGGTGACCGATAGGTGACCCGGGGTGCGGGCCGCGGCGGCGTCCCGGGCGCACGTCAGGACGTGGCGGAGCCCAGTGTGAGGGTCAGCCGCTGCTCCTGGCCGCCCCGTCTGAGCGTCAGCTCCAGACGGTCGCCGGGGCGGTGCGCGCGGATCTTGACGATGAGCTCCTCGGCGCTGTGCACCCGCTGGCCGTCGACCTTGGTGATCACGTCCTCGGGCCTGATGCCCGCGGTGGCGCCGGGGCCGCCGGGGGTCACGGAGGGCTTGCCGTCGGCGGCCTTGGCACCGACCCGGGCCCCGTCGCCGGAGTACTTCATGTCGAGGGTGACCCCGATGACCGGGTGGGTGGCCCTGCCGGTGTTGATCAGCTCCTCGGCGACCCGCTTGCCCTGGTTGACGGGGATGGCGAAGCCGAGCCCGATGGAGCCGCCCTGGCCACCGCTGTCGCTGTTGCCCGCGGCGCGGATGGCGCTGTTGATGCCGACGACGTGCGCGCGGGAGTCGAGCAGGGGGCCGCCCGAGTTGCCCGGGTTTATCGGGGCGTCGGTCTGGAGCGCGTCGACATAGCTGACATCGCTGCCGTCGCCCTTCTCGCCGCCCGCGGTGATCGGGCGCTCCTTGGCGCTGATGATGCCGGAGGTGACGGTGTTGGAGAGGTCGAAGGGGGCGCCGATGGCCACCACCGGGTCGCCGACCTGGACGTTGTCGGAGTTGCCGAGCGGCAGCGGCTTCAGCCCGGAGACACCGGTCACCCGGACCACGGCGAGGTCGTACCCGGAGTCGCGGCCGACCACCGTGGCGCGGGCGCTCTCGCCCCCGCTGAAGGTCACGCTGATGTCGCCGGACGAGCCCGCGGGCTGCACGACGTGGTTGTTGGTGAGGATGTGTCCGGCGTTGTCGAGGACGAAGCCGGTGCCGGTGCCGGACTCGCTCTCCCCGCTGACGTGCAGCGTGACGACGCCCGGCAGGGCGCTCGCGGCGATCCCGGCGACGCTGTCGGGCGCGCGGCCGATGGGCCCCTTGCCGGCCTGCGGGAGGCTGACGTGGGTGGTGCCGGTGCGCTCGACGTACGCGCCGACCCCGCCGCCGATGCCGCCCGCGACCAGCGCGAGGACGACGGCCCCGAGGACGAGCGGCCCGCGCCGGGGCCTGCGCCCGAGCGGCGCCCCGGCCGTGCTCAGCGGCTGCTGCCCGGCCGCGCCCCACGGGTCGTACTGCACCCACTGGGACGAGGGCGGGACCGGCGGCGCGCTGTCCGGTACGACGTACGGAGCCGGGGCCTCCGGCGCCGGGTACGCCCCCTGGGGCGGCACGGCACCGGCGAGCGGCGCCGGATGCTGGACGGGCGGCGCGGGCGCCCACGGGCCGGGCCCGCCGTACGGCGGTGTCCCGTACGGATCGGGCTCGTGCAACGGCCGCCGGGGCGGCACGCTGCCCTCGGCCTCCGGGCCCGGTCCGTCGAAGGATGCCTCGACCGGGGCGGGCGGCTCATGGGCGACGGCTCCGACCGACGCCGGCCCGTGGCCGGCCGGGGCGGGGGCCACGGACCCAGACCCGGCGGGCGCCACCGGTTCCGGGCCGGCGGGGGCCCCAGGTCCAGTGGGCGCCACGGGTCCCGGACCGGCGGGCGCGGGTGGCGCCAGCCGGTACGCGGACTCGTCCTCGACGGGCGCCCCCGGTGCCAGTCGGTACGGCACGTCCCGGTCGCCGGAACCTTCCGGCACGGCGGCTCCGGGCGCGGCCGGCCCGTCCGGAGCGGACGCGTCCGGCGTCGCGCCCCCGGGCGGGGCCAGGTCGTACGTCTCCTCGGCCGCGGAGCCGTCCTCGCGCGGGGTGGGACGGCTCCACCATCTCGCCTTGGGCCCGGTGGGCTTCCCGTCGTTCATGCTCTCCCCGCAACTGTCCCGCGTGCCCCATGAGGCACCCCTCCCAGGGATTCAATCAGGTTTGCCGGGAGGAGCGCAGGGCAGGCGGTCAGTGCCGGGGAGCCGCCAGCCGCGTCGGCGACGAGGACGGACTCGCCCCCGGCTGCACGGACAGCGGCGGGACCGGCCGCTCCGCCAGGGTGGAGACCGCCGGCCGTATCAGCGGAGGCAACGCCGAGGTGCTCATCAGCGCCGCGCGGAACGGGTTGCCGAACTGCTGCGGCGCGGGCTGGGACGGTATGCCGTTGAGCCCGGCCAGCCCCATCGGAGCCGGCGCACCGCTCTGCGCGGCCGACGGCGCGCTAGCCGCGCCAACACGTCTGCGCTGCGACTCCAGGGACAGCGGCGACCCCGAAGCGGCACCGGCCGAGGGGCTCTGGGCCCGCACCGGGGTGACCTTGCTGCCCGAGCCCTCGCCCCGGGCGGTGGTGTCCGCCCCCGAGTCCGAGGGGATCGCGCCGCCGAGCGCGATCGCCGCCAGGGAGACCGCGCTCGCCGCGGCGAAGGCGATCCTGCGCCCGCGCCACGGCGAGCCCGAACGCTCCTCGGCGCGGGCCACTTCATGGATGCGGAAGCCCCGTCCGGGCAGCCCGCCGAGGACGGCCGCGTGCGCCCCGTCCGGCGCGTATCCGAAGCGGCCGGCCGGGTCGCCCGGACCGCTCAGGGCGCCGGGGGTGAAGACCCCTCCGGCGAGGCGGCCCCCGCCGAATGGTCCCCGACCCTCGTCGTCACCTCCGGGGCCCCCGGGCAGCCCCTGGAGCCGCGCCAGCAGCCCCTCGGAGGGGGTGGGCTGCGTCGTCTGCGCGAAGACGCTCTTGACGCGGCGCTGGGCGTCGGCCTCGACCTTGCACTTGGGGCAGGTGGCCAGATGCGACAGGACGCGCTCGCGCGCGTCATGGCTGAGCTCGCCGTCGACCAGGGCGGCGAGGCGGTCCCCCAGATGCTGCTCTGCGGGGGTGGGACCGGTGCCGGTCACGCGGTCCCCTCTCCGGCCGCCCCCGGGGCGCCGGGCGCCACCCCCGCGAGGGCACGCTGCTGCTCGGCACGGGCCTCGGGCGAACGGTGCTTGAGGGCCTTGCGCAGATGCGAGCGGCCACGGTGGATCCGGCTGCGCACGGTGCCGAGCTTCACCCCGAGGGTGGCGGCGATCTCCTCGTACGACAGGCCCTCGATGTCGCAGAGGACGACGGCCGCGCGGAACTCGGGCGCGAGGGTGTCCAGCGCCTGCTGGACGTCGGCGTCGAAGTGCGCGTCGTTGAAGACCTGCTGGGGGGAGGGGTCGCGGCTGGGGAGGCGCTCGGCCGCCTCGTCGCCCAGCGCGTCGAAGCGGATGCGCTGGCGGCGGCGGACCATGTCCAGGAAGAGGTTGGTGGTGATGCGGTGGAGCCAGCCCTCGAAAGTGCCCGGCGTATACGTGGACAGGGAGCGGAAGACGCGGACGAAGACCTCCTGGGTGAGGTCCTCGGCGTCGTGCTGGTTGCCCGTCAGGCGGTAGGCCAGGCGGTAGACGCGACCGCTGTGAGTGCTGACGATCTCCTCCCACGTGGGAGGGGTCCACGCCGGGGATTCCGCGTCGGCGAAGGTCGCGGTGGTTGCGGAAGGTGCGGCGGTGATGGGGGTCCCTCCCAAGCCATGGGGGCCCTGGGGGCGGTCAGCGGTCTCGGTCACGGATTTCGGCTCACCCGCCGACCTGAGAAAGCGCCGCAGCACTCCACCCCGATCCACAGGCGCAGCCGCACCTCCCCTGTCGGCTCTGGTGGTGTCCAGTGGAGCCCCTACCATAGCCACCTCGCCCGTTAGCTCCGGATAAGAATCTTTACGCGCATTTGGGACTGGCTTCCCGCCCCGTCGAGCGCGCTGCTTCACGGCCCGTTCGCGGACCGGGATTTGGTACTCGTCCGTCTCGTCCATGTATCCCCCCGCCCTTCATAACGCCCGGTCCCATCTGCGGGTTCCCGGGTGCAGCGGATACAGTCACCGTTGCGCGCCAACTACGGGGACAGGAGAGGGCCATTACCGCCAACCGGCAGACGAGCTGGGCGTTCGCCGACGCCTTTGTCGCCGAGGACGACGCGCTGCGCTGGGCCCGCGAGCGGTCCCGGGAGGCAGGACTGCGTTCGGTGTCCCCGGGGACCGGTGCCGCGCTGCGCCTGCTCGCTGCCACCGCCGACGCCAAGGCGGTCGCCGAGATCGGCACCGGAACGGGCGTCTCCGGGATCTATCTGCTCCAGGGGCTGCGGCCGGACGGCGTGCTCACCACCGTCGACCCCGAGGCGGACCGCCAGCAGTTCGCCAAACAGGCGTTCCGGGCGGCGGGGTTCGCCGGGAACCGGGCGCGGTTCATCCCCGGGCGCGCCCTGGACGTACTGCCGCGGCTGGCCGACGGCGGATACGACCTGGTGTTCTGCGACGGCGACCGGGCGGAGTCCCTGGACTACCTCGCTGAATCGTTGCGCCTGCTGCGGCCCGGCGGAATCGTCTGCTTCGAAGGGGTCTTCGCCGACGGCCGTACGGTCGACTCGGGCGTCCAGCCCGCCGAGGTGCTGCGGCTGCGGGACCTGCTGCGGACCGTGCGCGAGAGCCAGGAGCTCGTCGGGTCGCTGCTGCCGGTGGGCGACGGGCTGCTCTGCGCCGTGAAGCGGGCGTAGCGCCGGCACCGCGGGCGCCACCGGTCTCCGTACGCCGCAGGTCTCTTCCGTCCGGCCACGCGCCGGGAGCCGGCCGTCCGTGCCGGGAGCCGGAAACCACTCCGCCCCGGGCCGGTACGTGCGTACCGGCCCGGGGCGGGCACAGATCGGGGGTCAAGCCTGCTGAATCAGCCGACGACCTTCTTGAGCGCGTCACCGAGCGCCTCGGCCTCGTCCGGGGTCAGCTCGACCACAAGCCGTCCGCCGCCTTCGAGCGGAACGCGCATGACGATGCCCCGCCCCTCCTTGGTCACCTCGAGCGGGCCGTCGCCCGTCCGCGGCTTCATGGCCGCCATGCTGTTTCCCCTTCCTGAAACCAGCTCATCGCAGCCGGCGGCCCCATGACAGGCACCGTGTTACCGGCATCGAACACATTGCTTCCAGGTCATTATCCCGCATCGCAGGACCCGATGACCAACATCGGTCGGCATCGCTTGCGCAACGCGCTCTATCAAAACCACTCAATTCGGCGATCCGCCTGCGATACTTCGCCACCCCCGGTCCGGATGGTGCCCGGGTTTGTTTGACGCAGGTCACATGTGCGGCGTCGATGATCTCCGCCATGCTGGGCGGACACGACACCGCAACGGAGGGGATCCATCCCAATGGCCGACACCGTGCTCTACGAGGTGACCGACGGGCTCGCGACGATCACGCTCAACCGTCCCGACGCCATGAACGCCATGAACACCGAGGCCAAGGTCGCCCTGCGGGACGCGGCACGGGCCGCCGCCGCGGACCCCTCGGTGCGGGCGGTCCTGCTGACGGCGACCGGCCGGGCGTTCTGCGTCGGCCAGGACCTCAAGGAGCACGTGGCCCTGCTGGCGGCGGACCGCGAGGCGGGCACCAAGGTCACGATGAGCACGGTCCGCGAGCACTACAACCCGATCGTGGAGGCCCTCACCGGGATGCCCAAGCCGGTGGTGGCCGGGGTGAACGGCGTCGCGGCGGGCGCGGGCCTCGGCTTCGCGCTGGCGGCGGACTACCGGGTGGTGGCGGACACCGCCGCCTTCAACACCTCCTTCGCGGGGGTCGCGCTGACGGCCGACTCCGGCGTCTCCTGGACGCTGCCCCGACTGATCGGCCAGTCGCGCGCCGCCGACCTGCTGTTCTTCCCGCGCTCGATCTCCGCGCGCGAGGCGTACGACCTGGGCATCGTGAACAAGCTGGTCCCGGCGGACGAGCTGGCGGCCGAGGCGGCGGCCGTGGCGCGCGCGCTCGCCGACGGTCCGACGCTCGCGTACGCGGCGCTCAAGGAGTCACTGTCGTACGGGGCCGGGCACTCGCTGGCCGAGGCGCTGGAGAAGGAGGACGAGCTCCAGACGCGGGCGGGGGCCTCCGAGGACCACGGGATCGCGGTGGCGGCGTTCCTGGCGAAGGAGAAGCCGAAGTACGTGGGGCGCTGAGCCATCCGTGGCGGCCCGGCCCCGGGGACGGCGGCCAGGCCCCCGTCCCCCGGGCCGCCGCACGGCTCCCCCCGCCCCGGGAGGGCTCTGCCGGGCGCCTCAGACAGCGCCGCCCCGGGACACACAGTTCTCCAGGTGGTCGTCCACCAGGCCGCACGCCTGCATCAGCGCGTACGCCGTCGTCGGGCCGATGAAGCGCAGGCCGCGCTTCTTGAGGGCCTTGGACAGCGCCGTCGACTCGTCGGTGACCGGGGGGACGTCCGCCAGGGTGCGGGGAGCCGGGCGGGTGGCGGGGTCCGGGGCGTACGACCAGATCAGCTCGTCCAGTTCGCCGGGGGCCCAGTCGGCCAGTACGCGCGCGTTGGCGAGGGTCGCGTCGATCTTGGCGCGGTTGCGGATGATCGTTTCGTCGGTCAGCAGCCGCGCCGCGTCCTCCTCCGTGAACGCGGCCACCTCGGCGATGCGGAAGCCCGCGAAGGCGCGGCGGAAGCCCTCCCGGCGGCGCAGGATGGTGATCCACGACAGCCCCGACTGGAAGGCCTCCAGGCACAGCCGTTCGTAGAGGGCGTCGTCGCCGTGGACCGGCCGGCCCCACTCGGTGTCGTGGTAGGCCACGTAGTCCGCGGTGGACAGCCCCCACGGGCAGCGCGGTCGGCCGTCGGGTCCGGGGATGGCGGCACTCACTTGCGGGGCTCCTCGTCACGGCGGGTGTGGGCGGCGCTGAGCGCCTGCTGGAGGCCGGCGATGCGGGCGTCGCGCTCGGCGAGCTCCGCGGCGAGGCGGCTCAGTACGTCGTCGACCTCGGCCATGCGGTAGCCGCGCGCGGCCACCGGGAGCCGCAGGGCGTCGATGTCCGCGCGCTCCACCGGGCGGTCGCCGGGCAGCGGGTCGGCGAGCCGCTCGGAGCCCGTCTCGGGCAGTACGGCGTCGTCGCCGCCGCCCACCACGGCCAGCGTCACCGCGGCGACCACCACGACCATGGCGATCAGCAAGAACCAGAACACGCGCGAAGCCTCTCCCCGCCAGCCGGAAACCGTCGGGTCCGATCGTGCCATGCGGAGCTGGGAGTTAGGGTCTGTCGGGCGGCACAGGCCCGGCCCACCGGCCACGGAACCAGAGGTCACGGGCGTCTTACCCGAGGAGGAAACAGCGGATGCTGCGGCTGGGACGGCGCGAGTTCGACGCGTACGAGCCGGTGATCATGGCGATCGTCAACCGGACCCCGGACTCCTTCTACGACCAGGGCGCGACCTTCCACGACGAGCCCGCGCTGGCGCGCGTGGAGGAGGCGGTGTCCCAGGGAGCCGCCATCGTCGACATCGGCGGGGTGAAGGCGGGCCCCGGCGAGGAGGTGACGGCCGAGGAGGAGGCGCGGCGCACGGTCGGCTTCGTGGCCGAGGTCCGGCGGCGCCATCCGGACGTGGTGATCAGCGTCGACACCTGGCGCCACGACGTCGGGGAGGCGGTCTGCGAGGCGGGCGCGGACGTGCTGAACGACGCGTGGGGCGGGGTCGACCCCAAGCTCGCGGAGGTCGCGGCGCGGTACGGCGCCGGTCTGGTGTGTACGCACGCGGGCGGCGTCGAGCCGCGTACCCGGCCGCACCGGACCGCGTACGAGGACGTGATGGAGGACATCCTCCGCGTCACCGTCGGGCTCGCGGAGCGGGCGGTCGCGCTCGGGGTGCGGCGGGACGGGATCATGATCGATCCCGGTCATGACTTCGGCAAGAACACCCGCCACAGCCTGGAGGCGACCCGGCGGCTCGGGGAGATGACGGCGACCGGGTGGCCGGTCCTGGTCTCCCTCTCCAACAAGGACTTCGTCGGGGAGACGCTGGACCGGCCGGTCAAGGAGCGGCTGATCGGGACGCTGGCGACGACGGCGGTGTCGGCGTGGCTGGGAGCGCGGGTGTACCGGGTGCACGAGGTCGCGGAGACGCGTCAGGTGCTGGACATGGTGGCGTCCATCGCGGGCCACCGTCCGCCGGCCGTCGCCCGGCGCGGACTGGCCTGACCCCCGCCCGCGCCCCTGGCCGCGCAGGGGCGCGGGCGGTGGGTCACCGCCCGGCGGGGCCTACCGCCCCACCTCCTTCGTCACCAGTGCCACCGCCTCCTCCACGCTGTCGGTGACGTGGAAGAGCAGCAGGTCGCTCTCGGAGGCCTTGCCGCCCGCGACGACCGTGTCGCGGAGCCAGTCGACCAGGCCGGTCCAGTACTCGGAGCCGAACAGGACGATCGGGAAGCGGGTCACCTTGCCGGTCTGGACGAGCGTGAGCGCCTCGAAGAGCTCGTCCAGCGTGCCGAGGCCGCCGGGGAGCACGACGAAGCCCTGGGCGTACTTCACGAACATCGTCTTGCGGACGAAGAAGTAGCGGAAGTTGACGCCGATGTCGACGTGCGGATTGAGCCCCTGCTCGAAGGGGAGCTCGATACCGAGGCCGACCGAGACGCCCCGCGCCTCGCGCGCCCCCCGGTTCGCCGCCTCCATCGCCCCCGGCCCACCGCCGGTGATCACCGCGAAGCCCGCCTCGACCAGCGCCTGGCCGATGCGCACGCCCGCCTCGTACTCCAGCGAATCGACCGGGGTGCGGGCCGAGCCGAAGACGCTGATGGCGCTGGGCAGTTCGGCGAGGGCGCCGAAGCCCTCGACGAACTCGGACTGGATGCGCATCACCCGCCAGGGGTCGGTGTGCACCCACTCCGAGTCGCCCTCGGTGTCCAGGAGCCGCTGGTCGGTGGTTCCGGGCTGCACCTGCTCGCGGCGGCGCAGCACCGGTCCGAGCCGCTGCTCCAGCCGCTGTTCGCCCGGAAACTCTCCCTCGGGATAGGCCATTGCGTGCTCCCTTCCGCTGACTGAAGTCATATGACGCGTCCGGCCAGGGTAGGACGACTTACGTGACGAATGATGAAATTCAGGCGGTCAGCCAGGCGTGAAGTCGCCGTTCGCAGTGGGTGATCCGGTCGACGGCCACGTGTTCGTCGCGCTTGTGCGCGTACAGGGCGTCGCCGGGGCCGTAATTGACGGCCGGGACGCCGAGCTCGCCGAAGCGGGAGACGTCGGTCCAGCCGAACTTGGGCTGCGGGGTGCCGCCGACCGCCGCCATGAAGGCCGCCGCGGCCGGGTGTGAGAGCCCGGGCAGGGCAGCGCCGGAGTGGTCGTCGACGGTGAACTCCGTGACACCGCAGTCCGCGAAGACCTCGTGGACATGGGCCAGCGCTTCCTCGGGGGTGCGGTCCGGGGCGTAGCGGTAGTTGACGGTGACCGCGCACGCGTCGGGGATGACGTTGTCGGCGACGCCGCCCTCGATCCGTACCGCGTTCAGGCCCTCGTGGTACTCCAGCCCGTCGATCACCGGCCGGCGCGGCTCGTACGCGGCCAGCCTGGCCAGGATCGGGGCGGCGGCGTGGATGGCGTTGGAGCCCATCCAGGCGCGTGCGGAGTGGGCCCGCTCCCCCGCCGTGTGCAGGATGACCCGTAGGGTGCCCTGGCAGCCGCCCTCGACCTGGGCGTCGGAGGGCTCCAGGAGCACCGCGAAGTCGCCCTCGATCCAGTCGGGGTGCGCCTCGGCCACGTGCCCGAGCCCGTTGAGGTGGGCCGCGACCTCCTCGTTGTCGTAGAAGACGAAGGTGAGGTCGCGGTTGGGCTCGGGGACGGTCGCCGCGATGCGCAGCTGCACGGCCACGCCGGACTTCATGTCGGAGGTGCCGCAGCCCCACAGGACGCCGTTGTCGTCGAGGCGGGAGGGCACGTTGCCGGCGATCGGGACGGTGTCGATGTGCCCGGCGAGGACGACCCGCTCGGCGCGCCCCAGGTTCGTGCGCGCGACGACGTTGTTGCCGTGGCGGTCCACGGTCAGATGCGGCAGCGTCCGCAGCGCCGCCTCGATCGCGTCCGCGAGCGGCTTCTCCGTTCCGCTCTCGGACGGGAAGTCGACGAGCCACGCGGTGAGCGCGGGGCCGTCCAGGGTCAGGTCGAGTGCGCTGTCTGCCATGGCACCGACCCTAGCGCGACCGCCCCGGCCAGGGCCGGGGCGTCCACGGGCACCCATGTGGCGCCCGGCCCCGGGGTCCCCGCCCCGCCCTCCAGTACGGTGGTCCCCGTGTCCCAGCCCCGCACTCCCGAACGACCCGCACGCCGCGGCCGTCTCTTCCGTTTCGTGGCCGCGGCCGTCGTGCTGCTCGCCGTCGCCGGTTATCTGGTGGTGCAGTACCTGAGCGGGGGGCCCGGGGCGCCGAGGTGCACCGTGGGGTCCGGGGACGACACCTTCCGGCTCAGCCCCGAGCAGGCCGAGAACGCGGCGACGATCTCCGCGGTCGGCACCTCGCACGGGATGCCCGAGCGGGCGGTGACCATCGCGCTGGCCACCGCGCTCCAGGAGTCGGGTCTGCGCAACATCACGCACGGCGACCGCGACTCCGTCGGGCTCTTCCAGCAGCGGCCCTCGCAGGGCTGGGGCAGCGTGCAGCAGATCATGGACCCGGTCTACTCGGCCGGGAAGTTCTACCAGCGCCTGGCCGAGGTGCCCGGCTACTCGCGGCTGCCGCTGACCGTGGCCGCGCAGCGGGTCCAGCGCAGCGGCTTCCCGCAGGCGTACGCCAAGCACGAGCCGGACGCGGCGCTGCTCACGGCCGCGCTCACCGGCCGCAGCCCCGCCTCGCTGACCTGCACCATCGCCAAGGACACCCGCCCGGGCGACCCGGCGCAGGTGCGCGCCGAGCTGGCCCGCGCGTTCGGCGCGGGGGTGGTCCCGGACAAGGGCGAGGGGCGTGAGCTCAGCGTGCCGGTGCGCACGCCCGCGCGCGCCGGGGCCGACGCCGAGGACGGCGCCGAACAGCGCGGCTGGGAGCTGGCCCACTGGGCGGTCGCGCACGCCGCGGCGTTCCGCGTGGAGCGGGTGTCGTACGCGGGGCACACCTGGCGCGTGGACGGCTCCCGCAAGGGCTGGCACACCGACGACGCCGAGGCGGACACGGGTGCCACCAGCGGGAACACGGCCGACGGGACGGCCGGCGCGGGCAGTTCCGGCGCGGTCGGCCGGGTCCGTATCCAGCTCGCCCCCTAGCGCGCGACACCCGTTCGGGCAGCCACTCGTACGGGGCACAGACACCTTTCGCGTACACCGTTTCGTACACCCACCCCCGCACCCGTCCGAAGAATCGTCAATTCCCTTGGGAACAAAGGGATGTGGCGGCGTTCAGCCTATTGTCGCCACGGCTCGTTTGCCCGTTTTTATCCGAACCCGATAATGCGACGCATTGCGAACTCTTTACCCGGGCCCTCCGCAACCTGAGCCGCACCCCGAGGAGTTGTCACAGCGTCCGAACGCCGTTCCTCCCGTCTCAAGGAGCATCATGTCCCTCCCCCTGACCCGTCGGATCGCCCGTGCCGCGCTGCTCGTCGCGGCGGGTGCAGTTCCCGTGGTCGGCGCGGCCGGCGCGGCGAGCGCCGCTGCCCTTCCGGAGACCACGAACCTGGGCGGTCTGACCGCCCTCGACGGCGCGAACCTCGGCAACACCGTCGACGGCACCGCGCAGAAGGCCACCGGCCTGGCGGGCGACACCGGCGGCAAGGCCGTCAAGCAGGCGGTCCCGGCCGCGGGCAGGACCGTCGGCAAGGCGGGGAAGACGGCGACCCCGGCGGCCCAGAAGGCGGCGGGCGACGCCGCGGGCAACGCGGGCGACCTCCTCGGCTCCACCGCCAAGTCGGCCAGCCTGGACGGCCTTCCGGTCGGGGGGCAGCTGCCCACCCAGGGGCTGCCCTCCACCGACCAGCTGCCGCTCAAGGGCCTGCCCGTCGGCTGAGCCGCGCTGCCGCGCACCCCGCGCGGCGCAGCGCCGAAGGGGCCCCGGGAACTCTCCCCCCGGGGCCCCTTCTCATGCCGTCCCGGCCGCGCGGTGGCCGCCCAGCCGCTTCACGGCCGCCTCGACGCGCTCGTCCGTCGCCGTGAAGGCCACCCGGACGAAGTCCGCGCCCGCCTCGCCGTAGAAGTCACCGGGCGCCACCAGGATGCCGAGCTCGGCGAGGTGGGCCACGGTCTGCCAGCAGCCCTCGCCGCGGGTCGCCCACAGGTAGAGGCTGGCCTCGCTGTGCTCGATCCGGAAGCCGTGCCCGACCAGCGCCTCGCGCAGGGCGGCGCGGCGGGCCGCGTAGCGCGCCCGCTGCTCGCGCACGTGGACGTCGTCGCCCAGCGCCGCCACGGTGGCCGCCTGGACCGGCGCGGCCGTCATCATCCCGCCGTGCTTGCGGATCTGGAGCAGCTCGCCGAGGACGGCCTCGTCGCCCGCGATGAACGCGGCGCGGTAGCCGGCCAGGTTGGAGCGCTTGGAGAGCGAGTGGACGGCGACGAGACCCTCGTACGTACCGCCGCAGACGTCCGGGTGCAGCACCGAGACCGGCTCGGCCTCCCAGCCCAGCTCCAGGTAGCACTCGTCGGAGACGACCAGGACGCCGTGCTCGCGCGCCCAGGCGACGATCCGCACCAGCTCGTCCTTGGCCAGCACCCGGCCGGTCGGGTTGGACGGCGAGTTCAGCCAGAGCAGCCTGAGCCCGGACGGGTCGAGCTCGGTGGGGTCCTCGTAGACGACGGACTCCGCGCCGCAGAGCCGGGCGCCCACCTCGTACGTCGGGTAGGCCAGCCGCGGGTGGGCGACCTTGTCGCCCGGGCCCAGGCCCAGCTGGGTCGGCAGCCAGGCCACCAGCTCCTTGGAGCCGACCACCGGCAGCACGTTGCGGTGGCCGACGCCGACCGCGCCGAGCCGGCGCCCGACCCACCCCGTGAGCGCGTCGCGCAGCTCCGTGGTCCCCCACACCGTCGGATAGCCGGGCGAGTCCGCGGCCTGGGCCAGCGCCTCGCGGATCAGCTGCGGGACCGGGTCGACCGGGGTGCCCACGGACAGGTCCACGATGCCGTCCGGATGGGCCGCGGCCGTCGCCTTGTACGGCTCCAGCTTGTCCCAGGGGAAGACGGGCAGGCGTGCGGAGACTGCGCCCACGGGAGGTGCTCACTTTCTTCTGCGGAATGCCGTGCCGGGCAAACGCCTCGGTCCCGCAGGGCGCTGGGCGCCGTACGGGACCGGGCGGACACGTGGTGCGGGTGTCAGTGCTCGCTGTCGGCGTTGATGTCGGCGGGGAGCGCCGCGATGAAGGGGTGGTCGCGCTCGATCAGGCCGAGCTTGGAGGCGCCACCGGGCGAACCGAGCTCGTCGAAGAACTCGACGTTCGCCTTGTAGTAGTCCTTCCACTCCTCCGGGGTGTCGTCCTCGTAGAAGATGGCCTCGACCGGGCAGACCGGCTCACAGGCGCCACAGTCGACACATTCGTCCGGGTGGATGTAGAGGGACCGCTGGCCCTCATAGATGCAGTCGACCGGGCACTCTTCGATGCATGCCTTGTCCTTAAGGTCGACACAAGGCTCCGCAATGACGTAGGTCACGCTGTCGTTCCTCCTCGATAGGGCGCGGCGGGCCGGTCTGCGGCTCCGTCCACGTGGCGCGCGGGAGCGCGGCGTCGTCGATGCCCGCACCTAGTATCTCCGTTCCGGGGCGCGATCCGAACAGGAGGGGCGAAGAGAGCTGTGGAGTTCACCACCGGCGGACGGCTGGTCGTCAGAATCACGCCGGAAGATCAGGGCAAACGCGTATCAGTCAGACACCTGACGGGGTCCGGGGAGCGGGGCCCGAAGTTCACCGACACGGTCGGCGTTCTCACATCGTGGGATGCCGGGGTGCTGTCGATCGTCCGCAGGAACGGCGAGGCGGTACGCGTCCCGGAGAGCGAGATGGTCGCGGGCAAGGTCATCCCCGCCGAACCCGCCCGGCGCCGTGGCCCGGCCGCCACCTTCCGGGAGTTGGCGCTGGTCAGCGCACGTGCGTGGCAGCCCGTGGAGAGCGCGGAGCTGGGCGGCTGGACCCTGCGGGCGGCCGGCGGATTCACCCGGCGGGCCAATTCCGTGCTGCCGCTCGGCGAGCCGGGGATGCCCCTGGAGGACGCCCTCGCGTACGCGCGCGCCTGGTACACCGCCCGTGGTCTTCCCACGTACGTACAGACGTCCACCGGCGCCGAGGGGACCCAGGAGGCCCTCTGTGTCGATCTTGAAAAGTTTGGGTGGGTTCGCGAGGTAAGCGCCCAACTGCGGATCGCCGCACTTGCCCCGATCGGGGACCTCGACACGGACGTCTCACCGGTGGAACTGTCCCGTTCCGTCGGTTCCGCCTGGCTCGCCCGCTACCGGCGCACCGGCACGCCCGGACCCCATGTGCGCACGGTACTGGAGAGCGGCCCCTCCACCTGGTTCGCCACCGTGGCCGGGGACGGGGACGTTCCCGCCGCGATCGGCCGGTGCGTGGTCGACGGCCGCTGGGCGGGGTTCATGGCGGTCGAGGTGGACCCGGCGCAGCGCCGCCGGGGGCTCGCCACGGCCGTGATGACCGCGCTGGCCCGGCAGGCGCTCTCCGAGGGCGCCTCGGCGGCCTGGCTCCAGGTCGAGGCGGACAACGAGGGGGCCCACGCCCTCTACGAAGCCCAGGGCTTCGCCACCCACCACACCTACCACCACTTCCGGCAGGGCTGAGCGCCGGACTTTCCGATCTCCACGAACGGGTACGAGGCGGTTATGGAACCCGAAAGCCCCGGCGCCGAGGACTGGCGGCGGCAGTTCACCGAGGAGGCCCGGTCCGCGCGGCCGGACCTGACCACGCTGTGCCTGCTGATCGGCGCGGTGGCCGATCCCGGCCTCGGCCGGCCCGGCCTGGACGCGGCGCAGATGGAGCTGGACCGGCTGGCCGGCCTGCTCCCCTACGGCGTCGCCGGGGCCCGCCCCTGGGCGCTGACCCTGGCCGCGCTGCTCGGCGGCGACTGCGACTTCCGGGGCGGCCCGGCCGAGTACCAGCGCCTGGAGTCCTCGCTGCTGCCGGAGGTGCTGCGGCGCCGCCGGGGGCTGCCGATCCTGCTCTCGGTGGTCTGGATGGAGGTGGCGCGCAGGGCCGGGGCCCCGGTGTACGGGGTGGCCCTGCCCGGCCACTTCGTGGTGGGCTTCGGCAGCCCCGAGGAGCGGGTGCTCGCGGATCCGTTCGACGGGGGCCGGCCGCTGTCCGGTGCGGACGCCGAGCTCCTGGTGGCCGGGGCCACCGGCGCCCCGCTCGACCCGTCGATGATCACCCCGGCCGACCCGCTGGCGGTCGTGCTGCGCGTCCTCAACAACATCCGCGCCTGGGCCGCGGCCCGCCCGGAGCGGAGCGACGTGGCCCTGTGGGCGCTCGATCTGTCCCTGCTGCTGCCCACCCACCCCGCCCGGCTGCGCTACGACCGCGCCCAGCTCCTGGTCCAGCGCGGCGACTTCCTCACGGGCGCCGCGGAGTTCGACAGTTACGCGGACATCCTGGAGCCGGTGGAGCCCCGCACCGCCGAGACGGTCCGGGGCCGGGCCCAGGCGGCGCGGGCGATGCTGAACTGACGCCGGGTCCGCGTCAGAGCCAGCCCTTCTCGCGGGCGATGCCCACCGCCTCCGCCCGGTTGCGGGCGGCCAGCTTCTGGATCGCCATGGAGAGGTAGTTGCGGACCGTGCCCTGGGAGAGGCGGAGCGTCCGGGCGAGTTCGGCGTTGGTGGCGCCGTTCGCCGCCGCGCGCAGGACGTCGCGCTCGCGGTCGGTCAGCGGGTTGGCGCCCTCGGCGAGCGCGGCGGCGGCCAGCGTCGGGTCGATCACCCGCTCCCCCGCCAGCACCCTGCGCACCGCCGCCGCGAGCTGCGCGGCCGGGGCGTCCTTCACCAGGAAGGCGGCGGCTCCCGACTCCATCGCGCTGCGCAGATAGCCGGGGCGCCCGAAGGTCGTCAGGATCACGATCCGCAGCTCGGGCAGCTCGCGGTGGAGGACCGCAGCGGCCTCGATGCCGGTCATCCCGGGCATCTCGATGTCCAGGAGCGCCACGTCGGGGGCGCAGGCGCGGGCCGCGGCCAGCACCTCGTCGCCCCTGGCCACCTGGGCGACCACGTCGAAGTCGGGCTCCAGGCCGAGCAGGGCCGCGAGGGCTTCGCGGACCATGGACTGGTCTTCGGCCAGGAGAAGGCGGATCATGCCCGGATTCTAGGCGCCGTCGCGGTGTCGGCGTCGCCCGGTCGCGGGCCCCGCGCCCACCGGCCGTGTCCGTGCGGCGGAGGAGCCGCACCCGGCTTCCCCCGCGCCCCTAGGGGGTGGCCAGCGGGACCCTCGCCGTCAGGGTGAAGCCCTTGCCCTTGTGCGCCGACGGCTCCAGTGTGCCGTCCACCTCCGACAGACGTTCCGCCAGGCCCGTCAGCCCGTTGCCGGCCGTGACGGCGACGGCGCCCCGGCCGTCGTCCGCGACCTTCAGTTCCAGGAAGCGGCCGTCCAGGGTCTGGCACTCCCCGAGGCTGATGGCGCAGCTGCGGGCGCCGCTGTGGCGGACCACGTTGGTGACGGCCTCACGGACCACCCAGGCCAGGGCCTCCCCCGCGCCCGGGGAAAGACCGGGCGGGAGTTCGTCCGTCACCGGCAGGTCCGCGGCCACTCCCGCCGCCGTCAACGCGGTGCGGGCACCCGCCAGTTCCCCGGTGAGGGTCGCCCTGCGGTAGCCGGTGACCGCTTCCCGTACGTCCACCAGGGCCTGGCGGCTGACCTGTTCGATGTCGGCGACCTGCTGGGCCGCCTGGTCGGGACGGCCCGGGAGCATCCGGCCCGCCAGCTCGCTCTTGAGCGTGATCAGGGAGAGCGAGTGGCCCAGCAGGTCGTGCAGGTCGCGGGCGAGGCGCAGCCGCTCCTCGTTGGCCGCGAGCTGGGCCACGGTCGCCCTGGCCTGGCGCAGCTCCACGGTCGTACGGACGAGGTGGCGCACCCCCGTCATGGCGAAGCCGCCGAGCAGGGCCGGGATCGCCAGGCCCGGCACGAAGTCGCCCCAGACGCCCCGGGTGGTCAGGCCGATGAGGGCCATCACCGCCGTGGCGCCCGGGATCGCCCAGCGGGCGAGCGGCAGCGGCAGCACCGCCCCGCAGCCGACCGAGACGTACACGAAGAGCACCAGCCAGGGCGCGTCCAGGGTGAGCGACGTGGCCACCGCGATGCCGGTCAGGAAGACCAGCATCGAGGCGACCGTGACGCGGGCGAAGGGGCGGGCGGTGTGACGGAAGACCAGGGCCAGATAGACCGCCACGAACGCCACCAGGGCGAGCCAGCCGAGCGCGGTCGCCCACGCGGTGTGCTCCTCCTTCAGGAGGTCGGAGACCGGGGCGCCGAGGAACGCCAGCCAGATACCGATCCACAGCAGCTTGCGCAGCGCCTCCTGGCGGTTCTGCGGCGGGCGGCCCGGCAGGGGTCCGCGGTCTTCCCTCACGCTCGTCACGCCTTCAGGGTGTCCTTCCGGTACAGCCAGGCCGCGCCGCCCGCGAAGAGCAGGAAGTAGGCGACGAGGACGGCCACGTCCTTGGTGTGCGGGGCGCTGCCCGCCTCGATGGCCTGCCCGAGCGCAGCGTACGCGTGGGTGGGCAGCCAGGTGGCGAGCGACCGCAGCCAGGGCGCGAACGTCGTGGTGGGCATCCACAGACCGCCGAGGATGGAGAGGCCGAAGTAGATGATCATCGTGATCGGCCGGACCGCGTCACCGCTGGCGAGGTAGCCGATGGCCACGCCGAGCGCGGCGAAGCAGAGCGAGCCCGCCCAGATGGCCCCGGTCAGCGCCAGCCACTGCCAGGCCGCGAACCGTACGTCCTTGACGGTGGCCGCCACCAGGAAGACCACCAGGATGCACGGCAGGGTCACCACCGCGGCGCTCGCGATCTTCGCCAGGACGTAGCCCCGGCCGGGCAGCGCGGTCAGCCGCAGCTGGCGCACCCAGCCCTTCTCGCGCTCCTTGGCGATCTTCTCGCTGTTGCCCATCAGGACGGCCGTGATCGCGCCGAACGAGGCCATGGAGACCATGAAGAAGGCGGGGAAGGTCAGATCGGTGCCGCCGATGGTGTCCGTGGTGTTCTGCGAGCCGGAGATCAGCAGGTAGAGCGCGGAGGGGTAGATCACCGAGAAGAACATGAACTTCTTGTTCCGCAGGGTGCGGACGACTTCGAGCCTGATCAGGGTGTTCATGCGGTCCTGGCCTCCTCGGCCTCGGTGATGGCGACGAAGGCCTGCTCCAGGCCGAGGCCCGCGACTTCGAGGTTGCGGGGGTAGAGACCGAGCCCGTACACCGCGTGGACGGTGGCGTCGGCGTCCGTCGACTGGAGGCGGACCGTGCGGCCGGAGACGTCCAGGGCCGCCAGGAAGGGCAGTCCGCGCAGGACCGCCTCGTCGATAGCGCCCTCCAGGTCGAAGGCGATCCGGCGGGCGCCGGCCTTCGCCTTGATCTCGGATGCGGTGCCGTCGGCGAGGAGACGGCCCTTGTGCAGGACCAGGACGCGGTCGGCGATCGCGTCGGCCTCCTCCAGGTAGTGGGTGGCGAACAGGACCGTACGGCCCTGCTGGGCCTGCTCGCGCATGGTCGCCCAGAACGCCTGGCGGGCGGTGACGTCCATGCCCGTGGTCGGCTCGTCCAGGACGATCAGGTCGTTGGCGCCGGCGGTCGCGAGCGCGAAGCGCACCCGCTGCTCCTGGCCGCCGGAGAGCTTGTTGACCATGCGGTCGGCGATCTGCGTGACACCGGCGCGGTCCAGCACCTCGTCGACCGGGTGCGGACGCGGGTGCAGGTCGCAGGCGAGCCTGACCAGTTCGCGGACCTTGACCTCCTCCATCAGACCGCCGCTCTGGAGCATCGCGCCGACGCGGCCGTCCTGGATGGCCCGCTCGGGCGTGGTGCCGAACAGGCGCACCGCGCCCGCGTCGGCCTTGCGCAGCCCGAGCAGCAGGTCGAGCGTGGAGGACTTGCCCGCGCCGTTCGGCCCGAGGAGCGCGACCGTCTCGCCGGGGTGCAGCTCCAGGGAGAGGTCCGCGACGGCGCGGACGTCCCCGTAGCTCTTGCTCACGCGCTCGAAGCTCACCACGGAGGTGGTGGTGGAGGTGGTGGTGGTCATGCCCCAAGGGTGGCCCGCGGGGCCGGTCCGGGGTCAGTGCCGGGTGTCGTGACTGTCGGATGACAGATGTCATGCGCCCGGCATGACACGGCCCCCGTACGCGCCGGGGCGTACGGGGGCCGGAGAACAACCGCGGGTCAGCTCGGGTTCAGCTCGATCGTCACGACCCGCTGCGCCGGGGTCTTGCCGCGCAGCGCGCTCTGCATCGCCTTGGCCACGTCGTCCGCGGTCAGCTGGTGCTTCTGACCGTCACCCTTCATGATCATCACGCCGTCGAAGGCGCTGCCCATGAGCTGGTCGATGGCCTTCTTGTCGTAGACCTCGATGAGCTTCCCCTCCACCGGCTTCATGGAGAGGATCTTCGGGAGCGACTTCACCGGACCGAAGTCGATCTTCTTGCCGCCCGCCTTGATGGTGATCAGACCGGACATGGCGGGCTTGGCGAACTCGTTCATCGCCCGGTCGATCTCGGCCTCGGTGATGGTCGGGCGGCGCCCGGTGACCGGCAGCTGGACCTCGTTGGGCCGGCCCGTCTGGACCTGCGCCCGGTACGCGTCCTTGACCGCGATCATCGAGCGGGCGACGTCGAGGCTCTTGCCCGCCCTGCCGGGGACGGCCACGGCCTTGCCGGGGACGAACTTGATCGTGCCCTCGACCGCGGAGCCCGAGGCGCCCGCGAGGTCGGTGAGCGCGACGCCGAGCTTCTCCTCGTCGACCGGGATGACCGGTTCGGCGACACGCTTGCCGCCGAAGAGCGAGGAGATGACGGAGACCGGGTTGTAGTCGCTGCCCGCCGCGTTGCGCACGGTCGACTGGCTGTCCAGGGTGAGACCCGCCTTGTCCGGCGCGAGCGTCTCCTTCTTGCCGTCGACGGTGAGCCGCAGCGGCTGGGCGGCGCGCTTGCCGAGCGTGGCGTCGAGCTTGGCGACGGCCTGCTCCTTGCTGCCGCCGCCGATGTCGACGCCGAGGACCGTGGTGCCCTTGGGGACCTCGGAGTGGTTGAGCAGCAGCCCCGCGCCGTACGCGACGACCGCGGCGCCGACGGCCGCCACCGCGAGCAGGACCAGCTTGGAACGGCCCTTCTTCTTGGCGGGCGGCGCGCTCGTACGGGCCGGGGCGGGCGGCTCCTGGACCGGGCGCGGCCCGTCCGGCGTCCCGGGACCGAGGTCGGGCCCCGGGCCCGCGCCGGGCGGGAACGAGGAACGGTTCTCCTCCGGTACGACCGGAATGCCGCTGGTCAGCGTGTCCCCGGAGACATGGCCGGCCGGCGGCGGCGCGGTGACGCGCGGCGCGCCCGGCACCGGGGCGGGGGCCTGCGGCGTCAGGATCGCCGTGTCGTCGGAGAGCGGCGGCACCGGCGCGACCGGGCCGGGCCGCACACCCCGCGGGCCCGGGACCGGGGTGCCGTGGGCGGGCGTACCGCCGGGACCCCGCGAGCCCGGGACCGGGGTGCCGTGGCTCGGCGTGCCGCCGGGGCCGGGGCCCTGCCCGTCCGGGGCGCCGCCGAGCCGCTGCTGGCCCTTGCGGGGGCCGACCGGGCGGGTGGGCAGCGCGGAGGTGCCGGTCACGGGTCCGGTGGTGGGTCCGGCGGGGCCGCCGTTCCCGCCGGAGGAGGCACGGCCCGAGCCGTTGGCGGAGGCCGGACCGGGGCGGAAGCCGCCGGTGGCGTCCGGGCCGCCGGCGGCGAAGCCGTGGTCCTCGGCGCCGGAGCCCGCGGGACCGGCCGGGCCGGCGGAGAAGCCGTGGCCGTCGGTGCCGCCCGGGCCCGCGAAGCCGTTGCCGTCGCCGTCACCGCCCGGCCGGGCGAACGAGCCGGTGGCCGAGCCGTCGTCGGGCGCGCCCTGCGGGCCGTCCGAGAAGTACGGAAGGCCGGAGCGCGGGGTGCCGGACGGCGGGGTCGCGCCGGAGCCCGCTCTGCGGGGCGCGAACCAGTCGCTGGCCGGCTTCTCCTCGGCCGCGGCGGCGGTCGCCGCCTCCTCGGCCTCCGCGGCGGCCCGCTCGCGCTCGCCGCGGGCGGCGGACGCCTTGTCGGCGTCGCTCACCGGCGTTCTCATCACGACCGGCGGGATGGGCCGGGACCCGGGGATGTTGATCCGGATACGCGTCGTCAGCGTGGTCTCGGTCTTCGGCTCGTCCGGCTGGGCGGCGGCTTCCGGGGCGTCGTGCGCCGGAGAGTGCGGCGTTCCGTACGGCGGGGTACCCGACGGGTACGCGGCTCCGCCGCGCCCCTGGGGGCCGGAGGTCGAACTGTCAGTTTCACGACTCAAGGCAGGTTCTCTCCCGATCGGCTCCGCCACCCGCTCTTGTCTCGTGTGCCTGTGCGCGGACGGCTCGGCGGCGCGCACCACCATACTGGCCGCCGCCGACGCGCACCGGACGGCCCGGGGAAGCGGGGCACCACAGCCTGTACTGCGCCGCCGAAGCCCCGCACGTCACTCGCCCGTTCGGGCCGAAACTCCGGGCGGTCGCACGAGATTTCCGACCGTGGCACAGATCACAGCCGCCAGCATGCCGCCGAGCAGGAAGACGTACGAGCCGAGTCCCGCGCCGAAGACGAAGTCGCCCTCGGGCCGGGTGGCCGTCAGGAACAGCACCGCGACCAGCCATCCGGCGGCCGAAGAACCGACCCCGGCGCGGCTGCCCGTCAGGGCCGTGCCGGTCCAGAAGAGTCCGGCGGAGGCGGCCAGCGAGAGCAGCAACCCGCCGGGGAACCAGGCGGCTTGGACGAGCGCGCCCGCGGCCCCGGTGAGCGCGCCGAGCAGGAACAGCCCGAGGAAGGCGGCGATCCGCCCGGGGCGGGCGCCCGCCGGACGGGAGTTGACGGGCGCGGGGGAGGTACGGGACGCGGCGCTCATCACAGCCCCAGCCCGGCGAACAGGTCGTGCTCGCGCTCGCCGGCCGGGGCCCCGGACACGCCGTCCACCAACTCGTAGTACTCGGTCGTGAAGAGGGGCTGCGCCAAGTCGTTGGAGAGCGCGAAGACCGGGCCGTCCACGGTGATCTGGGTGGCGTGCGCGCGCATCGCGGCGGCCTTCGCCCCGGCGTGGGCGGTTCCGTCGATCTCGGCGGTGACCCGCCCGTCCTCGATGACGCCCGGGATGTCGGCCACGTCGGCGACGCCGGGGAAGGGGGTGCCGGTCTCCCGCAGCCGCGCGAAGCCGGCCTCGGCCACCGAGCGCGGCACCCGGTTCCAGTAGGTCTTGGCGATGGTGTGCGGCTCACCGAGGCCGGGGCGGTAGGCGGGGTCGGCGGCCAGCTCGGCGGCGCGCATCGCCACCCGGTGGGCCTGGATGTGGTCGGGGTGGCCGTAGCCGCCGTCCGGGTCGTAGGCGACCAGGACCTGCGGGCGGACCTCGCGGATCACCTCGACCAGATGGGGGGCCGCCTCGTCGACGTCGGTGCTCCAGAAGGCGCCGGGGCGGTGGTTCTGCTCCAGGCCCGCCATCCCGGAGTCGCGGAAGTGGCCGGGGCCGCCGAGGAAGCGGTGGTCGGTGACCCCCAGCTCCTTCATGGCCGCCGCGAGTTCCTGGACGCGGTGGGCGCCGAGGCGGTCCTCCCGGTCGGCGGTCAGGTGCGCGAGATCGGCCGGGATGACCTCGCCCTCCTCGCCGAGGGTGCAGGTCACCAGGGTGACCAGCGCGCCTTCGGCGGCGTAGCGGGCCATGGTGGCGCCGTTGTTGATCGACTCGTCGTCGGGGTGGGCGTGCACCAGGAGCAGCCGCCGGGCGGGGAGATCCGTCATACGGGACAGCCTACGAGGCATGCCTCGGATCCCCCGGCCGCGCCGGGCGGCGGCGTGGCCCTGGAACTTGATGTCGCTAGAACTTGATGTCGCTGATCATGCCCGCGACGTTGTTGCTGAGGTCGTTGATGGTGGGCGCCATGGACGAACTGGCGAGGTAGAACCCGAGCAAGGTGCAGACCACCGCGTGTCCGGCCTTCAGTCCGGACTTCCTGACCAGCAGGAAGACGATGATCGCCAGCAGCACCACCGCCGAAATCGAGAGTGCCACGGCGGTTCACCTCCATCTGTCGGTCGGGCAGGGCCAGTCGGTCGGGCAGAACAGCGTGCCTGGGGGCATGCAGATGTCATACCCACCCCCCACTATGGATCATAACTATCCGGCGGAACGCATTGATCGGTGCACGGGCGCACAAGGGGCGCACACCCCTCACGTACGAGCAGGTGCGGGCGGCTGCCGCTAGGTTCGCCCCATGACCTCAATTGCCCCCGGAAAGACCTCGTTTCCCCGTCAGTACGCCAGGACCCAGCGCTTCACGCTCGGTGCGCCCCGCGCCTTCACGGTGGCCCCGGACGGCAGCCGGGTGGCCTTCCTGAGGGCTCCTGGGGGTACGGATCCGGCCAACAGCCTCTGGGTGCTCGATCTGGCGGACGGCGCGCGCGAACGGCTCGCGGCGGACCCCCGGGCGCTCCTGGGCGGCGCCTCGGAGGAGCTGTCGGACGAGGAGCGGGCGCGGCGCGAGCGCAGCCGCGAGGGCGCGGCGGGCATCGTGGGGTACGCGACGGACGCGACGGTGGAGCTGGCCGCGTTCACGCTCTCCGGGCGCCTTTTCACGGCCGAGCTGCGCGCCGGAACCACCCGTGAACTGCCCGTTCCCGGGCCGGTGATCGACCCGAGGCCGTCCCCCGACGGCCGGTTCGTCGCCTATACGGCGCGGGGCGCCCTGCGGGTCACCGGGGCCGGCGGCGAGGGCGACCGGGCGCTCGCGGAGCCCGAGGCGCCCGAGGTCACCTATGGGCTGGCGGAGTTCATCGCGGCCGAGGAGATGGACCGCGCCCGGGGCTTCTGGTGGTCGCCGGACTCGGACGCGCTGCTGGTGGCGCGGGCCGACGAGAGTCCGGTGCGGCGGTGGTGGATCTCCGACCCGGCCAACCCCGACCGTGAGCCGCAGCGGGTCGCCTACCCGGCCGCGGGCACGCCCAACGCCGAGGTGCGGCTCTTCCGGTACGGGCTCGACGGGACCCGGACCGAGATCGTCTGGGACCGGGCGCGCTATCCGTACCTGGCCCGCGTGCACTGGTCGGCGGCGGGCGCCCCGCTGCTCCTGGTGCAGGCGCGGGACCAGCGCGTCCAGCTGCACCTGGCCGTGGACACCGCCTCGGGGACGACCCGGACCGTCCACGCGGACGAGGACGAGGTGTGGCTGGATCTCTTCCCCGGCGTTCCGGCCTGGGCGCCGGACGGACGGCTGGTGCGGATCGCGGACGAGGGCGGGGCGCGCGTCCTGGCGGCGGGCGACCGTCCGCTGACCGGCGAGCAGGTGCAGATCCGGGCCGTGCTCGACATCGGGGACGACGACATCCTGGTCTCGGCGTCGGCCGGGGAGGCGGCCCGTGCACCCGAAACCGGCGAGATCCATGTGTACCGGGTCAACGAGCTGGGTATCGAGCGGGTTTCGGAGGGTGCCGGGGTGCACTCGGCGGTCCGGGGCGGACCGGTGACGGTACTCACTTCGGCCCGTCCGGACAGCCCGGGCACCACGGTCCGGGTGGAGCGGGACGGCAAGACGGTCGCGGTGATCGACTCGTACGCCGAGACCCCGGTGCTCACGGCCCGGGTGCGGCTGACCGAGGGGGGCGCGCGGCGCATCCCGTGCGCCGTACTGCTCCCCACCGATTACTCGGAATCGGATGGTCCCCTTCCGGTGCTGATGGATCCGTACGGAGGGCCCCACGGCCCCCGCGTCCACGCCGCCCACAACGCCCATCTCACCTCGCAGTGGTTCGCGGACCAGGGCTTCGCGGTGATCGTGGCCGACGGGCGCGGCGCCCCCGGCCGCTCACCCGCCTGGGAGAAGGCGATCCGCGACGACTTCACGCTCACCCTCGACGACCAGATCGAGGCGCTGCACGGCCTGGCGGGCGCCTTCCCGCTGGATCTGGGGCGGGTGGCGATGCGCGGCTGGTCCTACGGCGGCTATCTCTCGGCCCTCGCGGTGCTGCGCCGCCCGGACGTCTTCCACGCCGGGATCGCGGGCGCGCCGGTGACCGACTGGCGGCTCTACGACACCCACTACACCGAGCGCTACCTGGGCGACCCGCAGGGCAACCCCTCGGTGTACGAGGCGAACTCGCTGGTCACCGACGCCGGGCTGTCCCAACCGGCCGAGCAGCACCGGCCGTTGATGATCATCCACGGTCTGGCGGACGACAATGTGGTGGCCGCCCACACCCTGCGGCTCTCCTCGGCCCTGCTGGCGGCCGGCCGTCCCCATGAGGTCCTGCCCCTCACGGGCGTGACCCATATGACCCCGCAGGAGCAGGTGGCGGAGAACCTCCTCCTGCTCCAAGTGGACTTCCTGAAGCGCTCCTTGGGGATCTGACCGGCCGCGCCGGGCCTCCCCGGCGTCCTCACCAGCCGGGCGGCGGCGAGGAGGGCGGCGGGGGCGGTCCGAAGCCCGGCGGCGGCGGTCCGAAGCCGCCGGCGGCGTCGTGCGGGGGCTGCGGTGAGTACGGCGAGTAGGGCGAGTGCGGCGGGTACCGCGGGGCCCACGGCGCCCCGGGGGTGTCCGCCGGGTCCCCGGGCCCGCGCCGGGCGAGCACCGGCACCAGCAGCAGGCCGGCCACCAGCTGGAAGAACCACGTCACGATCTGCAACTGCGGCGCGGTGTCCAAGTCCCCGAAGCGGTCGAGGAGTTCGAACCGGGCCGCCAGCGCCACGCCTTCGGCACCCACGGCGATGAGGGCGGCGGCGGCGATCAGCCCCAGCGGCCGTACGTGCAGGGCCCGCGCCGGGCCGCCGGCCGCGGCCGTCAGCGCGATGACCGCGAGGACGACGGCCACCCAGCCACCGGGCATCCACAGCAGCGGCAGATGGGCGCCGGTGAACCGGGCCCGGTACTCCTCCCCGGACAGCTCCACGGCCCAGAACAGCTCCCAGGCGACCGTCACCAGACCGGCCGCGCCCAGCACCAGCAGCGCGGTGACCGCGGCTCCCGGACCCGGCCGGGCCCGCGACACCGGGCCGGACACCGGACCGGAAACCGGACCGGACATTGGACCGGGCACGGAATCGGCCACCGGATTGGGCCGGCGTCCGGCAGCGGCCGTGATCACCAGGGCCAGCCCGGCCGCCAGCGCCGCGAAGGTGCTGAGCAGGGCCCGCCGGTGCAGATCGTGCAGCGCGGTCGAGTCCGTCCAGTCGTCGTGGTGGAGCACCCACAGCGAGGAGACCCGCAGCAGCGCGGTGACGGCCCCGACGCACCACAGCACGGCGGTGGCGGAGGGCGAGCGCGGCACGACGGCCGCCGCCACCGCGTAGACCAGCAGGAGGACGGGGTCGAGGATGCCGGTGGTGAGCGGGGTGCCGCCGCCGTGCTTGGGCGCTCCGCCCCAGAACCACCCGAGGTCCGCCAGACTCCGGGCCGCGTGGATGTCGCGGCCCACCCAGGCGGCCGTGATCAGCGCGAGCAGGGCGCACAGGACGGCGCCGGTCAGCCGGGCCCCGGCCGTGAGTGTCTGTGGCTGCCTCATGCCCCTTGCCGTCCCCCCGGTTGGCGTGGCGCGTGCCTGCTGGGCGAATCCTCCACCCGGGCGCTCGGATGGACAAGAGGGGCGCGCGGCAAGGGCGTTGGACGGGCGGTCGGCCGGGACGGTCTGACCGCCCCGGCCGGCCTACGGCACCCGCACGGCCGTACGGTGTTCAGCGTGGCGCGTTCGTATATCGGTGTTGCGTCAGTCAAGTTGCCTGCTTGTTAACGAAATTGATGGGCATTTATGGAGCCATGTCGCCCGCTCCGTCGTACTGTCAAGCACGCAGTCGCCTCGATGTGCGAAATCTTGTGCCAAGTTCTCCCGTGATCACACATAAGCACGCTCAGACCTCTTGACGCACAAGGCCCGGGCCCATGAATGTTCCGGTCAATCAATGACGCCTTCGGGCGCCGTTCGACTCTCTCGGTGCGGGGGCTATGCGCGATGACGAGTTCAACCCAAGCCGCCACTGAACCAACCGATCCCCTTCCCTCCGGCGGGGATCCGGGCACGGGCACGGGACTCAAAGCGACCGAACTCATGGGACGCTCTCCCGGCCGCCTCGCATGGGCGCGGTTCAAACGCGACCGGGTGGGCATCGCCTGTGCCGTCACGGTGCTCGCGTTCATTCTCATCGCCTTCGCGGCGCCCTTGATCGCGAAGCTGTACGGGAAAGATCCCTACCAGCTCTACGGACAGGACCGCGGGCTGCTGAACAGCTACGGCATTCCGCTGAAACCCAACGGGGGCGTCGACGCGGACTTCTGGTTCGGTGTCGAACCGAACCTGGGCCGCGATGTGTTCACGCTGCTGATCTACGGGATCCGGACCTCGCTGTTCATCGCGCTGGCGGTCACCGTGGTCTCGGTGGCCACCGGTGTGCTGATCGGCCTGGTCCAGGGCTATCTGCACGGCAAGGTCGACTACTTCCTGGGCCGGTTCTCGGATCTGATGCTGTCGTTCCCGCAGCAGTTGTTCTTCATCGCCTTCACCCCGGTGATCGTCGCGCTCTTCGTCTCGCCGCGCGACGAGGAGCCCACCTATGTGCGGATCGTGGCGCTGATCCTGGTGCAGTTCCTGCTCGGGTGGATGGTGGTGGGCCGCCTGGTGCGCGCCCAGGTGCTTTCGCTGCGGGAGCGCGAGTTCATCGAGGCGGCGCGGCTCAGCGGTGCGTCGAACTGGCGGATCATTCGAAAAGAGATCTTGCCGAACATCTGGTCGACCGTCCTCGTCCAGTCCACACTCCTCCTTCCGGCCAATGTCACGGCGGAGGCGGGACTTTCCTTTCTGGGCGTCGGCATTCAGCCGCCGACCCCGGACTGGGGACTGCTTTTCCAGTCGGGCGCCTCGTACTTCGAGTCCGACGTCACCTTCATGTTCTTCCCCGGCATCGCGATGCTGATCTTCGTCGTCGCCTTCAACCTGCTCGGGGATTCGGTCCGGGACGCACTCGACCCCAAGACCGTCCGCTGAACCGTCCACATCCTGACAGGCAGGAATCAATGAGAATTCGCAAGGCGCGCTACGCCTCCGCGTTTCTGGCGGTGGGTGCTCTGACACTGTCTGCTGCGTGCAGCAGCGGCGGGGCCGACGACGGGAAGAAACCCGCGGGCGACGACAAGAAGGCGTCGGTGCAGAACTTCGGCCTGGGCACCAAGGCCGACTCCACCGGCCCGGCGGTGCCCGTCGCGGGCGCCAAACCGGGGGGTACGGCCTACGACCTGGACCAGGCGGGCTTCGACTACCTCGACCCCGGCCAGCAGTACGTGAGCGACATGCTCTCGCTCCAGCTGCTCTACAACCGCTCGCTGACCGGCTACAAGATCGACGCCAAGACCGGCAAAACGATTCTGGTGGGCGACCTCGCCACCGACACCGGCACCTCGTCGGACGGCGCCAAGACCTGGACGTACACCCTCAAGGACAACCTGAAGTTCGAGGACGGCACGCCGATCACGTCCAAGGACATCAAGTACGGCATCGAGCGGCTCTTCGCGGACTACCAGACGCAGGGCCCGCAGTACGTCCAGAAGTGGATGCTCGGCACCGACTACCGCAAGGCCTACAAGGGCCCGTACGACGGCAAGGAGCTGCCCGACACGGCCCTGGCGACTCCGGACGACAAGACCGTCGTGTTCCACTTCAAGGAGCCGCACGCGGACGCCCCGTACGCGATGTCCATGCCCAACGTCTCGCCGGTGCCCAAGGCCAAGGACGACAAGCAGAAGTACAACAACCACCCGGTCGCCTCCGGCCCGTACCGGATCGCCGACTACAAGCCCGGCAAGTCCCTCTCCTTCGCGCGCAACACCAACTGGGACCCCAAGAGCGACCCGATCCGCAACGCCTACCCCGACAAGTGGGAGTTCCAGCTCGGGATCTCCGAGCCGGGCCTCACCAACCGGATGGCCGCCCAGTCCGGGCCCGACAAGTACGCCGTGAACATGTCCGGCTCCGCCGACCCGTCGAAGATGCAGACGCTGACGACGGACTCGCAGTACAAGTCGCGGATCGTCAACGAGTACCAGCCGTACGTCGAGGTCATCAACATCAACACCAAGCGGATCACCAACCCCAAGGTCCGCCAGGCGATCATGTACGCCTTCCCGATGCAGCAGGTCCAGCAGGCCTTCGGCGGCGGCGCGCAGGGCGAGCTCGGCACCACGCTGATCAGCCCGACGGTGGCCGGCTGGAAGAAGTTCGACCCGTTCGGCAAGCTCGACAAGCCGATGGGCGACCCGGAGAAGGCCAAGCAGCTCCTGAAGGAGGCCGGGGTCACCACCCCGGTCAAGCTCTCCTACGCGTACGCCAACACCCCGCGCTGGCAGAACGTCTCGCTGACCCTGCAGAAGGCACTGGAGAAGGCCGGCTTCCAGGTGGAGCGCAAGGCCATCGACCCGACCTCGTACTACACGGTGGTCGGCAAGGTGAACACGCCGTACGACATCTACCGCACCGGCTGGGGCGCCGACTGGCCGAGCGCCTCCACCGTGGTGCCGCCGACCATGGACGGCCGCAACCTCCAGGACGGCACCAACAACTACGCGTTCCTGAACGACCCGAAGGTGAACTCCGAGATCGACCGGATCATGGCGCTCACCGACATCAACAAGCAGAACGACGAGTGGCGCAAGCTCTCCGAGTACGTGCTCCAGTCCGACACGTCGCAGATCCCGTTCATCTACGACAAGTACTTCAACCTGCACGGTGACGGCCTCGGCGGCGTCACCTACAACCAGGTCTTCGGCACCATCAACCCGAGCACCATCTTCGTGAAGCAGTAGCAGTGGCGGCCCGGTCCCCGGCCCGCCCACGGGCCGGGGACCGCATACAGACGGAAGAGTCCGATGCTCCGTTTCCTCGTGCGACGACTGCTCGGCGCCGCGGTCATCCTGCTGCTGATCAGCGCCATCACGTACTTCCTCTTCTTCTTCCTGCCCTCCGACCCGGCGCTGCTGTCCTGCGGCAAGAACTGCGACCCGCAGAACGTCGCCCTGATCCGCAAGAACCTCGGGCTCGACCATCCGATCTGGGTGCAGTACTGGCACTTCATGGTCGGCATCTTCGCCGGGCGCGACATGCCCGTCGGCAACTGCCCGGCGCCCTGCTTCGGCTACTCCTTCGCCGACCAGCAGCTGGTGTGGAACACCATCTCCGACCGCTATCCCACGACGCTCTCGCTGGGCGTCGGCGGCGCCGCGATCTTCCTGACCGTCGGCGTCGGCCTCGGCCTGGTCTCCGCCTGGCAGCAGGGCAGGCTCTTCGACCGGGTCGCCAGCGCGGCCTCGCTGCTCGGCCAGTCCGTGCAGATCTACTTCATCGGCCCGATCGCCATCCTGCTGCTCTCCACCAAGGTGCACCTGCTCGACCGCGGCCACGACCCCCACTGGACCAGCGACCCCGCCGGCTCGGTGTCGGGACTGCTGCTGCCCTGTCTGATCCTCTCGGTGATCTTCTGGTCCAACTACAGCCGGCAGACGCGCTCGCTGATGGTCGAGCAGATGTCGGAGGACCATATCCGCGCGGCCCGCGCCAAGGGCATGAGCTCGCGCTACGTCTTCCTGCGGTACGCGCTGCGCGGCGCGATGGCCACCGTCGTCACCATCTTCGGCGTCGACCTCAGCGCGGTGCTCGGCGGCGCGATCATCACCGAGGTCACCTTCGGCCTCCACGGCCTCGGCTCGCTCTCGGTGCAGGCCGTGCTCCGCAGCGACCTGCCGCTGGAGATGGCCGTGATGCTCATCGGCGCCACGATCATCGTCCTGTGCAACATCGTCGTCGACATGGCGTACGCCTTCATCGACCCGCGGATCCGGCTCTCCTGAAAGAGCACGTCGACCCTCACGGTCCCGGAACCCCGGGACCCAGGCACCTGCGGAGGAGAAACCGTCCGTGAGCACCCTCAGCCAGCCAGCGGCGAAGCCGGCCGCCGACACGTCCCGCGGCTTCCTCTCGGTCCGTGACCTGTACGTCCACTTCGCCACCGAGGACGGGATCGTCAAGGCCGTCGACGGGCTCTCCTTCGACCTGGAGCGCGGCTCGACCCTCGGCATCGTCGGCGAGTCCGGGTCGGGCAAGTCGGTCACCAACCTCGCCGTCCTCGGGCTGCACAACCCGCGCAACACCACGATCCGGGGCGAGATCCTGCTCGACGGGCAGGAGCTGACCGGGGCCTCGGAGCGCCGGCTCGCCCAGCTGCGCGGCAAGAAGATGGCGATGATCTTCCAGGACTCCCTCGCCGCGCTCTCGCCGTACTACACGGTGGGCCGCCAGATCGCCGAGCCGTACATGAAGCACATGGGCGCCTCCCGCAAGGAGGCCAGGGAACGGGCCGTGCAGATGCTCGGCAAGGTCGGCATCCCGCAGCCCAAGCTGCGCGTCGACGACTACCCGCACCAGTTCTCGGGCGGGATGCGCCAGCGCGCGATGATCGCGATGGCACTGGTCTGCGACCCCGAACTGATCATCGCGGACGAGCCGACCACCGCGCTGGACGTGACCGTCCAGGCCCAGATCCTCGACCTGCTCAAGGACCTCCAGCGGGAGACCGGATCGGCCATCGTCATCATCACGCACGACCTGGGCGTGGTGGCGAAGACCGCGGACCAGGTGATGGTGATGTACGCGGGGCGCTGTGTGGAGCGCGGCACGGTACGGGAGATCATGCGCACCCCGCGCCACCCCTACACCTGGGGGCTGCTCGGCTCGATCCCCCGGCTCGACTCCCCGGTCGACCTGCCGCTGGTGCCGATCCCAGGCACTCCGCCGAGCCTGCTCTCGCCACCGCCGGGATGCCCCTTCCACCCCCGGTGTGCCTTCCCCGCCCAGGTGCCGGGCGGGGCCTGCGGCTCGGTGCGTCCGGCGATCGAGGAGGGCGAGCCGCACGGGGCGGCCTGCCATCTGACGTCCGACCAGAAAACCACCATCTTCGCCGAGCAGATCCGGCCGCGGCTGCGCTGACCCCGAGCAGGAGTCGAGAACACATCATGAGCGAACAGCTGAGCCTCACCAAGGTGCCGGGGCCCCGCGACGAGGGCGGACAGGAGGGCCCGGAGCCGTCCGCGCCGCTGCTGGAGGTGGCCGGGCTCGTCAAGTACTTCCCGATCACCAGCGGTCTCGTCCTCCGCCGCCACATCGGGGACGTACGGGCCGTGGACGGCGTCGACTTCACCATCGGGCAGGGCGAGAGCCTGGGTCTGGTGGGCGAGTCGGGGTGCGGCAAGTCGACCACCGGGCGGCTGATCACCCGCCTCCTCGAACCGACCCGGGGCACCATCACGTACGACGGCCGCGACATCAGCCGCGCCTCGCGCAAGGAGCTGGCGCCGATCCGGTCCGAGATCCAGATGATCTTCCAGGACCCGTTCGCCTCGCTCAACCCGCGCCAGACGGTGGGCGACATCATCTCCAACCCGATGGCCGTCAACGGGATCAGCCCGCCGGGCGGGCGGGAGAAGCGGGTCCGCGAGCTCCTGGAGATCGTCGGGCTCAACCCCGAGCACTACAACCGCTTCCCGCACGAGTTCTCCGGCGGGCAGCGCCAGCGCATCGGGGTGGCGCGGGCGCTGGGGCTCAGGCCCCGGCTGATCGTGGCGGACGAGCCGGTCTCCGCGCTCGACGTGTCGATCCAGGCGCAGGTGGTCAACCTGCTCCAGAACCTCCAGCGGGAGATGGGGATCGCGTTCCTTTTCGTCGCCCACGACCTGGCGATCGTGCGGCACTTCTCGCAGCGGGTGGCCGTGATGTACCTGGGCCGCATCGTGGAGATCGGCGACCGGGACTCCATCTACCACCGGCCCCGCCACCCCTATACGCACGCGCTGCTGTCGGCCGTGCCGGAGGCGGTGGTGGACGACGAGGGCGAGGGGCGTGAGCGGATCCGGCTCGCCGGTGACGTGCCCTCGCCGATCGACCCGCCGTCGGGCTGCCGGTTCCGTACGCGGTGCTGGAAGGCGGCCGAGCGGTGCGCCACGCAGACGCCGCCGCTGGTGCGGCTGGAGGGTAACCGGGAGGGGCATCTGACCGCGTGCCACTTCCCCGAGGAACCGACGGTCGCGGCGCGGGGTGCGGACGTGGTGCTCGATCCCGCGCTCGCCGCGATCGAGGAGGCGACGGATACGGCCCGTTGACCCGAGCGGCCGGTGCCTCCGCTTCGGAGCCGGGCCCGCGTCCGCACACCCCGGCCACCACCGCGGACACGGGCCCCGGCGCAACCGCTCACCTGCGCGCCGGTGGATGGCCGGTCGCGCAGTTCCCCGCGCCCCTGAAGGGCTCGGCTCCGCCATCGCCGCACCCCCGAAGGGGCGCGGGGAACTGCGCGAGGGGTCTGTCACGTGCCCGGGGATGCCTCCTCCGGCGGCACCACCCGCTTCTCCTCCGCGAAGTGGCACGCCGACGGATGGTGCGCCGGGCCCGTCGCCAGGCGGAACGCCGCCGGGACCGCCAGTTCCGGCACCTCCAGCGCGCACCGCTCCCGCGCCTTCCAGCACCGCGTACGGAACCGGCACCCGGAGGGGATGTTCGCCGGGGACGGCACATCCCCGGTGAGGATGATCCGCTCGCGGTGCTCCCGCGCGGACGGATCCGGCACCGGCACCGCCGACAGCAGCGCCTGGGTGTACGGATGCGTCGGATGGTCGTAGATCTCCTCGTCCCGCCCGGTCTCCACGATCCGGCCGAGGTACATCACCCCGACCCGGTCGGAGATGTGCCGCACGATCGACAGGTCGTGCGCGATGAACACGTACGACAGCGAGAACTCGTCCTGAAGGCGTTCCAGCAGATTGACCACCTGCGCCTGCACCGACACGTCGAGCGCGGAGACCGGCTCGTCCGCCACGATGACCTCGGGCCGCAGCGCGAGCCCCCGCGCGATCCCGATGCGCTGGCGCTGGCCGCCGCTGAACTGGTGCGGGTACCGGTTGATGTACTCGGGGTTGAGCCCCACCACGTCCAGCAGGTCCTGCACCTTGCGCCGCCGGTCGCCCTTGGGCGCGACCTCGGGGTGGATCTCGTACGGCTCCCCGATGATGTCCCCGACCGTCATCCGGGGGTTGAGGGACGTGTACGGGTCCTGGAACACCATCTGGATGTTGCGGCGGACCGCCCGCAGCGCCTTGCCGGACATCTTCGTGATGTCCGTGCCCTTGTACTTGATCTGCCCCGCCGTCGGCCGCTCCAGGTTCACCAGCATCCTGGCGACCGTCGACTTGCCGCACCCCGACTCCCCCACGATGCCCAGCGTCTCGCCGGCCGCGAGGTCGAAGGAGACCCCGTCGACCGCCCGCACGGCGCCGATCTGCTTCTTGAAGAGGATGCCCCGGGTCAGCGGGTAGTGCTTGACCAGGTCGCGCACTTCGAGAATCGCCTCAGTCATCCAGGCACTCCTTCCAGAAGTGGCACGCGCTCCTGCGGCTCTCGGAGACGACCGCCAGCGGGGGGACGTCGGTACGGCACACGTCCCGCGCCATCGGGCAGCGCGGATGGAAGGCGCAGCCGGGCGGGATGTGCATCAGGTTCGGCGGCAGGCCCCTGATCGCGTACAGCTCGCGCCCCTTCTGGTCCAGGCGCGGGATCGACCGGAGCAGGCCCTTGGTGTACGGGTGCGCGGGCGCCCGGTAGATCTCGTGGACCGGGGCCTCCTCGACGATCCGGCCCGCGTACATCACCGCGATCCGGTCCGCGACGTCCGCGACCACGCCGAGGTCGTGGGTGATCAGGATCAGCCCCATGTTCATCTCGCGCTGGAGCTCCGCGAGCAGGTCCATCACCTGGGCCTGGACGGTCACGTCGAGCGCGGTGGTCGGCTCGTCCGCGATGATCAGCGCGGGCTCCAGCGCCATCGCCATGGCGATCATGATGCGCTGGCGCATACCGCCGGAGAACTGGTGCGGATACTGGTTGACCCGCTCCTTCGCGGCCGGGATGCGCACCCGGTCCATCAGCTCGACGGCCCTGGTCCTGGCGTCCGCCCGGGACATCCCCCGGTGCACGGTGAACATCTCGGCGAGCTGCGCCCCCACGCTCAGGACCGGATTGAGCGAGGACAGCGCGTCCTGGAAGATCATCGCCATCCCGGACCCGCGGATCCCGCGCCGCTGGTCCTCCTTGAGGGTGAGCAGGTCCCGGCCCTGGAAGAAGATCTCGCCGCCGGTGATCCGGCCCGGCGGCATGTCCAGGATGCCCATCACGGCCTGGGCGGTCACCGACTTGCCCGAGCCGGACTCGCCGAGCACGGCCAGTGTCTCGCCGGCCGCCACCGAGTAGGTCACCCCGTTGACGGCCCTGGCGACGCCGTCGCGCGTACGGAACTCGACCTGGAGGTCGCGCACTTCGAGCAGCATGGTGTCCAACTCCTCAGCGCAGCTTGGGGTCGAGGGCGTCGCGCACCGCGTCGCCGAGCATGATGAACGCCAGCACCGTGATCGCCAGCGCCCCGGCGGGCCACAGCAGCATGTGCGGCGCGTTGCGGATGTACTGGGAGGCGGCCGAGATGTCGATGCCCCAGGAGACGGACGGCGGCTTCAGCCCGACGCCGAGGTAGGAGAGCGTGGCCTCCAGGGAGATGTACGTACCGAGGGCGATGGTCGCCACGACGATCACCGGGGCCACCGCGTTGGGCGCGATGTGCCGCAGCAGCATCCGTGAGTTGGAGGCACCGAGCGCGCGGGCCGCCTGGACGTAGTCGTTCTGTTTGGCGGTGATCACCGAGCCGCGCGCGATACGGGCGATCTGCGGCCAGCCGAGCAGGATCATGAAGCCGATCACCGGCCAGACGGTCGTCGAGGTGACCACGGAGAGGAAGACCAGACCGCCCAGCACCACGGGGATGCCGAAGAAGATGTCGGTGATCCGGGAGAGCAGCGCGTCCCAGCCGCCGCCGAAGAACCCGGCGAGCCCGCCCAGGACCGAGCCGAAGAGCGCGACCCCGAGGGTGGTGCAGACGCCGACGGTGACCGAGGTGCGGGCCCCGTAGACGGTCCGGGTGTAGACGTCGCAGCCCTGGCCGTCGTAGCCGAAGGGGTGACCGGGCCGGGAGCCCAGCTGGGCCTTGGAGAGGTCGCACTTGAGGGGGTTGCCGGAGGCGATCAGGGACGGCCACAGCGAGATGACCACCAGGAAGAGGATGATCACGCCGGAGATCAGGAAGACGGGGTTGCGCCGCAGGTCCCGCCAGGCGTCGCCCCACAGACTGCGGGGCCTGCCCGTCGGGCCGGTGCCTTCCGGTCCGCCGGACGCCCGCTTCTCCAGGGTCGCGCCCTCGCTGATCGCGAGGTCCATGGCGCCACTGGTGCCGGTGGGGGCGATGGCTCCCTCGTCGACACCGCCCGCACCCGTCGCGGCGACCGAACGTTCGTCGAAGTCGGGCTCAGGCATAGCGGATCCTCGGGTCGAGTACGGCGTACAGGAGGTCGACGACGAGATTCGCCACCAGGAACACCAGCACCAGAACGGTCACGAACCCGACGACGGTCTGGGTGCTCTGGCGCAGGATGCCCTGGTAGAGCTGGTAGCCGACGCCGTGGATGTTGAAGATCCGCTCGGTCACGATCGCCCCGCCCATCAGGGCGCCCACGTCCGTACCGATGAAGGTGACCACCGGGATCAGCGAGTTGCGCAGCAGATGCCGGGTGATCACCCGGCGGCGGGGCAGGCCCTTGGCGACGGCGGTACGGACGTAGTCGGCGCGGGAGTTCTCCGCGATCGAGGTCCGGGTGAGCCGGGTGACGTACGCGAGCGAGACCGAGGCGAGGACCAGGCCCGGCAGCAGCAGTTCGTCGAAGGGGGCCTCCGGGGAGACCGAGGGCTTGATCCACCCCCACTCGACGCCGAGCAGCAGTTGGAGCACCAGACCGGTGACGAAGGTCGGGATCGCGATGACCACCAGGGTCAGGATCAGCACCGCGGTGTCGACCGGCCGGCCGCGCCGCAGACCGGTGACCACACCGAGGGTGATGCCGATGACGATCTCGAAGAGGATCGCGATGATCGTGAGCCGGATGGTGACGGGGAAGGCGGTCGACATCAGCTCGGTGACCTTCTGGCCGTTGAACGCGGTCCCGAAGTCACCGGTGAACACGTTCCCCATATAGGTCGTGTATTGCTGCCAGACCGGCTTGTCGAGGCCGAACTCCCGCTTGAGGCGGGCCGCGGTCGAGGGGTCGCAGGCCTTGTCGCCGCAGAGCCCCGCGATGGGGTCGCCCATCACGTTGACCATCAGGAAGATCAGCAGCGTGGCGCCGAAGAAGACCGGGATCATCTGCAGCAGACGCCGGATCACATAACGTCCCATGAACCGCTCCGAGAGTCTGGGAAGGGGTCCGGCCCGGCGCGGGGGCGCGCGCCGGGCCGGACCGCCACCGGCGTCAGCTGACCTTGATCTCGTTGTAGACGGGAACGCTGAACGGGTTCAGGGCGACGTTGGAGATCCGGGAGGAGTAGCCGGCGCTGCCGTTCTGGTACCAGAGCGGGATGGCCCCCATCTCGTCGCGGAGCACGCCCTCGGCCTTCTGGAAGATGCCGATCGCCTTGGCCTTGTCCGTCTCGGCGTTGGCCTGGTTCACCAGCTTGTCGAACTCGGCGTTGGTCCACTTGCCGTCGTTGGAGGAGGCGTTGGTGTAGTACAGCGGCTGGAGGAAGTTCTGGATCAGCGGGTAGTCCATCTGCCAGCCCGCCCGGAACGGCCCCGACATCTTGCTCTGGGTGATCTGGTTGCGGAAGTCGGCGAAGGTGCCGACCGGGTTGCCGACGCACGCCCGGTCGTTGCCCAGCGCGTTGTTGACGCTGTTGCAGATGGCGTCGATCCACTCCTTGTGCGAGCCGGTGTCCGCGTTGTACGAGATCTTCACCTGGCCGCCGGGGATCCCGCCGCCCTCCTCGATGAGCTTCTTGGCGGCGGCCGGGTCGTACTTGCAGGCGTCCCCGCAGAGGCCCGCCTTGTAGCCGCCGTCCGCGCCCAGCACGGGTGAGGTCCAGTCGGTGGCCGGGGTGCGGGTCTTCTGGAAGATGGTGTCGGTGATCTGCGCGCGGTTGATCGCCATGGACAGGCCCTTGCGGACCTTCGCCGCGCCCGGGGTGTTCCAGGCCTCGTCGTAGTACGGGAAGGCGAGGGTCTGGATGATGCCGGCCGGGGTGTTGATGTACCGGTCGCCGAGGTCCGCCTTGACGTTCTTGAGCTGGGAGGCGGGCACGTCGTCGACGAGGTCGAGGTTGCCGGCGGTCAGGTCGGTGTAGGCGGTGTTGTTGTCGGTGTAGACCTTGAGGTCGACACCGCCGTTCTGCGCCTTGTCCGGCCCCGGGTAGCCGTCCCACTTGCGCATCTCCAGCTTCGAGCCCTTGGTGTACGAGTTCACCGTGTACGGGCCGTTGCCGACCGGCTTGGACAGCCACGCGGCGTGGTTGTCGAAGAAGGCCCTGGGCAGGGGGGCGAAGGCGGCGTAGCCGAGGGTGTCGGGCCAGGTGGAGAACTTCTGGTTGAGCTTGACGGTGAAGGTGCGCTCCCCGGTGACCTTCAGCCCGGAGAGGCTCTCGGCGCTGGGCTCGCCCTTGTCGGGGTGGGTCTTGTCGTAGCCCTCGATGTACCCGAAGAAGTACGCGTTCTTCTGGTTGTTCTTCAGGTTGGCGCCGTAGTTCCAGGCGTCCACGAAGGACTTCGCGGTGACCTTCTCGCCGTTGGAGAACGTCCAGCCGTCCTTGACGGTGACGTTGAAGGTGGTCGAGTCGGTGGTCTCGATCTTCTCGGCGAGCATGTCCTTGGCGGCGCCGGTCTTCGGGTCGTACCGCTTGAGCCCCCGGAAGAGCATGTCGAGGACCTTGCCGCCCTGCACCTCGTTGGTGTTGGCGGGCTCCAGCGGGTTCTGCGGATCACCCCAGGACGAGCTCACGATGCCCGAGGCGCCACCGCCACCGCTGTCCCCGCCCCCGCAGGCCGTCGCCGCGAGAGCGACGACCGCCGCGCAGGCGGCCCACTTGGCGTGCGTGGCTCCGCGCATGGAGTCCTCCTAGAGTCCCAAGTCCGACTTAGGGCCAAATATCACCCCGGGAGGGGAAGGGGTGCATGTCTGCTGCACCCGAATGGGCGGAGGAATCAACGGGTGGGGGAACGACGGGGGCGCGGGGCCGACGCCGAAGGGGCGCCCGGGACCGTGAGGTTCCGGGCGCCCCTTCCGTGTGGCGCGGGGGTCGCGCGGTCAGGCCGCGCCCACCACGTCCTTCTCCTCGGCGAAGTGGCACGCCGACTCGTGCGCGACCGGGCCGTCCTGACCCTGGAAGCGCACCGGCACGGCGAGCAGCGGCTCCTCGGTGGCGCAGCGCTCCTCCGCCTTCCAGCAGCGGGTGCGGAAGCGGCAGCCCGACGGCGGGTTGGCCGGCGACGGGACGTCACCGGTGAGGATGATCCGCTCCCGGTGCTCACGGGCGTCCGGGTCCGGCACCGGCACCGCGGAGAGCAGCGCCTGGGTGTACGGGTGCGTCGGGTGCTCGTAGATCTCCTCGTCCGAGCCGATCTCGGCCAGCTTGCCGAGGTACATCACACCGACGCGGTCCGAGATGTGCCGGACGATCGACAGGTCGTGCGCGATGAAGAGGTAGGAGAGGTTGAACTCGTCCTGCAGCTTCGCCATCAGGTTGATGACCTGCGCCTGGACCGACACGTCGAGCGCCGAGACCGGCTCGTCGCAGATGATGATCTCGGGGTTGAGCGCGAGGCCGCGGGCGATGCCGATGCGCTGGCGCTGACCGCCCGAGAACTGGTGCGGGTAGCGGTTGATGTACTCGGGGTTGAGGCCCACGACGTCCAGGAGCTCCTGGACCCGGCGGCGCCGGTCGCCCTTGGGAGCCACCTCGGGGTGGATCTCGAAGGGCTCCCCGATGATGTCGCCGACCGTCATCCGCGGGTTCAGGGACGTGTACGGGTCCTGGAACACCATCTGGATGTTGCGGCGGACGGCCTTCAGCGCGCGCCCGGACAGCTTGGTGATGTCCTGGCCCTTGTAGAAGACCTCGCCCGCGGTCGCCCGCTCCAGCGTCATCAGCAGCTTGGCGACGGTGGACTTGCCACAGCCGGACTCGCCGACGATGCCGAGGGTCTCGCCCTGGTAGAGGTCGAAGGAGACCCCGTCCACGGCCTTGACCGCGCCGATCTGCTTCTTGAACAGGATGCCCTGGGTCAGCGGGAAGTGCTTGACCAGGTTGCGCACCTGGAGGATCGGCTCGCCGCGGTCGACCTTGACGTCGAGGAGCGCCTCGACCTCGGTCGTCGTCGAGGCGTCCTTCTTCACGACGTCGGTGACGCTGGGAGTCGCGTCCACGGCCTCGTCCTTCTTGGCCGGCTCAGCCATGGATCGTCTCCTTCCAGAAGTGGCAGGCGCTGCCACGGCCGGTCAGGACCGTGCCGTCGGCCTCGGTGACCTGGTGCAGCGGCGGCGCGTCCGTACGGCAGATGTCCTGGGCCTTCGGGCAGCGCGGGTTGAAGGCGCAGCCCGAGGGGACCTTGAGCAGGTTGGGCGGCAGGCCCTTGATCGCGTACAGCTCCTGGCCCTTCTGGTCCAGGCGCGGGATCGAGTCGAGCAGACCCCGGGTGTACGGGTGCGCCGGGCGCTTGTAGAGCTCGTGCACCGGCGCGGTCTCCACGATCCGGCCCGCGTACATCACCGCGATCTTGTCCGCGACGTCGGCGACCACGCCGAGGTCGTGGGTGATCAGGATCAGACCCATGTGGAACTCGCGCTGGAGCTCCGCGAGCAGGTCCATGACCTGCGCCTGGACCGTCACGTCGAGCGCGGTGGTCGGCTCGTCCGCGATGATCAGGTCGGGCTCCAGGGCCAGCGCCATCGCGATCATGATGCGCTGGCGCATACCGCCGGAGAACTGGTGGGGGTAGTCGTTGACCCGCGCCTTGGCGGCGGGGATCTTGACCTTGTCCATCAGCTCGATGGCCTTGGCCTTGGCCTCCTTGCGGGAGGCGCCCTGGTGGACCCGGAACATCTCGCCGAGCTGGTAGCCGACGGTGAGCACCGGGTTGAGGGAGGAGAGCGCGTCCTGGAAGATCATCGCGATCTTCTGGCCGCGGATCTTCCGCCGCTCCTCGCCGGACATCTTCAGCATGTCCTTGCCGCGGAACAGGATCTCGCCCTGCGGGATGCGGCCCGGGGGCATGTCCAGGATGCCCATGATCGCCTGCGCGGTCACGGACTTGCCGGAGCCGGACTCGCCGAGGACGGCGAGGGTCTCGCCGGCCGAGACGGTGTAGTTGACACCGTTGACGGCCTTGGCGACGCCGTCCCGGGTGTGGAACTCGACGTGCAGGTCGCGGACTTCGAGGAGCGGCGCGGAGTCGCCCTCGGAACGCGGGGCGGGTACACCCGCCGTTTTCTCAATGATGGTCATGGAGTACGCCCTCCCTAGCGCATCTTCGGGTCGAAGGCGTCGCGGACCACGTCGCCGAGCATGATGAACGCCAGCACGGTGATGCTGAGCACGGCGGCGGGGAAGAGCAGGGCGTGCGGGGAGGTCAGGAACCGGTCCTGCACGTCACTGATCATCAGACCCCAGGAGATGTTGGGGTGCTGGATGCCGATGCCGAGGTAGGAGAGCGCCGACTCGGCCGAGATGTAGACACCGAGGTTCATCGTCGTGACGACGATGACCGGGGCGAGCGTGTTCGGCAGGATGTGCCGGAACGCGATCCGCTTGGTGTCCGCGCCCAGCGCCTTGGCCGCCATCACGTAGTCGTTGTACTTGTTGGCGATGACCTCGCCGCGCATGATCCGGTAGACCTGCGGCCAGCCGAGCACCGCGAGGATGAACGACACCGACCAGGGGTCGCCGCCGCCGATGATCGACATGATCAGCAGCGCGCCGACGATGAGCGGCAGCGCGAAGAAGACCTCGGTGACCCGCGAGAGGATCGCGTCGATCCAGCCGCCGCGCAGACCCGCGACCATGCCGAGCAGCGCGCCGAAGAACGTCGTCATCAGCGTGGTGGCCACACCGACGATGATCGAGTTCCGGGTGCCGAAGACCGTACGCGTGTAGATGTCGCAGCCCTGGAGGTCATAGCCGAAGAGGTGACCGGAGCTGGGCGGCTCCATCGAGTTCTGCAGCTGGCAGAAGCCGTCGCTGAACGGGCTGCGCGAGGTGAAGAGCCCGGGGGCGATGGCCAGCGCCAGCAGGACCACGATGACGAAGCCGGAGATCAGGAACATGGGCCGCTTGCGCAGGTCCATCCAGCCGTCGCGCAGCAGGCTCGCCTGGCGGGCCGCCGCCTTCTCCTCGGCCTCGGCCGCCTTGTCGCTCACCGTCGCGTCGGCCTGGGCGGCCTTCTCCATGGTCTTCTCACTCATAGCGAATCCTCGGGTCGAGCACGGCGTAGAGAAGGTCTACGACGAGATTGGCCACCAGGTAGATCAGGACGAGCAGGGTGACGATGCCGACCACCACGGGACGCTCGCGCAGATAGACGGACTGGGCCAGCTGTCCGCCGATACCGGGCAGGTTGAAGACCCGCTCCGTGATGATCGCGCCACCCATCAGCGCACCCAGGTCCATACCCAGGAAGGTGACGACGGGGATGAGCGAGTTGCGCAGCGTGTGGATGCCGATCACGCGGCGCCGGGGCAGGCCCTTGGCGATCGCGGTGCGCACGTAGTCCGCGCGGATCGACTCCATCATGCTCGCGCGGGTGAGCCGCGCGATGTACGCCATGGAGGTCGAGGCCAGCACGAAGGCGGGCAGGATGTAGCTGGTGGGCCAGCCGTCGTCGACACCGGCGACCGGCGTGATCTTCCACTTGACGCCGAACTCCAGCTGGAGCACGTTGCCGAGGACGAACACCGGGATCGAGATCAGCAGCAGCGTGCTGATGAGGACCAGGTTGTCGAGGAACTTGCCCTTCTTCAGCGCCGCGAAGATACCCGCGACGATGCCGATGACCGCCTCGATACCGAACGCGGTGAGCGCCAGTTCGAGGGTGATCGGGAAGCGCTCGCTGACGATCTCCGAGATCGAGCGTCCGGTGTAGGTCGTACCGAGATCACCGGTGAAGACACCACTGATGTAGTGCCAGTACTGCACGATCTTGGGGTCGTTGAGGTGGTACTGCTCGCGCAGCATCGCCGCGATGTTGGGGTCGGCGCGCTTCTCGCCCGCCAGGGCCTGGATCGGATCGCCCTTGAGTGCGAAGACCAGGTAGAAGATGAGGAACGTAACGCCTATCAGTACAGGGATCGCCTGCAAGATACGGCGCACGACGAATCGGCCCATCGGTTCTCCAGAGGGGTGCTGACTCGCCCGGTGCCGGTGAGGGGTGGCAGTGCGGACGGCTGGACGGCAGACAGGGTGGGCAGGGAGAGACCTCCAATGGACTCCCCCTGCCCACCCTCAGCCCGTTGGTTCACGGGCTGGATCGCTCAGCTGAGCTTGACGGTGTCCCAGAGGACGTCGCCACCGGCGATCTTCATGCTCTTGATCTTCGAGCTGTAGCCAGCGTTGAGCTTGTAGAAGTACACGGGGATGTACGGCATCTCGTCGAGCAGGATGTCGTCGGCCGCCTGGTACCCCTTGACGGCTTCCGCCGGGGTCTTGCCCTGGTCGCCCTGGACGAGAAGCTTCTCGAAGTTCTCGTTCGTGTAGCCCGCGTAGTTCGAGCCGTTCTCGATGGCGTCCTTGGAGAAGATCGGACGCAGGTAGTTCTCCGCGTTCGGGTAGTCCATGTTCCAGCCCATACGGAACCCGCCGCTGTACTTCTTGGCGTCGAGGTCGTTCAGGATGGTCTGGAACTGCTCGAACGGCTTCGCGGTGACCTTGATGCCGAGGTTCTGCTGGATCTGGTTGGCGACCGCCTCGATCCAGCCCTTGTGGTCGCCGTCGGCGTTGTAGCCGATCTCCAGCGTGTTGTTCGGCAGGCCGCCGCTCGTCTTGTAGAGCTCCTTGGCCTTCGCCGGGTCCAGCTTGCACGCGTCACCGCAGGCGCCCTGGCGGTAGCCGGTGATGATCGGGCTGATGAAGTCGTCGGCCGGCATACGGGAGCCGAGGAAGATCTTGTCGGCGATGGCCTTCCGGTCGATCGCCATCGAGATCGCCTTGCGGAGGTCCTTGTTCTTGAAGGCCTCGTTGTACTTCAGCGGGAAGCCGATGTAGCCGACACCGGAGTCCGACTCGTCGATCGCGCGGTCGCCGAGGTCCTTCTTGTACGTGGCGAGACCGGACGTCGGGATCGAGTCGTCGATGTCCAGGTTGCCCGCGACGAGGTCCTTGTAGGACGTGTCGGAGTTCGAGTAGATCTTGAAGTTGATCCCCTTGACCTCGTACTTCGAGGCCTCCGGGTACTTGTCGTACTTGACGACGGAGATCTTGTCGTTGTGCTGGAACTTGCCCGACATCTTGTACGGGCCGTTGCCGATCGGCGCCTCGCCGAAGGCCTTCGGGTTGTCGAAGAACACCTTCGGGAGCGGCATGAACGCCGAGAAGGAGAGCTGCGAGGTGAAGGCAGAGAACGGCGTCTCCAGGGTCACCTGGAGGGTGTTGTCGTCGACGGCCTTGAGGCCGGACATCTCCTTGGTGGTGACCTTCTTGCCCTTGCCGGGGTTCAGGTCCTTGAAGCCGGCGATGTGCGAGAAGAGCGGGTTCGTCTGCTGCGCGTTGTCCTGGTTGGCGCCGTAGTTCCAGGCGTCGACGAAGGACTTCGCCGTGACGGCCTCACCGTTGTGGAAGGTGTAGCCGGGCTTCAGCTTGATCGTCCAGACCTTGGAGTCCTTGGTCTCGATCGACTGCGCCAGGTCGTTGACGACCTCGTTCTTCTCGTTCAGCTTGGTCAGACCGGTGAAGACGGCCTTGACGACCTCGCCACCCTCGGTCTCGTAGGTGTTCGAGGGCACGAGCAGGTTCTGCGGCTCGCCGATCTCCATGGAGATGACGCCGTCCGAACCCCCCTTGCCCTTGCTGTCACCGTCGCCGCCACCACAGGCGGTCGCAGCCATGGCAACGATCGCCGCACCCGCGACCCACTTGGCGCTCTTGGCACCACGCATGGGTTCCTCCTCATGAGTCCACTTGTCACAACAAGAGGGGCATAAAAAGATCGCCGACACCCCTGACGGCGATCGATCAAACGCCCCGAGTGTGCTCGTGAGTCGGCACTCCCCACAGTGCGTGACCCATTGACCCGAGCTCAGTGGAGCCAACTATTAAGTACAGCCGGGCTGTAAACCACACTTAAAGGGTCTCGTTTTGACAACATCAGGTCAGGCCAACAGTCCGAAATCCGGACAAACAGAGCACAGACAGACACGCCCGAAACGGACCGTTAACACATCTTCCGGAGAGCGACGCTCGATATCCGAACAGCGTGTAGGGGAAAACAACTTGACCGCGTGACATGCGGAAGGCAGGGCCGTGCGGCCGGCAGGGGCCGGACTCAGCCGTGCTTGGCGCGCGAGGCCGTACGGCCGCGCTCCTTCTGGTCCAGGACGACCTTCCGGATACGGACGGCCTCCGGGGTCACCTCGACGCACTCGTCGTCGCGGCAGAACTCCAGGGACTGCTCCAGGGAGAGCTTGCGCGGCGGGACGATCGCCTCGAAGGAGTCGGCGGAGGAGGAGCGCATGTTGGTGAGCTTCTTCTCCTTGGTGATGTTGACGTCCATGTCGTCGGCGCGCGAGTTCTCGCCGACGATCATGCCCTCGTACACCTCGGTGCCCGGGTCGGTGAAGAGCACACCGCGCTCCTGGAGGTTCGTCATCGCGAAGGCGGTGACGGCGCCCGCGCGGTCGGCGACCAGCGAACCGTTGTTACGGGTCGTCAGGGTGCCGAACCACGGCTCGTGGCCCTCGTGGATGGAGTGCGCGATGCCGGTGCCGCGCGTACCGGTGAGGAACTCGGTACGGAAGCCGATCAGACCGCGGGACGGGACGACGAACTCCATGCGGACCCAGCCGGAGCCGTGGTTGGACATGTTGTCCATGCGGCCCTTGCGGACGCCCATGAGCTGCGTGACGGCGCCCATGTGCTCCTCGGGCACGTCCACCGTGAGGCGCTCGACCGGCTCGTGCACCTTGCCGTCGACGAGCTTGGTGACGACCTGCGGCTTGCCGATGGTCAGCTCGAAGCCCTCGCGGCGCATCTGCTCGACCAGGATGGCCAGCGCCAGCTCACCGCGGCCCTGCACCTCCCAGGCGTCGGGGCGCTCGGTGTCCAGCACGCGCAGCGAGACGTTACCGATCAGCTCGCGGTCGAGGCGGTCCTTCACCTGACGCGCGGTGACCTTGCGGTCCTTGACGGCCGCCTTCGCCGAGGCGCCCTTGCCGGTGCCGCCGCGGCCGACCAGCGGCGAGGTGTTGGTGCCGATGACCATGGAGATCGCGGGCTCGTCCACGGTGATCAGCGGGAGCGCGACCGGGTTCTCGGGGTCGGCGAGGGTCTCGCCGATCATGATGTCCGGGATACCGGCGACGGCGCAGATGTCGCCCGGACCCGCGACCTCGGCGGGCTTGCGGGTGAGCGCCTCGGTCATCATCAGCTCGGTGATGCGGACGTTGGAGATCGAGCCGTCGCGCTTGATCCAGGCCACGGTCTGGCCCTTGCGCAGCTCGCCCTGCTCGACGCGGAGCAGCGCGATACGGCCGAGGAAGTTGTCGGCGTCGAGGTTGGTGACGTGGGCCTGGAGCGGCGCGTCCTCCTCGTACGTCGGGGCCGGGACGTGCTCCAGGATGGTGGAGAAGAACGGCTCCAGGCTGGTGGAGTCGGCCGGGACCGTGCCGTCCTCCGGCTTGGTCAGCGAGGCGATGCCGTCGCGACCGCAGGCGTAGACGATCGGGAACTCGATCTGGTCCTCGTCCGCGTCCAGGTCCAGGAACAGGTCGTACGTCTCGTTGACGACCTCGTCGATCCGGGAGTCCGGGCGGTCGGTCTTGTTGATGCAGAGGATGACGGGCAGCCGCTGCTGGAGCGCCTTGCGCAGCACGAAGCGCGTCTGCGGGAGCGGGCCCTCGGAGGCGTCCACCAGCAGCACGACCGCGTCCACCATCGACAGACCGCGCTCGACCTCACCACCGAAGTCGGCGTGGCCGGGGGTGTCGATGATGTTGATCGTGATGGGGGCCCCGCCGTCCTTGGGGTGGTACTTCACCGCCGTGTTCTTGGCGAGGATCGTGATGCCCTTCTCACGCTCCAGGTCGTTCGAATCCATCATGCGGTCGTCGAGGGACTCGGCGGCGTGCGCGGCGAAGGAGCCGGCCTGCTTGAGCATGGCGTCGACGATGGTCGTCTTGCCGTGGTCGACGTGGGCGACGATGGCGACATTGCGGATGTCGTGGCGCGTGGGCATGCTGGCTGGCGCTTCTCTCGATCGGGAATCAGGCGTCTGACGGTCGAAGCCTCGTCCGCCCGCCGGGCGCGGACACGCCACGGCTAGTCCTATGGTACGGGCCTGGCGCGCCGGGGGCCTCCCGGGCCGAACCTGTGATCGTTTCTCGGGGTGCTGAGGAGCTGCGGGGCGCCCTGGTCGGAGCAGCCCCATGGCCGGGTCAAGGGCAGGTACGACCTTGCCCGCCGGCGGACCGACGGGCAAGGGACTTGAGCCAGTTCTGAGGTTGTGACCTGCTATTTCTTAGGACAACCCGGCAACCCTTCCGTCACTTCACAGGCCCCTTCGGGGCATTTTCCGACTTCTTGAAACCGATGTCCTGGAAGAGCGGTGTGGCGAAACCGAACGCGCCCGCATTGGCCACATTCGGTTTCACCGCGACCAGCTGCGGGCGCTGGTAGAGCGGGATGGAGGCCGCCGCCGCCCAGATACGGGCGTCCGCCTTGCGGACCAGCTCGCGGGCCTCGTCCTCGTCGAGCTCCCCGGTGGCCTGGTCGAACAACTGGTCGATGTGGTCGGTGCCGACGCGGGTGTAGTTCTGCTCGACGACCAGCGAGCCGTCCGAGGCCGGCTCGGGCTTGGCGAAGACCGGCCGGTCGTCGGTGGCCGGGTAGGCGGTGCCGGGCCAGGAGTACAGCGCCAGGTCGAAGTTGCCCGAGGCGATGTGGTCCTTGAAGTAGCTGTCGTCGGCCACCTTGGAGACCTCGGTGCTGATCCCGACGGCCCTGAGCATCTGGGCGACCCGGTCGCCCACCGACCGCAGCGCCTCGGAGCCCGGACCGGAGGGCAGGACGAACCGCAGGGTGAGCGGCTTGCCGTCCTTGCCGAGCGGCCCGGCCGCCGCCGGGGCCGCGGTGCCCTTGGGCGCGTACGCGCCGGGTGCGCCGCCCTGGTGCCGGGCCTGGCTGCGGTGGGCCTCCCCGGCCGTGCCGCGCTCCTTCTTCGCGCCCGCCTCGTCCTGGGCGGCGGCGCCCCGGTGTCCGGAGCCCGTGTCGTCCAGCGCGTCGGCCTGGCGCATCAGGGCGACTTCCTGGAGGGCGGCGGAGCGGGCCGGGGCGAGCACATGCGTGTCGGAGCCGCCGGGCCGGTTGTCGCCCGGCCTGCCGACCGGCCGGCTCCCGCCCGGCCGGTCGTCGCCACCGGAGCCCTCCCGGCCCCCCGAGGAGGCGGCGGGCCTCTCCTCGTCCGCGTAGTAGGGACCCTCGCCGACCTTCGTGCCGCCCAGGGAGTACAGGTTCGGGCTCGACCGGACCCGGCGGCCCTTGTCGTCGCCGACGATGTAGGTGCCGTCGTCCCCGGCGCTCTCCCGCTTGGCGTCGCCCTCCGCCGAGGCGCCGGACGCCTTGCTGCCCGCCTTGCTCGTGCCGGGCTTCTGCCGGGCGCCGCCCGGGGTCCAGCCCGCGTCCGCGAGCAGGGCCTGCGCCTCGTGGGTGTCCTGGCCGCCGAGCGCGCCGCTGTTGTCGGCGTACGCCGGCTGGCCCGCCAGCGCCAGATGGCTGCCGGGCGGCCGGGCGGGCAGCCCGAGCGGCTTGAGCACGATCTCCGCCAGCTCCTGGCGGTCCAGCGCCCGGGCCACCGCCCGGCGCACCCGTTCGTCGGCGAGCGGGCCGGAGCTGCCGTTGAGGGCGAGCTGGGTGTAGGCGGGCTCCAGGGACTTGCGGATGCTGAGCCCCGCGAGGCCGGTCTGCTCCCGCGCGTACCGGGCGACGGCCTCGCGGGTCTGTCTGCGGGCCCGTACCTCGGCCTCGGCGCGCTCCTCGTCGGAGCCGTGCGCGACGGCCCAGGAGCGCAGCGCGGAGGCGGGGGTGAGGGCGGTGCCGGGGCCGTGGGCGAGTCCGGGGCCGTCGGCGCCCCGGCCGGCGCCCTTGTCGCGCTCGGCCAGGGTGATGCGGTCGGCGGCGGACCGGTCGATCTCGGCCACGTCCAGGGTGCCGTCGGCGAGGGCGGCGACCCGCTTCTCGCGCGGCACGGCCCGGAACACCAGCTCGTCGAGCTTGCTGGGCCGGCCCCACCAGCGCGGATTGCGGGCGAGGGTGAGCGTGCCCTTGTCGCGGTCGGAGGCCTTCAGGAGAAACGGTCCTGCGGTGGCCTTCAGGGTGGTGCGGGCGCCGTCGTTGAAGGCGTTCGCCGTCCCGGTGACGTCCTTGGGGTAGAGCGGGCTGAACAGGGCGCGCCAGTCCGCGTACGGCTTGGCGAAGGTGACCTTGACCTCCAGGTCGTTGGCGCCCTTCTCGATCTTCTCGATCCGCTCGTACCCGGCGTTGCGCGCGGTCCAGAACGCGGTGTCGCGCCCGCTCAGCGCCCGCCACTGGGCGACGAAGTCGGGTGCGCCGACCTCCCGGCCGTCGCTCCACACCGCCTTCTGGTTGAGCTTGTAGAGCACGACCTGCTTGGGCTCGCGCTGGACGACCTCCGCGTTCTCCAGGTAGTCCGGGTTGCGCTGCGGGCGCCCGCGCTCGTCCAGGGTGAACAGGGACGGCAGCAGCGCTCCGGTGATCCGCGCGGTGGCGGCGTCGGCGTCGGCCTGGAAGGCGTTGAGCGTCTGGGGCATCGCGTCGACGGCCCAGCGCAGGGTGCCCCCGTCGGCGACCTGGGGCCGGGCCGCCGCGCCGATGTCCTGCGGCGCGACGAGCTCGCCGGCCGAGTCGTCGCCCGAGGAGCAGCCGGCCAGTGCGGGGAGCGCCAGCACACCGGAGGTGAGGAGCGCGACGGACCGGAGCGAAGCGACGGTGCGGATCGCGGCGACGGTGCGGGTCGCCCGGGATGCCCTCCCGCGCTGGACGCCGACGTGGGGCATGTTTGTACCTCTTCGTCAGTTTTTATTTGCTTGGTGGCATTTCGCGATGATCACACGTATTGCTCACCCACTGAAGAGGACGCCACGCCCGGGTGTACGGCGACACGGCGCGGCGGCGGCCGGATCCCACCCATGCGGCGCAACGAGGGGCGCGTACGGCTCAGTACGCGCCCCGGGAACCCGGTGCACACACCTTCACAACCACGGAAGTGACGCGCGACACTCTCAGGCGCATGACCTTTCGGGGGACCCGGAGGTCGCCCTCCGGAACGACCGGTCACCGCCCGCCACTGCGGAAGGTAGGGCACGTCATGTCCCTGCACGACGAGCTGACGGCAGTTCAGCGCTGTCTCGACGACCTGGTCAGGTCGGTGGGGCGGCTGGAGAAACAGGTCGGCGACGACGGCCTGGACATCCGCCGGATACGGACCGACACCGACCATCTGCGCGAGAGCGTCGCGCTGCTGCGCCAGACCGCGGCCCCCGCCACCGAGGCGCGCCCGGACCTGGTCACCATCCCGGACACGCCGTACGACACCTCGCTGTGGACGGACTCGGACGACGAAGGTCTGGGCGCCCGCGACCGGCGCGCCCCCTGACTGAACGGAACTGGAGCCACTGTTGGCCACAGGCACCGAACCCCAACCGCTCACCGGCGTGTCCGGCCCCACGCGCGCCGCCATCGCGCCCCGCCATCTGCGCACCGACCGCTGGTGGCTGGCGCCCGCCGTGACCGCCGCCGGACTGCTCGCCTTCGTCGTCTACTCGACCTGGCGGGCCTTCGTGAACGACGACTACTACGCCGCTCCCTACGTCTCGCCGTTCTACTCGCCGTGCGTCGCCGACAACTGCGTGCCGATGCGGGGCGGCCCCAACGCCGACCTCTTCGGCAGTTGGTGGGGCCTCTCCCCCGCCCTGCTGATCCTGATCTTCCCGCTGGCCTTCCGCGGCACCTGCTACTACTACCGCAAGGCCTACTACCGGGGCTTCTGGGCCTCGCCGCCCGCCTGCGCGGTGGCCGAGCCGCACAAGAAGTACTCCGGCGAGACCCGCTTCCCGCTGATCATCCAGAACATCCACCGGTACACGTTCTACTTCGCGCTGCCGGTCGCCGCCTTCCTCACGTACGACACCGTGCTCGCCTACCGCGACGAGCACTACCGGTGGGGCCACATGGGTCTGGGCACCCTCGTCTTCACCGTCAACATCGTGCTGATCTGGGCGTACACCCTCTCCTGCCACTCCTGCCGGCACATCGTCGGCGGGCGGCTGCGGCACTTCTCCAGGCACCCGGTGCGCTACCGGCTGTGGAGCTGGGCCGGGAAGCTGAACCGCCATCACATGCTGCTCGCCTGGGCCTCGCTCATCAGCGTCTCGCTGGCCGACCTGTACGTGTACTTCCTCGCCACCGGGGCCTTCGACGATCCGAGGTTCTTCTGATGACGCATGTGGAACGCCAGCAGTGGGACGTGGTCGTGGTGGGCGCGGGCGGTGCGGGCCTGCGGGCCGCGATCGAGGCCCGCGAGCAGGGCGCCCGTACCGCCGTGATCTGCAAGTCCCTCTTCGGCAAGGCCCACACGGTGATGGCCGAGGGCGGCATCGCCGCCTCCATGGGCAATGTGAACTCCGGCGACAACTGGCAGGTCCACTTCCGCGACACCATGCGCGGCGGCAAGTTCCTCAACCAGTGGCGGATGGCCGAGCTCCACGCGCGCGAGGCGCCCGACCGGGTGTGGGAGCTGGAGACCTGGGGCGCCCTGTTCGACCGTACGCCCGACGGGCGGATCTCCCAGCGCAACTTCGGCGGCCACGAGTACCCGCGGCTGGCCCATGTCGGCGACCGCACCGGCCTGGAGCTCATCCGCACCCTCCAGCAGAAGATCGTCTCGCTCCAGCAGGAGGACCGGCGCGAGTTCGGCGACTACGAGGCCCGCCTCAAGGTCTTCCAGGAGTGCACGGTCACCCGGGTCCTGAAAGAACACAGCCTGAAGGCGGACGGCCGGGTGTCGGGCGCCTTCTGCTACGAGCGCGAGTCCGGCCGGTTCTTCGTCCTGCAGGCCCCGGCCGTGGTCCTGGCGACCGGCGGCATCGGCAAGTCCTTCAAGGTGACGTCGAACTCGTGGGAGTACACCGGTGACGGCCACGCGCTCGCCCTGCTGGCCGGGGCGCCGCTGCTGAACATGGAGTTCGTGCAGTTCCACCCCACCGGCATGGTCTGGCCGCCCTCGGTCAAGGGCATCCTGGTCACCGAGTCCGTGCGCGGCGACGGCGGGGTGCTGCGCAACTCCGACGGCAAGCGCTTCATGTTCGACTACGTGCCGGACGTCTTCAAGGAGAAGTACGCGGAGTCCGAGGAGGAGGGCGACCGCTGGTACGAGGACCCGGACCACAACCGCCGCCCGCCCGAACTGCTCCCGCGCGACGAGGTCGCCCGCGCCATCAACTCCGAGGTGAAGGCGGGCCGCGGCTCCCCGCACGGCGGTGTCTTCCTGGACGTCTCCACCCGGATGCCCGCCGAGGTCATCCGGCGCCGGCTGCCCTCCATGCACCACCAGTTCAAGGAGCTGGCGGACGTGGACATCACGGCCGAGCCGATGGAGGTCGGTCCGACCTGCCACTACGTGATGGGCGGTATCGCCGTCGACTCCGACACCGCCGCCGCGCGCGGGGTGCCCGGACTGTTCGCGGCGGGCGAGGTGGCCGGAGGCATGCACGGCTCCAACCGCCTCGGCGGCAACTCCCTCTCCGACCTGCTGGTCTTCGGCCGCCGCGCCGGGCTGCACGCCGCTGGGTACGCAGCCGCCCTGGCGGGGGCCCGCCCGGCCGTCGACGAGGCCCAGGTCGACCTGGCGGCGGCCGAGGCGCTGCGGCCCTTCAGCGCCGAACCGGCCCGCACCGAGGGCGCCGCGCCGGAGAACCCGTACGCCCTGCACCAGGAGCTCCAGCAGGCCATGAACGACCTGGTGGGCATCATCCGCCGGGACGCGGAGATGCGGCAGGCCCTCCAGAAACTGGGCGAGCTGCGCGTACGGGCCCGGCGGGCCGGGGTGGAGGGGCACCGCCAGTTCAACCCCGGCTGGCACCTCGCCCTGGACCTGCGGAACATGCTGCTGGTCAGCGAGTGCGTGGCACGGGCGGCCCTGGAGCGCACGGAGAGCCGGGGCGGCCACACCCGCGAGGACTGGCCCGCGATGGACCGGGCGTGGCGGCGGGCGAACCTGCTGTGCCGGCTGGCCGAGCCCGCCGGCGACCCCGGGGCGGCCGACCCGGCCCGGGGGCAGATCCGCCTGGAACGCGAAGAGACCGAACCCATCCGTGCCGACCTGCTCGCCCTCTTCGAGAAGGAGGAGCTGGTCAAGTACCTCGCCGAAGAGGAGCTCTACGAGTGACCACGTATGACGCGAGCTTCCGGGTCTGGCGCGGCGACACCGGCGGCGGCGCCCTGAAGGACTTCACGGTGGAGGTGAACGAGGGCGAGGTGGTCCTCGACATCATCCACCGCCTCCAGGCCACCCAGGCCCCCGACCTGGCGGTGCGCTGGAACTGCAAGGCGGGCAAGTGCGGTTCGTGCTCGGCGGAGGTCAACGGGCGGCCCCGGCTGCTGTGCATGACCCGGATGTCGGTCTTCGCGCGCGAGGAGACGATCACGGTCACCCCGCTGCGGGCGTTCCCGGTCGTCCGCGACCTGGTGACCGACGTCTCCTTCAACTACGCCAAGGCGCGGGAGGTTCCCGCCTTCGTCCCTCCGAAGGGCGTCGCGGCGGGCGAGTACCGGATGCAGCAGATCGACGTGGAGCGCTCGCAGGAGTTCCGCAAGTGCATCGAGTGCTTCCTGTGCCAGGACACCTGCCATGTGGTGCGCGACCACGAGGAGAACAAGGCGGCCTTCGCCGGCCCGCGCTTCCTGATGCGGGTCGCGGAGCTGGACATGCACCCGCTGGACGCGGCCGAGGAAATCGGCCTGGACCGCAAGCGCACCGCCCAGGACGAACACGGCCTCGGTTACTGCAACATCACCAAGTGCTGTACGGAGGTCTGCCCCGAGCACATCAAGATCACCGACAACGCGCTGATCCCGCTGAAGGAGCGGGCGGTCGACCGCAAGTACGACCCGCTGGTCTGGCTGGGCAGCAGGATCGGCCGCCGGCCCGGGAGCCGGGACCGGTAACGGCCGTACGCAACGGGGCGGGGGGGGGGGGGGGGGAAAGAAGAAGAGAGAGACCAACCCCCCCACCACAGCCCCCCCCCCCCCCCCCTACCGGTGCCGTCACTCGCCCCGTTCGCGTGTGTAGTTCGAGC
>NZ_JBVILC010000029.1:35187-86770 GCF_055580545.1 Streptomyces sp. NPDC031670 | reverse complement strand
GTAGACGGCTACGCTGGCGATCCCGGCGTCCCGACACGCCCGGGCAACGCGGACAGCGATTTCGCCACGGTTGGCGATGAGCACCTTGCGCACGACGACTGCTCCTCAACTTTGCGGGTGCTGAAGCGGAAAGATCGAGAGCGAAACGCCCTGTGGTTTGTACAGCTCCACCCTCGAAGCATCCTGGAGAGACCGTATCCAGCGTTACTCCGCAGTTGTCCACCGTCCGGTAGGCCAACGGAGAGTGCCGGGCACCGGCTAGGCCCCAAGCCCCTTGCCGGGCAGGGGAGTCGGGGCGGACCATGGATGAGTTCCGCCCCCGGTGGCGTTCCGGCGCGGGGAATTGCGGGAAATGCCTCAGAGGTTGACTTGGAGCCCGGCCGGTGATCCGCAGGATCGGTTGTCCGGTCGCGGTAATGCATTCCGGGTCGAGGGAGACCGGAATCCCCGAATTCCCCGGTATGTGGCCGTGAACCGTCGGCGACTGCCGTGCGGACCGCCATGGCGGGCTGCGGCGTACGGCACGGATTCTCGCCCGGAGGAGCCCGCTTCAGCCCGCGAGGACAGCCGGGGGAAGCCGGGGGAAGCCGGGGCAGCCGGGGGAAGCCGGGGGCGCCGCCTCCCCCGGACGGCGCCGAAAAATACCTGTCGTACGGTTCCCCTGGGCGCGGGGCGCGGACGACCGCACAATCCGCTGGCGAATTGGGGGGATTGGCTCGCATATCATAGCTTTGACAAACCGGCATGCCGGTTTGTAATCTCCTCGGCACGTCAATGCGGCGCGATGGTGCACAGGACTGGGGGAGTTATGCGCTTTCGGATGCTGGGCCCGCTGGAGGTGAGGTCCGGTGGGCGGCGGGTCCCTCTGGGGGGCGTCAAGCAGCGGGCCACGCTGGGCTTCCTGCTGCTCCACGCCAACCAGGTCGTCCCCACGAGCCGGCTGCTGGCGGCGCTCTGGCGCCCGGACAGCACGCCACCGACGGCACGCAAGATCCTCCAGAACGCGGTGTGGGGCCTGCGCGGCATCCTCGGCGAGAGCGGCCCCGACGGCGCGGAGGGCGCCGTCGAGCTGGTCACCCGCGCGCCCGGCTATCTGATCCGCACCGACCCGGACCGGATCGACCTGTACGTCTTCCGGCGCCAGGTCCGCGAGGGCCGGGCCGAACTCGTGGGCGGGCGGCCCGAGGCGGCCGTCGCGTCCCTCGGTGCGGCGCTCCGCCTCTGGCGCGGCCCGGCCCTCGCGGACCTCGCCGAGACCGGTGTCGGCTGGCCCGAGCTCACAGCCGTACAGAACGCCCGGCGCGATGTCCTGGAGGACTACTTCGAGGCGCGGCTCGCGTGCGGGCAGCACTACGCGGTCCTCGGTGAGCTGGAGTCCGCCGTCGAGGCCGAGCCTTTGCGCGAGCGGAGTTCGGGTCAGCTGATGCTGGCGCTGTACCGCTGCGGGCGGCAGGCCCACGCACTGGCCGTCTACAACCGCCTGCGGGCCATCCTGGTGGAGAACCTCGGTCTGGAGCCCGGCCACGAGCTGCGCCGCCTCCAGCGGGCCATCCTCGCGCACGACCCGTCGCTGGACCTCGACCTCGCCCCGGCGGCCCGGGCCCCCGCGCGGCCGGCCGCCCTCGCGTCCGTCGCCGCCACCGACCAGCCGTGCGAACGCGGTGACCGGCGCCGTGCGCTCACCGCCGTCCCCACCCGCCGCGGGCACGGCCGGGCCCCGGAGCGTACGGCGTCGGCGCGCCCGGTGGCCGTGCCCCAGCAGGCTTCCGTACGGACGGAGGTGACGAGCCGTGAGGCGGTGAGCGTCCTCCTCGTCCGGGCCGGAATCGCCCCCGGCGGCGACCCCCGCCCCGGGATCGACGAGGCGGGCGGACCGGACGAGATGCTGGAGCGGGCGGAGGCGGTCACGCGTGCCCGGATCGAGCACTTCGGCGGGCTGGTCGTCGGCTCCCTCGGACCGCTCTCGCTCGGCCTGTTCCAGGACGCGCGGGGCGGTGACGCGGCCCTGCGCGCGCTGCGGGCAGCCGCTGCCGTACGGGAGGCGGTCGCCCCCGACCGGGGTCTGACCCTGCACGCGGCCGTGGCGACCGGCCGGGCGCTGGTCCGCTCCGCCTCCGGCGACTCCGGCGGCCCCGGCACCCCGCTGTCCGTCAACGGGGTCCTCCTGGACCTGTGTCAGCGGCTGCTCACCCGGGCCGGGCCCGGCGAGATCCTCGTCTGCCAGGACTCCCGGCTGGCCGCCGGGGCGGAGGTCTCCTGCGGCCCGGCCGACGGCTCCCCGGGGTCTTGGCGGCTGCGTGAGGTCTCCGCGCGGCCCGACGCGCCCCGGGCGGCGACGGCCGCGTATCCCGCGCCGTTCGCGCGCCCGCCCCGGCGGATCGGGGCCTGACCGGGCCCGGCCACGGGCGGGTGCGGGCGCCGAGGCGGGTCCGTGCCCCGTCGGGGGGCGGGGCACGGACCCACCCGGGCGCCCGGACCCCGGCGGGGCGACGGGATGAACGGGGCCTGTCCGCCGGACGGGCCCCGGGCGTTCCCTGCGGGGAGCCCCCGGGCAGGCAGCGAGCGGCTGGTCGCAGGTGAGAGGTGAGAGGTGAGAGGTGAGAGGTGAGAGGTGAGAGGTGAGAGGTGACCGGCGGCAGGCGGTTCCTACGCCGACATCGCGGCGGCAAGACCCGGGCTGCCCTCGGGCTTCAGCGACCCGAGCGCGTCGGCCCGGGCGAGGCGGGGCAGCAGCAGCCCCCAGAACTTGCCGAACATCTGCCGCGAGGACCAGCGCGGCTGGCTGCGCCCCATCGCCTCGAAGCCGACGGTGGTCGCCGCGATCACCGCCTTGGCGTCCTCCACCACGACCCCCTCGGCGAGCGCGCCCTCGGCCGCCGCCCCGGCCAGCACGTCACCGACCCAGTCCACCCAGTACTGGCGCAGATCCGTGGTGCCCTTCCAGGTCGCGTCCGAGCTGAGCCCGAACCCGGCCCGCAGCACCACGTCGTCGCCGAGCCGGAACGCCAGCGCGTGGGTGGTGTCCACCAGGACCTGGAGCGCCCGGCCGTGGTCGTTCCCGCGCGGCGGCGCGATCTGCCGCAGGGACGCCATCGCGTGCTCGCCCACCGCCTCGGCCAGGGCGTTCTTGCTGACGAAGTGGAAGTGCAGCGCCCCGTTGCTGACGCCCGCCCGGGTGCTGATCGCGGTCAGTGAGGACGGGGCGAAGCCGTCCCTGTCGAACACCTCGGCCGCGGCGAGGATCAGCGTCTTACGTGTCCGCTCAGCCCGTTGCTGCTTGCTCATGGTGTCACTCCGTTGTCGCGCAGGAAGAAGTCACGCAGGAAGAGGGCTTCTGGGGACAGGAGCCAAGGATCAGATTGTATAGAAACCAACCCGACGGTTTCTTTAGTACGGATGGAGTCTGGCCCAAAGCGTTCGCGGAGCGGGCCGGGCTTTTCCCGCGTCCTACCCAGCTGGCCTGCGTTCAAAGGTGAGTTGAGGGCCGGCCGGGTGACGGTGTACGGCCGGAAGTGGACGGGTGCTCCTGGCCTCGACCCGGCCGAAACGCCCCGCCGGGCGTCGGCGAACGGGACAACCGGTCTGCAGTGCTCCGTTTCCGGGGTACGCGAAAGGGCCCGGCGGGTCGGTGGATTCCACCCTCCCGCCGGGCCCTTCGAGGGCGTATGTCCGCTTCGTACGGGCTAGGTCACCCGGACTGCTGCTCCCCGGCCGCCGCGCACTCCGCGCAGGTGCCGAAGATCTCCACGGTGTGCGCCACGTTCACGAAGCCGTGCTGCTCCGCGATCGCGTCGGCCCACTTCTCCACCGCCGGGCCCTCGACCTCCACGGCCTTGCCGCACATCCGGCAGACCAGATGGTGGTGGTGGTCACCGGAGGAGCAGCGCCGGTAGACGGCCTCGCCGTCGCTGGTGCGCAGCACGTCGACCTCGCCCGCGTCGGCGAGCGACTGCAGGGTCCGGTAGACGGTGGTGAGCCCCACCGAGTCGCCCCGGTGCCGGAGCATGTCGTGCAGTTCCTGCGCGCTGCGGAACTCGTCCACCTGGTCGAGGGCCGCCGCCACGGCGGCCCGCTGCTTGGTCGACCGGCCGCGTACGGGTGGTCCAGCCGTCGCCACAGGTGCCTCCCTCTAACCGTCGCCCGCTCACATCGTCGGGCCATTCTGCCAGGTCGGGGTCAGACCGTGGCCTCGTCGGGCGCGGTACGCGACCCCGGTACCTCCAGGGTGCACTGCCGTGCGGCGGTTTCGGCCACCCGCGCGCGCCTGCGCGCCAGGGGCGCGGCGAGCGCGGTCAGGGCGATGAACGCGCCGATCGCGAGGAGCACGATCGTCGCCCCGGGCGGCACGTCCTGGTAGTACGAGGTGACGGTTCCGGCCAGGGTGACCGTGGTGCCGATGACCACCGCGAGGACGAAAGTCACCGCGAAGGAGCGCGAGACCTGCTGCGCCGCCGCGACCGGCACCACCATCAGCGCGCTCACCAGGAGCAGTCCGACGGCCCGCATCGCCACCGTCACCGTGATCGCGGCGGTCACCGCGACCAGCAGGTTCAGGGCCCGCACCGGCAGCCCGGTGACCCGCGCGAACTCCTCGTCCTGGCTCACCGCGAAGAGCTGGCGCCGCAGCCCGACCGTGACGAGCACCACGAACGCGGCGAGCACGCAGATCGAGGTGACGTCCGAGTCGGAGACGGTGGAGAGCGAGCCGAAGAGGTACGAGGAGAGGTTGGCGTTGGAGCCGGTGTCCGAGAGGTTGACCAGCAGCACACCGCCGGCCATACCGCCGTAGAAGAGCATGGCGAGAGCGATGTCGCCGCGCGTCTTGCCGTACGCGCGGATCAGCTCCATCGTCATGGCGCCGAGGACGGAGACGAGCGTCGCCATCCACACCGGGCTGGTGTTGAGCAGGAAGCCGAGGCCCACGCCGGTCATGGCGACATGGCCGATTCCGTCGCCCATCAGGGCCTGGCGGCGCTGGACGAGGTAGATCCCGACGGCGGGCGCGGTGATGCCGACCAGGACGGCCGCGATGAGCGCCCGCTGCATGAAGGCGGTCTGGAGGATTTCCATGGTCAGCTCAGCAGTCCTGTGCGGATCGGCTCGACGGGCGAGTGGGGGTGGACGTGGTCGTGGCCGGGCAGCGCGTGCTGGCCGGTGGCCTTGGGCGGCGGGCCGTCGTGGGTGACGCAGCCGTCGCGCAGCACCACCGCGCGGTCGATCAGGGGCTCCAGCGGGCCGAGTTCATGGAGGACGAGCAGGACGGTCGCGCCGCCCGCCACCTGCTCGCGCAGGGTCGAGGCGAGGATCTCCTGACTGGCCAGGTCGACGCCCGCCATCGGCTCGTCCATGATCAGCAGCTCGGGCTCGGAGGCGAGCGCGCGGGCGATCAGGACGCGCTGGTGCTGGCCGCCGGAGAGGGCGTTCACCGAGTCCCTGGCCCGGTCGGCGAGGCCCACGAGCTCGATGGCCCGGGCCACGGCCGCCCGGTCCGCCCGGGAGAGCAGCCCCAGTTTGGTACGGGACAGCCTCCCCGAGGCGACGACTTCGCGGACGGTCGCGGGCACCCCGCCGGCGGCGGTGGTGCGCTGGGGTACGTATCCGACGCGCGCCCAGTCCCGGAAGCGCTTCAGCTCCGTACCGAACAGCTCGACGCGGCCCCCGGTCAGCGGCACCTGGCCGATCACCGAGCGTACGGCGGTGGACTTGCCGGAGCCGTTGGCGCCGAGCAGGGCGACGACCTCGCCGCGTCCGACGGTGAGGTCGATGCCGCGCAGCACCGGGCGCGAGCCGAGTGTCGCCGTGGCCGCGCGCAGGGATATGACGGGTTCCGTCGTGGGGTCCATCACTGGTGCCTCCGATGTGCCGGATGCGGACGGGGGAGTGCTCACTTCGCGCCGAGCGCCGTCTGGAGCGCGGCCAGGTTGGACGCCATCACCTGGAGGTAATCCTCGCCCTTGGACTTCTCGGTGATGCCCTCCAGCGGGTCCAGGACATCCGTCTTGAGGCCGGTGTCCTTCGCGAGGGTCTTAGCGGTCTTGTCGCTGGCCAGTGTCTCGAAGAAGACCGTGTCGACGTGGTCCTTCTTCGCGATGGACTGGAGCTCCTTGACCCGGGCGGGGCTCGGCTCGGCCTCGGGGTCGATGCCCGCGATGCCCTCCTGGGTCAGGCCGTAGCGCTCGGCGAGGTAGCCGAAGGCGGAGTGGGTGGTGATGAACGTCTTGGTGGCGGTGTTCTTCAGGCCCGCCGCGAACTTCTCGTTCAGCGCCCCGAGGTCCTTGACCACGGCGTCGGTGTTCTTCCTGTAGTCCGCCGCGTGGTCGGGGTCGGCCTTCTGGAGGGCCTTGCCGACGCCCTGGGCGACCTCGGCGTACTTGACCGGGTCCAGCCAGACGTGCGGGTCCGCGCCGGCCTCGCTCCCGCCGTGGTGCTCCTCGCCCTCGTGGCCGTGGCCGACCTCGGTGCCGTGGTCCTCCAGCTTGGTGAGAGCGGCGGCGTCGACGGTGTGCTTGGCTTCGGACTGGGTGATGGCCTTGTCCACGGCGGGCTGCACGCCCTTGAGGTAGACGACCAGACCGGCCCGGCCCAGGGAGGCGGTCTGCCGGGGGCTGAGCTCCAGGTCGTGCGGCTCGACGCCCGGCTTGGTCAGGTTGCGTACGGAGACGTGGTCGCCGCCTATTCGCTCCGCGAGGTACTGCATCGGGTAGAACGACGCCACCACGTCGAGCTTGCCGTCCTTGCGGCCCGAGCCCGCCTCGGCGTCCGAGCAGGCGGTCAGGGCGCCGAGGCCGAGCACCACCGCGGCGGCGAGGGCGGTGGCCGGTATGAGGCGTCGTACGTTCATGACAGTCATTTTCAACAAAAGTGGAAACGATTGTCAACAAGGCGGGGTGGCGCCTCTGCCGCGGGCGGTGCCGGGGTACCTGACGGGATACCGATTTGATCCAGGGGTGGAGGCCGCCGCTAATCTGAAGCATTCGCCCGCCCGTCACCCGACCGCCGCCCCTCAACGAGGCGCTTCGCGCCGCACCTGTCCAATTCGTCGTCGTAATGAAGAGAGCAACGTGGCCGCCGACAAGATCGACACCATCGTCAACCTGAGCAAGCGCCGTGGCTTCGTCTACCCGTGCAGCGAGATCTACGGTGGTCAGCGCGCCGCCTGGGACTACGGGCCGCTGGGTGTCGAGCTGAAGGAGAACCTCAAGCGCCAGTGGTGGCGTTACATGGTCACCTCGCGCGAGGACGTCGTCGGCATCGACTCGTCGGTGATCCTGGCCACCGAGGTCTGGGAGGCCTCCGGCCACGTCGCCACCTTCACCGACCCGCTCACCGAGTGCACCTCCTGCCACAAGCGGTTCCGCGCGGACCACCTGATCGAGGCGTACGAGGAGAAGCACGGCAAGGAGCCCGCGAACGGCCTCGCCGAGCTCAACTGCCCCAACTGCGGCAACAAGGGCACCTTCACCGAGCCCAAGAACTTCTCGGGTCTGCTCTCCACCCACCTCGGCCCGACCCAGGACAGCGGCTCCGTCGCCTACCTGCGCCCCGAGACCGCGCAGGGCATCTTCACCAACTTCGGCCAGGTCCAGCAGACCTCGCGCAAGAAGCCGCCCTTCGGCATCGCGCAGATGGGCAAGTCCTTCCGCAACGAGATCACGCCCGGCAACTTCATCTTCCGCACCCGCGAGTTCGAGCAGATGGAGATGGAGTTCTTCGTCAAGCCGGGCGAGGACGAGCAGTGGCAGGAATACTGGATGCAGGAGCGCTGGAACTGGTACACGGGCCTGGGCCTGCGCGAGGAGAACATGCGCTGGTACGAGCACCCGAAGGAGAAGCTCTCCCACTACTCCAAGCGCACCGCCGACATCGAGTACCGCTTCCAGTTCGGCGGCAGCGAGTGGGGCGAGCTGGAGGGTGTCGCCAACCGCACCGACTACGACCTCTCGGCGCACGCCAAGGCGTCCGGCAGCGACCTGTCGTACTTCGACCAGGAGGCCGGTGAGCGCTGGACCCCCTACGTCATCGAGCCCGCCGCCGGTGTCGGCCGCTCCATGCTCGCCTTCCTCCTCGACGCCTACAACGAGGACGAGGCGCCCAACGCCAAGGGCGTCATGGAGAAGCGCGCCGTGATGCGCCTCGACCCGCGCCTGGCGCCGGTCAAGGTCGCGGTGCTGCCGCTCTCGCGCAACCCGCAGCTCTCGCCGAAGGCGAAGGGGCTCGCGGCGGACCTGCGGCAGAACTGGAACATCGAGTTCGACGACGCGGGCGCGATCGGCCGCCGCTACCGCCGCCAGGACGAGATCGGTACGCCGTTCTGCGTCACCGTCGACTTCGACACGCTCGACGACAACGCCGTGACCGTCCGCGAGCGGGACACGATGTCCCAGGAGCGCGTCTCCCTGGACCAGATCCAGTCGTACCTGGGCGCGCGCCTTCTGGGCTGCTAGTCGCTCCCCACGCCCCTGGGTCCCACGTGGCTGAGCCCCGTACCGCCGAAGAGGCGGTACGGGGCTCGGTCGTCGGGTGGGCCCACCGGCCCGCGGTCAGAGATCCCGTCGCGCGGCGACCGCCCCGCACGCCACCGCCAACGGCAGCTCCGCGCACACCGCCAGCGCGACCGCCGTCGCGAGCTGGGGACCCGGCGCCGACGTCGTGATGTCGAACCACGCGTCCATCACCAGCAGCGCCCCCGTCGCAGCCGCCACCGCCTGCACCCGCGGGTCCCCGCGCCGCAGCAGCACCCCGGTCCCCGCGAGCCCCGCGGCGAGCGCCGCGTCGAGACCTATCCAGGCCAGCGGCCAGTTGGACACCTCCACCGTGGACGGCAGCGTCTTCGCCAGGACCACCATCCACGGCACCAGCACGACCCCCGCCCCCGTCAGCAGCGTCGCCAGGCGCGGCCGGCGGATACGGATCTGCGGGGCGACGAGCGTCATGGCGGCGGTCTCCTTCCGGCCCGGCGGCCAGTCCGCCGGACACGGCAACAAGCCTCGCCTGCCCGGCCGTTGAGATCAGTAACGCGACGGTCCGAACCGGGGGTGGTGCCAGCTCCACCCCCGGGCGGGCAGTAACGTGATGGCACCGCCCCGAACTGGGCGTTTACCGTATGCGCATGGCAACTCCCGGCCCGCTGCGGCGCGCGACCGACTGGGCCGCCGCGCACGCCCCGTGGTCGGCGTGGGCCTGGCGCAACACCGCCTTCGCGGTGGCGGGCATACCGCTCGCGCTGCCCGCCGCGGGCTCGATCACGTATCTGGTCCTCGCGCCCGGACACACCCCCGGCGCCCTGCTCTTCGTGTTCCTCCTCAGCCCGCTCCTCACCGCGCTCCAGCGCAGCCGCTTCTGGTCGCTGCTCGGGCTCGACGTGCCCGGCATCGTCCGGCACGGCCGCCCCTTCACCTGGCGCGGGCTCGTCGAACGGCTGCGGTCGGAGGCGACCTGGCGGCAGTACGGCTACCACCTCCTCGTCGCCCCGCTCGCCGCGGCGGCCGGCGTCCTGGTGGTCGGCGGCTGGGTCACGGGCCTCGTCTGCGCCTTCGTACTGTCCTGGCTGTGGGCGGCGCCGCTCAACGCGGGGCTGCCCGACTGGACGCAGGCGTACGCCCTGTTCACCGCCGCCGGGGTGCTGCTCCTGCTCGTCACGCCCTGGTTCACCGCGGCGGCCGTCCGGCTCGACGGCTACGCCGCCGCCACCCTGCTCGGCCCCAGCCGCGCCAAGGAGCTGGAGCGGCGCGTGGAGACCCTGGCCGAGAGCCGCGCCGGGGTCCTGGACGCCGCCGACGCCGAGCGCCGCCGCATCGAACGCGATCTGCACGACGGCGCCCAGCAGCGGCTGGTCTCCCTCGCCATGAACCTGGGCCTGGCCCGCGCCACCCTCACCGACCTGCCGCCCGAGGCCCGGGCCGTCATCGACGAGGCGCACCGCGAGGCCAAGGAGGCCATCGAGGAGCTCAACAACCTGGTGCGCGGGCTGCACCCGGCCGTCCTGGACGACCGGGGCCTGGACGCGGCGCTCTCCGGTATCGCCGCCCGCGCCCCGCTGCCGGTCGAGCTCAGCGTCGACCTGGACCGGCGCCCCGCGCCCACCGTCGAGGCCGTCGCCTACTTCGTCGTCTCCGAGGCGCTGGCGAACGTCGCCAAGCACGCCCGGGCCACGCGCTGTTCCGTACGGGTGCGGCGCCGGGGCGATCTGCTCCGCCTCACCGTCGGCGACAACGGCATCGGGGGCGCGGACGCCGCCGCCGGCACCGGGCTGCGCGGCCTCGCCAAACGCGTGGGGTCCGTGGACGGGACCATCCGCATCAACAGCCCCCTCGGGGGTCCGACCGTCATCACCGTGGAGCTGCCGTGCGGGCTGTGATCGCCGAGGATTCTGTACTGCTGCGCATAGGACTCGTCAAGGTCCTGGAAATGGCCGGGTTCGAGGTCGCCGCGGAGACGGAGGACGCCGACGGGCTGCTCGCGGCCGTCGAGGAACACCGCCCGACGCTGGCCCTCGTCGACGTCCGGATGCCGCCCGGCTACACCGACGAAGGTGTCCGCGCCGCCCTGATGATCCGTCAGCAGTGGCCGGACACGGCCGTTCTGCTGCTCTCCCAGTACGTCGAGGAGCGGTACGCGGCCGATCTGCTCAGCGCCCGGTCCGGCGGCATCGGCTATCTGCTGAAGCAGCGCGTCGCCGATGTCGAGGAGTTCGTCGACGCCCTGCGGCGGGTGGCCGGCGGCGGGACCGCGCTGGACCCGCAGGTCGTCGCCCAGCTGCTGCTGCGCCGGGGCGGCGGCACCGACCCGCTGCAACGCCTCACCCCGCGCGAACGGGAGGTCCTCGCCCTGATGGCCGAGGGCCGCTCCAACGCGGGAATCGCCGAGCAGCTGGTCGTGGGCGAGAGCGCCGTCGCCAAACACATCAACAACATCTTCGCCAAGCTCGACCTGCCGGTCGCCGAGGGCGACCACCGCCGGGTCCTCGCCGTCCTGCGCTTCCTGGACGGTGGCTCACCGGACGGCGGCTCGCCGGGCGGCGTTTCACCGGGCGGCGGCTCATGAGCGCCGACGTCCGGCCCGGCCCGGACCGCCGCCCCGCCCCGGACCCCGACCTGCCCCGGCCCCGGCACCGGGGCCGGTGGATCCTGGTCGCCGTGCTCAGCGCGCTGTTCGTGGTGGCACCGCTCGGCGTCGAGGTGTACGCCCAGCTCGCACGCCAGACCACCAGCCACACCAGCGTCGAGACCAGCGACCGCCACCCGGTCAGGACCATCGAGGTCGACGCGGGAAGCGCCGAACTGACCGTGGTCCCCGGCGCCGAGGGCGAGGTCCGCGTCCAGGAACGGCTCTCCTGGTCCCTGCGCAAGCCGAAGGTCCGCAAGGAGTGGGACGGCGACACCCTCAGGCTGCGGCCCGAGTGCGACGGCCGGTTCGCCGTCACCAGCCTGGGCTGCTCGGTCCAGCTCGACCTGACCGTCCCGGCCGGGGTCGGCCTCACCGTGCGCAGCGGCTCGGGCGGCGTCCGCGTCAGCGGCCTCACCGGCCCCATCGACGTGCACGGCGGCTCCGGCACCGTCAAGCTCTACGGGGTGCGCGGCCCGCTGAAGGCCGTCGTGGGCTCCGGCTCGGTCAGCGGCGCCGCGATCGGCTCCGCCGGGGCCGAGGTGCGCTCCGGGTCCGGCCACGCCGAGCTGGAGTTCGTCACCGCGCCGAGAAAGGTCACCGCCTCCACGGGCTCGGGCAACGTCGAACTCTTCCTCCCCACCGGCTCGCACTACCGGATCACGGGCACCAGGGGATCGGGCACCCGCCACATCGACGACTCCCTGCGCGACCCCGCCTCGGACCGCCTCATCGACCTCTCGGCCGGCTCGGGCACGGCGACCGTGGACCACACCCGCTGGTAGCACCGGCCGCAGCCGCCGTCACCCCCGGTCGGCCCGCAGGCCGTGCACCACCAGGTCCACCAGGGCCGTGAAGTCCGCCTCGATCTCCGGCCGCAGCCACTGCGACGCGTACGCCGGGTCGTGGAAGCGGTTGGTGGCGTCGAAGACCGCCCGCGCCATCCGCTCGTCCGGCCCCAGCGCCGTGAACTGGCCCCGCTCGACGCCCCGGTGGACGATCCGCGCGAGCTGGGCGACCAGCTCGGTGATGTGCTCCTCGACCACCGTGCTGGTCTCCGCGAGCAGCACCTCGTACGTCGCGAAGAGCTCGGGGTCGTCGCCCGCCTTGCGGCGCTTGGCCTCGAAGAGGGCGGCCAGCCACGCGCGCAGCGTCGCCTCCGCCTCCCGCGGCTCGTCCTCCGTGATGGCGGCGAGCTCGCGCGTCGTGCGGTCCAGCCAGCGCTTGGTGACGGCCTCCCGCAGCGCCGACTTCGTACGGAAGTGGCGGTAGACGCTGCCGTGGCTGACGCCGAGCTGGCGGGCGACATCGACGACCGTGGCCTTCGCCGGGCCGTGTCGGCGCAGCACCTCCTCGGTCGCTTCGAGGATGCGCTCGGCGGTCAGTGGTTCCGTACTCATGACCTTGACGTTACCCGCCGGGTCCGCCACCGGGCCGGGCCCTGTGGACAACTCAGTGCTCGCTGTCCAGATGCGCCATCTGCGCCGCCGGGTAACGCTCGCCCGCGGCGGCCCCGGCCGGGACCGCCGCCTCGATGGCGGCCAGGTCACGGGCGTCGAGCGTGACGTCCAGGGCGCCCAGCGCCTCGGCCAGCCGGTCCCGGCGGCGGGCGCCGACCAGCGGCACCACGTCCGCGCCGAACCGCTCGCCCTGGGCCATCACCCAGGCGATCGCGATCTGCGCGACCGAGACGCCCTGGTGCTCGGCGACCTTCCGCAGCGCGTCGACGAGGTCGAGGTTGCGGTCGAGGTTCTCGCCCTGGAAGCGGGGGCTCATACCGCGGAAGTCGTTGGCCGCGAGGCGCCGGTCGCGGGTGAAGTGCCCGCTGATCAGCCCGCGCGAGAGCACGCCGTACGCGGTGATCCCGATGCCCAGCTCCTTGGCGGTCGGCAGGATCTCGTCCTCGATGCCGCGGGAGAGGAGCGAGTACTCGATCTGGAGGTCGCAGATGGGGGCGACGGCCGCGGCCCGGCGCAGGGTGTCCGCGCCGACCTCGGACATCCCGATGTGCCGTACGTGACCTGCCTCGACCAGCTCCGCGATGGCGCCGACGGTCTCCTCGACCGGGACGTCCGGGTCGAGCCGGGCGATGCGGTAGACGTCGATGTGGTCGACGCCGAGGCGCTGGAGCGAGTACGCCGCGAAGTTCCGCACCGCCTCCGGGCGGCCGTCGTACCCGGCCCAGCCGCCGTCGGGGTCGCGCAGGGCGCCGAACTTGACGCTGGTGAGGGCCTGTTCACGGGCGGCGGCGGACGCGCCGCGCAGCGCCTCGCCGATGAGCAGTTCGTTGTGGCCCATGCCGTAGAAGTCGCCCGTGTCGAGCAGGGTCACGCCGGCGTCCAGGGCGGCGTGGATGGTGGCGATCGACTCGGCCCGGTCGGCGTCGCCGTACAGCGCGGACATGCCCATGCAGCCGAGGCCGAGGGCGGAGACCTGGGGGCCGGTGGTGCCGAGGGTGCGGGTGCGCATGGTGGTCACTCCTTGAGGGGGAGGGGAAAGGGTGCCCCTCCACTGTCGCATGACAGCTGACAGATTTCAATATCTGATACTTGATACCTGTCACCCCTCATGCGGCACCCGCCCTCATCCCCGGGAACCCGCTTCACCCCACGGCCCGGGGCAGCCGCAGACTCAGCAGCACCGTCAGGACCACCGCCGCGAGCTGCACCAGCAGGGTCACCACCAGCGCGTCCCGGGTGCCCATGGACGACGCCAGCGAGAGGAAGAGGCTGCCGAGGGTGGCGACCCCGAGTGCGAGGGCGGACTGCTGGGTGGTGACCATGACGCCGCTGCCCACGCCGGCGCGGTCGGTCGGCACGTCGGAGAGCACGATCCGGAACAGCACCGGCAGCTGGAGGCCCTGGCCGAGCCCGGCGAGCGCGACCCCGGGCGCCAGCTCGGCTATGCCGAGGCCGGACCAGCCGCGCCAGACGGTGAGCACCAGGACCGTGATGCCGAGGCCCTGGAGGATGCCGCCGGTGGTGACGATCCGGCTGCCGTACCGGCCGATCAGGCGCGGCCCGGCGAGCGAGGCGGCGAAGAACGCCACCGCCATCGGCACCAGTGCGAGCCCGGCCGACACCGGCCCCATCCGCAGGCCCTGCTGGAGGACGACCGCGATGACGAACATGAAGCCGCTGAAGCCGACCGAGAACGGCACGATCATCACCAGGCCCCGGCGGAGCGAGGGCAGCCGCAGCAAGCTCGGCGGGACCAGCGGCGTACCGCCGAGGCGGTCGGCGCGCCGCTCGGTGCGGTAGAACGCGAGGGCGGCGAAGGGGAAGACGGCGAGCGAGACCCAGGTCCACAGCGGCCACCCGGCCGCCCGCCCCTCGGTCAGCGGCAGCAGCAGGCTGATCAGCGAGAGCGCCAGCAGCAGCGTGCCGGGCACGTCCACCGAGGCGGGCCGGTCCGAGCGGGTGTCGGGCACACTGCGGACCGCGAGCACCAGCCCGACGACCACCACGGGGACGTTCACCAGGAAGACCGCGCGCCAGCCGCTGCCCGCGATGTCGGCGGCCACCAGCACGCCGCCGAGGATCTGCCCGGCGACCATGGAGAGCCCGGCGGTCGCGCCGTACAGGCTCATCGCGCGCGCCCGGCGCGGTCCGGCCGTGGTGGCCTGGATGGTGGCGAGGACCTGCGGCAGCATCAGAGCGGATGCCGCGCCCTGGGCGACCCGGGCCGCCACCAGCGTCCAGGCGCTCGGCGCGAGGCCGCAGGCCAGCGAGGTCACCCCGAAGGCCGCCATGCCGATGAGGAAGAGCCGGCGCCGCCCGGCCATGTCGCCGAGCCGGCCGCCGAGGACGAGCAGGACGGCGTACGCGACGCCGTAGCCCGCGACCACCAGTTCCAGCGTGGCCGCGCCCGCCGCCAGGTCCTTCTCCATGGCGGGCAGGGCGACGTTGACGATGAAGAAGTCGATCAGGGGAAGGGCCGCGCCGAGCAGTACGGTGAACAGCCCGAGCGGGCCGATCGCCGCGCCGCCGTGGCGGATCACCGGGACGGCCGGGGCACCGGCCGGGGCGGTGGATGCGGAAGTAATCACGTCGTTGCTCACGCAGAAGACGATCGCCGTTCTCCCAGCCTGGTACCAGAGTCTCTTTATCCTGGTACACGCACTACCTGGCAATGGGGTGAGCGGTACGGCACCCTGGTGCCATGACCACAGTGGCCCCGGAGTCCGACGTCCGCCGGCACGAGCTGGCGGAGTTCCTGCGCAGCCGCCGCGAGCGCATCACGCCCGAACAGGTCGGCCTGCCGCACGGCCGCCGCAGGCGCACCCCCGGGCTGCGCCGCGAGGAGGTCGCCCACCTCTCCGCCGTCGGCGTCACCTGGTACACCTGGCTGGAGCAGGCCCGCGAGATCCAGGTCTCCGCGCAGGTGCTCGACGCGCTGGCGCGGGCCCTGCTGATGGACGCCAGTGAGCGTACGCACCTGTTCGCCCTCGCGGGCGCCAGCGACCCCAACCCCAACGCGCCCTGCCCGACGGTGACTCCGGCCCTGCGGGCGATGCTGGACCAGCTGGAGCCGGTGCCGGCCTGCATCCAGAACAGCCGGTACGACATCCTCGCCTACAACCGCACCTACGCCCGGCTGCTCTGCGACCTCGACGCGCTGGCGCCCGAGGACCGCAACTGCATGTGGCTGGCCTTCACCAACGACGACTGGCGTGCGGCCGTCGCCGACCTGCCGGACGTCAACCGGATGATGGCGGCCAAGTTCCGCGCCGCGATGGCCGAGCACCTGGCCGAGCCCGCCTGGAAGACGCTGCTGAACCGGCTGGAGAACGGCTCGCCCGAGTTCCGCGAGATCTGGGCCCGGCACGAGGTGGTCGACCAGAGCGGCCGGGAGAAGTACATCCGCAACGCCCATGTGGGCCTGCTGCACCTGGAGCACACCAACCTGTGGCTGGGCCCCTCCTCGGGCCCGCGCCTGGTGACGTACGTCCCGGTGGACGACGCCTCGCGCGCGGGGCTTGAGCGGCTGCTGGAGATTTCGGTCCGGGAAGCGGCGCCGGTCGGGGCCGCGCGGTGATCCCGACCGGCGCACGCTCAGATGGAGCCGAACTCACCGGCCTTGAGACCTGCCACGAAGGAAGAGAAGGCGTCCGCGGGGAGGTTCAGGGCCGGGCCGCCTGGGTTCTTGGAGTCACGTACGGGGACGATACCGCTCGTGACGACAAGGTTGGCAGCGATCTCCACGCAGTTGCCACCGTTGTTGCTGTAGGAAGACTTGAACCACTGAGGGGATTCGGTCGTCACGGTTTGCCCTTTCGTACCTGCTCGATCATGGCCACAGATGCCGCCTGCGACAGGGATTCGGCCTGCAATTGATGGTAGGCCGTCAACATGGGCTCTACGGACGTGCTCTCACGGTCCAAGTTGCCCTGCGCCTGGGACTCTGCGTAACAGATCACCGAACGATCCGGCAGGGTCAGGAGGTTAACGGGCAGGTCAAACGTGCGGCGCTCACCGATGTCGTACGGCACCACTTGGAGCAGGGTGTTCGGTAACTCGGCGAACTCGACGAGACGGGCGAGCTGGGCATCCATCACGGCTGCCCCGCCGACCGTACGCCGGATGCAGCTCTCGTCCATGGCCACGAACACCATGGGCGGGCGGGGGCGCAGCAGAGCTGCTTGGCGCTCCGCGAGGAACGCGACGCGATCGTCTGCCTGTTCAGGCGTGATGGCGCCCCGTCGTACGGCGCTGTCGGCCAGCACTCGTGCGTACTCCGGTGTCTGCAACAGGCCCGGGATGATGCCGATTTCGTACAGCCGCAACTCCACCGCCCTCCCCTCGTACTTGACGTACTCCGGGAACCCCTCCAGCAGGCTGCCTTGCCGCATCTGCCGGTACTCGCGCTCGAACGTGTCCGCGGTGCCCTCAAGGCCCAACGCCCGGTCCGCACTACGCGCGAACCGGAGAGTCGGAGGCTTCCGGCCGGTTTCCACCGCCGAGATGTGCACACTGGAATACTCCATCCGGTCGGCGAGATCGTCCTGGGTCCAGCCCCGCGCCTCCCGCAGGCTGCGCAGACGCGCCCCGTAAGCCGCTTGTGGGGAGGCGTCCGGCCTCAACTCCTTGCGGTTCAAAGGATGTTCACCAACCTTCCGTTCGCTTCCAGCAAGTTGAATGGTTCCCAGGTGTGAGCCACTCTGAACCCGCCCAGTAGCGAAAGCACTACGGAGAGGAGCGGTCGTGTCCGGCGAGAACAGGACCGCCGAGAGGGCGGGATCATGAGCGGCCCGGAATACGTGGCGGACACCGCGAACGACGACAGGATCGGCGTGGTGCAGCAGCGCTACGAAGGGAGCGTCTATCTGCGTCCCCCCGGCGGCGGAACCGAGTGGGCCACGGCCCCGGAAGCGCTGCGGAGCCTTTCGCCCGAGGAACTCGCGCGGGTCCGCGTGTTCGAGACCCCCGTTGGCCGGTGGCGCTGATGTGGGCGTTTCCGGTGGGACCGCCGACAGTGCCGGAGCGCGACTCGGCACCTGTTCCCGTGAGTGCCGCCGGCACGCCGTGCGGCGTCGTCCACAGGCTGCTGCGGCACCCGTCCAGCGAAGTGACCATGACGGCCCAGTGCCTCCACGGCAGCGGATGCTCGTGGATGCTGGCCGCGACGAACGACCTTGAGGCGGGAAGCGTCGCGATCATGTCTCACACCGCCGAGACGGGGCACGGGATCTTCACGCGCCGTCTGGAGGACGTGGCGTACGTGGTCGGAGGCAAGGCACGGGAACAGGCGTGCCGAGTGGCGGTCGAGCGCGGACCCACGCGCGCGTGACGGCGGCCCGGAGGGGTACGGGGTTACGGGGTTACCGGACCCCCGCCCCCACCTTCTCCGTCTCCAGCCGCTCCGCCGTGCGCCGGGCCGATTCCCGGGCCCGGCGTCCGCTGGTGGCCGCGCCCACGAGCAGGACGGCCAGGCCGCACCCGGTGATGATCCACCAGGCCGGGCGGGCCGCGTCCGCGAAGGTGTCGGCGTAGCCGCCGGCGGCCGGGGCGGCCAGGCCGCCCGCGAGGACCGCGCCGATGACCGCGACGCCCAGCGTCTGGCCGGTCTGGCGGCTGGTGGAGGCCACCGCCGCCGCGACGCCCGCCTGGGCGCGGGGCATCCCGGAGACGGCCGTGTTGGTGATGGGGGAGTTGACCATGCCGAAGCCGAGGCCGAACAGGGCGTACCCGGTGAAGAGCAGGGCCGTCGACGATTCCGCCTCGAACGCGGCGAACAGCAGCCCGCTCGCGGCCATGGTGACGCCCGCGATCAGCAGCGACGGCCGGGGCCCCCGGCTCGCGACCAGCCGGCCCGACAGCGGCGCCACGACGAGGGTGACGGCCGCCATCGGCACCATGTAGAGCCCGGCGTGCAGGGCGTCGTAGCCGCGTACGTTCTGGAGGTAGAGCGTGTTGACGAAGAGGAAGCCGCCCAGCGCCGCGAACGCCGAGACCGCGATGACGGTGGCCCCGCTGAACGGCGTACTGCGGAAGAAGCGCAGGTCGATGAGGGGTTCGCGGCGCCTGGGCTCGTAGAACAGCAGACCGGCCAGGGCCGCGAGGGCGACGGCGCAGAAGAGGAGGATGCGCGCGGAGGTCCAGCCCGTGCTGGGCGCCTCGATGATCGCGTACGTGAGCGAGCCGAGCAGCGCCACGATCAGGAGCTGGCCCACGGGGTCGGGGCGGCGGGGCTCGGGTGCGCGGGACTCCGGTATGTACCGCCAGGTCAGCAGAAGGGCGGCGAGACCCACTGGCAGGTTGATCCAGAAGATCGAGCGCCAGCCGACCGAGTCGACCAGCAGTCCGCCGATGATCGGGCCCGCCGCCATGGAGAGGCCGACGACGCCGCTCCACACGCCGATGGCGCGGGCGCGTTCGCGCGGGTCGGTGAAGGTGTTGGTGATGATCGACATCGCCACCGGGTTGAGCATCGAGCCGCCGACCGCCTGGAGGGCGCGGAAGGCGACCAGCGAGGAGAGGTTCGGGGCGATCGAGCAGAGCAGCGAGCCGAGGGTGAAGAGGGTCAGGCCCGCCATGAAGACCCGGCGGCGGCCGATCCGGTCGGCGGTGGAGCCGGAGAGCATCAGCAGGGAGGCGAGGACGAGGGTGTAGGCGTCGATCGTCCACTGCATCCCGGACACGGTGGTGTGCAGTTCACGCTGCATGGTGGGCAGCGCCACGTTCAGGATCGTGTTGTCCAGGCCGACGATGAGCAGGCTCATACAGCAGATGGCCAGCACGAGTAGGCGGCGGCGGGGGCTGAGATCGGGCATGCGTCGATAGTACGGCTAACTAACGACCTGGTCCATGTAGTACGGCTAACTAATGACCACGGGGATGCGCGACAATGGCGTAATGACCACGCTCAACATCGGCCCGCATGCCGTGCAGCCTCCCGTGGTGCTGGCGCCCATGGCCGGCATCACCAATGCCCCGTTCCGTACCCTGTGCCGCGAGTTCAGCGGCGGCAAGGGGCTGTTCGTGAGCGAGATGATCACGACGCGGGCGCTGGTCGAGCGCAACGAGAAGACCATGCAGCTGATCCACTTCGACGAGTCGGAGACGCCCCGCTCGATCCAGCTGTACGGCGTCGACCCGGTCACCGTCGGCAAGGCGGTCCGGATGATCGTCGACGAGGACCTGGCCGACCACATCGACCTGAACTTCGGCTGCCCGGTGCCCAAGGTGACCCGCAAGGGCGGCGGCTCGGCCCTGCCCTACAAGCGCCCGCTGCTGCGCGCGATCCTCCACGAGGCGGTCTCCAACGCCGGGGACCTGCCGGTCACCATGAAGATGCGCAAGGGCATCGACGACGACCACATCACCTTCCTGGACGCCGGGCGGATCGCGGTCGAGGAGGGCGTCACCGCGATAGCGCTGCACGGCCGCACGGCCGCCCAGCACTACGGCGGCACCGCCGACTGGGACGCCATCGCGCGGCTGAAGGAGCACGTCCCGGAGATCCCGGTGCTCGGTAACGGCGACATCTGGTCCGCCGAGGACGCGCTGCGGATGATGAAGGAGACGGGCTGCGACGGCGTGGTCGTGGGCCGTGGCTGCCTGGGCCGTCCCTGGCTCTTCGGCGACCTGGTGGGCGCCTTCGAGGGCACGGACTCCTACGCGCGCCCCACCCTGCGCACGGTCTCCGAGGTGATGGTGCGGCACGCGACGCTGCTCGGTGAGTGGATCGGCGACGAGACGCGCGGTGTGATCGACTTCCGCAAGCACGTGGCCTGGTACCTGAAGGGGTTCTCGGTCGGCTCGGAGATGCGCAAGCGCCTGGCGGTCACCTCGTCCCTGGACGAGCTGAGTGCTCAGTTGAGCGAGCTCGACCTGGACCAGCCGTGGCCGGACGGCGCGGACGGGCCGCGCGGGCGCACCTCGGGCAACAACCGCGTGGTGCTGCCGGACGGGTGGCTGAAGGACCCGTACGACTGCTCCGGCATCAGCGCCGACGCCGAGCTGGACACCTCCGGCGGCTGAGGCGCCCCGGGCCGTGGCTCAGGGCCCGAGGTCCGGATCGTGGGCCGGTCCGGGGTCCGGATCGTGGAATTCGAGCCCTTCGCACGGCGTGATTCTCGCCACCCCTGATAGGGGTTGCGCTCAGATGAGCACTTTGAGGGCGGCTGCATCTCTAGAAGGGGTGGCACTGAGTGCCACCCCTTCTGTCTTCAAGAAGTAAACTCACCTGTCGCCAGGTGCGCTCAGAAGAGCGGGAATCCTCGGGTTACGGCAAACCCGGGTTCAGGGAGTGAACACATCAAGATCGCTCCGTTTACCCACCGGTTACTTTCGATCTGCTGGCGGACGAGTGGTTAAGGCCCCATGACGCGCAAGTGGACGTACCCAGACACCTTCGATCTGGGTATGTTCCTGGCCGTCAGGGCAGCCGCCACGCTTTTTCGAGGCCGAGGAGTCGAGACCCGTGTCGGAAGACAAGGACCTCCAGCACAGCCAGAAGTTCGTCTACGACTTCACCGAAGGGAACAGGGACCTCAAGGACCTGCTCGGTGGAAAAGGCGCGAACCTCGCCGAGATGACCAACCTCGGCCTGCCGGTGCCTCCCGGCTTCACCATCACCACCGAGGCGTGCAAGGTCTACCTCGACAGCGGCGAGGAGCCGGCCGCCCTGCGCGACGAGGTCAGCGCGCACCTGGACGCCCTTGAGCAGAAGATGGGCAAGAAGCTCGGCCAGGCCGACGACCCGCTGCTCGTCTCCGTACGCTCGGGCGCCAAGTTCTCCATGCCCGGCATGATGGACACCGTCCTCAACATCGGCCTCTCGGACGCCTCGGTGACCGGCCTCGCCAAGCAGTCCGGCGACGAGCGCTTCGCCTGGGACTCCTACCGCCGGCTCATCCAGATGTTCGGCAAGACCGTCCTCGGCGTGGACGGCGAGCTCTTCGAGGAGGCCCTGGAGGCCGCCAAGGCCGCCAAGAAGGTCACCGTCGACACCGACCTCGACGCCGCCGACCTCAAGAAGCTGGTCAAGCACTTCAAGAAGGTCGTCAAGACCGAGGCCGGCCGCGACTTCCCGCAGGACCCGCGCGAGCAGATGGACCTCGCCGTCAAGGCGGTCTTCGAGTCGTGGAACGGCGACCGCGCCAAGCTCTACCGCCGCCAGGAGCGCATCCCGGGCGACCTGGGCACCGCCGTCAACATCTGCTCCATGGTCTTCGGCAACCTCGGCCCCGACTCGGGCACCGGTGTCGCCTTCACCCGCGACCCGGCCTCCGGCCACCAGGGCGTCTACGGCGACTACCTGCAGAACGCCCAGGGCGAGGACGTGGTCGCGGGCATCCGCAACACCGTGCCGCTGGCCGATCTGGAGGGCATCGACAAGAAGTCGTACGACCAGCTCATGCAGATCATGGAGACCCTTGAGACCCACTACAAGGACCTCTGCGACATCGAGTTCACCATCGAGCGCGGCCAGCTCTGGATGCTCCAGACCCGCGTCGGCAAGCGCACCGCCGGTGCCGCCTTCCGTATCGCGACCCAGCTGGTGGACCAGGGCCTGATCGACGAGGCCGAGGCGCTCCAGCGCGTCAACGGCGCCCAGCTCGCCCAGCTGATGTTCCCGCGCTTCGACGAGGCCGCCCGCAGCGAGCAGCTCGGGCGCGGCATCGCCGCCTCGCCGGGCGCCGCGGTCGGCAAGGCGGTCTTCGACTCGTACACCGCCATCAAGTGGTCGCGCTCGGGCGAGAAGGTCATCCTGATCCGCCGTGAGACCAACCCGGACGACCTGGACGGCATGATCGCCGCCGAGGGCATCCTGACCTCGCGCGGCGGCAAGACCTCGCACGCGGCGGTCGTGGCGCGCGGCATGGGCAAGACCTGTGTCTGCGGCGCCGAGGAGCTGGAGGTCGACACCAAGCGGCGCCGGATGACCGCTCCCGGCGGTGTGGTCGTCGAGGAGGGCGACGTCGTCTCCATCGACGGCTCCACCGGCAAGGTGTACCTCGGTGAGGTCCCGGTCGTGCCGTCGCCGGTCGTGGAGTACTTCGAGGGCCGGATGCACGCGGGCGCCGACGACGCCGACGAGCTGGTCGCGGCCGTGCACCGGATCATGGCGTACGCGGACCGGGTACGCCGGCTGCGGGTACGGGCCAACGCCGACAACGCCGAGGACGCCCTGCGGGCGCGCCGCTTCGGCGCCCAGGGCATCGGCCTGTGCCGCACCGAGCACATGTTCCTCGGTGAGCGCCGCGAGATGGTCGAGCGGCTGATCCTGGCCGACACCGACGACGAGCGCGAGAAGGCACTGAGTGCCTTGCTGCCGCTGCAGAAGAAGGACTTCGTCGAGCTCTTCGAGGCGATGGACGGCCTGCCGGTCACCGTGCGCCTGCTGGACCCGCCGCTGCACGAGTTCCTGCCCGACATCACCGAGCTGTCGGTGCGCGTCGCGCTCGCCGAGTCCCGCAAGGACGCCAACGAGAACGACCTGCGGCTGCTCCAGGCCGTCCACAAGCTGCACGAGCAGAACCCGATGCTGGGCCTGCGCGGGGTGCGCCTGGGCCTCGTCATCCCGGGGCTGTTCGCGATGCAGGTGCGGGCGATCGCGGAGGCGGCGGCCGAGCGCCGGGGCGCCAAGGGCGACCCGCGTGCGGAGATCATGATTCCGCTGGTCGGCACGGTCCAGGAGCTGGAGATCGTCCGCGAGGAGGCCGACCGGGTCATCGCCGAGGTCGAGGCCGCCACCGGCACCGAGCTCAAGCTGACGATCGGCACGATGATCGAGCTGCCGCGCGCCGCTCTGACGGCGGGCCAGATCGCCGAGGCCGCCCAGTTCTTCAGCTTCGGCACCAACGACCTGACGCAGACGGTGTGGGGCTTCTCGCGGGACGACGTGGAGGCGAGCTTCTTCACCGCGTACCTGGAGAAGGGCATCTTCGGTGTCTCGCCGTTCGAGACCATCGACAAGGACGGCGTCGGCTCGCTGGTCCGCTCGGCCGTCGAGGCCGGCCGGGCCACCCGCCCCGACCTGAAGCTGGGCGTCTGCGGCGAGCACGGCGGCGACCCGGAGTCGGTGCACTTCTTCCACGAGGTGGGCCTGGACTACGTCTCCTGCTCCCCGTTCCGCATCCCCGTGGCGCGCCTGGAGGCGGGCCGCGCGGCTGCCGTGTCCCCCGCGGGCAAGGGCAGCGACTCGCGATAGGGCTCCGGAGCCGCCGTCGGGTCCCCGACCCTCACCACCGATCCGACGGCGGTTCCGGTTCACATGGAAGGGGCGGCACCCTGTGCGGGGGTGCCGCCCCTTCCGCATGTCCGCACCGGATTCCGCTTGTTGTCGTTCCGGGTTGTCGTCGTTGCGGGCCGCGCGCGGATGTGCTCCGGATGCGCGGCTCCTTAATTCCTGTTGAAGCGCGGACATTTCACGGGCGGCGCGGCCCCGAATTGCAGAGTGCGGTTCACGGATCCCCATCCGTGAACCGCACTCTGTCATCCCCGCCGGGCACGGAGCCGCCACCATGCCTACCGCCGCCAGACGAAGCAAAGCCCCCCACGGTCCTCACAACGTCTTTCCGGTTGGCCCGGTGTCGTGCCCGACGTCGTACAGCTTTTCGGTACACACGGGCTGCTCGCGATGCCTTTCAACTGTGGCTGAAAGGCCGGTGGTCACGGCCTGTGACGGTAGGCATACTCAGGGGCGGGACGATTGCGGGTGCAACATGATGCGACACGTTGCAACATTCGAGACAGGTGGAGATTCGGTGCTGCGTATTCATTTCACTGGCGTGGACCTGGCCCGGGTGCGCATGGCGCCCGGTCCGGACGCGCTGTGGGAAACGATTCTCAGCTTTCATCGATTAAGAGACCGTCGGGGCGCCCTAGTCTTCGGTGAATGGCGAACGGAAACGCGTACCCGGTTGAACGGTGAAACACGTCTGCTCTCCGCAGTGGTGCCGGGCCGCGGCTATTTTCCCGACTTTCTCACGCCCCCCGAAGGGCCGCACACCATCGACACAGGGCTCGAAGCCGTCCGCGAGACGGGACAGGACCGGCTGCACGACGAGCTCTCCCGGGTCGCGGGACCCAGGGGCCTGCCCCGCTGGCTGCGGGCGCTCGCCGACGGGCGCGCCGAGCCGCTGGATCGTCTCATGGGCGTCCTGCGCGGCTACCACCGGGCCGCCATAGCGCCGTACTGGACGCACATCCAGGCCCGGGTCGACGCCGACCGCGCGGCCCGCGGGCGCGCGCTCCTGGACGGCGGGGCGGACGAACTCCTCGCCTCGCTCCCGCCGATGATGCGCTGGCGGGCCCCGGTCCTGGAGGCGGACTACCCGGTGGACCGGGACGTGTACCTGGAGGGGCGCGGGCTGCTGCTCCAGCCGTCGTTCTTCTGCCGCCGCACCCCGGTGTCGCTCCAGGACCCGCTGCTGCCGCCGGTGCTGGTCTATCCGGTGACGCACACCCACACGCCGTACGAGCGGCAGAGCGCGGGCACCGCGCCCGGCCCCTCGCTCGGCCGGCTCGTCGGGCACACCCGCTCGGCGGTGCTCCAGTCGATCGGTCACGGCTGTACGACGAGCGAACTCGCCCGCCGGGCGGGGGTGTCGCTCGCCTCGGCCAGTCAGCACGCCGGCGTCCTGCGGGAGGCCGGCCTGCTGGTGACCCTGCGGCACGGGAGCGCGGTGCTGCACACGCTGACCCCGCTGGGATCGGCGCTGCTGCGGGGTGGCCAGCCGGTGGTGGCGGAACGTTCCGCCCCGGCGATCCTGTAGGGCGCGTCCGTAGGGCGGTTCCCCGGGGGGTGGCCGGAAACAGCCGGTCCCCGGGGCCGCCCTACAACCCGTACCGCACCCCGGTCAGTTGCTCGGAGGCCACCCACAGCCGTTCCCCCGTGGTGTCGTCCAGGGTCCACTTCGCCCGGGACGACCGCGCGGGGGCGCCGCGCCAGCCCTGGAGGCGGGGGCCGGTGAAGGAGTCGGGGCGGACGCCGGGGGCGGTGGCCGCGTAGAGGGTGGGCAGGGCGCCCGCCTCGGCGGGCTGGGCCAGCAGGCGGTTGCCGAGCCGGACCACGCGCTCCGCCGTACGGCGGCCCTCCATACGGACGCCCGCCGTCTGGAGGTTGGTGGAGGCGTAGCCGGGGTGGGCGGCTGCGGCGACCACGTTCGAGCCCGCCGCGCGCAGTTGGCGGGCCAGTTCGTGGATGAAGAGCAGGTTGGCGGTCTTCGAGCGGGCGTAGGCGATCCAACGGCGGTAGCGGCGCTCGCTGTTGAGGTCGGTCAGGTCGAGTGCGGACAGGGCGTGCAGCCCGCTGGAGACCGAGACCACCCGCGCCGCCGGCGCCGCCCGCAGCCGGGGCAGGAGCAGGCCCGTGAGCGCGAAGTGGCCCAGGTGGTTCACCCCGAACTGCCGCTCGAAGCCGTCCGCCGTCGTGCCGTACGGCAGCGCCATCACGCCCGCGTTGTTGATCAGCAGGTCCAGGCGGTCGTGCCGGTACGTGTGCGCGAAGGCGCGGACGGACGACAGGTCGCCGAGGTCCAGGGGCGCGAACTCCACCTCGGCCCCGTACACCTGGCGGTGGATCAGTGCCTCGGCCTCCTTGCCCCTGGCCTCGCTGCGGCAGGCCAGGATCACCCGCGCGCCCTTGCGGGCGAGTTCGCGTGCGGTGACGAGGCCTATACCGCTGTTGGCCCCGGTGACCACCGCCGTACGGCCGCTCTGGTCGGGGATGTCCCTCGCGCTCCAGCCCTGAGTCATGCGGTCACCGTACCGTCCGGTAGGTCCGGACAGCAGGGGACCGCCGGCCACGGGCTCAGGCCGCGGCGCCGCCGTCGATGACCAGGTCCGCACCCACCGCCGACGCCGCGTCGTCCGAGGCCAGATAGAGGACCGCCGCCGCGACCTCGGCGGTGGCCGAGACCCGGCCCAGCGGTGATTCCTCCTTCATCCGCGCCGCGCGCCCGGCCTCGCTCTCGCCGGCGCGCAGCGACATGGTGGTGGCGGAGGCGCCGGGGCTGACCGCGTTGATACGGATGCCGTCCCGGATGTGGTCGAGGGCGGCGGCCCGGGTCAGCGCCGAGACCGCGGCCTTGGTGGTGAGGTAGCCGGCGGCGCCCGCTATCCGCTTGTGGGCGCCGAGGTTGGAGCCGATGTTGACGATCGCGCCCCCGTTCTCCTGGGTGCGCATCTGGGCGACCTCGGCCCGCAGGGCGAGGAAGACACCGGTGAGGTTGGTGTCGATCATGGCCTGCCAGTCCTCGGGCGCCAGATCGGCGAGCGCCGCCCCGCCCCGGCCGCGCAGCACCCCGGCGTTGTTGACGGCGACGTCGAGCGAGCCGAACCGGGTGACGACCGCCGCCACCAGGGCGCGCACGTCCTCGGCGCGGGACACGTCGGCGGTGAACGCGGCGGCCACCCCGCCCGCCTCCCCGGCCAGGGCCACGGTCTCCTCCAAGGAGGCGGCGGTGCGGCCGGCGACCGCCACCTTCGCCCCCTCGGCGGCGAAAGCCAGCGCGACCGCGCGGCCGATCCCGGAGCCGGCGCCCGTGACGAGGACGGTCCTGCCGGTGAAGCGCGCGGCCGAGCGGGCGACTGAGGGAGCAGACATATTTGACCAACCGTTCTGTTATGAGGAGAGAAAAAGGGGGCGCCGCCTCGATGCGGCGCCCCTGGGGGCCGTTCAGTCCAGCAGGGTCAGCGCGGCCTCGGCCGCCTCGCGCACCCTCGCCGGGTCCTCGCAGGCCCTGCCCATCACGCGCATGCCCTGCATGAGCACCAGGAACATCCGGGCCAGCGCGCGCGGATCGCGTCCCGGCGGCAGCTCGCCCTGCGCCCCGGCGCGCACCAGCGCGGAGTGCAGCAGCGTCTCCAGCTGCTCCCAGGACTGCTCGACCCGACGGGCCGCGGCGGTGTCGCGCGCGCCCAGCTCGGCGGCGGTATTGGTGACGAAGCAGCCGTTCAGACGGGTCTTCTCGGCCGTGGAGTCGGCGGCGAAGCGGTGCACGACCGCGCGCACCGCGGGCAGTGCGGGGCCGGGCCCCGACAGCTCGCGGAACAGCAGCGCGCTGTGCGACTCGCCGTACCGGTCGAGCGCCTTCAGATACAGCTCGTGCTTGTTGCCGAAGGTCGCGTAGACGCTCGCCCGGCCGATGCCGAGCCGGTCGACGAGGTCCGCCATCGACGTCGCCTCGTAGCCGCGCTCCCAGAACAGCTCCAAGGCCGACTGGAGTGCGGCGTCCGGATCGAATTCCTTGGTTCGGGCCACGAGGACGACAGTAGATCCATATGGAACGATCGGTCAAGATCCTTTGGTGGACGCCCCTCAGGACGCGTCGGCCAGGTACGTCCGCACGCTGACCTCGTCGTCGTCCAGGCACCGGCCCGTCTCCAGGTCGAAGCGCTGCTTCAGCAGCGGCGAGGCGACGAAGACGCGGCCACCGGCGGAGCCGAGCAGACCGCGCGACATGACGTACGCGCCGGTGAACGGGTCGCGGTTGTCGATCGCGTACGCGCGCCCGGAGCGGTCGGTGAAGACCGCCGCCTGGCGTCCGTCGGGCAGCAGCGCGGCGACCCCCCGACCCGGGATGAGCCGCTCACGCCCGCACACCTCGAACCAGCCGTCTTCCAGTCGCAGTCGGATGCTGTTCTCGTTCATCGCGCGGCCACCTCCAGGGCCAGGACGGGCAGTTCGGGCTTGATCTGACCGCGCTCGGGCACGAACCGGACCGTGGGGTCGGGCGTGCCGGGCGCGTTGACGAAGGAGACGAAGCGGGCGAGGCGCTCGGGGTCCTCGACCGTTTCCGCCCACTCGTCGCGGTAGGCGGAGACATGGGTGGCCATCAGCGCCTCCAGCTCGTCGCAGATGCCGAGGGAGTCGTCGACCACCACGTCCTTGACGTGCTTCAGACCGCCCTCGATCCGCTCCAGCCACACCGAGGTGCGCTCCAGACGGTCGGCGGTGCGGATGTAGAACATGAGGAACCGGTCGATCAGCCGGACGAGTTCATCGTCGCTCAGGTCCTGCGCCAGCAGGTCCGCGTGGCGCGGGGTCGCGCCCCCGTTGCCGCCCACGTACAGGTTCCAGCCGTTGGCCGTGGCGATCACGCCGAAGTCCTTGGACTGGGCCTCGGCGCACTCGCGGGCGCACCCCGAGACCGCCGCCTTCAGCTTGTGCGGGGAGCGCAGCCCCCGGTAGCGCAGCTCCAGGTCGATCGCCATCTTCACCGAGTCCTGCACCCCGTAGCGGCACCAGGTCTGCCCCACACAGGACTTCACCGTGCGCAGCGACTTGCCGTACGCGTGACCGGACTCGAACCCGGCGGCCACCAGACGGGCCCAGATCACCGGGAGCTGGTCGACCCGGGCGCCGAAGAGGTCGATGCGCTGACCGCCGGTGATCTTCGTGTAGAGGCCGTAGTCGCGGGCCACCTCGCCGATGACGATCAGCTTGTCGGGGGTGATCTCGCCGCCGGGGATGCGCGGCACGATCGAGTACGAGCCGTTGCGCTGGATGTTGGCGAGGAAGTGGTCGTTGGTGTCCTGGAGCGCGGCCTGTTCCCCGTCGAGGATGTGGCCGTGGCCGAGGCTCGCCAGGATGGAGGCGACCGCGGGCTTGCAGATCTCGCAGCCCTCGCCGCCGCGCGCGGCCGGGCGCCCGTGCTCGTCCAGGAGCTGCCGGTAGGAGCCGACGCGCAGCGCCAGCGCGATCTCGTACAGCTCCTGGCGGGTCTGCGCGAAGCAGTCGCACAGACCGCCGTCGCCGGTCTTGGGGAGCAGCTTCTCCAGCGTCTTGACGCAGCTGCCGCAGCCCGTGCCCGCCCGGGTGCACTTCTTGACCTCGGGCAGCGAGGCGAGCGGGGTGACCTCGCCCTTGGTGACGTTGTGGCAGGAGCAGATCACCGCGTCGTCCGGCAGCGCCTCCGGGCCCAGCGCCACGGGCGCGCCCAGCCCCGGCGGCAGCACCAGCTGCTCGGCCGGGATCGGCGGGATGTGGCCGGTGAGCGGGCGCAGCGTGCCGTACATCTCGGCGTCGCCCACCAGGACCCCGCCGAGCAGGGTGCCGTCGGGGGAGACCACCAGCTTCTTGTAGATGCCCGAGCGGGCGTCGGTGTAGACGACGTCGAGGCTGCCCTCGGTACTGCCGTGCGCGTCCCCGAAGGAGGCCACGTCCACGCCGAGGAGCTTGAGCTTGGTGGACATGTCGGCGCCGGTGAAGGACTTCTCCGGCTCCTCCTCGCCCCGCGCCAGCGCGTCGGCCACCGCGACCGCCATCTCGTAGCCGGGTGCGACCAGGCCGTACACCTTGCCGTCGCAGGCCAGCGCGCATTCGCCGATCGCGTAGACGGCCGGGTCGGAGGTGCGGCACCGCTCGTCGACCACGATGCCGCCGCGTTCGCCCACGGTCAGACCGCAGTCGCGGGCCAGCTGGTCGCGGGGGCGCACCCCGGCGGAGAAGACGACCAGGTCGGTGTCGAGGCGGGAGCCGTCCGACAGGAGCATGCCGTCCACGGCCCGCTCGCCGGTGATCTCCTGGGTGCCGACGCCGGTGTGGACCGACAGGCCCATGCCCTCGATGGTGCGCAGCAGGGCCGCGCCGCCGCCGTCGTCGACCTGCGCGGGCATCAGCCGGGGCGCGAACTCCACGATGTGCGTGGCCAGTCCGAGGCCCTTGAGCGCGCCCGCCGCCTCCAGGCCGAGCAGTCCGCCGCCGACCACCGCGCCGGTGGTGGCGGTACGGGCGTACTCCTCGATGGCGAGCAGGTCCTCGATGGTCCGGTAGACGAAGCAGCCCGTCAGGTCCTTGCCCGGCACCGGCGGTACGAACGGGTAGGAGCCGGTGGCGAGGACCAGGACGTCGTACGCGAAGACCTCCCCGGAGCGCGCGGTGACCGTGCGCCCGGCGCGGTCCACGCTCCGCGCCGGGTCGCCCAGGCGCAGTTCGATGCCGTACTTGTCGATGAACCCGGGTTCCACCATGGAGAGTTCGTCGGGGGTGGTGCCGGTGAAGTACGAGGTGAGGTGGACCCGGTCGTAGGCGGGCCGGGGCTCCTCCGCGAGCACCACCACGCGGGCGTGGTCGGTGACCCCCTTCTCGGCGAGGGCCTCCAGGAATCGCTGGCCGACCATGCCGTGGCCGACCACGACGATCGTGCGGGCTGCGGCCGAGGGTGCGGGTGTGGTCATGTCGGAACCCTCCGTCGTGGGTGAGCGGGTGCGGCGGGGGCCAGATGGCCGGCGGCGGGCCGGCATGGTGTCCGAACCCATGACCGCAGCCTGCAAGACGGCTGTTTCCCGGTCGGATCTGACCGGTTTCCCGGGCGCAACGGCCCGCTCAGCCCCGCGACGGGGTCCCTGTGAGAGTTCTGCGCTCACGGCCGCCCCCGCGGTGAGCCGCCGCGCGCGGCACGGCCCTGCGACGGGCCGCCCGGAAGGCCCGCGGACGGGCCCCGGGGCTCACTCCGCGCCGGTGAGATGGGCGAAGACCACCACGTTCCCCCGGTAGCCCGACTTCTCGCCGTAGCCGCCGCCGCAGGTGATCACGCGCAGCTCGGGACGGCCGGCCGGGCCGTACACGCGCCGGTCGGGGAAGGCGTCGTTGGGATACACCTCGACCGCGTCGACGCTGAAGAGGGCCGTACGCCGGTCCGCGCGGGCCACCTCGATACGGCTGCCCTTCTTCAGCGCGCCCAGCGCGTAGAAGACGGCCGGCCCGCGCGCGTCGTCGACGTGCCCGGCCATCACGGCCGTACCGACCGCCCCCGGCGCGGTGCCGTCCTTGTACCACCCGGCCGAGCCGCCGCTGCCCGGCGGCACGTCCAGGGAGCCGTCCCGGGCGAGGCCGAGCCGGATCACCGGCGCGTCCACCCGGATCGCCGGAATCCGGATGCGTACGGGCTCGGCGGGCGCCAGGGCCGCTCCGGCGAGGCCGCCGCCGGCGCGGGGCCCGTCCACGCGCGCGTGGGGCGAGCCGGTTCCGCCCGCCGGTGCGCGGGCGGCGGCGAACGCCTCCGCGCGCGTGGGCTGCGGCGGCTCGGACGCCTGCGTGCCCTGCCGCAGCAGCCACACCCCGACGCACACGGCCACGCAGACCAGCCAGCCGTTGCGCCGCCGCGCGGCCTGGGCGTCCCGCAGCGCCTGGGCCGACCGCGCCGCCACCAGCGGTCAGCCCCGGTCGCCCGGCTCGCCGGCCCGGCGGCGCAGCAGCAGCCCGCCGGTGACGGCGGCGACGGCCAGGACGGCCGCCCCGGCCGCGATCTCGGTCCGGTCGGAGGTGGCCGTACCGCCGCCCAGCCCGGTCCTCACATGCCCCCGGGGCTCCTGCCGCTCGCCCGAGGGGTGGTGGTCGCCCCAGTCCTGGAAGGTGTTCTCGCCGCCGCCCGAGACGGTCAGCTCGCCCCGCGCCGACTTGCCGCTGTCGCAGGCCACCGTGATCGGGAAGGTCCCGGACCGGGCGGTGGGGGGCACGGTGAACTGCCCGGCGAGCGCGTCCCTGTGGGCCGAGGCGGTCAGCGGGAACTCCCCGTCGCCCGCCGCGCGCGCGTCCCCCACCGCATGGCCGTCGTGGCCGCACGCGCCGGTGTCCACGGTGACCGTGGTGCCGGGCGCGGCCGTCGACGGCGAGACCTCCACGCCCGCCCCGCCGAAGTCGTTGGCGTACGCGGGCGCGCCGCCGAGGCCCAGCAGGGCCGCCGCGAGCGCGGAACCGGTGAGCAGGCGGGCAGTACGCATGGGTCCTCCGGGGAGCGGGGTGCCGTCCTTCTCCCTCCGAGGTAAATGGCCCGCGCCGAAGCCCGCCCCCCGGCGGGGGGCGAAAGGGTGACGACCGGGCGCGGGCCGTCACCCTTCCACGCGCGCGCCCGCGCTCAGACCGTGTCCCACGGCACCTCCGCGTACAGCCGCCAGAGGGTCTCCATCAGCTCCGCGTCCACCGCGAAGGCGAAGTCGTCGATCCGGGCCACCGGCGCGATGCCCTGAGAGTTGGTGACGAAGGCCGCCCGGTACGCGCCGAGACCGCCCAGGGTGACCGGGCGCCGGACCGTGGCCGTGCCGTACCCGGGCAGCCGCTCTTCGACCAGCGCCATGGTGATGCCCCGCAGCGCCGGACGGTCGGGCCACACCACCGCGCTCCCGTCCCAGAACCCGATGTTGGTGACGGCCCCCTCCGCGATCTCGCCGCCGGGGCCGGTCAGCAGCGCGCTGGTACGGCCCCGGCCGGCCGCGATCCGGCCGTAGTACTGCTGGGCGAAGCCGCCGAGGTGCTTGACGTGGGCGACCGGCCGCTCGTAGGGCACGGAGAGCAGGTGCTGCGGCTCGGGCGAGAGGTCGACGGGCGGGCGCACGGTCACCATCACGGCCGGGTCCTCGTCCGGCCCGTACACATAGACGCGCACCGCCGCGTCCTCGGCGCCGGCCCCGGCCAGGGCCCGGCGGACCAGGGTACGGACCCGCTCACCGTCGAGACCCGGGCCGAACAGCTCACGGGTCGCCGCGTCCAGCCGCGCCAGGTGCAGGGCGAGCCCGCGCACCCGGCCGCCGCGCACCTGCATCGCGGTGAAATGGCCGTAGTTGCCGGTCAGGGCGGGGATGCGGAGGTTCTCCGCGTCGGCGGGGCGGCCGTTGATCTCGACATGGGGGCTCGTCATGGGGCCACCGTAACCGGGCTTGACCTAAAGCTAACTTGAGGTGTGAGGCTCCTCGGCATGGACATCACCACCGCTCCCCACGCGGGGCCCACCGCTCCCCGCCCCGCCCCCCTGCGCCTCGCCGTCGTCCTCGGCTCCGACCGGGAAGGACGCTTCGGCTCCGTCGTCGGCCGGTGGCTGCTCGACCGGCTGCGCGAGCGCGACGACTTCGCGGTGGAGGTGGTCGACCTCGCCGAGACCCGGCTGCCGACCTCGATCTCGTACGACCCGGCACCACCGGTCAGGGCGGTCCTCGACACCGTCACCCCGAAGCTCGCCGGGGCGGACGCCTTCCTGGTCCTCACCCCCGAGTACAACCACTCCTTCCCGGCCTCGGTGAAGAACCTCATCGACTGGCACTTCGTCGAGTGGCAGGCCAAGCCGGTGGGCTTCGTCTCCTACGGAGGCATGTCGGGGGGCCTGCGGGCCGTCGAGCACCTGCGCACGGTCTTCGCCGAGCTGCACGCGGTCACGGTCCGGGACACGGTCAGCCTCCACCACGCCGGTGGCCTGTTCGAGCCCGACGGCGAGCTGCGCGAGCCCACCGGCCCCGAGGCCGCCGTCAAGCGGCTGCTCGACCAGCTCGCCTGGTGGGGCAGGGCCCTGCGGGAGGCCAGGGAGGCCCGTCCGTACGCCGCTTGAGGGCGGCGCACGGACGGGCCGGGCGTCACGGGATCAGCCGACGGCGACCGCCGACCAGGCGGCGGCGACCGCGTTCTGCTCCGCGCTGCCGCTGCCGTACAGGTCCTTCGCCGCGTTGAGCGTCGCCGTGCGGGCGGCGGCGTAGTTGGTGGAGGACGTCATGTAGACGGTCAGGGCCCGGTACCAGATCTTGCCGACCTTCTCGTGGCCGATGCCGGAGACCGTGGAGCCGTTGCAGGTGGGGCTGTTGTACGAGACGCCGTTGATCACCTTGGCGCCGCTGCCCTCGGAGAGCAGATAGGCGAAGTGATTGGCGACGCCGGAGGAGTAGTGGACGTCGAGGCTGCCGACGCCCGAGTACCAGCAGTCCGCCGACTTGGTGTCCGTGGACGGCTTGTCCATGAAGCGCAGGGCGGGCTTGCCGAAGCCCGGCTTCACGATCTTCTCGCCGATGAGGTAGTCGCCCTGGTCGGCGGAGTTGCCCGCGTACCACTCGACCATGGTGCCCATGATGTCGCTGGTGGCCTCGTTGAGGCCGCCGGACTCCCCGGAGTAGGTGAGGGCGGCGGTCTTGGAGGTGACGCCGTGCGACATCTCGTGCCCGGCGACGTCGAGCGCGACGAGCGGCCCGAAGGTGGTGCCGTCGCCGTCGCCGTACGTCATGCAGAAGCAGCTGTCGTCCCAGAAGGCGTTGTTGTAGTTGCTGCCGTAGTGGACGCGGTTGTACGAGCCCTTCCCGTCGCCGGCGATGCCGTTGCGGCCGTGGACGTTCTTGTAGTAGTCCCAGGTCGTGTTGGTGCCGTACTGCGCGTCCACGGCGGCCGTGGCGCGGTCGCTGTTGGCGCCGGTGCCCCAGTGGTTGTCGGCGTCGGTGAACAGCACGGCGGGCGCCCGCACGAAGCAGATGCCGAAGAAGCACAGGTCCGTCTTGTTCTGGGCGTCACCGGTGTAGGTGTTGCCGCGGGTGGGGTCCTTGAGCTGGTACGTGGACCCGGACAGCGTGGTCTCCAGGGGCACGGTGCCGCTGTAGAGGGACTGGCCGTCGCCGGCCGCGGTCTCGATGGAGTCCCAGGCGTCGATGGTGGCGCCGGTGCGGGCGTCGGTGAGCACCACGCGCGCGACGGGGTTGCCCTGGGTGTCCCGGGCGGCGGTCTGGGTCCGCCAGGCGAGCTTCGGGGCGCCGTGCAGGGCGTCCACGACCAGCTGGGGCCTGACGGTCAGGCCCGTCAGGCCCGGGTGGGCCGCGCGCAGCTCGGCGGAGGCGAGGGCGGCGGCGCGGGGCGCGGGGAGGGCGGGGGTCACGGTCGGTACGGAGAGGTCGTCGGCCACGGCCCGGTCGGCGCCGCGGTAGGCGCCGGAGGGGGCGAGGTGGACGACGAAGTCGCCGCCGAGCACGGGCAGTCCGCGGTACGTGCGGTCGTAGCGCACGTGCCGGCTGCCGTCGGCGTCCGTGATGACGTCCCGTACGGACGTGCCCTGCGCGGCGGTCACGGCGAGCGCGGCGGCGTGGGCGCTGACGGCGCTGTCGGCGGCGGCGATGGCGGCGGCGCGGGAGGGGGTGCTGGAGGCGCTGGAGGGGGCCGGGGCCTGCGGGCGGGGTTCGGCCAGGGCGGAGGCGGGGGCGAGCGCGGCGGCGAGCATGGCGCCGGCCGCGACGGCTATCCCGGCGGTGGTGAGGCGCGATGCGTTCCGGGTCGGTCTCATCGGGCTCCTCGGTCATGGGGGGTCGGCTCGGGTAAAGCTGATGCCGCATCAGTTTTAGGGGTACATGACAGGGGCTGTCCATAGGGCGGGGGGTGTGGTGGGGGGTGTTTCGGCTGCGGGTGGTGGGTGCCCGCGGGTGGTGGGTGGCTGGTCGCGCAGTTCCCCGCGCCCCTGGGGACCACCGTCCAGGTGCGACGCCCATCCGGCTGCGGACCGTGGATGGCTGGTCGCGCAGTTCCCCGCGCCCCTAAAAGCCCGTGGCCGAGCCAACCATCCAGGATGCGCCGACCCCCTGAGGGGCGCGGGGAACTGCGCGCTCAGCCACCCACCACCCGCAGCCAAACACCCCGCACGCACCCCCCACCCCCAGGGGCGCGGGGAACTGCGCGCTCAGCCACCCACCACCCGCAGCCGGGCAAGCCGGGGAAGCCGGACCCGGCCGGTCGGGGCCGGCACCGGGGACACTGGTGACAACCGTGCGTACGCACGGCCCCCACCGAGGGAGAGCCACCGTGACATCGGCCGAGTGCCTGACCGCAGTGACCACGACCGACAGCCGCGCCACGGCGGACGCGCTGGCCCGGAGCGCGGTCGAGGCCCGCCTCGCCGCCTGTGCGCAGATCACCGGCCCGGTGACCTCCGTCTACCGCTGGCGGGGCGCCGTCGAGACCGCCGAGGAGTGGCGGGTCGAGTTCAAGACGGCCGCCGCCCGGTACCCGGACCTGGAGCGCCATCTGCTCGCCGCCCACCCCTACGACACCCCGGAGATCATCGCGACCCCCGTGGTGCGCGGCAGCGCCGCCTATCTGGCCTGGCTCGCGGCGGAGACGGCGGAGACGGCGGAGACGGCGTGACGGCCGACGCGCCGGCCGCACCCGCACCCGGGCCCGAACCCGGTCTGCCGTTCTTCGTCTACGGCACCCTCCGACCCGGCGAGCGCTACCACCGGCTGCTGCTGACCGGCCGCACCGCGCGCGAGGCGCCCGCGCGGCTGCCGGGGGCGGTGCTGTACGAGGGCCCCGGCTACCCGTACGCGACGCACGGGGACGGCGTGGTAACCGGCGCGCTGATCACGCCGCGCCCCGAGGCGTACGCCGAAGTCCTGCGCGTACTGGACCGGTTGGAGGAGTGCCACGGGCCGGGCGACCCCCGCAACCTGTACGACCGGGTGGAGCGGACCGTCGAGCTGCCGGGCGGGGGAGCGGCGCGCGCCTGGGTCTATCTGGCGGCGGCCCCGCTCGCCCGGGAGCTGCGCGAGCACGGCACCGCGCTGCCCGGCGGCGACTGGTTCAACGCCCGTCCGCCGACCGCCCGTCCGCCGACCGCCCGTCCGCTCACCGCCCCTCGGCCAGCGCCCGCGCCACCCCGCCCTCCTTCGGCCCGAGGAAGCGCGGACCGGGTTTGAAGGCGGCGTCCAGGGCGGCCTTGCCCGCCGCGAAAACCTCGCGGGTGGAGCCGTAGTACCAGGTGACGTCGTGCACGGCGTCGACCGCGACCCCGTAGGAGTCGACCCCGGCGGCCTCGCACAGCGCGACGGCCCGCCGGATGTGGAAGCCCTGGCTCACCAGCACCGCGCGCTGCACGCCGAAGATCTTCTTCGCGCGTACACACGAGTCCCAGGTGTCGAAGCCGGCGAAGTCGCTGACCACCCGCCGGTCCGGGACGCCGTGCCGCACCAGGTAGGCGCGCATCGCGTCCGGCTCGTCGTACTCGGGCCGCCCGTTGTCCCCGGTCACCAGGACCGCCCTGACCTTTCCGGCCCGGTACAGCTCGACGGCCGCGTCGAGGCGGTGCGCCAGGTACGGCGACGGCTCGCCCTTCCACAGCCCGGCCCCGAACACCACCGCGACGCCGGACGCGGGCGCCTGCGCCACCGTTCCGACCTTGCCGTCGGCGGCCGTGAACATCCACGCGGCGGGTGCCAGCGCAAGGGCGCAGAGCGCGGCGGCCGTCTGCACGGCTCGTCGCTGCCCCCTGCGGGTGCGCGGCAGAGCGATCCGTACGCGAGTGCGCGGCAGGCGCATGGGGTCCCCCCGGGGTCGACGGTGTTACGGGTGGTCGGACGCGGGGGAGGGGGCGCGCGGTTCTGCTCCCGCGCCCCTCGCAGGGGTTCCCCGCCCGCGCCCCGCGCCCGTGAGGCGGCGGAAAACACTCGTCACCGCGGCGCAACGACATGGCAATGTGGGCCCGGCAGGATCGGTCCATGACGGAGACGGAGCCCCAGACCCGGTCGCACTTCCCGCCCGCCCACCGGTCGCCGCCGCTCGACAGCACGGCCGGACTCGTCACCCGCATCGCCGCCCAACTGGGCAGCCAGCTCAGCCACGTACGACTGAACGGGAGCCGCAAGCCGATGCCCACGACCTCCCGGCCGACCCCCGCCCGGCCCACCCTCGTCGCCGTCGCCCACGGCAGCCGCGACCCCCGGGCGCTGCGCACCGTGACCGCCCTGCTCGACCTGGTCCGCGAACTGCGCCCCGGGCTCGACGTACGGCTCGGCCACATCGAGATCGACGAGCCCGCGCTGCCCGACACCCTCGCCGGACTGGGCGCCGGGCACGCCGTCCTCGTACCGCTGCTGCTGAGCCGCGGCTACCACGTCAAGCAGGACATCCCGGCCGCCGTCGCCGACGCCCCGCGGCTGCGCACCCGTATCGCCCGGCCGCTCGGCCCGCACCCGCTGCTCGTCGAGGCGCTCTACGAACGGCTCGTCGAGGCCGGGTGGGACGAGGACCCACGCGCGCGTGGCGGACGGGCCGTGGTGCTCGCCGGGGCCGGATCGCGCGACCCCGAGTCGGCCGCCGACACCCGCCGCACCGCCGCGCTGCTCGCCGACCGCCTCGGCGTACCGGTGATACCCGCCTACGCCTCGGCCGCCGCCCCGACCGTCCCCGAGGCCCTGCGGGCGCTCGCCGCGCGGGGCCGCCACCGGGTCGCCATCGCCTCGTACTTCACCGCGCCCGGCCGGTTCGCCACCCAGAGCGCCGCCCACGCGCGCGGGGTCGCCGCCGCCCCGCTCGGCGCCCACCCGGCCGTCGCCCGTCTCGTCCTGCACCGCTACGACCAGGCGCTCGCCGCGGCCCCGTTCTCCGCCCCGCCGCGCGAACTCGCCACGGCCTGAGCACCCGCGCCGCCCCGCTTGTCAGTGGTTCCGTTTACTGTCGGTGCATGGAAGGCATCGCAGCACACCACCCCGGGTACGAGCCGACCGACGTCGAGCGGTGGGCGGCCGAACCGGACAAACGGCCCGGCCGGACCGCCTTCCAGCGCGACCGCGCGCGCGTGCTGCACTCCGGCGCGCTGCGCCGGCTGGCGGGCAAGACCCAGGTCGTGACGCCCGGCGAGACCGGCCGGCTGTGGGACGCGAGCCCGCGCACCCGCCTCACCCACTCCCTGGAGTGCGCCCAGGTCGGCCGCGAGCTCGGCGCCGCCCTCGGCTGCGACCCCGACCTCGTCGAGGCGGCCTGCCTCGCGCACGACATGGGCCACCCGCCCTTCGGGCACAACGGCGAGCAGGCGCTCAACGACTTCGCCAAGGACTGCGGCGGCTTCGAGGGCAACGCCCAGTCGCTGCGCCTGCTCACCCGCCTCGAACCCAAGCGCTTCGTGCGCGACGAGGAGAGCGGCGAGCCCGTCAGCGTCGGCCTCAACCTCACCCGGGCCGCCCTGGACGCGGCCACCAAGTACCCCTGGCCGCGCGGCGGCCACCCCACCGACCCGCAGTCCGTGAAGTTCGGGGTCTACGAGGACGACCTGCCGGTCTTCGACTGGGTGCGCCGGGGCGCCGAGCCCGACCGCAAGTGCTTCGAGGCCCAGGTCATGGACTGGGCCGACGACGTGGCGTACTCGGTCCACGACTTCGAGGACGGGCTGCACGCCGGGCACATCGACCCCAACCTGCTCTTCTCCGAACCGGAGCGCGCGGACATCTGGCGCGTGGCGATCGGGCGGTACGTGCCGGCCGGCACCGAGCCGCAGGAGCTCGCGGACGCGCTGGACCGGCTGATGGACCAGGAGTGGTGGCCGCACGGGTACGACGGCTCGGCCGTCGCCCAGGCCCGCCTCAAGGACGCCACCAGCCAGCTCATCGGCCGGTTCTGCCTGGCCGCCGAGGGCGCGACCCGCGAGCGCTGGGGCGTGGGCCGGCTGAGCAGATACGGGGCGGAGCTGGTGGTCCCGCGCCCCGCGCGCAACGAGTGCGCCGTACTCAAGGCGGTGGCCCACCGCTATGTGATGCAGCGCGACGAGCAGGAGCGGCTCCGCGCCGACCAGCGCGTGATTCTGGCCGAACTGGCCGAAGCGCTCACCGCGCGCGCCCCGGCGGACGGCCTCGACCCGCAGTTCCGCGCGCTCTTCGCCGCGGCCGGCGACGACCGCGCCCGCAAACGGGTCATCGTCGACCAGATCGCGTCCCTGACCGACGCCGCGGCCCTGTCCCTGCACGCCAGACTGACGGTGCCGCACCGCTGAGCCGCGGTGGGGCGCGCCTTTGCCGTACGTAGGACCGTACGCATTCCCGTACGTATGACGCACCGATCAAGCCCGGCCACTCGGCGCCCCAACGGAGCAAGCCCTCTTCCCCCATCACGCTCCGTGCGGGACGCTCGCTGATGGCGGTTGAGCAACGAGGAGGCATCAAGTGGTCGACGCAGACCGGACATTTGTCATTGTCGGTGGAGGACTGGCCGGGGCCAAGGCCGCCGAGACCCTGCGCGCCGAGGGGTTCAACGGCCGGGTGATCCTCATCGGCGACGAGCGGGAGCACCCCTACGAACGGCCTCCCCTGTCCAAGGGCTTCCTCTCCGGCAAGGAGGAACGCGACAGCGTCTTCGTCCACGAACCCGGCTGGTACGCGCAGAACGACATCGAGCTCCACCTCGGCCAGACCGTCACCGCCATCGACCGCGGGGCCAGGACCGTCCGCCTGGGCGACGGCACCGTCATCGGCTACGACAAGCTGCTGCTCGCCACCGGCTCCGAGCCCCGCCGCCTGGACATCCCCGGCACGGAGCTGGCGGGCGTCCACCATCTGCGCCGCCTCGCCCACTCCGAGCGGCTGCGCAACACGCTCAAGGCCCTCGGCCGCGACAACGGCCACCTGGTGATCGCCGGGGCCGGCTGGATCGGCCTGGAGGTCGCCGCCGCCGCGCGCGGATACGGCGCGGAGGTCACCGTCGTCGAGCCCGAGCAGACCCCGCTGCACCAGGTCATCGGCCCCGAGCTCGGCCAGATCTTCACCGAACTGCACGCCGAGCACGGCGTCCGCTTCCACTTCGGCGCGCGGCTCACCGAGATCGTCGGCCAGGACGGCATGGTCCTCGCCGCCCGCACCGACGACGGCGAGGAGCACCCGGCGCACGACGTGCTCGCCGCGATCGGGGCCGCGCCGCGCACCGCGCTCGCCGAGGCCGCGGGCCTCGCGCTCGTCGACCGCGCGCACGGCGGCGGGGTCGCGGTCGACGCGTCGCTGCGCACCTCCGACCCGGACATCTTCGCCGCGGGCGACGTGGCCGCGGCCCACCACCCGCTGCTCGACATCCGGCTGCGGGTGGAGCACTGGGCCAACGCCCTCAACGGCGGTCCGGCCGCGGCCCGCGCGATGCTGGGCCAGGAGACCGGCTACGACCGGGTGCCGTACTTCTTCTCCGACCAGTACGACCTGGGCCTGGAGTACTCGGGCTGGGCGCCCCCCGGCAGCTACGACCAGGTGGTGCTCAGGGGCGACGCGGGCAAGCGCGAGTTCATCGCCTTCTGGCTGAGCGGGCGGCGGGTGCTGGCGGGGATGAACGTGAACGTGTGGGACGTCACAGAGGCGATCCAGGATCTGATCAGGGCGGGAACGAAGGGAGTCCAGGTCGACCCGGACCGCCTGGCGGACCCGTCGGTCCCGCTGGGGGACCTGACGACGACCTGACCCCGGCAGCCGGGGCGCCCGCCGACGCCCCGGCACCGCCTGCCCGCACCGGCGGCATCCCCCGGACCCCCGGCCGAGCAACGCCGGACCCCCGGGCCGGGCAGCCGCCCACGAGCACCCGGCGCTGTCCTTCCCGCACCGTAGACTTGCCGCGTGGCAGGCAGGATCAACGATGACGACGTGAAGGCGGTCCGGGACGCGGTCCCGATCGACGCCGTCGTGTCCGAGTACCTCCAGCTGCGCAACGCGGGCGGCGGCAACCTCAAGGGCCTCTGCCCCTTCCACGACGAGAAGTCCCCGTCCTTCCAGGTCAGCCCCAGCAAGGGCCTCTTCCACTGCTTCGGCTGCCAGGAAGGCGGCGACACGATCGCCTTCGTCCGGAAGATCGACCACCTGTCGTTCTCCGAGGCCGTCGAGCGCCTGGCCGCCACCGCGGGCATCACCCTGCGGTACGAGGAGGGCGGCTACAACCCCTCCCACCAGCGCGGCGAACGCATCCGCCTGGTCGAGGCCCACAAGATCGCCGCGCAGTTCTACATCGAGCAGCTGGACACCAGCCCCGAGGCCGAGATCGGCCGTAAGTTCCTCGCCGAGCGCGGCTTCGACCAGGCCGCCGCCGCCCACTTCGGCGTCGGCTACAGCCCGGCCGGCTGGGACCACCTCACCCGCTTCCTGCGCGGCAAGGGCTTCAGCGACAAGGAGCTGACCCTCTCCGGGCTCTCCCAGGAGGGCCGCCGCGGCCCCATCGACCGCTTCCGCGGCCGGCTGATGTGGCCGATCCGCGATGTCTCCGGCGAGGTCGTCGGCTTCGGCGCCCGCAAGCTCCGCGACGACGACAACGGCCCCAAGTACCTCAACACCCCCGAGACCGCGATCTACAAGAAGTCGCAGGTCCTGTACGGGATCGACCTGGCCAAGAAGGACATCGCCAAGTCCAGCCGCGCGGTGGTCGTCGAGGGCTACACCGATGTGATGGCCTGTCACCTCGCCGGGGTCACCACCGCCATCGCCACCTGCGGCACCGCCTTCGGCGGCGACCACATCAAGATCCTGCGCCGCCTCCTGATGGACAATGGCAGCGCGCGCGTGATCTTCACCTTCGACGGTGACGCGGCGGGCCAGAAGGCCGCCCTGCGCGCCTTCGAGGACGACCAGAAGTTCGCCGCCGAGACCTACATCGCCATCGCCCCCGACGGCATGGACCCCTGCGAACTGCGCCTGGCCAAGGGCAACGAGGCGGTCGCCGACCTGGTCCAGCCCCGCACCCCGCTCTTCGAGTTCGCCATCCGCCAGATCGTCCAGCGCTACGACCTGGAGACCCCGGCGGGCCGCGCCGCCGCGCTCGACGAGGCCGCCCCGATCGTCGCCCGCATCAAGAACGTCGCCTCCCAGCACGAGGTGGCCGTCCAGCTGGCCGGCATCCTCGGCATCCTGGACACCCAGTTCGTCGTCAAGCGCGTGGCCCAGCTGGCCCGTTGGGCCCGCGACCGGGGCGGCAAGGGCCCGGCCCCGGACCGCCGCCGCCCGTACGGAGAGGTGCGGGCCCCGGCCGCCGCCGCCGCCTCCGGCCCGGCCCTGAACCTGCGCAGCCCCGCCCACCGCACCGAGCGCGAGCTCCTCAAGCTCGCCCTCCAGCACCCGCACCTGGTCTCCCCGGCCTTCGACGCGTACGGGGTGGACGAGTTCACGGCCCCGCCCTACGCGGCGGTGCGCCAGTGCATCATGGACGCCGGCGGCGCCACCGACGCCCCCTCCGACTACCTTCCGGCCGTCATGGAGTCGGCGCCCGACGACACCGTCCGCGCGCTCGTCACCGAGCTCGCCGTGGAGGCGGTCCACGCCCGCGTGGTCGACGAGGCGTACGCGGGCGAGCAGCTCGTCGCCGTCCGCCGCCGCGCCGTCGACCGCCGCCTCCTCGACATCCAGGGCACCCTGGCCCGCCTCGGGCAGAACGGCGACCCCGAGCGACTGGCCGCCGTACAGAACGAGTTGTGGGTCCTCCAGCAGTACGGCCAGGCTCTGCGCAACCGGGGCGTCGAAGCCCTCTGAGCCCGGCGCGGCGCGCGACCGCTGCCGTACGGGTAACCGCCCGGTCACGGACCGGCTTCAAAAAGTCACCGCACGCCCCTCGTGGCGGAGATGTGTCTTACCCCACACTGGGGTGCGGTGCCTGAGTCCTCGGAGCGCGGCCGGCCCACCGAAGGTGGGTACCACACCCCCGCGGATCCGCTCATCGTGTACGGGACGGACAGCGGCCCGGCCGCCCCCGTCCCGCTGCCGCACGCCCCCGATCCGGCAGCGATCACCCTGGAGGTCGCCCCCGTGCAGACCCGGACCCTGACCGACAACGACGTCGTGGCCACCGTGCCCCCGCAGACCCGGGCCGTGCTCCATCCCGAGGCCGAAGTGCCCCCCGTCGAACTCGTCGACGACGTGGTGGACGTGCCGGAGCCGCCCGAGCGGGCGCCCGGGCGCGCCGAGACCGGCGGCCCCTCGTCCGATCTCTTCCGCCAGTACCTGCGCGAGATCGGGCGTATCCCGCTGCTCACCGCCGCGGAGGAAGTGGAGCTGGCGCGCCGGGTGGAGGCGGGTCTGTTCGCCGAGGAGAAACTCGCCGGCACCCCGGACCCGGACTCCCGGCTCGCCGTCGACCTCGACAGGCTGGTGGTCATGGGCCGGATGGCCAAACGCCGGCTGATCGAGGCGAACCTGCGGCTGGTCGTCTCCGTCGCCAAACGCTATGTGGGGCGCGGGCTCACCATGCTCGACCTGGTGCAGGAGGGGAACCTCGGGCTGATCCGCGCGGTCGAGAAGTTCGACTACGCGCGCGGCTACAAGTTCTCCACGTACGCGACGTGGTGGATCCGCCAGGCCATGTCCCGCGCGCTCGCCGACCAGGCCCGCACCATCCGTGTCCCCGTCCATGTGGTGGAGCTGATCAACCGCGTGGTGCGGGTGCAGCGCCGGATGCTCCAGGAGCGCGGCTACGAGCCGACGCCCGAGGAGGTCGCCGCCCATCTCGACCTGCCGCCCGAGCGCGTGAGCGAGGTGCTCCGGCTCGCCCAGGAGCCGGTCTCGCTGCACGCGCCCGTGGGCGAGGAGGACGATGTGGCGCTGGGCGACCTGATCGAGGACGGCGACGCGGCGTCCCCCGTGGAGTCGGCGGCCTTCCTGCTGCTGCGCGAGCACCTGGAGGCCGTGCTGTCCACGCTGGGCGAGCGCGAACGCAAGGTGGTCCAGCTGCGCTACGGGCTCGCGGACGGACGCCCGCGCACGCTGGAGGAGATCGGCCGCATCTTCGGCGTCACCCGCGAACGCATCCGCCAGATCGAGTCCAAGACCCTGAACAAACTCCGCGACCACGCCTTCGCGGACCAGCTGCGCGGCTATCTGGACTGAGGGGGAGCGGGCGGCGACCCGCTCCCCGCCCCGCCCTCAGTCGACCTCGGCCACGGCTTGGGCGAACTGCGCCGCGTACAGCCGCGCGTAGGCGCCGTCCGCCGCCAGCAGCTCGTCGTGCGTGCCCTGCTCCACGATGGCCCCGTTCTCCATCACGAGGATCACGTCCGCGTCCCGGATCGTGGAGAGCCGGTGGGCGATCACGAACGACGTCCGCCCGTGCGCCAGCCGTGCCATCGCCTTCTGGATCAGCACCTCGGTCCGGGTGTCCACCGAGCTCGTCGCCTCGTCGAGGACGAGGATCACCGGGTCGGACAGGAACGCCCGCGCGATGGTGATCAACTGCTTCTCGCCCGCGCTCACCCCGGTGCCCTCGTCGTCGATCACGGTGTCGTACCCGTCCGGCAGCGTCCGGACGAACCGGTCCGCGTGCGCCGCCCGGGCCGCCTCCTCGATCTCCTCGCGGGTGACCGGCCGGTCCGCGCCGTACGCGATGTTGTCCGCGATGGTGCCGCCGAACAGCCAGGTGTCCTGGAGCACCATGCCGATGCCCGCGCGCAGCTCACGGCGCGACATCCGGGCCGCGTCCACCCCGTCCAGGGTGATCCGCCCGCTCCTCACCTCGTAGAACCGCATCAGCAGGTTGACCAGCGTCGTCTTGCCCGCGCCCGTCGGGCCGACGATCGCGACCGTCTGCCCGGGTTCGACCTTCAGTGACAGGTCCTCGATCAGCGGCTTCTCCGGGTCGTACCGGAACGCCACCTTCTCCAGGGTCACCGCGCCGCGCCGCTCCACCGGCCGCTCGGCCGACTCCGCGTCCGGCTCCTGCTCGTCCGCGTCGAGCAGCTCGAAGATCCGCTCGGCGGAGGCGACGCCCGACTGCACCAGGTTCGCCATCGAGGCGACCTGGGTGAGCGGCATCGAGAACTGCCGCGAGTACTGGATGAAGGCCTGCACATCGCCGATCGACAGCGCGCCCGAGGCGACCCGCAGCCCGCCGACAACCGCGACCAGCACATAGTTCAGGTTCGAGATGAACATCATCAGCGGCTGCATCACGCCGCTGTTGAACTGCGCCCGGAACCCGGCCTCGTACAGCGCCTCGTTCTGCTCGTCGAACTGCCGCGCCGACTCCTCCTGGCGCCCGAAGACCTTCACCAGGGTGTGCCCGGTGTACATCTCCTCCACATGCGCGTTGAGCCGGCCCGTGGTCTTCCACTGCTGGACGAACTGCGGCTGCGACCGCTTGCCGATCTTCGTGGCGACGAACACCGACAGCGGTACGGTCGCCAGCGCCACCAGGGCCAGCAGCGGCGAGATCCAGAACATCATCGCGAGCACGCCGACGATGGTGAGCAGAGAGTTGATGAGCTGACCCATCGTCTGCTGCATCGTCTGCGAGATGTTGTCGATGTCGTTGGTCGCCCGGCTGAGCACCTCGCCGCGCTTGGCGCGGTCGAAGTACGACAGCGGCAGCCGCGACAGCTTCGCCTGCACCTGCTCGCGCATCCGGAACACCGTACGGTTGATGGCCCGGTTGGAGAGCCGGGTCGCCACCAGCATCAGCAGCCCCGCGCCCACGTACACCGCGAGGGCGACGAGCAGCACCCGGCCGACCTCGCCGAAGTCGATGCCGTGGCCGGGGGTGAAGTGCACCCCCGAGAGCATGTCGGCGAGCGAGCCGTCGCCCTTGTCGCGCAGCCGCTCCAGCGCCTGGTCCTTGGTCGTCCCGTCCGGCATCTGCCGGCCGACGACACCCGCGAAGACCAGGTCGGTCGCCTTGCCGAGGATCTTCGGCCCGACCACCGAGAGCGCCACGCTGAGCACGGCGGCCACGAGCATCACATAGAGCGTGCCCTTCTCCGGCGCGAGCTGCCTGAGCAGCCGCTTCGACGAACCCTTGAAGTCCATCGAGCGTTTGCCGTCGCCCTGGCCCATCATCCGGGCCATGTTTCCGCTCATGCCGCCTCGGCCTCCGTCAGCTGGGAGAGCACGATCTCCCGGTACGTCTCGTTCTCGGCCATCAGCTCGTGGTGGCGGCCGGAGCCGACGACCCGGCCCTCGTCCAGGACGACGATCCGGTCGGCGTCGCGGATCGTGGAGACCCGCTGGGCCACGATGACGACGGTCGCCTCGCGCGTCTCGCGCAGCAGCGCCGCCCGCAGGGCCGCGTCGGTGGCGTAGTCGAGCGCGGAGAACGAGTCGTCGAAGAGGTAGATCTCCGGGCGCTGCACCAGGGTCCGCGCGATGGCGAGCCGCTGGCGCTGACCGCCGGAGACATTGGTGCCGCCCTGCGCGATGGGCGCGTTGAGCCCGCCCTCCAGTCTGCCGACGAACTCCTTGGCCTGGGCGACCTCCAGGGCGTGCCAGAGCTCCTCGTCGGTGGCGTCCGGATTGCCGTACCGCAGATTGGTCGCCACCGTCCCGGAGAAGAGGTACGGCTTCTGGGGCACCATCGACACCGTCTTGGCGAGCAGTACGGGATCGATCCCGCGCACGTCCTCGCCGTCCACCAGGACCGCGCCGCCCGTCACGTCGAACAGCCTCGGTACGAGCCCGAGCAGCGTCGACTTGCCGCTGCCGGTCGACCCGATGACCGCGGTGGTCTCCCCGGGGCGGGCCACCAGGTCCACGCCCTTCAGGACGGACTCCTCGGCGCCGGGGTAGGTGAAGTCGGCGCCGCGGACCTCCAGATGGCCGCTGCGGCGCAGCTCGCGGACGGGGGCCTTCGGCGGCACCACGCTGGTGTCGGTGCCGAGGACCTCCTCGATCCGCTCGGCGCAGACCTCGGCGCGCGGCACCATCATGAACATGAAGGTGGCCATCATGACGGCCATCACGATCTGCATCAGATACGTGAGGAACGCGGTGAGCTGGCCGATCTGCAGGGAGCCGCTGTCGATCCGGTGGGCGCCGAACCACACCACGGCCACCGAGGAGACGTTCACGACCGTCATCACCGTCGGGAACATCAGCGCCATCAGCCGCCCGGTGCCCAGCGAGACATCGGTCAGTTCGGTGTTGGCGCCCTTGAAACGGTCCTTCTCGTAGTCGTCCTTCACGAACGCCCGGATCACGCGGTTGCCGGTGATCTGCTCGCGCAGCACGCGGTTCACCGTGTCCAGGCGGGTCTGCATGGTGCGGAACAGCGGGCGCATCCTGCGCACGATCAGTGAGACGCAGATGCCGAGGACCGGCACCACGGCGAGCAGCACCGCCGACAGCGGCACGTCCTGGCTCAGCGCCATGATGATGCCGCCGACGCACATGATGGGCGCCGACACCATCAGCGTGAACGACATCAGCGTCAGCATCTGGACCTGCTGCACGTCGTTGGTGGTCCGGGTGATCAGGGACGGCGCCCCGAAGTGGCCCACCTCGCGCGAGGAGAACGACTGCACCCGCGCGAAGACGGCCGCGCGCACGTCCCGGCCCAGGGCCGCGGCGGTGCGCGCGCCGAAGTAGACGGCGCCGACGTTGCAGACCACCTGGACGAGGCTGACGGCGATCATGACGCCGCCGAACTCCAGGATGTAGCCGGTGTCCCCGTCGACGACACCGTTGTCGATGATGTCGGCGTTCAGGGTCGGCAGATAGAGGGTCGCGCAGGTCTGGAGCAGCTGGAGCAGCACCAGGAGCGCGATCGGTTTCTTGTACGGAACCAGATGGGTCCGCAGGAGTCGTATGAGCACGTGAGGGCTCTCCGGGTCGGCAAGATCGAGGGGTTCGACCCCCATCTTGCGACACTCCACCCCTGGAACCTCAACCGATTAAGCCAAGGGCGAGTCAAAAGGATGAGTCAAGAACGGACCTCCGGCGTAGTCAAGACGACACGCCGGAGAATCCCCCGTACGGCTTGTTCCGCGCCCCGGTGACCGGGGCGCGCGCTCACGCTCCGGTGTCGAAGGCGCCAGGGTGGATCTCGTCACGCGTCGCGATGTACTGCTGGCGCACCGCCTGCCCCACGGCCAGCTCCTCGCCCGGCTCGAAGACCTGCGCCGCCGCGCCCTGCCAGGCCGGCGGGGTGTGCGCGGCGAGCGAGCCCTGCGAGACACCGAGCGCCCAGGCCGCCTGCCGGGCCGCGCCGAGGGCCGCGTACTCGGCGGGCTGCGGGACGACCACCTGGGTGCCCAGGATCGCCGGCGCCGCCGCCTGCACGGCCGGCAGCTCGGCCGCCGCGCCGAGCAGGAAGACCCGGCGCACCTCGACCCCGCGCGAGCGCAGCACGTCGAGCGCGTCCGCCAGCGAGCAGAGCATGCCCTCGAACGCGGCCCGCGCCAGATGCTCGGGCTTCATCGACTCGCGCCGCAGCCCGGCCAGCGTCCCGGCCGCGTGCGGCAGCCGGGGGGTCCGCTCGCCCTCCAGATACGGCAGCAGGACCAGCCCGCTGGCGCCCGGGGTCGACTTCAGCGCCAGCGCCGAGAGCTCCTCCAGGCTCTCCACGCCGAGCATCTCCGCCGTGCCGCGCAGCGCCCGTACCGCGTTGCTCGTATGCACCACGGGCAGATGGCGGCCGGTGGCGTCGGCGAAGGACGTAATCATTCCGGCCGGGTCGGCCAGCGCCTCGTGGTGCACGGCCATGACCGAACCCGACGCCCCGAGCGAGACGACCGCGTCGCCGGGGCCGACGCCGAGACCGAAGGCCGCGGCCATCGTCTCGCCGGTGCCGGCCGAGATCAGCAGCCCCTCGGGGGTGGTGCCCGCCGCGTCGGAGGGGCCGAGCACCTCGGGCAGCGCCACATGGTGGCCGAGCGCGAGTTCCACGAGGTCGGGGCGGTAGAAGCCGGTCGCCGCCGACCAGTAGCCGGTGCCGGAGGCGGCGCCGCGGTCGGTGGTACGCCGGGCCGGACGGCCCAGCAACTGCCACACCAGCCAGTCGTGTGCCTGGACTATCGCGGCGGTGCGCTGGGCGGCCTCCGGTTCGTTACGGGCCAGCCAGCGCAGCTTCGCCACGGCCTGCCCGGCCTGCGGCACGCTGCCGACGGCCTTGGCCCACGCCTCGCGCCCGCCGAGCGCGTCGGTGAGATCCGCGGCGGCCACCTGGGCGCGCTTGTCGTTGCCGGTCAGCGCGGCCCGGACGAGAGAGCCCTGGGCGTCCAGCGAGATCAGCGCGTGCTGCTGGGCGGCGACCCCGATGGCCTGCACGCCTTCGAGCAGCCCGCCCGCCGCGGCCTCGCCGAGCGAGAGCAGCCAGGCCTGCGGATCGACCTCGGTGGCCTTCTGGTCGACGGGATGCGGGGCGTACCCCTGCCGCAGGACGGCACCGGTGTCGGTGTCGCAGACGACGATGCGAGTGAAGGCGGAAGAGCTGTCCAGCCCGGCGACTATCCCCATGGGCACGATTCTGCATCACGCGGGGGCCCATCGGGCCCCCGCGGCCACCGGCTCTTGCGGGGCGCCGGTGTCAGGTGTTGCTGGTGCCCCAGTCGTCCTCGCCGCCCTGGCCGCGCCCGCGCAGCGAGCGCACCCGGTCGGCGATCGACTTCGGTGCCTTGTCCCCGACCTTGTCGGACACCTTCTCGCTCACCGCGTGGATGGCCTTGCCCGCGTACGCCCGGCCGTTCTGCGCGGCCGACTCCGCGGTGTTGCGCACGGCCGGGTTCTGGGCGACTTGGCGGGCGGACTTCTTCAACTGTTCATAACGCTCGCGTCCGGCCCGGGTTCCGAGCACGTACCCGACGACGAGTCCGACGGCGAACGTGAGCCGGTAGCGCATGGCGGTCACCCTTCTGTGGCGTCTGTCCGACGTCACTGTGACGTCGTGTGCTGCGCCTACCCGCGCAGCCCCGTGATCACCCGGGGCGGAACCGATTGGCGGAGCACCCCCCTGCTTGCGCTAATGTATGTGTCGCAGCGAGCGCACGCCGCCCGGGGACACCCGGGGTGGGTACGTTCGACGCAACGAGACATTCCCCTGTAGCTCAATTGGCAGAGCAGCCGGCTGTTAACCGGCAGGTTACTGGTTCGAGTCCAGTCGGGGGAGCTCGGTCTCCTGTAGCTCAATTGGCAGAGCAGCCGGCTGTTAACCGGCAGGTTACTGGTTCGAGTCCAGTCGGGAGAGCAGTGAAAAGGGCCCTCCGAGGGCCCTTTTTCATGCCCCGGGGAACCGCGCGGGGCGTGACGGAGTCCTCATGGGCGTGCGTTGCCGACCATCCGAGGCAGGAGATCGTATGAGCGGCTATGCTGCGGCAGACGGCGCGCACAAATGTGCGCGACGCGCCGTTAGGGGCGGTAGCTCAGCCGGTTAGAGCAGCGGACTCATAATCCGTCGGCCGTGGGTTCGAGTCCCACCCGCCCCACTCTGCGTTCCCTCCGCAGAAACGTTTCAACCTGCGCGGTGTGCCTGCGCGGGGGTGAGCCCCGGCCTTCTCCTGGTCGGGGCTCTTCGTATGCGTGGCCGCGGTTCGGGGAGCGGTCGCGCGGCCCGTGCCGGGCAGCGGGTCCGGCGGGCCGGAGGCGGACGTCAACACGGTGACGGTCCGGGCCGCGCGGACCGGGCCGGGGACGGTGGGCCGCTCGTCGGCGGGACGTATATCGCGGGACAGGCGCATATCGGGGAACTCGGACGGTTTCCGTGCCGTCCTGGCGGGGGCGGGAATTCGGGGACCGCTGTTCGTCCATTCAATGCCGCTCATCGCGTTCGGTGCTGCTGCTTTCGCGAAGAATTCCGCGCGCGCTCGGGGGGGGGCGTC
>NZ_JBVILC010000029.1:0-35092 GCF_055580545.1 Streptomyces sp. NPDC031670 | reverse complement strand
CGGGAATTCGGGGACCGCTGTTCGTCCATTCAATGCCGCTCATCGCGTTCGGTGCTGCTGCTTTCGCGAAGAATTCCGCGCGCGCTCGGGGGGGGGGCGTCGCCCTGGGGCAGCGGCTTAGGAGGGCCGGCGGCCGGGGGCGCTGCCCATCGGCCCCGGGCCCGCGCCCCCAGACCCCGGCCCTGGCCCCGGGCGCCCGCGTGCTGAGACCCCCGCCCTGGCCCCTGGCCCGCGTGCCCAGGCCCCTGGCTCGGGCAGCTGGGCCGCCCTCGGGGTGCGCCCCTGCGGCTCGGCGCGGGGGGCGCCCGGGGCCTGCCCGGGCCCGGGCCGCCGCCGGGCGCGCCCCGGGCGCCGCCATTTCCCACCCCCCCCATTCCGCTTTTCCCTTTTCTGTCAACCCCTGTTCAACCGCGGAGTTCCCGCGATTGCACGTCTGATCAGCCGTCCGGACTTGTCCGGAGAGGATTCGGTCCGGGAGATTGACCGCGACGCTTGATTTCGGCGGACCGTAAAACGGGAGGCACCACGTGAGCACGGAGCAGGTCTACACGGCGGGCAGCGCCAACTTCGATCCGCTGTACGCGGGGAAGGTACGGACGGAGGGGCTGGGGATGAAGTTCGACTTCGCGCCCTGGAACATCCCCGAGCCGCAGCCCGTCGTCGTGGCCCTGGAGGCGTCCGGCGCCTTCCACGGCAAGGTGCTGGACGCCGGGTGCGGCACCGGGCAGAACTCGCTGCACCTCAAGAGCCGCGGCCACGACGTCACCGGCCTCGACTTCTCGCCGTCCGCCATCGGCCAGGCCCAGGAGCGCGCCCGTGAGCGCGGTCTCGACATGACCTTCGCGGTGTCGGACGCCACGAAGTTCGAGGGGATCGAGGGCGGCTTCGAGACCGTCCTGGACTACGGGCTCTACCACGTGCTGAGCGACGAGCAGCGGCGCGCGTACGCGGCGGCCCTGCACCGGGTGACCGCGCCCGGTGCCAAGCTGCACCTGTTCGCCTTCGCCGAGTCCGAGCTCGTCGGTCTGCCGCCGCAGCAGCTGCGGGTGAGCAAGGACAACTTCCGTACCAACCTGGACGGCCGGTGGCGGATCCTCGCCATCGAGGACAGCCTCTGCACCACCAACCACACCCGTGAGTACTTCGAGAAGCAGCGCGAGGAGACGGGCGGCACGCTGCCGTTCGACCCGGACGCCTTCGACGTGGACGACAAGGGCCGCATCGTCTACCCGATGTCGTACGTGCACGCCGAGCGGGTCTGATCCCGCCGCGACGGGGCCGGGCGTCCGCGTGGACGCCCCCCGTCGCCGACCGGTCCAGGGGCCGCCGGTTAGCATCGCCCGTGACCGCCGACACCGAAACCACGTCCAAGAGCCGCAGCCGGATACTCGCCGACCTCACGCCGCTGCGGAGCTCGGCGCACTACCGGCGGCTCTGGTTCGGCAACACCATCTCCTGGGTCGGGCAGGGGATGACCTCCCTGGCGATCTCGCTCCAGGTGTACGACCTCACCGGGTCCAGTTTCAGCGTCGGGCTCGTCGGGCTGTTCTCGCTGGTGCCGCTGATGGTGTTCGGGCTGTACGGCGGGGCGATCGCGGACACCGTCGACCGGCGCAAGCTGGGACTGGCCAGTGCGACCGGGTCCGCGGTGCTGTCGGCCGGGCTCGCGGGTGCCGCCTTCGCCGGTTTCGCGCACGTCTGGTTCCTGTACGCGATCGTCGCGCTCCAGTCCGTCTGCGCCGCCCTCAATGGACCCGCCCGCTCCTCGATGATCCCCCGGCTGCTGCCGCCGGAGCAGTTGGCCGCGGCGAACGCGCTGAGCTCGATCACCATGACCTCGGGGACGCTGCTCGGGCCGATGCTGGGCGGTCTGCTCGTCGGGTTCGCGGGCTACCAGTCGGCGTACACGATCGACGCGGTCACCTTCGCCGCCTCGCTGTACGCGATGTGGCGGCTGCCGCCGATGCTGCCCGACCGGGACCGTACGGCCTCCAAGCGGGCCTCCGTGCTGGACGGATTCCGCTTCCTGGCGACCCGGCCCAATCTGCGGATGACGTTCTTCTCCGACTTCTGCGCCATGATCCTGGCGCATCCGCGCGCGCTGTTCCCGGCCGTGGCGGTGCTCTGGTACGGCGGTGACGCCCGCACCACCGGCCTCCTGGTGGCCGCGCCCGCGCTCGGGGCGCTGCTCGGCGGGGTGTTCTCGGGGTGGCTCGGCCGCGTCCACCGGCACGGGCTGGCGATCCTGCTGGCGGTCGGCGCCTGGGGCGCGGCGATCGCGGTGTTCGGCCTCACCCGCGATCTCTGGCTCGGCCTGGTCTTCCTCGCGATAGCGGGGTGCGCGGACACGGTGTCGATGGTGTTCCGCAACACGATGCTCCAGGTCGCGGCGCCGGATGAGATGCGGGGCCGGTTGCAGGGGGTGTTCATCGTGGTGGTGGCGGGCGGGCCGCGCCTCGGCGACTTCCTGGCGGGCACGACGGCGGACCTGGCGTCGCCGGGGGTCGCGGTGGTGGGGGGCGGGGTGGCCTGTGTGGTGGCGGTGGGGGTGCTGGGGGTGGTGCGGAGGGGGTTCGCGCGGTACGACGCGCGGGACCCGGAGGCGTAGGGATACCCGGGGCCGTCTGTTCACCTGCGGGCCGGTGGGGCTGGTCGCGCAGTTCCCCGCGCCCCTGAAAGCCTGGGGCTGAGCCTTGTTCTCCGGCTGCGGCAGACCCCCCACCCGCCGTCCCGCAGACGACGGCCGGGCCCTGAAGGGGCACCAAGCGCCCCCCACCCCCGGAGGGTTCAGGGAAGGGGTGGGGTGGGGGAGACCACCCCCCGGGCCAGACCCAGGCGTACCAGGTCCTGGGGCCGCACCCCCAGCTGATCCGCAGTCCCCCGCACCTCCCCGACCCCCCGCTTCAAAATCGCCGCCGCCAACTCCGGCGCGATCACCGAGAAGTAGCTCGACGGGGTCAGCCACGTACGGCCGGGGGACGCCAGGGCCAGCGCCCCGCCCGAGCCGCCCTCGCCGATCACCAGGGTCGTCACCGGCACCCCCACCCCTGCCACCGCCCCGAAGCACTCCGCGACGGCCGCCCCCTGCCCGGCCCGTTCCGCCGCCGCGTCGTTCGCCGCGCCCGGGGTGTCGACCAGGGTCAGGACGGGCACGCCGAGGCGGTCGGCGAGGTGGAGGAGACGGGTGGCGGTGCGGTAGCCCGCCGGACGGGTCGCGGTGCCGGTCTGGGCCGCGTACGCCACCGTACGGCCGTCCCGCGACCCGAACCCGCACAGCATCCCCGCGTCCACACCCCCGCACCGGTCCCCGCTGATCGGGAGGCGGTGGGTGAAGTACGCGTCGAGGTAGGCCGAGGCCCGGGGGCGGGACGCGGCCCGCGCTTGTTCCACCGCCTCCCAGCCCGTGCCCGGCAGCCCCGCCGCGCCCAGCGCCGAGGGCACGTCGGCCGGGGTCACCGGGCCGCCCGGGACCCCGCCGGAGAGCAGCTCCAGCCACCTCCCCAGCACCCCGCGCAGCTCCGCCACCGGTACCACCGCGTCCACCGCCCCCGCCGCGAGCTGCCCCTCGGCCGCGTACGCCGCCGGGTCCGCGTCGGCGGGGCGGACCCGGGAGCCCGCGAAGCCGATCTGGGCGCCCGGCAGCGCGAGGACCACGTCCGCGCCCGCGCCCAGCGTGGCCCAGCCGCCGCCGGTCGTCGGGTCGCGGACCACCGCGATCTGCGGCAGCCCGGCGGCGCGCAGCAGCGCGGACTGACGGGCCACCCGCTGGAGCTGGGTGAGCGCGACCATGCCCTCCTGCATCCGGCTGCCACCGGTGGCGATCAGCGACACCAGCGGCAGCCGCCGCTCCCGGGCCGCCCGGTACGCCGCCTCCAGGCGGTCGCCCGTACGCTGCCCCAGCGACCCGCCGAGAAAGCCGAACTCGAAGGCCAGCAGGACGCAGGGCCGCCCTTCCGCCTCCGCCAGGCCGTACACCACCGACTCCTGCTCGCCCGTGCGCTCCGTGGCCCGCGCCCTCGACGCCGCGTACCCCTCCCAGCCGAGCGGGCCCTCCGCCGGGCCGGCCTCGCTGTCCGGGGGGAACAGTTCGGTGAAGGCGGACGTGGCCGCCGCGATCGCCGCCCGCGCGGTCAGCCGGTCAGCCATTCCCCAGCGCCCGCTTCATGATCTTGCCCATGTCGTTGCGCGGCAGCGTCTCCAGGAAGCGGACCGTACGCGGCCGTTTGTGCGGGGAGAGCCGGCCCGCCACATGCGCGGCCAGCTCCTCGGCCGTGGGCGGCGCCTGGGGGTCGGCCGCGACCACCCACGCCACGATCCGCTCCCCGAGATCGGCGTCCGGCTCGCCGGTGACGGCGGCCTCGCGCACCGCGGGGTGGTCGAGCAGCGCGTTCTCGATCTCGCCCGCCCCGATCTTGTAGCCGCCGCTCTTGATCAGGTCGGTGGCCCTGCGGCCCACGATCCGTACGTAACCGTCCGCGTCCAGGCTCGCCAGGTCGCCGGTGCGGAACCAGCCGTCCTCGGTGAAGGCGGCGGCGGTGGCGTCCGGCCGGTTGAGATAGCCGGTGAACAGGTGCGGGCCGCGCACCTGGATCTCACCGATGCCGTCCGACTCGTCCGCGAGGCGCAGCTCGACGCCCGGCAGCGGCAGGCCGACCGTCCCCGGCCGCGGCTCGCCGTCCACCCGTACGCTCGTGTTCATCAGCGTCTCGGTCATCCCGTACCGCTCGATCACCGTGCGGCCGGTCGCCGCCGCGATCCGGCGGTGGTCGTGGACGGGCAGCGCCGCCGACCCCGACACCAGCAGCCGCGCCCCGGCCAGCGCCTTCGCCAACTCCCGGTCGGTGTCCAGGGATTCGGCGATCCGGTGGTACATCGTCGGCACCCCGAACAGCATCGTCGCGCCCGCCGACAGCTCGCGGGCCACGCCCTCCACGGAGAACCTGCCCAGATGGCGCACCGAGCCGCCGCGCCGCAGCGGGCCGAGGACGCCGAGGATCAGCCCGTGGACGTGGAAGAGCGGCAGCCCGTGGACCAGGACGTCCCGGTCCGTCCAGGCCCAGACCTCCGCGAGCGCGTCGAGCGTGACGGCGACGGCCCGGCGGGGCAGGACCGCCCCCTTGGGCGGACCGGTGGTGCCGGAGGTGTAGACGACGAAGGCGGGGGAGGCGGGGTCCGGCTCGGTGGCCGGGAGCCGCGCGCCCGGCTCCGCCGTGGTGCGTACGTCGATCCTGGTCAGCGCCTCCAGCGCGGGCGGAAGCGGGGTGCCGGGGGCGGCGAGGACGGCCGTCGGCGCGCTGTCCGCCAGGATGTGCGCCAGCTCGCGGTCGCCCGTCCGGGGGTTCAGCGGTACGGCGGGGACCCCGGCCAGCAGCGCCGCCACCACCCCGACGGCCGTCTCCAGGGTCGGCGTCGCCCAGACCGCGACACGGCCGGCCCCGGTGAGCCGGCCCGCCAGGGCGCCAGCGGCCCCGGCGAGCTCCGCGTAGGTGAGGGAGTGCTCGCCGAACCGCAGGGCTTCCTTGTGGTCGGCGGTGCGCAGCGCGGGAAGGAGAGGGAACACGGAGGGGCTCCTCGCAGTCGACGTCGGACCGGCGGCATCACCGGCCCGGAAGGGCCACCCGAAACCCTACGCGGCACCGCGATCAAGGAAGCGGCAGCGCCACCTTGACCGCGTACGCCGCGACCAGCCCGTAGCCGATCCGGAACGTCCACATCCGGGCCGCCTCGGAGATCCGCGCCCCGGCGAACCCGCTCGCCGCCACGAGCAGCTGCTGCCACACGAAGGAGGCGGCGAACACCGCCGCGACGAACACGGCCCCGCTGCCGCCGCCGTGCAGGGTGCTGCCCTGTGCGGTGGTGAGCGCGGTGAAGTAGAGGGCGGTGGTGGGGTTGACGAGGGTGAGGGCGGCGAAGCGGACGAAGACGCGGGCGGGGGGCGCGTCCGGCCGTACGGCCGCGGTGGCCGGTTCGCTGGGGGCGGGGGAGGGGCCGCCGGGCGCGGTGACGCGTTCCGCGGGGCCGGCGGACGGGCTGCCGTCCGGCCCGGCGACCCGTTCCGTGGGGGTCGTCGATTGGCCCCGCGACCCCCACAGCCCCCGCCCCGCGATCAGCGTCAGCACGCCCGCCGCGACCAGCCGCACCCACGCCTCCACCCCCGAGAGCGTCGCCGCCACCCACGGGCCGAGCGCGGTGGCCACCGCCGCGTACGCGAAGTCGACCACCGCCACCGCCGAGGCCGCCGCGACCGCGCCGCGCCGGTCGCGCATGCCCTGCTGGACGAGCAGCACCCCGACCGCGCCCACGGGCATCGCCACGCCCAGGCCCGCCGCCGCGCCCGCCACCGCCGTCGTCCACATCTCGCTCATGGGGGTACTGTCCGGCCGCGCCCGCCGGGTACGCGGCCGGATATCGGCGCGGGCTGCGACAATCGCGGTATGGACCGCCTGGACAGAGACATCCTCGGCGTACTGCGGGAGGATGCGCGGATCTCGTACCGCGATCTCGGGACGAAGGTCGGGCTCAGCGCCAACGCCGCCGCCGAGCGGGTGCGGCGGATGCGCCGCGAGGGCGTCATCCGGGGCTTCACGGCCCTGATCGACCCGACGGCCGACGCGGGGGCCGGGCTCGTCGTCTTCATCGACGTCACCCTGCGCCTGGACACCACGAACGAGGAGTTCGAGAAGGTCGCCCTGAAGCTGCCCGGGATCACGGAGGTCGTGCACGTCACGGGCGAGCACGACTATCTCGTACGGGCCAGGGCGGCCGACCCGGCGGCGCTCGACGGGCTGTTGCGCCGGCTGAAACGGGAGGCGGGCGTCGCCCACTCCCACACCCGGATCGCGCTGCGCGCGGCGTCCGGGCCCTGAGCCCCGGTCACACCGGCGACTGCCAGGTCACCGTCGTCCCGCCCGCCCCGTCGTCACCGCTCGCGCCGCCCGTCCCGGCGCCCCTCCCGTCGTCCGTGACCTCCAGGCGGACGCCCGGACGCCCGTCCGGCAGGACCGCCGCGGCATCGACCAGGACCTCGACGGAGGAGACGCCCGGGCGGCGGTGCGCGGCGGCGAGCGCCGTGCGCAGGGCGGCGACCAGTTGCCCGGCGGCCGGTTCGCCGACGACCGTGTCGACCGCGCCCTCGAACCGCACCGACGGGCGGAACCCGAGCAGGGCGCCCGCGCCGTCCGTCTCGCGCAGCACCCGGCCCCGTACGGTCGTCGGCGCGTCGGCGGGCGGCTGCTGGAGGGCGAAGATGGCGGTACGGACCTCCTGGATCGTGGAGTCCAGCTCGTCCACGGCCCGGGTCAGCAGCTCGTCGGTGTCGTCGCCGGAGGCCTTCGCGGCGCGCCGGCGTGTCGACTCCAGCATCATCTCGGTGGCGAACAGCCGCTGGACGACCAGGTCGTGCAGATCGCGGGCGATACGGTCGCGGTCCTCGTAGACCGCCAGCCGCTCCCGGTTGTGCCGCGCGTCCGCGAGGACGAGCGCGAGCGCCGCCTGTGAGGCGAACTGCGCGGCCAGCAGCCGGTCCACCGCGGTGTACGGCTCGGCCCCGCGGCGCCGGGGGAGCGCGAGCGTACCGATGAGCTTGCCGCCGCTCTGCAACGGCAGCATCATGCTCGGCCCGAACCGGGTCCGTACATGGGTGGTCATCCTCGGGTCGGTCGCGGAGTCCTCGATGAACACCGGCTCGCCGCCGAGCAGTTGGACCAGGACGGGCGAGCCGGGCGCGATGGTGGTGCCCACGATGTCCCCGGGGTCGTCCGGCGCGGAGGCGGCGACGATCTCCATCCCGCCCTCCCGGGTGGGCTGGAGCACCACGCCCGCCACCGCGTCCGCGAGCAGCCGGGCCCGCTCGGCGACCGTCATCAGCGCGTCGGCCGCCGTGTCGCCGGTCAGCAGCGACGTGGTGACGGCGGCGGCGCCCTCGATCCACCGCTCGCGGCAGCGGGCCGTCTCGTACAGCCGCGCGTTGCCGATGGCGATCCCCGCCTGCGAGGCGAGCACCCGCAGCAGCGCCAGGTCCTCGTCGGTGAACGCGCCCCCGCGCTTCTCGGTCAGACAGAGGTGGCCGAACACCTCGGTGTGTACGCGGATGGGGACGCCCAGGAACGAGTGCATCGGCGGATGGCCGGGCGGCACGCCCGAGGAGCGCGGGTCGGCGGTGAGATCGGGCACCCGCAGCGGCTGCGTGCCCTCGGCGAGCGTGCCCAGCACCCCGGCGCACCCGTCCGGGAGCGCCCCGATCCGCTCCCGCTCGGCGTCGCTGAGCCCGGCCGTGAACAGCTCGGTGAGCAGGCCGCGCTCGGGGTCGACCACGCCGAGCGCGCCGTAGCGGGCGTCGGTCAGCTCGGCGGCGGTGTCGACGATGTGCTGGAGGGTGGTGTGCAGTTCGCGCTCGGAGCCGACGCCGATGACGGCTTCGAGGAGGACGGGCAGGGGCGCTCCGGTCCCGGTCCCGGTCCCGCCCGGCATCCGCCTCACTCCGCCAGCGGGTCGAGGACCATCGGCTCGATGTGGCCGTCCAGCATCGCGCCCAGGCCCAGGATGGCGCAGACGTCCGGGCGTTCGGCGATGACCACCGGCATGCCCGTCGCCTTGCGCAGCATCTGGTCCAGCCCCGGCAGCAGGGCGCTGCCGCCGACCATCATGATCCCGCGGTCCGCGAGGTCCGCGACGAGATCCGGGGGGCAGTCGCGCAGGACCTTGCCGATGCCGTCGAGGACGGCGGTCAGCGGGGTGTGGATCGCGTTGCGTACGGCCGCGGTGTCGACCCGGACCGAGCGGGCGAGGCCGGTGGCGACGTCGCGGCCGTGGATCTCGGTGGAGGCGGGGCCGTGCGGGGTCAGGCCGTTGCCGCTCAGGGCGATCTGGAGGGGGCGTACGGACTGGCTCGGCAGCATCAGCTCGTGCTGGTGGCGCAGGTGCTGGATGACGGCGTGGTCGATGGCGTCGCCGCCGACGGGGATGCGCTGGGCGGTGACGATCGCGCCGAGCGAGAGCACCGCGATCTGGGTGGTGGCCGCGCCGCACACCATGATCATGGTGGCCGTCGGCTGCTCCACCGGGAGTCCGCAGCCGACGGCCGCCGCGATCAGGGTGTCGACCAGCTCGACCCGGCGGGCGCCGAGACCCACCAGCGTCTCGACGGTCGCGCGCTGGGCGAGCGGGTCGGCCTCGTGCGGGGTGCTGGCGGCGGCGCGCAGCCGGGGCTTGCGCCGCAGCTGGCGCCGGAGCTTCTCGCCGATCAGATGGCGCAGCATGCGCTGGGCCATCTCGATGTCGACGACGGTGCCGCCGGAGACGGGCCGGACTACGCGGATGTAGTCGGGCGTACGGCCCGTCATCTTCTCGGCGAACGTGCCGACGGCGATCAGCGCGCCGGTTTGGGTGTTGACGGCCGCGACGCTGGGTTCGTCGACGACGAGTCCCAGCCCTTTGACGAATACACGCGTCCTCGCGGCCCCGAGGTCGACGGCTACATGGCAACGGCGCAACTGTTCCAGACTGACGGTCACGGCGATCCTCCCGAATGGGGTGCTTGATCGAATCGTCCGGCCCCCGGCGGCGCGGCGCGCGCCGGGCTGAGCCGGTCGGGCGTCGGCTGACTGAGTGCCAGGGGGTTGTGGGGCGGGGCCGATCGGGGGACACGGGGGTCCGGTGCGGCGCGCCTCTGTCTGTGCGGGGGGTTTTGTGCCCGGGGTTCGTCTGCGGGCCGGTGGTGGGCCGCTCGCGCAGTTCCCCGCGCCCCTTTTGTGCCCGGGGTTCGTCTGCGGGCGGGTGGTGGGCTGGTCGCGCAGTTCCCCGCGCCCCTGGGGTGGCTGGTGTCGGGGGCTTTGGCTGCGGGTGGGTGGGGGTTGCTCGCGCAGTTCCCCGCGCCCCCTGGGGGGTGGGGCTGAGCGGCGTTTTTGGGAGGCGGCCGACCCCCTAAGGGGCGCGGGGAACTGCGCGCCCAGCCACCCTCGGTCCGCAGGCAAAAAAGGGTCCAGGGGCCGAGCCGCACCCCAGGGACCGGCGGTCTACCCAAGGGGCGCGGGGAACTGCGCGACCAGCCACTCAGCGGCCCGCAGGCAAACCTCGGCCACAGACAGTCCCCGGCCGCACGCCCTGCAGCAACCCCCACGAGAACTCCGCCACCCACACCCCCCCACCCCCCACCGTCAGCTCCACCTCCCACCGCGTGGGCGCGCTCCCCTCCCTCGGCCGGGCCGGGGGGAACGCGCGGGCCGCCTCGTCCACCGTGCAGGACCACGGGCGCAGATCCGCCACCGTCTCCAGGACCGGGCCCGGCTCGCCGGGTGCCCGGATCAGCCACTCGTTCCACACCGTCCCGTCCGGCCCCGCCAGCACCTCGAACCGCAGCGTCGGCCACAGCGGCACCGGCCACCGCCGCGCCTCGCACTCCAGGTCGCCGACCCTGCGCCGGGTCACCGCCTCCGGCTCGCCGAGCATCGACCGGTACCGCGCCGCCGCCCCGCGCGAGCGCGGCGAGCGGGTCATCGCCTGCCAGCGCCGGTTGGCCTCCCGCATCCGGGCGGCGGACGCCCCCAGCTCGCGGCGGGCCTCCTCGACCAGCTCCGGCTGGTGGTCGGCCATCCGCCGCAGCAGGACGAGCTGGAAGTCGAGCGGGCCGAAACGGTGGTGCTGCGCGTCCGTCATGTCCCCATCCTCACCGCCCCCACTGACAACGCACCGAACGCCCGACTTCGTGCCCCCGCCACGCCCCGGAGGGAAGGGTTCCACACAAGATCCACACATTCCCGGCCCCCATTGTCGACCGCCGCGCGCATAGCCTCCGTTGGCCATGGATTACTGCCACGCCTGCCGACGGCACCTCAACGGCGCACTGGCCTGCGCCGGATGCGGCACCCCCGCGGAGGAGCTGCGGCAGCACGAAGCCATCGACCTCGGGGTGTACGAGGCCGCCGCACCCGGTGCGGCCCCCACCCCCACCGGTCACCGCCGCGCGCGCCGCGAACCGCCCCGGGCGGCGGCCCGCCCGCGCCGTCGCGCCCGTAAGCGACGCGGGCGCCTCGTGCTGTTCGGATCGGCGGGTGTGGTCCTCGCGGCCGGCGCGCTGGGGCTGGCACGGATCGCCATGGAGCCGCCGCCGGACGACCGGGGCGCGGCCACCTCCGTACACGAAGAGGAGCAGATCTCCCAGGAGACCTCCGCGCCCGCCCCCGACGCGAGCGACGTGGGCGGTCCCAGGCGGCCCAGCGCCGTACCGGCCCGGAACGGCCACGGCAAGGGGCATCGTCCGAGCCCCGGCGGTACCCGACCGGGGCCGGCCGGTACCACCACGAGCGGACCCGGGACCGGCGAGGGCTCTCCCGCGCCGGGCGGCTCGCACCCGGCCACCGGGGTGACCGGCGCGCCCAGCGATCCGGCGCCCACGCCCACCGGGACGGACGGGTCACCTCCGCCGTCCCCGTCCCCGGAGGCCTCCACGTCGCAGCCGGCCCCGCCCCCGCCCCCGCCGCCGCAGCCCCCCACGCCCAAGCCGACCAAGACGTGCGACCGGTTCCTTTGGTGGTGCCTGTAGCTCGCTCCCTGGCGAACGCCGGCGCCCGGAAAGCCGCCCGCCCCGGACGACCCGGCCCGCCCCGCTCGCCTACTCCACTCCCAGCATCCGCCGCAGCAGATCCCGCAGCACCGTCCGCTCGTCCTTCGACAGCTGCGCCAGGGGCTCACGGGCGAAGTCCAGGGAGTCGCGCAGGGCCGTCGCCGTGCGCAGACCGGCCTCCGTGGGGGCGGCCAGCTTGACCCGGCGGTCGGCCGGGTCGGGGCGACGCTCGACGAGGCCGCGGGCCTCCAGGCGGTCGATGATCCCGGTGACGTTCGACGGCTCGCACTTCAGCTTCCGCGCGATGTGCCGCATCGGCACCGGCTCCAGCGAGAGCAGCCCGAGCACCCGCGCCTGCGCGCCGGTGAGCGCGTGCTCGGCGGCGGCACGCTCGTACTCCTCGTGGTAGCGCCCCACCACCGAGCCGATGAGTTCGACGACTTCGAGGGTGAGGGCATCCATACGCGTGGCCATGGAACCAGCGTACCGAGTTACTTGACAATCTCAAATATTCAGGAGCATGGTTGTTTCAGTACCTGAAGTAATTGGTACGCGTAGTAGTTCGGAGTACCCGGCCCCACCGGGCAGCCGGTACCCGAGCGACCAGTACCTGAAGTTGACGCCCCAGGAGGACGCACCACATGTCCGCACCGTCCGCACTCCCCGCCACCGGCCGTGAATGGCACCTCGTCGCCCGCCCGCACGGCTGGCCGGTCCCGACCGACTTCGCCCTCCGTGAGGTCCCGGTCGCCGCGCCCGCCGAGGGCCGGATCCTGGTCCGCAACCTCTTCATGTCCGTCGACCCGTACATGCGCGGCCGGATGAACGACGTGAAGTCGTACGTCCCGCCGTTCCAGCTCGACAAGCCGATGGACGGCGGCGCGGTCGGCGAGGTCGTGGCCTCGGGCGACGAGCGCTTCGCCGTCGGCGACCATGTGCTGCACGGGCTGGGCTGGCGCGAGTACGCGGACGTGGACGCGAAGCACGCCACCAAGGTGGACGCCTCGCTGGCGCCGCTCTCGACCTACCTCGGTGTGCTCGGCATGCCGGGTCTGACCGCGTACGCGGGCCTGTTCGAGGTCGCCTCCTTCAAGGAGGGTGACGCGGTCTTCGTCTCCGGCGCGGCCGGCGCGGTCGGCAGCCAGGTCGGTCAGCTCGCCCGCCTCAAGGGCGCCTCCCGGGTGATCGGCTCGGCCGGCTCCGACGAGAAGGTGAAGTGGCTGGTGGAGGAGCTGGGCTTCGACGCCGCCTTCAACTACAAGAACGGACCGGTCCGCGAGCAGCTGCGCGCCGCCGCCCCGGACGGCATCGACGTCTACTTCGACAACGTCGGCGGCGAGCACCTGGAAGCCGCGATCTCCTCGCTGAAGGTGCACGGCCGCGCCACCATCTGCGGCATGATCGCCGGCTACAACGACACCGAGCCGACCCCGGGCCCGCGCAACATGGCCATGATCATCGGCAAGCGGCTGCGGCTCCAGGGCATCCTCGTCGGCGACCACGCGGCGCTCCAGCCGCAGTTCGTCCAGGAGGTGGCCGGCTGGATCGCCTCCGGTGAGCTGAAGTACGGCGAGACGGTCGTCGGCGGCATCGAGAACGGTGTGGACGCCTTCCTCGGCATGCTCCGGGGCGAGAACACCGGAAAGATGGTCGTCTCGCTGGGTGAGTGACCCAGGCCACTCCTTGAGACCGACGCCTGAAGACCTTATCGGATGACTTCCGCCATCCGATAAGGTCTTTCCATATCCCGGCTGTCGTGGGCGCGAGCGGCCGGGAACGACCAGGAGGAGCACCCAGCATGTCCATCCAGCAGTCCGACGTTCTGTACACCGCCGTCGCCACCGCCGAGAACGGGCGGGACGGCCGGGTCGCCACCGACGACGGTAAGCTCGACGTGGTCGTCAACCCGCCGAAGGCGATGGGCGGCAGCGGCGCGGGCACCAACCCGGAGCAGCTTTTCGCGGCCGGTTACAGCGCCTGCTTCCAGGGCGCCCTCGGGGTGGTCGCCCGCCAGGAGAACGCCGACATATCCGGCTCGACGGTCACGGCCGAGGTCGGCATCGGCAAGAACGACGAGGGCTTCGGCATCGTCGTCAGGATCTCCGCGGCCATCCCGAACGTGGACGAGGCCACCGCCCGCGACCTCCTGGAGAAGGCGCACCAGGTGTGCCCGTACTCGAAGGCCACGCGCGGCAACATCACGGTGGACCTCGCGGTCGCCTGACGTCAGTACCTCCTCGGCAGGGCCGCACCCGGCGGGGTGCGGCCCTTCGCCGTATCCGGGAGTAGGAACGCGCGTACGGGAGGGGCGGATACCGGCCGATAGAGTTCGGCCATGCGTGATCTCGGGGCGGGCTTCGGTTATCTGGTCAAAGGGCAGCGATGGGTCACCGGCCACGGCCGGTCCCTGGGGATCGGACTGCTGCCCGGCCTGGTCACCCTGGTCCTGTACGCGGCGGCGCTGACCGGGCTGGCCTACGGGGCCGACGACTTCGCCGGCTGGGCGACCCCGTTCGCCGACGACTGGTCCTCGCCGTGGCTGAGCCTGTTCCGGGGCTTTCTGACGGTGCTCGTCTTCGCGATGGGCCTGTTCCTCGCGGTCATCTCCTTCACGGCGGTGACGCTCCTGGTCGGCCAGCCCTTCTACGAGAAGCTGTCCGAGGACGTGGACCGCGCGGAGAGCGGCGGCGAGGCACCGGAGTCCGGGCTGCCGCTCTGGCGGGACCTGTGGATCTCCGCCCGGGACTCCGTACGCGTCCTGACGCGTGTCGCCCTGTACGGAATCGTCCTGTTCGCCCTCGGTTTCCTGCCGGTGGTCGGCCAGACGGCCGTGCCCGTGATCGGCTTCTGCGTCTCCGGCTTCTTCCTCACCGAGGAGCTGACGGCGGTGGCGCTCCAGCGCCGGGGAGTGGAGCTGGCGGACCGTCTCGCCCTGCTGCGTACGCGCCGTCTGCTCGTGCTCGGCTTCGGCGTCCCGCTGACGCTGGCGTTCCTGGTGCCGTTCGTGGCGGTGTTCCTGATGCCGGGCGCGGTGGCGGGGGCGACCCTGATGGTCCGGGACCTGCGGGGCGAGACGGCACCGGAGCGGGAGCCGCAGCCGCAGCCGCGCCCCGAGCCCGCTACGGGCGGCCCGACGGGCTGATCCGCCCCGCGACCTCCCGGAGCTCCGCCAGGAAGGCGGCCACGGCCGGGGAGTCCGCGCGGCCGTGCGGGGTCGCCGCGTAGACCGCCCGGCGCGGAGCGTCGTCCGGGTGCAGGGGTACGAGCACGATGTCCGCCCGGACCGACTCGGCGGCGAGAGCGGGCAGCAGGGTCACGCCGAGCCCGGCCGCGACGAAGCCCTGCTTGGCGATCCAGTCCCGTACGACGAGGGTGGTGCGGGGCCGGAACCCGGCCTCCAGGACCGGCCGCATCAGCGTGTCCTCGGGACGGGTGCTGCCCGCGACCCACTCCTCGTCGGCGAGCTCGGCCAGCCGCAGCCGCTCGCGGCCCGCCATCGGGTGGTCCCGCGGCAGCGCCACGAACATGGGCTCGTCCAGCAGATGCCGCAGCGCACAGCCGTCCAGGGCGCGCCCGGCGGTCGAGCTGACCACGGCGATGTCCAGCTCGCCGGCGGCGAGCAGCGCGAGGTGCTTGACGGAGGGCCCCTCGGTACGGGCGAGCGTGACCCCGGGGTGGCGGCGCCGGAACGCGGCGAGGGCGCGGGGGAGCAGCGCGGCGTCGGCGGTCGCGAACGCCCCCACGCGCAGCAGCCCGCCGTCCAGGGTGCGCAGCGCGGAGAGCTCGGCGCGGGCGGCGGCGAGCCGGTCCCGTACGGCCTCGGCGTGCGGCACCAGCACCCGCCCGGCCTCGGTCAGCCGCACCCCCCGCGCCAGCCGGTCGAAGAGCACGCTCCCCAGCTCGTCCTCCAGCGACTGGACCTGCCGGGAGACGGCGGACTGGGTGTAGCCGAGCGCCTGGGCGGCGGCGGTGAAGGAGCCGTCGGCGGCGACGCGCAGGAAGACGTCGTAGAGGCTGTGGGTGGCGGGAATGCCGGGAATACCGGGAATGCCGGGGATGGGGGCCTGCGCGCTGCCATGCGGGTTGGTCATGCCTGACATGCTAGACATTCGCTTGTGGCATGGGTAGCTGGATTCGTACGGTCATGCCATGACGAACGAAACGAACCAGACGAAGATCGCTTTCCTGGGACTGGGCAGCATGGGGATGCCGATGGCGCGGCGGCTGCTCGCGGCGGGGTACGGGCTGACGGTCTGGAACCGTACGCCCGGCAAGGCCGAGACGCTGGCGGCCGAGGGGGCCGTGGCCGCCGCGGGCCCCGCCGAGGCGGTCCGTGACGCCGACGTGGTCATCACGATGCTCGCGGACCCGGCGGCGGCGCTGGCCGTCGCGGACGCGATGATCCCGGCGCTGCGGGCGGGGACGACATGGATCGACACATCGACGGTCGGCCCCGACACGGTCCGCGAGCTGGCGTCCCGGCTCCCCGAGGGGGTCGCCCTCGTCGACGCGCCGGTGATGGGGAGCGTGGACCGGGCCGCGGACGGCGGACTCCTGATCCTCGCGGGCGGCGAGACGGCGCCGGTGGACGGGGTGCTGGCGGAGCTGGGGTCGGTACGGCGGTGCGGGGAGGTCGGTACGGGGGCGGCGCTCAAGCTGGTCCTGATCAGCGGGGTGATCGGCGGGGTGGCCCTGGTGGCGGAGTCCCTGCGCCTGGCCGCGGCGCTGGGCCTGCCGGAGGACCTGACGCGGCCGGCGCTGGAGGCGAGTCCGCTGGGGGGTCTGGTGGGGCGCCTGTACGCGACGGAGGCGCACTTTCCGGTGGCGCTGGCGGCGAAGGATGTTTCGCTGGCGACGGGGGTGGGGGGAGGGTTGTCGGTGCTGGAGGCGGTCCGGGAGGTGCTGCTGTCCCGCCCGGACCTGGCGAGCTCGGACCTGTCCTCGCTCCGAACCTGAGCCCCGCGTCTCCCGCCGGGCCCTGCGGCCTTGGCTCCCTCGGGCCTGCGGCCCTGCGCCCCCTCTTTTGTCTGCGGACCGTGCGGGGCTGGTCGCGCAGTTCCCCGCGCCCCTAAAAGCCTGTGGCGGCGGCCGACCCCCTAAGGGGCGCGGGGAACTGCGCGACCAGCCACCCACCGGGCCGCAGGCAAAGTCCGGGCCGAACAGGGGCGCGGGGAACTGCGCGACCAGCCACCCACCGGGCCGCAGACAAAGTCCGGGCCCTTCGAGGGGCGCGGGGAACTGCGCGAGTCAGCCGCCACCGGCCCGCAGGTCACCGCGGAGCGGAAGCGGGGCGCGGGGGCCGCAGGCACCGGGTGTGGGGGCTCAGGGGGACACCGCCACCGTCACGATCGCCCGCACCTGCCCCACAATCTCCCCCCGATTCCGCTCGAACTCCGCATCCGTCACCGCCCCCGTGGCCGGATCCTCGTTCCCCGCCCCGAACTCCAGCACCGGCGTGTGCACATGGCCCCCCGGAATCGACAGACCCAGCCGGTCCCGCAGCAGCGTCGCCCGGTACGCGATCTCGTTGGAGAGGTAGTCGCCCCCGCCGCCCGCCCGCGCCACGGACCCCGCCGTCGGCCCGTCCTCCCGCACCACCGGACCCGTACCGCCCGCCGGGATCTCCGTCACCGAGGTGTGGTCGTACACCGGGAACGGGCCGGTACGGGCCGCCACGATCGCCGCGTACGGCAGCGTCGTCGAAGTCCACTGCGGCTGGCTCGCCGGGTCGGAGACCGGGACGGTCTCCGTGCGCGAGACGTCCTCGTTGTCCGGGAACCCGCCCCGCCAGGCCCCGTTGAAGCGCTCGACGTCGATCCGCCCCACCCGCCCCTGGCTCACCGTGGTGAACAGGTCCACCCGGGGCAGCACCGGCCGCAGCGTCCGCTCGACCGTGCCCGCCGCGAAGTCGTCCCAGCGCACGGGGAACATGGCCGTCTCGATCCGGGCGGGCCCGGCGGCCGTGCTGACCCAGGTGCCGTCCAGCGCCAACGCCGTCGCGCCCGAGGGGTTGCCGATCCGGATGTCCCGGTCGAGCGTGAACGGGTCGAAGCCGGTGACCAGGATCTTCTTGTAACCGGCGGCCGAGCCGTACGTGATCGAGTCCTGGCCCCGCGACCCCCGCTCCAGACGGTCGAGCAGCGCCGCCCGCCGCGCCGCGGACAGCCCGAACCCGGGCTCCCAGCCCCGCAGCTCGCGCGTCATCCCCAGCCGCGCCCAGTACAGCGGCCGGTCGTCGCCCCGGCTCAGGTCGCCGCCCGCCGGGCCGCGCCCCTGCGCCCGGTCCACGGCCCGCCGCCACAGCCCGGCGCCCTCCCGGGCGACCAGCCGCTCGGCCTCCCGGTAGGACCGCACGCCGTCGAGCTCCCGGGCGAACCGCACGGCCACGTCGTCGAACCCGGAGCGCCGCAGTATCTCTTGCGGCACGGCCCGGTCCAGGCGCTGTTCCTCCACCGTCGGCGGCACCCCCGTCGCGGCCCGTGCCTGCGCCTGCGCCGGGACCGGCGCGAGCGCCGCGCCGACCGTCATCGAAGCGACCAGCAGGGCGAGCCGCGCCACCCGTACGCCCCGTACACCCCGTCCACGAACCACTGGGCATCCTTCCCTCAAGGCCTGGGCGGCCAGTATCGAGAAGGAACTCCCGTGTGAACAGGGGGACTCGGGGTGACGGGAGGGATCCGGCCGTCAGGCGGGCGGGCGCGCCGCCGTCACATTGCGGTACGCGATCTCCGCCAGCCGTTCCTGCCCGTCCTTGCTGGGGTGGAACCAGTCCCAGTGGCTCAGCTGGTCGCCGGTGAAGCGGTAGTCGAAGACCGCGCCTCCGTCGTAGCGGCAGTAACGGTCCTTCGCGCACACGTCCTTCAGCGCCGTGTTGTACGCCACCACGCGCGCGTACACCGCGTCGCGCCGCTCGGCCGCCGCCGGGCCCAGGTCGTCCGCGTCGCTCAGCATCGACTGGCAGATGCCCAGCTTCCAGATCTGCTTGCCCAGCGCGTTGCCCCGGCCCTGCGACCACAGGCGCTTGAGGTCCGGCACGCTCGACACGTACACCTGCGTCTTGGGCAGGCCGGCGCGCAACTGGCGCAGGGACCGCTCGAAGCCCGACCGGAAGTCCGCCACCGACGTCATACCGTCGACCGAGTCCCGGCAGGCGTCGTTGCCGCCGACCATGACCGTGACCAGCTCGGGGCGGTGGGCCGCGGCCCGGGTCAGCTGGGCCGGGAGGTCGGACATCCGGGCGCCGGTACGGGCGTAGTTCCAGCTGCGGGCGGCGGCGGAGGCGGGGCCGAGCAGCCGGGTCGCCAGCGAGCGCACCCCCGAGTCGCTGCCGGTGGCCCAGGACGCCTCGGGGCAGTCGGCGAGGACCATGCAGGCGTCGAAGCCCCGGGTGATGGAGTCGCCCACGGCGGCGATCGACGCCGGGCGCGGGTTCCAGTGGGAGGTGGGTGTCGGTGAGGGCTTCCGGGCGGCGCCGGGGCGGTGTTCGACCGGTGACCCGGAACTCGTGCATCCGGCCGTGACGGCGAGCGTCAGCGCGGCGAGGGCGGCGGCGGCCGTGGTGCGGCCCCGCGCGGTGCGACTCCGGCGTGTCGGCGGCGTCCCCTGGTCCATCCCCATGGTCCCCTCCCTCGGGTGCCCCTGGCGTCCTGGCGAGTGAAAGCTTCGTGTTTCCCGGGCCCAGGACCGACCGTACGACACCTTTCTGTCTGCTCCGCGCGGTAGCTTTGGCCCGTCCAGCCAGAGGTGCCACGCCAGACGGCTCCGGTAAATTACATCACGTCACATACTGTCCCCATTCAGGAGATTAACTCCCGATGCTGTTTACTGTTGACCCCAGGGGCAGAATGTCAGGTGCTGTCCTGACCGGGACCGGTAGGGGCGCGAGGCCGCTGGGGAAGGCGAACCTCGAACCGCACTGGAGGTCCCGGTGACGACACGTGGAGTTCTGTACATCCACTCCGCCCCCCGCGCGCTGTGCCCGCACGTCGAGTGGGCCGTGGCGGGGGTGCTCGGTGTGCGCGTCCAGCTCGACTGGATCCGCCAGCCCGCCTCGCCCGGCACCTGGAGAGCCGAGTTCTCCTGGCAGGGCGAGCCCGGCACGGCGTCCAAACTCGCGTCCGCCCTGCGCGGATGGCAGATGCTGCGGTTCGAGGTCACGGCGGAGCCGTGCGCCACGGCCGAGGGCGAGCGCTACAGCGCCACGCCCGACCTGGGAATCTTCCACGCCGTCACCGGCATCCACGGCGACATCCTGATCCCCGAGGACCGGCTGCGGGCGGCGCTGGCCCGCTCGCTGCGCGACGAGACCGACCTGGAGGCCGAGATCGCCCGCCTCCTCGGCAAGCCCTGGGACGACGAGCTGGAGCCGTTCCGGTACGCGGGCGAGGGCGCGCCCGTGCGGTGGCTGCACCAGGTCGTCTGAGACCAGGACGCGTAACAACCGGAAGGGCCCCCACCGAGCGGTGGGGGCCCTTCCGTCACCTACGGGCGTCGTGGACGCGCGTGGCTCAGACGGAGCGGAACGCCAGGACGACGTTGTGGCCACCGAAGCCGAACGAGTTGTTGATCGCGGCGATCGACCCGGAGGGCAGCTGCCGCGGCTCGCCGCGCACGATGTCGGCCTCGACCTCGTCGTCGAGCTCGTCGACGTTGATGGTCGGGGGCGCGAGGCGGTGGTGCAGCGCCAGGACCGTCGCGACGGTCTCGATGCCGCCGGCGCCGCCGAGCAGGTGCCCGGTCATGGACTTGGTCGCGGAGACCGCGATGTGGTCCATGTCGTCGCCGAGGACCTTGCGCAGCGCCTTGATCTCGGCGACGTCGCCCTGCGGGGTGGACGTCGCGTGCGCGTTGAGGTGGACGACCTCGGACGGCTTGAGGTCCGTGGAGTCCAGCAGGTTCTGCAGGGCCGCCGCGACACCCCGGCCGGTCGGCTCGGGCTGCGCGATGTGGTGGCTGTCGGCCGACAGGCCCTGGCCGAGCACCTCGCAGTAGACCCGGGCGCCGCGCTTGGCGGCGTGCTCGGCCGACTCCAGGACGACGACACCGGCGCCCTCACCGAGGACGAAGCCGTCACGGTCCTTGTCGTACGGGCGCGAGGCCTGCTCGGGGTTCTCGTTGTTCTTGGACATCGCCATCATGTTGGCGAACGCCGCCACGGGCAGCGGGTGGATGGCCGCCTCGGTGCCGCCGGCCAGGACGACGTCGGCGCGGCCGGTGCGGATCATCTCCACGGCGTAGCCGATCGCCTCGGCGCCCGAGGCACAGGCGGAGACGGGGGTGTGGACGCCCGCGCGGGCGTTCACCTCCAGGCCGACGTTGGCCGAGGGGGAGTTCGGCATCAGCATCGGGACGGTGTGCGGGGAGACGCGGCGTACGCCCTTCTCCTTCAGCACGTCGTACTGGTCGAGCAGGGTGGTCACACCGCCGATGCCGGAGGCGATGACCGTGCCCAGACGCTCGGGGGCGATGGGCTGGTCGTCACCGGCGGGGGCGGTGTAGCCCGCGTCGGCCCAGGCCTCCTTGGCCGCGATCAGCGCGAACTGCGCCGAGCGGTCCAGCTTGCGGGCGAGCGGGCGGGGCAGTACCTCGCCCGGCTCGACGGCGGCGGTCGCGGCGATGCGGACCGGGAGGTCGGCGAAGCGCTCGCCCTCCAGGGTCCGGACGCCGGAACGGCCCGCCAGCAGACCTTCCCAGGTCGAGGCGGAGTCGCCACCCAGCGGTGTGGTTGCGCCGACACCGGTGACGACCACGGTGCGATTGGTCGAGCTCACAGGAAATTTCTCCACGGTGTAAGGGGGATCAGCGGCGCCACCGCCGGGTGGCGGCAGTCACGCGGAACTGGGTCCGGGACTGAGTCGGGGACTCAGGCCTGGTGCTTCAGGATGTAGTCCGCGGCGTCGCCGACGGTCTTGAGGTTCTTGACGTCGTCGTCCGGGATCTTGACCTCGAAGCGCTCTTCGGCGGCGACGACGACCTCGACCATGGACAGCGAGTCGACGTCCAGGTCGTCGGTGAAGGACTTGTCCAGCTGGACGTCCTCGACGGGGATACCGGCGATCTCGTTGACGATCTCGGCGAGACCCTCGAGGATCTCTTCCTGGGTGGCGGCCATGTGGCGCTCCTTCGGTGTTTTTACGGGTATGCGGGCATCCGGAAGATCCGGTGTGCCTAGGGGAGGGTAACGACCGTCGCGGCGTAGACGAGACCCGCCCCGAAGCCGATGACGAGCGCGGTGTCACCGCTCTTCGCCTGTCCGGTCGCCAGGAGCCGCTCCATAGCGAGCGGGATCGAGGCGGCCGAGGTGTTGCCGGTGGTCTCGACGTCACGGGCGACCGTGACGTGCTCCGGCAGTTTGAGAGTCTTCACCATCGAGTCGATGATCCGCATGTTGGCCTGGTGCGGAATGAAGACGTCCAGGTCGTCCGCGCTGATTCCGGCCGCGTCCAGCGCCTGCTGGGCGACCTTCGCCATCTCGAACACGGCCCAGCGGAACACCGCCTGGCCCTCCTGCGTGATCGCAGGGAACTTGCCCGCGGAGTCGTACTCGGTCCACGGCACGGTCTGCTTGATGGTCTCGGACTTGTCGCCCTCGGAGCCCCAGACGGTACGGGCGATGCCCGGCTCGTCCGCGGGGCCGACGACGACCGCGCCCGCGCCGTCACCGAACAGGAAGGCCGTCGCGCGGTCCTCCAGATCGGTCAGGTCGCTGAGTCGCTCGACGCCGATGACCAGCACGTACTCCGCGGAACCCTCGACGATCATGCCCTTGGCGAGGGTCAGGCCGTAGCCGAAGCCCGCGCAGCCCGCGGAGATGTCGAACGCGGCCGGCTTGACCGCGCCGATCTTGTCCGCGATCTCGGTGGCGACGGCCGGGGTCTGCTTGAAGTGCGAGACCGTGGAGACGATCACACCACCGATCTGCTCGGGGGTGAGACCGGCGTCCGCGATGGCCTTGCCCGCGGCCTCCACCGACATCGCCGTCACGGTCTCCTCGTCGGAGGCCCAGTGCCGGGTGGAGATGCCGGAGCGGGAGCGGATCCACTCGTCGGACGAGTCGATCTTCTCCAGGATGACCTCGTTGGGGACCACCCGGGTCGGCCGGTAGCCGCCGACGCCCATGATCCGGGCGAACGGCGCGCCCCTGCTGGGCTTGATCTTCGACATGCTGCTACGGCTCCTTATTCGGCGCCCGCCGCGTCAGCGGCAGGTGTCCCGGTCTCGGCGATGAGCGCGCGGGCCGCTTCGAGGTCGTCCGGGGACTTCAGGGCGACGGTCTTCACGCCGGGCAGCGCGCGCTTGGCCAGGCCGGTCAGGGTGCCGCCGGGGCACACCTCGATCAGCGCGGTGGCGCCCAGTTCGCGGAACCTCTCCATACAGAGGTCCCAGCGGACGGGGTTCGAAACCTGGTTCACCAGGCGGCCGACGACCTCGGCGCCGGAGGCGACCGTGGCGCCGTCGGCGTTCGAGACGTAGGTGATCTTCGGGTCGGAGATGTCGAGCGAGGCCGCGGCCTCGCGCAGCTCCTCGACCGCGGGAGCCATGTGGTGCGTGTGGAACGCACCCGCGACCTTCAGCGCCACGACCCGGCGCACGCCCTCGGGCTTGTCCGCCTCCAGGGCGGCCAGCTGCTCCAGGGTGCCCGCGGCCACGACCTGGCCCGCGCCGTTCACGTTCGCCGGGGTGAGGCCGAGCCTCTCCAGGTGCGGGAAGACGACCTCGGGCTCACCGCCGAGCAGCGCGGACATACCGGTCTCGGTGATGGCCGCGGCCCGGGCCATGCCCAGGCCCCGGGTGCGGACGAAGCCGAGCGCGGCCTCCTCGGAGAGCACGCCCGCGTAGGCGGTGGCCGTGATCTCGCCGACGCTGTGGCCCGCCACCGCGCCGGGGGTGATGTCACCCAGTGCCGCGGCGGAGAGCAGACCCGCGGCGACCAGCAGGGGCTGGGCCACGGAGGTGTCGCGGATGGCGTCCGCGTCCGCCTTGGTGCCGTAGTGGACGAGGTCGAGCCCGATGGCGTCGGACCACGCGGCGAGCCGATCGGCGGCGCCGGGGAGGTCGAGCCAGGGAGTCAGGAAGCCGGGCGTCTGAGCGCCTTGGCCGGGAGCGACGAGTACGAGCACTCTCACACTCTCTCTTGTGGACGGCCCTGCTCGCCCGTGGGGACAGGGACGAAGAACCGTCGGGGGAATTGTGGGTGTCCGACAAAAGTCTAGGACTGAGGATCTCCGTCGGCCAGACGCCCCAGGATCAGGGCGATCCTGAGCGTGAAGGCGGAACGCACATCGGAGGGGGACCAGCCGGTGACGTCCGTCACACGTCGTAGCCGGTAGCGCACGGTGTTGGGGTGGACGAAGAGCATCCGGGCCGCGCCTTCGAGACTGCTCGCCTGTTCCAGATAGACGCTCAGGGTCTCCAGGAGCGCCGAGCCGGCCTCCTCCAGCGGTCTGTAGATCTCCTCCACCAGCTGCTCCCGCGCAGCCGGATCGGAGGCGATGGCGCGTTCCGGGAGGAGATCGTCCGCCAGAACGGGCCGGGGAGCGTCCTGCCAGGCGGTGCACGCCTTGAGGCCGGCGGCGGCGGCCTGGGCGGAGCGGGTGGCCGCCAGCAGGTCCGGGACGATGGGGCCGGCCACCACGGGACCGGCCGCGTACGGCCCGATCAGGGCCTTGGCGACGTGGAGCGGGTTGTCGCTGCCGCCGGCGATGACGACCAGGCGGTCGCCGAGCACCCCGGTGAGGACCTGGAGCTTGGCGTGCCGGGCGGCCCGCCGGATGGCCTCCACGGTCAGCTCGCTGTCGCCGTCGGGGGCGGTGCCGAGCACCACGCACACATGCTCGGGGGAGTTCCACCCGAGGGCGGCGGCCCGGGAGACGGCGCCCTCGTCGGCCTCGCCGGAGAGCACCGCGTTGACGACCAGCGACTCCAGGCGGGCGTCCCAGGCACCGCGTGCCTCGGCGGCCTGGGCGTACACCTGGGCGGTGGCGAAGGCGATCTCGCGCGCGTAGACGAGCAGGGCCTCGCGCAGGATCGACTCGTCGCCGGGCGCCGCCACCTCCTCGATCGCCGTCTCCATGACCTCGATGGTGGTGCGCACCATCTCGACGGTCTGGCGCAGGGTGATCGCCCGGGTCAGCTCGCGCGGCGCGGTCCCGAAGACGTCCGTGGAGATCGCCTGCGGGGTCTCCGGGTGCCGGAACCACTCGGTGAAGGCCGCGATGCCGGCCTGGGCGACCAGTCCGATCCAGGACCGGTTCTCCGGCGGCATCGCCCGGTACCACGGCAGCGTCTCGTCCATGCGGGCGATGGCGTTCGCGGCGAGCCGGCCGGAGGACTGCTCAAGGCGCTTGAGGGTCGCTGTGTGCGGATGGGCGGCGTTCGGCGGCTGCGGCGATTCGGGTTCGGGCACGGGACAAGACTGCCTTATAGGGACGGGTGCGTGCCCTGCCGGGGGTTCGCGGGGCGTTCCGGGCCCGCCCGACGGGGCTACCGTGGGTCCCGTGATTTCCGTGAGGCGCGCCGACGAGCGCTACCGGGGCGGCGACGCGGCGGCCGGCATCGAGTCCCTGCACGCGTTGTCCTTCGGCCGTTTCTACGACCCGGACAACCTGCGCTTCGGTCCGGTCCTGGCCTGCAACGAGGAACGGCTCGCCCCGGGTGCGGGCTTCGACGAACACCCGCACAGCCACACCGAGATCGTCACCTGGGTGGTGGAGGGCGAGCTCACCCACCGCGACTCCACGGGCCGCGCCACGGTCGTACGGGCGGGGGACGTCCAGCACCTCAGTTCGGCCGGCGGGGTGCGCCACGAGGAGCGCAACGACGGCACGGCCCCGCTGGTCTTCGTCCAGATGTGGCTGGCCCCCAGGGAGCCCGGCGGCACCCCCGCGTACGAGATCGTCCGGGGCATGGCCGACTCCACGCCGTACGCGGTCCTGGCGGCCGGGGCGATGCTGCACGTACGCCGTCTCGCGCCCGGCGAGCGCACGGCGGTGCCGGACGCGCCGGGGGTGTACGTGCACGTGGTGCGGGGCGAGGCCGATCTGGCGGGCGAGCGGCTCGGCCCCGGCGACTCGGTCCGGGCCACGGACGAGCCCGCCCTCGACGTGATCGCCCGCACCCGGGCGGAGCTGCTGTTCTGGGAGCTGAACGAGGGGTAGCGCGGCTCCGCCTCTGGGCCGTGGGTGGCCGGTCGCGCAGTTCCCCGCGCCCCTGAAGAGCCTGTGGCCGAGCCGGGTTCTCCGGCTGCGGCGGACTACCCGAGGGGCGCGGGGAACTGCGCGAGCGACCCCCACCCACCCGCAGGCGAAACACGACCCCTCCCCGCCTGCGGGGAACGCGAGCAACGCACCACCGGCCCGCGGCCGAAGACCGGGCACCACCGGCCCGCGGCCGACCGGCTAGGCGATCTCCGCCCGCACCGCGTCGGTGAACGCGGGCCACACCTCGACGGCCCACGGCCCGAACGCCCGGTCCGTCAGGGCCACACACGCGGCCGACGCCTCCGGGTCGACCCACAGGAACGTCCCGGCCTGCCCGAAGTGCCCGAAGGTCCGGGGGGAGGACGAAAGCCCCGTCCAGTGGGGGGACTTCGAGGACCGGATCTCGAACCCCAGCCCCCAGTCGTTGGGGTTCTGGTGCCCGTACCCCGGCAGCACCCCCTTCGTCCCCGGGAACTGCACGGTCATCGCCTCGGCGACCGTCATCGGATGCAGCAGCCGCGGCGCCTGCACCTCCGCCGCGAACCGCGCCAGGTCGTCGACGGTCGAGACGCCGTCCTTGGCGGGCGAGCCGTCGAGCGTGGTGGACGTCATCCCCAGCGGTTCGAGCACGGCCTGCCGCAGATACTCCGCGAACGGGATGCCCGTCGCCTTGGCGATGTGGTCGCCCAGCACCTCGAAGCCGGCGTTGGAGTAGAGCCGCCGCTCCCCGGGCACCCCCATCGCCCGGTGCTCGTCGAACGCGAGCCCCGAGGTGTGCGCCAGCAGGTGCCGTACGGTCGAGCCCTCGGGTCCGGCGGGCTCGTCCAGCTCGACGGCGCCCTCCTCGTACGCCACCAGTGCGGCGTACGCGGCGAGCGGTTTGGTGACGGAGGCCAGCGGGAAGCGCTGCCCGGTGGGGCCGTGCGCCCCCACGACGGTGCCGTCCGCCCGGACGACGGCTGCCGCCGCGTGCGGCACGGGCCAGTTCTCGATCAGCGCCAGGCTCTTCATGCGTACGAGCCTAAACGGTCCCGCGGGGACGCCCGCGGCACAATCCCCTTGCTTGGAGTGCACTCCAACCTTCTAGGTTGGGGGTCATGACGGTGATCGAGAGCACTCCTGTGAAGCCGGCGGTCGTGGACCTGTGCAAGGCCCGCCCCACGCATCCGCGCCCCGACGGCCAGGACCGCTACACGATCAGCGAGGTCGCGGCGGTGAGCGGGCTCTCCGCGCACACCCTGCGCTGGTACGAGCGGATCGGTCTCATGCCGCACGTGGACCGCTCGCACACCGGGCAGCGGCGGTTCACCAACAAGGACCTCGACTGGCTGACCTTCGTCGGCAAGCTGCGGCTGACCGGGATGCCGGTCGCGGACATGGTCCGCTACGCGGAGCTGGTCCGGGAGGGCGCGCACACCTTCGACGCGCGCCGGGAGCTTCTGGAGCGGACCCGGCGCGACGTGCTGACCCGCATGGCGGAGCTCCAGGACACCCTCGCCGTGCTCGACCGCAAGATCAACTTCTACGCGGACACCCGACCGGTGTCGGAGACGGCCTGAGCGACGGCGGCCCACCGCTTGCAGTCCCACCGCTGCGACGGCGGCCCGCCGCTCCCTCCAGCCCCACCGCTCACAGCTCCGCCAGCAACTCCGCCTTCTTCGCGCTGAATTCGTCGTCCGTCACCAGCCCAGCCCGGTGGAGTTCACCCAGGTGCCGGATTCTTTCGGCGATGTCGGCGGGGTCGCGCCGCCCGGCGGCCACCGTGGCCACCGGGACCGGGACCGGGGCGCCGGACGAGCCGCGGACCGCCTGGAGGACCGCCGCGGCGAACGGCAGCGACTCGTGGACCGGCCCGTACCCGAGGCCGAAGACGACCGCCGCCGGGTCCTGGTCGGCCTGCGGCGCGGCGGCCCCGGCATCCCGCCGCAGCAGCCGCAGATGCCCGTCGAAGGCCTCCGGCGAGCGCCACTCGACCCCGCAGAGCGAGGCCAGCGGGAACGTCTGGTCGCCCGCCTTCCACTTCGCCGAGGAGGCGCCCGTCCAGAACCAGCGGAACGACACCTGGCGGCCGTCGAAGGACGCCTTCCCGTCGTACGCCTTGAAGCTCTGCGGCGGCTCCGGCGCGGCCACCAGGTACCGCTCCGACGGCTCGTCCGCGTCCGGGCCGAGCAGCGCGCGCAGCTCGTCCGCGTAGTACTCCGCGAGCGTCTCGCGCTCCGCGGGCAGCACCAGGCGGTACGGATCGCAGCCGTCCTTCAGCTGTCCCGCCGCGGCTTCCATCAGCGGATCGGCGCCAGGTCTCGGCACCGCGTGCAGCACCACCGTGCCGCGCTTGCCCGGGGTCAGCGTCACCGACTCCAACGCTTCGTGGGGGACGCGCCGTTCGCGCAGCGCCGTGAAGAGCTTCGGCGTGCGTATCCCCCGTTCGAAGCGGATGAGTACGGAGTCGGACTCGAACTCCCAGGTGGCATGAATTCCGGCCAGCACATCACCCATGCGCCTCATCGTAGGCGGCGCGCGCCCGCGCGTCCCCCCTCGGCGCCGGCCGCAATGTCACACGTATGTATGCGGCGCCACCGATTTCTACGCGCGTCAGGCCGCGTCCGCGCCGGAAATACCGCGTTGGCAGGCCGTATTGCCTTTGAGACAGCTGACCGACTCGTACGAACCGACGCCGATGGCGGCGAAGTTGGCGAGGCTCTGGGTGCCGGGCACGAAATAACCCGCGTGGCCCACGGCACCGGCGGCCGAGAGCACCCGCGCGCCGAACCCGGAGGAGACCGGGTCCGCGCCGTGGCCCAGGCCCGCGACGTCCAGGTGCGGCACGTCCTCGATCCAGTCGTCGCGGTCCCGCATCGCCCAGACCCGGGCGGAGGTGCCCAGGTGGGAGGCGCTCTGGGTGCGCATGCCGGGGCTGCCCGCGACCGCGATGTCGACCACGCGGGGCGGCAGCCGGTGCGCGGCGACGCCGCACAGCACCGAGCCGTAGCTGTGGCAGAACAGGGAGACCGGCGCGTTGCCCGGCAGGGCGCGGACGAGGTGGTCCAGGCGGACCGCCCCCTCCTCGGCCAGCCGGCCGATCGCGGAGTCGATGCCCAGCCCGGCCGGAGTGGTGTAGTCGGCCCACGCGATGACGGCGGTGCGGGTGCGCGGACCCGCCGCGCGCTCCGCCGCGTACAGCGACTGCGCCATGCCCACCGGGGCGGAGTACTGGCGCGTCGTCCTCTCGAACGTCATGGCGCTGGTGTCGACGCCCGGGATGATCACCGAGACCCGCTCGGCGTGTTCGAGGTCGCCGAAGACCTCGGCGACCCGGCCGGTGTCCCAGGGGTCGAAGGCGAGGATCTGGCGGTCGCCCGCGATCAGCGACTCGAACCGGTGCATCCGGCGGCCCGCGCTGCGGCGGCCGTCGAGGGTGAGCCGGGCGTCGTGCATCCGGGCCCGCTCGGTGTCGACCGCCTCGACCAGGGCGAGGCGGTTCGCCTCGTAGCGCAGCGGGACCGGCGCGCCGTTGAGGTTGCCGACGACCAGCGGGTAGCGCCGGGCCAGGTCGGTGCGCTCGGGGGCGCTCAGCGAGGCGAAGAAGCGGGCGAGCCGGCGCGGGGAGGCGTCCGGGGCCGGGAGCTTCTGGCCGTCGAGGCTGCCCCGCGCCCAGGCGGCGAGGGCGACGGCACGCGGCTCGCCCGACCCCTGGTGGCCGCGGACCGCGGTCCAGCCCGAGGTCGCGAGCATCATGAACACGACGGCGAGCGCGAGCAGCGCGCGCCAGACGTTGAGTGTGGGGGAGGAGTCGAAGGAAGTCACTGCGGTACAGAGTAGGAGGCGCGGGAGGCGTGCTGGGGTGACAGTGACTCAGATCACGTTTGAGCAGGTCGTGAAGGGTGAGCTGGTGTCACCGCCCGCGCGCGCGGGCGCACGCTCCGTGCGGCGCGCGCCGGTGGTGATCGCGTACGCCGGGGGTGCGTCAGCCCTCCGGCCGAACGCCTTTTCTGCCTGGTCAAGCGCGCCTGTCGGCCGTGAGCGCCGGGCCCGGATGATCAAAACGGGAGCCGGTCGGCCGCTTCGGCGTGCCCGCACCCGTGTCCTCCCGGCCGTCTCCACCGGCCACCCGCGACTCTCGTCACACCTGTGGGCCCGACACCCGGTGCGTCTCCTCCGGTGCCGCCTCGGCCGGGGCTCTCCGTGTCGCCTCCGCCGGGGATTTCACCTGTCCGGGTGAACCTGGGCCGTACGGAAACCCGGGTCCGCCGGGGTGCGTTCTGTGATCAAGGAGGCCACGACAAGCGGGGCCGACGACACGGGGGTTGACCGATGACACGTACGACCACGGCTGCCGCGGCGGCGGCCGTCCTCGCCACCACGGCGTTCCTGCTGCCCGCGCCCGCGCAGGCGGCCCCGCCGCGCCTGGGCACCTGCGCACCGGGCGAGCTGTGCCTGTGGAAGCAGCCGGACTTCAGGGGCGGCCGGCAGGTGTACGACCTGCGGACCGTCGAGATCGAGAGCTGCACGGCGTTACCGGCCGGCACGGACGCGGTGTCCCTGGCCAACCGGACGGGCCGCCCGGTGACGGTGTACCAGTCGGCGGAGTGCGCGGAGACGGCCGAGTTCGCCACCTACCCCGGTGGCGGCTCCTGGGTGCCGCAGAACCCCTACCGGGTGCGGGCCTTCAAGGTGTGGGAGAGCTGAGCTCCCATGAGTGCCTCGGCTGCCATGACCGCCTTGGCTCCCGCGACCGCCTCCGCCCCCACGACCGCCTCAGCTCAGGGGCGCGCCCCGGGTGCTCTGCCCGCAGGCGCACTCCGCCGGGCCCGTCAGCGCCGCCACCTGCCCGCGCAGCGACCGCACCTCCTGGGCCAGCGTCTCCAGGAGCGCGGTCTGGCGCCGCTCCTCCTCGCCGTCGCGATCGAAGCGCGAGATGAACCAGGCCGCGATGTTCGCGGTCACCACACCGAGCAGGGCGATGCCGGAGAGCATCAGACCCACGGCGATGAGCCGCCCGAGTCCGGTGGTGGGGGCATGGTCGCCGTAGCCGACGGTGGTCATCGTGGTGAACGACCACCACACCGCGTCGCCCAGCGTCTTGATGTTCCCGCCCGGCGCGCCCCGCTCCACCTCCAGGACGGCCAGCGAGCCGAACATCAGCAGCCCGACCACCGCCCCGCCCACGTAGACGGTCAGCTGTATCTGCGGGGCCATCCGCGCCCGCCGTCCCACCAGGGCGAGCGTGGAGACGACCCGGAGCAGCCGCAGCGGCTGGATCAGCGGCAGCACCACGGCGAGCAGGTCCAGCCAGTGCGTGCGGACGAAGTGCAGCTTCCTGGCCGCCAGGGCGAGCCGCACCAGGTAGTCGCAGGCGAACGCGCCCCACACCACCCACTCCGTGCCGACGCACGCCCGGTGCACCCCGTTCCCCGCCCCGGGATGGACGACGGGCACGGTGTAGGCACAGGCGAAGGCGACGGCCAGCGCGAGCAGCGGCCACTGGGTCCGCCGCTCCCATCGCGTCTGCGCGGGAAGTTGCTTCATATGCGCATAGTAAAAGCGTCCCCGCGCCCCTCGGGGGCGCGGGGAACGGCGCGACCGGGCGGGCCCGGCCCGTGGCGGAACGATCACGTCGTACCGCCACGCGCCGGAGCCGAGCCCGTGGCGCGGGTGCTACGCGTCGCCGCCCGCCGCGCCCGGGTCCGCGGCCGTGACGTCGAGCAGCCGGTAGCGGTCGACGGCCTGCTTCAGCGCCGAGCGGTCCACCTTGCCGTCCCGGGCGAGCTCGGTGAGCACCGCCAGGACGATCGACTGGGCGTCGATGTGGAAGTAACGCCGTGCCGCGCCCCGGGTGTCGGCGAAGCCGAACCCGTCGGCGCCCAGCGAGGTGTACCGGCCGGGCACCCAGCGCGAGATCTGGTCCGGCACGGCCCGCATCCAGTCCGAGACCGCGACGAAGGGGCCGTCGGCGCCGGAGAGCTTGCGGGTGACGTACGGGACGCGCTGCTCCTCCTCCGGGTGGAGCAGGTTGTGCTCCTCCGCCTCCACGGCGTCGCGCCGCAGCTCGTTCCAGGAGGTCGCGGACCAGACGTCGGCCCGGACGTTCCACTCCTCGGCGAGGATCCGCTGCGCCTCGACGGCCCACGGGACGGCCACGCCGGACGCCATGATCTGTGCCGGGATGGTGCCCGCGGTGCCCGGGGCGTAGCGGTGGATGCCCTTGAGGATGCCCTCGACGTCGACGTCCGCCGGCTCGGCCGGGTGCTGGATCGGCTCGTTGTAGACGGTCAGGTAGTAGAAGACGTCCTCGCCGGGCTTGCCGTCGGCGGTCTCGCCGTACATCCGGCGCAGACCGTCCTGGACGATGTGCGCGATCTCGTACCCGAACGCCGGGTCGTAGGCGACACAGCCCGGGTTGGTTGAGGCGAGCAGATGCGAGTGGCCGTCGGCGTGCTGGAGGCCCTCACCGGTCAGCGTGGTGCGTCCGGCGGTCGCGCCCAGGACGAAACCGCGCGAGAGCTGGTCGGCCATCTGCCAGAACTGGTCGCCGGTGCGCTGGAAACCGAACATCGAGTAGAAGACGTAGACCGGGATCAGCGGCTCGCCGTGCGTGGCGTACGCCGAGCCCGCGGCGATCAGCGAGGCCGTGCAGCCCGCCTCGGAGATGCCGTCGTGCAGCATCTGGCCGGTCGGGGACTCCTTGTAGGCGAGCAGCAGATCGCGGTCGACCGCCTCGTACTGCTGGCCGAGCGGGTTGTAGATCTTCGCGCTCGGGAAGAACGCGTCCATGCCGAACGTGCGGTACTCGTCCGGCGCGATCAGCACGAACCGCCTGCCGATCTCCTTGTCCCGCATCAGGTCCTTCAGGATGCGGACGAACGCCATGGTGGTGGCGATCGACTGCGCTCCCGAGCCCTTCTTCGCGGCGGCGTAGGTCTTGTCCTCCGGCAGCGGCAGGGGCTTCGCGCGCACCACACGGGTCGGCACATAGCCGCCGAGGCCCTTGCGGCGGTCGTGCATGTACTGGATCTCTTCGGAGTTGCGGCCCGGGTGGTAGTACGGCGGGGCGCCGGCCTCCAGCTGGGCGTCCGTGATCGGGATGTGCAGCCGGTCGCGGAAGCGCTTGAGGTCCTCGACGGTCAGCTTCTTCATCTGGTGGGTCGCGTTGCGGCCCTCGAAGTTCGGGCCGAGCGTCCAGCCCTTGACCGTCTGCGCGAGGATCACGGTCGGCTGGCCCTTGTGCGCCTTGGCCGCCGCGTACGCCGCGTACACCTTCTTGTGGTCGTGACCGCCGCGGCCCAGGTGCTGGATCTGCTGGTCGGTCATGTTCTCGACCATGGCGCGCAGCCGGTGGTCGTCGCCGAAGAAGTGCTCGCGGATGTAGGCGCCGGTCTCCGTGGCGTACGTCTGGAACTGGCCGTCCGGCGTGGTGTTCAGCTTGTTGACGAGGATGCCGTCGCGGTCCTGGGCGAGCAGCGGGTCCCAGGAGCGGTCCCACACCAGCTTGATGACGTTCCAGCCGGCGCCGCGGAACTGCGACTCCAGTTCCTGGATGACCTTGCCGTTGCCGCGCACCGGGCCGTCGAGGCGCTGGAGGTTGCAGTTGACGACGAAGGTCAGGTTGTCCAGGCCCTCGCGGGCGGCGATGGAGAGCTGGCCGAGCGACTCCGGCTCGTCCATCTCGCCGTCGCCGAGGTAGGCCCACACGTGCGAGTCGGAGGTGTCGGCGATGCCGCGCGCCTCCATGTAGCGGTTCATCCGGGCCTGGTAGATCGCGCCGAGCGGGCCGAGGCCCATCGAGACGGTCGGGAACTCCCAGAAGTCCGGCATCAGCCGCGGGTGCGGGTACGAGGACAGTCCGTACGGCGCCTTGGACTTCTCCTGGCGGAACGCGTCGAGCTGCTGCTCGGAGAGCCGGTCCAGGAGGTAGGCGCGGGCGTAGATCCCGGGGGAGGCGTGCCCCTGGAAAAAGATCTGGTCGCCGCCCTTGCCGTCGTCCTTGCCCCGGAAGAAGTGGTTGAAGCCCACGTCGTAGAGGGAGGCGGAGGAGGCGAAGGTGGCGATGTGGCCGCCGACCCCGATGCCCGGGCGCTGGGCGCGCGAGACCATCACCGCGGCGTTCCACCGGGTGGCGTTGAGGACCTTGCGCTCGATCTCCTCGTTGCCGGGGAAGAACGGTTCGTCCTTGGTGGCGATCGTGTTGACGTAGTCCGTGCTGCGCATCTCGGGCACGGCCACGCGCTTCTCGCGGGCGCGCTCGATGAGGCGGAGCATCAGATAGCGGGCGCGCTCACGGCCCCGCTCGTCGACCGCCGCGTCCAGGGAGGCGAGCCATTCCTCGGTCTCCTCCGGATCGAAGTCCGGGACCTGGCTGGGAAGGCCGCCAATGATGATCGGGTTGCGATCGGATCCGGAAGCCACGCTGTTCCTTCGCTGTCGGGGGGCGTGCGGGGGTGGTGCGCCGCATCCCATCGTGGACCGCGAGGGCGGAAACGTCATCTCTACCGAGGGGTAACGGGGTGTGCGGCAGCCCAAATCGCAACCTTACGCCCAAGGCGTGCGCGTGTTCCCCAAAGGGCGCGTGACCCCGATTGGCGTACGCACGGAGCAGAAGCGTGCAAACTATCTGCAAGGGTGTGGGATGAATCACCACCGGGCCCGGGTTCGCCCGAGACCGGGGGCCGACTGCACCCCAAAGGGCGGGTTCGGGGGCCTGGTACTTGCGCGATTCGTCCCGCCCGTGTGGACTACGCCCAAGCCTCGCGCGTGCGTGGGGCCGCATTACTTACCTAATCAAGATCAGGAGGCAAGCCGTGAGCGCGACCGCGGACCACGCGGAGGAGCGGACCAACCCGGCTGCAAGGCTGGGGTTCGAGCCCGGACAGGTGGTCCAGGAGATCGGCTACGACGAAGACGTCGACCAGGATCTCCGTGAAGGCATCGAGTCCATCATTGGCCAGGATCTCGTGGATGAGGACTACGACGACGTCGCCGACGTCGTGCTGCTGTGGTTCCGCGACGAGGACGGTGACCTCACGGACGCCCTGGTCGATGCCATCGGCCTCCTGGAGGACGGCGGCGTCATCTGGCTGCTGGCTCCCAAGACCGGCCGGGACGGATACATCGAGCCCAGCGACATGAGCGACGCCGCGCAGACCGCCGGTCTCTCGCAGACCAAGAGCATCAGTGTCGGAAAGGACTGGACGGGCAGCCGTCTCGTCGCGCCCAAGCGCTGATCCTCCGCTCTCTCGGGGCCCGGGGGGGGGGGGGGGGGGGGGGGGGGGGGGGGGGGGGGGGGGGGGGGGGGGGGGGGGGGGGGGGGGGGGGGGGGGGGGGGGGGGGGGGGGGGGGG
>NZ_JBVILC010000028.1:10571-87983 GCF_055580545.1 Streptomyces sp. NPDC031670 | reverse complement strand
TGCCCAAGTCTGATCACGCGAAGGGTGGGGAGATCGACTGAGCAGGTTTGGACGGCGCTAGAGCAGGGGGTGGGGAATTTCAGAGATCCCTATCAGTGCAGGTGATCCAGGGCCTGCGTCCGGACACGCTGGTCGGAATGGAGGAGTTGAGCCAGCATCTGAGGCGTGTCCCCGGCCGGGCCCATGCTGTGTTCCAGGACATGCCAGTCGGTGCCTTCCAGCACCAAGGCCGCATCAGGCAGGTCTCCTACGGCATCGGTGGTCATCTCCCGATTGTGCCAGCGCCACCCAAAGCCCGCAGCAAGGGCCGTAGGTCACCCGGATCAGCGGCACCGGAGACGGAACGGTGGTGATGTACGTCCGGGCCTCGCTCGACCTCCGTCGTGCCCAGATCTTCACGAGCCTCCGACCACGATCTACCTGCTGCGGACCGATGCCGCACTCGCCAGTCTGAGGAGCCGCTCCACTGGCCCACCCATTCCTTCGTCAGTGTTCTGCCTGACGGGCATCGATGAGGGCGCCCTGCGCTGCCAGGGGTAGTTCGTCAAAGAACCGAGCGGGCCCGAAACGACCGAGTCTGAAGACTCCGACGTAACGCGAGCGCAGGGCAGAGGGAATGGCAGTGGAACCGAATGACGTGGACTGGGCGTGGTATTTCGATCATGGGGCACACAACGCCAGGTAGATCCGGGCATGAAGGGCCGCGGCACAGTCCGCGTGCTATCTCTGCCCGGTTGGCTCCGTCGCGCGCACGCCAGGGTCATCCAGCCACATCCACTGGTCGCTTGGGGTGACGGTGAGGCCGAAGCGGGTTCGTTCGGGCTCGCCTGCGCTCTGCCACCACTGCAGAGCGGCTTCCGCTTCGTCCCACAGAAGGCGTGGCCCGTGCTGTGCCACTTCGAAGGTGAGCGCGCCGGGGGTGTAGTCGATGCTGGCCCAGGACGTGGTGTGATGGTCGGCGAGCCAGAGGGTGAACTCTCCGTTGGGGCCGTGTCCGACGCTGTAGCGGCAGTCGGGAACGCGGAGGCCAGTGACGAAGGCGGCATTGGGGTCGCCCAGCACTCGGCGGGGGTCCAGGCGCGTGCGGTGTGTCGCGGCCTGGTCTTCGTGGTGGATGACTGCCATGACGTCGCGGTGTACTGCGCGGGCCCGGTTCCACATGAACGAGCAGTCACCGATGACCGGTCCGGAGGCGGTGGCGTCGGCATGCACGTCGAGGGTGACCAGGACGCCGTTGTACAGGCCGGTGCCCCAGGGCAGCACGATCCGGCCGCCGGAGCGTGTCTGGCTGACGAGGGGGTAGGGCACGCGGTCGAGGGCGCAGGTGACGATGGTGCGGTCTACGGGCTGCAGTCCGGGCACGCGGACGGTGCCGTCGCCGCTGAGGATGCGGGGATGGTGTCCGGTCTTGGCCAGGCGGACGCGGGCCTCGTCGGCGAGGACGGGGTCGATCTCGATGCTGGTGACATGCTTGCCGCCGAGGCGGTAGGACAGCAGTGCGCTGTTGTAGCCGGTGCCGGTGCCGATTTCCAGCACCGTCATCCCGTCAGCTACCTGGAGCGCTTCCAGCATGCCGGCCACCACACGGGGCATGCTCGATGAGCTGGACGGAACGAGCGCGAGTTGATCGTGTTCGTCTTCGACCTGGGTAACCAAGGCGATGTCGTCATAGACCAGGGAGAGCCACCGGGCTGGATCGGCGTCACGGTCCACACGCGTGTAGCCGCCGTCGGCAGGTACCCAGATCCGGTGGGGGATGTAGTCCTCGCGCCGCACGTGGACGAATGCCTCGAACCAGGCGTCGCAGAGGTAGCCATCTGTACGCAGCCGGCGGGCCAGCTCTTCCGGCCCCGTCGCGCAGGTCACCTCGGGGGCTTTTCGGGCCGCTTGGGATCGGGCGGAGGGATGGGGCGGCCGGGCTTATGCCCGTCACTCTCCGAGGGATCGGGCTTGCCTCCGTGCTTGCCCACTAAGCAACGCCTCCTCCGCACTCTTCGTGACCCGGATCGTAACGAGGCCTGCGCCGAAACTGGAAGAGCGCCTCCAGACACGTGCGGCAGACGGCTGTTGTCGCTATCCGCGGCATCACTTGCTCGGCGACCGGGTCAAGACAGGCGCTGTTGGCCTTCAGCAGCCACAGCCGTGAAGCAGCCTCGGGTCCGGCTAGAGCTGAGCACCGCCTGCGGCTGAAGTCGAGGGGTCTACTCCCCCAGCCGGGGCACAGAAGGTTGAGACCCATTACCAGCATGGGTGAGCCAGGTCCTGCGCCTGAGAGGCGTCCACTGAGCGTCCACTCCTCGGCGTCCATCGCAACACGAAGCTGGTTGAGTACCGTCGGCCCATGCAGGCTCACCGGCGTGATACGGCCGGGCAGGCAGGACGACCATACGCCGACCACGATCCGGGCCGCCCGACGCCGCCCAGCCCACGGCGCGTGCCAGGCTACGTGCCGAGACGCCGGGCGCAGCCGGGTTCGTGTGTCCGCCTGGCCTCCCGTCGCGGGCGGTACGCCAGGAATTCGTCCACCTGGCCGACGAGGAGCGCGCTGCCGATCGTGTGGACCTCGGATGCCGATTGCCTGCGACCTCTGCGGTGCACCTGGACTGCCTGGGCCAGGAGGCGTGGTAGATGGCGTCGCGGGCCTAGGAGAGGGCGGCACAGTACGGCTCGGCGGGCAGCAGAGTTGCCCGTGCCTCTCATGGTCAAGCCAGGCATCGGGGCCGTCCGCACGACAGCACACCGCCAGCAGGTCGTCCGGGTCGTATGGGGTGACTGCGTTGGTGAGCATTGCGTGTACCTGCTGGTCAGTAGCTGGGGGGCGGGGACGCGGTGCTCGATAACCCCGATATGCCAGGCAGGCGTGGCCGGTCAGGAGTTTCGCTCGGAGGCGGAATTCCAGTAGTTGGCGAGCATCTCGCCCGGCCAAGAGGGCTGACAGATCTCGCCTTGGGGCCCCATGTGCGTGAAGTAGGGGGCGATGTCGATGACCGGGGTCCCGTCGACGGCGTCGAGGTCGGTGACCACCAGGTCGCGGCCCTTGACGTCCAACAGCCGCGGGTAGGAGATCGCGATCTGGTTGGGGCGCCTGTGGTTGCGGTGCACGAAGGTACCGGTCGCGGGCCACTGCGGGTTGTTGCGAGGGCTGCGTGCATGTAGCTGGACATCCTCGGGCCTGGCCCGGTGAAAGATCCAGGTGACGGTTAGGTGGCTGAATTCCTCAATGCCCTGAAGGGTTTCCAGGGGAAAGTGGTCGTCGAGGCGGATGGTGGACTCGATGCCGCCCTGGTAGTCGTCGAGGACGGCCTGGTGCCCGCCGACCACCCTCGCGATGGCCGTGACCTCAAACTTCATGCCACTCCCTCTCCCCTGCGGCTGCCCGCACCATGGCCAACCGCTAGATGCTCTCGTCCCGGTCCGGTCTCACCCTACGCTGAGCAGCACGTCGCGGGCGCGTTCGTCGAGTTCACGGGCTGGGGTTCCGCCGCGGGTCCGAAGTGGCGCCAGGACGCGGCGCATACGGATGACGGTGCCTTTGACCCGGCCGGACTCGATGGCGCCCATGGCGTCCAGCGCCTGGTTCCAGGTGGCGCAGGCAGCCTCGATGTTGCCCTGGAGTGCCTGGACGTCTCCGAGGTATCCCAGGGTGACCACGCCGGTGCGTGCGAAGGCGGCGCCGCGGGTGTGGACGGAGTGTTGGAATTCGCGTTCAGCCTCGCGGAGTTCGCCGAGGTCGCGCAGGGTGCAGGCGGTTTCGTGGGCGAGGGAGGCTTCGGTGAAGAAGAAGACGCGTGCAGGCTCGGCGTCTTCGTGGGTGGCGCGGGCGAGGTCGTCGGCTGCCCGGCGCAGCGCGGCGCGGGCTTCGCTCTTGCGGCCGGCGGCGGCCAGGGCGCGGGCGTGGACGACGCCCAGGAGCGCCTTCTCGCGGGGACTGGCCAGGGCGTAGCGGCGCTGGGCGAGAGAGGCTTCGGCCAGTTCCAGGGCTCGTGCGGGGTGTTGGAGGTCGACTTCCTGGTGGGCGGCGGCGCGCAGGATGTGGCCGGCAAGGGGGGCGTCGTCGGCTTCGGCGGCCATGCGGGCGGCAAGGCGGAAGGCGTGCTGAGCGGTGCCGTGGTCGTTGGAGTCGAAGCTGGTCCAGCCGGCCAGATAGACCAGTTCGGCGGCGGCCGTGAACAGCTGGCGGCGCAGGGACTCGTTCGGGAAGCGTGCGCCGAGGTAGCCAGCAACGTCGGTGCGCAGGTAGGCCAGGAGTGCTTCGTGTCCGGTCCTGCCGCCCAGTCGCTGGTCTTGGCGGGAGAAGAAGGTCATTGCTTCGCGCAAGGCCTCGATGTGGGCGGGGGTGATAGTGCGGCTGCCCCGGGGGGACCGGGCCTGGCCCCGTTCGCGTACACCGCGCCACCAGGTCTCGGGGGGCAGCACGGCGCCGGTTGCCGAGTACGTCAGCAGTGTGCGACGGGACAGGTCTGTCATGTTCGTGCCCCCGAGGTCTGCCAGCGCATCCAGAGTGTCGACGTCCCACACGGAGCTGCCCAGCGGCCGGGACGGGGCTTCGAGCCCGATCTCCTTGGGGGTGAGCGTGCGCTGGACTGCCCGCGAGAGCGTCTCACACAAGATACGCGCTGCCTGCGGGCCGGGCTGGGAGCCCAGGACCCATTGGGAGACGTGGGAGCGGGTGATGTGCAGCGCGCGGGTGTCCTCGAACTCGGCGGCCACACGGCGGCAGTGGGCTGCCGTCTGTTCCTGCGACCAGGCCGCTTCTGCGAGGACGGCTGCCAGCCTGTCGTTGCGTACGCGCGCCATGGCTTGCCTTTCACCACAGAAATGATCTTTAGCAGCGTTAGCCGCATTCGCGGCGGCCTGAGGGTATCGGGGCTCAACGCGCTGCGGTTAGCTCATCGTGACGGTATTAGCCAACGGCGTTGCACAGGACGGGAATTGGCCATCCCTCACTGCTTCGCGGACACCTCGGCTCTAACCAACGCACGCGCGACCGGCAGCTCCGCCGATGACTTTCGCAAGACTGCCGAGCACCTGCCAGGTGTGACCCAACCCGGCGACCTCGCACCCCACCCGACTCCGAACCGTTTCCCGTGGAGTACTGATGCCCAACCTGCCGTCTGAACACGCGCCCGAATTACGCCGACGGCCCGGCGCATCGGGCGCCTCGCCCGCTGCCGGGTGGACTCCCGGCACTGCAGCCCCTGCCGTCCTGCAGCACGCTGCTATGACCACCTTGCCCTCCGCAGGGGTGGACCGCGCCTCATGCCCTGTCGGCACCGCTAGCACGCTGCCAGGATTCACCCGTCGCGAGGTCCGGGTGCTGGCAATGGTGGCCCGGGGCGCGGACGCGCGGGGCTTGGCACAGGAGGGGCTGTACCGCTCAGAAGCCGCAGCCGTGCAGGGCGTGGAGGAGCTGGGCTGCGCCCTGGCCAGGGGTGAGGTCGTCCGCTGGTCGCGCATCGTGCACCTGGCGGTCGTGCAGGGGGCGGTGCCGGCGCCGTATCTGCCTGCTGTGGATCTGCCTGCGTTTCAGCACGACCTGCTGTGTGCGTACGCGGCCGGCTACGGGCTCGCCGAATATGCACACATGAGCCGGGGCGCGGTTTCGTTGGGCGAGGCACGGGAGCTGCGCCTGCTTCTCTGTCATCGGTTGGGCGCGACGGGTTCGGCGAACGCCGTGTATCTCGGGCATCAGCGGCGCCTGGTTACTCCTGGTGAGGTTGTGCGGGTGGCCTTTGAGAAGGGGGCCCGGCGATGAGCCCGTCCATCCCCTTGGCCCCGTCCTGGCCGGAGCTCAGCCTGGCGCCCGCGCGGTACCAGCACATGGGCCGCCGCTTGGAGGGCCGGCCGGTTTCCGCGCGGGTCTGGGATGCCTGGGCCGCAGATGGCTTGGCATCCTTGCCCGTGCTGGAGGACGAACTCGCCTTCTTCGCGCATCACACGACTCAGCGGCGGGGACGGCTCGCGGTGGATGCGGGGTGCGGGACAGGCGCCTTCAGCCGCTCCCTGCGCCGTCTCGGCTATCACGTGCGGGCAGTGGACTCCTCGTCCCTCTCGCTCGGCCTGGCTCGTGAGCGCGGCCATGGCCTCGGCCTCGTGTACGAGCAGCACGATCTCAACGCCGGTCCCCCGCCTCACCTGCCCGGCGGGGGGTGCGACGTGGTCGTCGCGCGCCTGGTCGTGCCGTTCCTTGAGGACCCGTTGAGGTGGCTGCACGAGGTGCGCAGCCACTGGCTGCGGCCGGGGGGATCTCTCTACCTCGTCGTGGCGCTCGGCGAGGCCGGCGCCCTGCTCCGCGGGCAGCTGCCCCACCAGGCCGCTGGCCGGCTGTGCCAGGGCTGGGAAGGCTGCGTGCGGTACGACCTAGGGCTGCTGACCTGCCTTTTTCTGTCCTCTCCTGCCCGATGACCCTGCCTGCGATCGAATCCGTGAAAGGCCGTGTCGTGACTCCCGTTGACCTCTCTCCCAGCGCCCAGCTCCCCACCATGTGCCGGATCACCCCTACCGCTCCCCGGAGCCTGGCGGGGTGCGAGGTGTGGTTCTCGGGTGAGGTCCGTCCTGGGTCGTGTAGCGCGTTACAGGATGTTCCACGCGTGGGTGTGGTCGTGGCGTTGCAGGGCGGTGATGCGTCGTTCGACTTCGCTGCGGCTGGCGGGGGCCTGGGGGACTTTGCGTGCGTTGGTCGTGATCATGCGCAGTTCGCGGATCGCGGCCAGGGTGGGGAAGCCGGGCCACTGGGTGACGTCGAAGCCGTAGGCGTCGGCGAAGGCCTGGTAGTGCTGCTGGCCGTGGCCGAAGCGCCTGCAGTGGATTTCGACGGTGACCAGGTCCCATTCCGGTTGTCCTTGGGTGACGGTGTCCCAGTCGCACAGCACGGCGGTGCCGTGTCCGGTGTGCAGCGCGTTGCGGTGCTGGGGGTCGCCTTGGATCACCCCGTCGTCGAGGACGAAGTCGACCGAGCTCAGGGCGTGATCGAGCTCGTCGGCGCGGCTGGTCAGGAAATCGAGGGTGGGCTGGGGAAGCCAGCTGGTAGCGGCGAGCGAGCGGCGTATGGCGGCGAGGTTGTCGTGGCGTGCGAGGTGCAGCGGCGGGAGGGGCAGCTGGTGCAGCGCGTGCAGGGGGGCGGCGAGTTGCGCGGCGGGGACGGGCTGTGGGGGCTGGGGGAGGTAGTGCCAGAAGGTGACGGCGTGACCGTCGATGATGACGGGCTGGGGCACGGGGTGCAGGGCGACGGTGGGAAAGCCCCGGTCCATGAGGTAACGGACGAAGGCGACGGTGCGGGCGACGTCGTCGGTGCGCGTTCCGCGGCGGGCGATTTTAACGACGGTCTGTTCGCGCTCCAGGAGGATGACCGCGTTGGTGTGTCCGCGAAGAAGGCGGGCACCGCGGTGGTCGAGTCCCGCAGTGTCGCAGGCTTGCTGCAGGACCTGGTGCATCTCGGAGTTGTCGAATCCGCCGGGAGCCATCACCACGTGAGTCATGGGCTCCACACTCGCCGACGAGGCGTGCGCCTGTCACGTGAGTCCGGGAGCTGGCGCAAGGATTTCCTTCAGCTCCCGGGCCGGGCGGCCCCACCGTGCCCCGGTGGGCAGTGCTGCCACGATCTCGCGCGCCCGCTCCTGCACGATGGGCGTGCGGTGCTCGCCGGCGATCCCGCGAAGGGTGGCCGAGGCCAGTTCGCAGGCGTCGGTGAGGCTGCCTTCGTGGACGAGGCAGAGGGCTGTTTCGAAGTGGAGCAGGGCCGGGTCGATGCCGGTGCGGCCCGGGTAGAGCTTCAGCGCGGCCTCTTGGACACGGCGGGCCTGGCGGGTACGGCCCAGCGCGGTGAGGGTCCCGCTCTCGTACAGGCGAAAGCGCCGCTCGGGGAAGGCGAAGGCATCGCTTGCAGAGGTCGGCTCCTCGCGGCTGCGGTCGAAGGCGTGCAGGGCATCGCGCCAGGCGGCCATGGAGGCGTGGACGTCGTGCAGCTTGGCCAGAGCGCGTGCCTCGGCGATGGCGGCGAAGGCCGTCGTGCGGACCGGCCGTCCGCGCACAATGGTGCGTGCCTGGCGGGCGAGGCGGACCGCCTCCTCGATGGGGCCGTAATAGAACGGCAGCATGGCTGCCTGCACCCTGACTCTGGCGCGCAGTTCGTCGGTGCCGCTGTCGTCGGCGGCGATCCGTGCGGTGTGGTACCAGCTCTGGGAGCGGCTGAGCTGCCCCAGTTTCATCAGCGCGTCGGCGACGAGGGTGGCGAGCATCGCGAGGAGTTCGGACAGCCGCACCTGGACCGCGGCGCACTGGCGGTGCGCTGCCATGGTTTCGACCTCGACGAGGTGCTCGCACAGCACGCTGATCATCTCGCGGGGCGGGGTGTAGACGTAGCGCTGGCGGGCCAGGAAGACCTGTTCCTCGATCACGGCCAGCTGAGCGGGGCCCACCGAGCCGGTGGCCAGCGTGCGGTCGACGGCGCGGCGCACCGCATCCACATGGCCCTCGAGAGAGTCGGTGCCGGCGGACCCGGTGGTGCCCTTGGTCTGCGGGGGTGTGCTGGACGGCCGTGCTGGGGCGGCTTTGCGCAGCCCCAGCTCCGCGGGGCCGGTGCGGTAGAGCTCGCACAGCAGGCTCAAGGTTGCCTCGCGGGGCTGGCGGCCGGTCTCCCAGCGTCCCATCTGGTCGGCATCGGCGCGGGGGGCTGCCGCGCGCCCCTCGCCCAGCAGGTTCAGCTCGTGGGCGGCCTGGTGCAGGGTGAGCCCCCGGGCCAGCCGGTGGGCACGCAGCATCGACACCGCGCAATGCTCGTGGATAGCCCGGACGATTGTGTCGAGGCTCTCTTGCCGGTCAAGTGCCTCTTGGCGGATACGCCGCGCACACGTGGGGCCGTGTGTTGTCGCGTCCATCAGTACCTCCCACACACTGCAAGCGCTCTGCGCAGGGTAGTGAAAGAACGTCAGACGGCGTCAAGAAACAGTGACTTGACTGCTGAATGTAGCGGTTCACAGTCACTGCTCAGCGCCGAAGTGACGGACCAGTGAACTGCCTCCTTGCTCCCCCGGTCCTCCGCGGCAAGGGTTGCCCACCCGCGGCCCTTCTCCGAGCGCACAACGGCCGCACCACGCGCAGAGGCCCTTCCCCTCTTCGATCTGGAGTCGCGATGCCCACCCCGCCGTCTGCCCCCATGGGAGCTCCCCGGCGCACGCCCGACCGGACGGGAGCCACACCCGCACCCGGGTGGGATGCCAGCAGCCCGCCGACGGTGGTCACGCAACGGGTACTGGGTGGGCTTCAGGGTTCCTCGCGCGCCGATATCGCGGCGGACATCCGGGCTGTCCTGGCCGCCACCGTCGACCACGTCGCCAGCCTGCCGTCCGAGCACGCGCAGACAGCGAGGCGCGCAGCACGCTCGGCGCTGCAGTGCCCGCCGGACGAGCATGAGTTGGCGGTGCTGACGAACGCCGCACGGGCCCTGGAGCCCTTCCTCAAAGACCCCGCCTACGTGCCGCCCGACCTCACGCTCGCTGCACCCGCCGCGGTCTATACGCGTTTCACCACGTTGGACGGCGTGCGGGTTCGGGACCGGCTGAACGCCCTGTACCTGACCTGCGCGCGCAACGACGGTGAAGTGGTGGCGGATGCCTATGACGTGTGCCCGCCCGAGGTGCCGCTCGCCGAGCGTCCCCAGTGGGCGCAGCACATCCTGCCCGCCGTGGCGGACGGTTCGGTGAAGCTGGTGGTGACCGCATGCCGCGATGACTTCCTCTGCCCCGCTTCATTCGCCAGCTCGGCTGCGTATGAGCAGGCGTGGAGCTACACCGCCGCATGGTTCACCGCCCGCGAGGTACGCCTGGTTTTCCGCTCCCCCGCCCGGTCTTGCGAACCCGCAGTCGACGCACATCCCAATGTCGCTCTCTGTGAAGGATCCCGCTCGTGAATCCCCCCACCCTGGCGTTGCATCCCTCTCCCCCAAGCGCACCTTCGGCCACCAGCCCGTCCGCCCCACGGGGCACACACAGGTACAGCACCATCGGCAGGCACGTACCCGGGGATGAGGTGTGGTTCCAGCGCGAAAATGCGAGGGAACTGACGGAGACGGACTGCCAGTGGCCGGGCTACTGCCGCCAACTCTGCAGGTACACGCTGGAACGCTGTGCCGCCGGTGACCAGGTGGAGCGCGGCGAGCAGGTGGTCAGTGAACTGGTCACCAATGCGTTGCAGCACGGCGACCCCCGGCGTCCCATCTGCATGGGTGTGTGGTGCCACCCCACGGTGGTCCGGATCGAGGTCACCGGCTCCGCTTCTCCCTGGAGCCCGCCGGAGGGCGAAGGGGACCTGTACGGGGAGAGCGGGCGCGGGCTCTGGCTGGTGGGGATGTACGCGGACGACTGGGGCATGACCTCGGCTCCCGGCCGCACGACTGTCTGGTGCGAGCTGTACCGCACGCGAAGCGCGAAGGCGGTGTCATGAACCCCAGTCTCAGCCGTCCGTCGCTGGTGCACCGTGTCATGTGGGCCCGCCCTGGTGTGCCTGATCCTGTTGCCTGGCCGCAGGCGGGTGCCCCCAGGATGATGTTCCCCGGCCACGAGCAGAGGGTGCTGAACGGGGCCGCCCAGGGGCGTGGCATCCGCGAATGTGATTGCGCCGACGGCTTGTTCCGAGCGGCAGGTACCGCAGATGCGCGCTGATCTGCTGGGGGAGGGCGCCCACATCATCCTGTGCCAGATCAGATGCGGCACCTACCCGCCCGGCGCCACGTTCCCCGGGCCGGCAGCACTGGAGTATCAGCTGGGGCTGTCTCCTCAGGCGGCCCGCCACGCCATCCGCAGCCTGGTGGAGTGCGGGGTGCTGCGCCCCGGCGTGCCGCTCACCGTGGCCCACCCCCGCCGATGGCGGATCGCGATGCCGGTCCCGGACGCCGCCGCCGAGCGCGTGGCCGAGTACATCCTTAGCCGGATCAGAAGTGGTCAATACCCCGGCGGGGCCCCTTTGCCCTCTGTCAGTGAGCTGGCCGCGCAGCTCAGGACATCTGGCTCCGCGGTGCAGGACGCTCTGCGGCTGCTGGCGGCGTGCGAGATTGTCACCGGCTGTCCCCCTCGGGTCGGCCGCCCCCTCGTCCCGACCCCCGCACTGAAGTTCGCCCTGGCCCGCGAGGTGCTGCACGAGGAACACGCGAAAGCCGACCGGCAGCACCAGGGGGTGCCGGCGCAGCACGGTGCGAACACGGCTGAAGTCCGCGCTCTGGTGGAGTTCCAGGCGCTGCTCGCCGGGAGCGGCCTGCCGGATCAGGCGTCGATGTCCGCAACTGATGCGGTGGCCCGGTGGCTGCGGGCCCGGCTCGAAGACGGCACGTACAGGCCCGGTGAACGTCTTCCGTCCTGCACAAAGCTCGGGGCTGTCCTCGGCGTGACCCGGGATGTCGTCTACTCCGCCCGCGGGCGGCTGATTCTTGAGGGGCTGCTGCGCTCCGACTGCCGACGCACATATGTCGCCCCACCAGGCCCCGCCGTTCAGGCGTCGGCTCCGCCCTGTCGTGACGGCGCGAGGACTCTCACCCAGCGGGCCGAGAGTCGCCTCCGTGAACTCCTGGCCGCCTGCAGGCCAGGCGAGAAACTTCCCAGCACGCGAACGCTGGCCCAGGATCTCGGCATCGCGCGCACCACGATCAACCATGCCCTCCAACGCCTCCAACGCGAAGGCTTGGTAGAAACGCGCGGCCACCTGGGCTGTTTCGCAGCCCCCGTCCCCGGCAGGACCGATCCTTCGTGCCAGCCGCTGGCCGCCGGCCCCCAGGTAGCGACCGGCCGCACAGATCCTGCCGTGCACCGTCCGCTCGCCGACCACTGCAGCTGACCGGCACTGGTGGTCCCGCCCCGCACTTCGACTTGTTCCTGGAGGAATGGTGTCTGCCCCAAAGGCTTCTCTGCCGGCCGCACAAACTCCGCTGCCTGCCATGCTGAGCATGGCCCGGCGAGCCATACCCGCGGCCCCAGACAGCGAGCTGGTGCTCGACTTAGGTCCTGCCTGCGTGCAGTTGGTGCTCACCCAGGCCGGAGCGTACTCCCGGCAGATCCTGGCCGCCGTCGAGAAACGGTCGGCACCTTCCTCACTCGCCGTCCTCACGGAGAAGGACGGCCTCTTCTGGCTCTGGCTCATTACACCGGTCGAGGTGTGGGACGAGAGCCCGGGGCACACCTTCCGCTACTCCAAGGGCACCGTCGTGCTTCCGCCCCTCACCCGGACGGGCCCGCCCGGCGCCTACTGGATACGCACCCCCGGCAGTCGCCTGCTCGACCCCGCCCTCCTGGCCGAGGCGGTCCGCGAGGCCGAGCAGACGTGGCCCAGTGCCCTGAACACGGCCGGATGTCTGCCGGCGGTGGAGCGATGACCGCCGGGCCGCTGAACGGGAGGCCGCCGTCCGCCCCGGTGGTGGCGGTCCTGGGACCGCCTGCCGCGGGTAAGTCCATGGTGGCTGACGCACTCGCCGCCTGCGGCGCGGCTGAGTTCCGGCTGTATGAGGCTGCCCTGCAGCTGGCGCAGGCGGAGCCGGTCATCGCCGCGGCGCTGGAGGACCATAGCGACCCGATCGGCGAGCTGCCCGATCTTCTGGCGCACGATCTGGCCCGCACGGCCATCGATATGGCCAGGCACCGCCTGATCATGCTGGCCGGCTATCCCCTCAACCGTGCCCAGGCGCAGGCGCTGCAGCTTTGTCTGCGGGCCCGGGGCCGGCGGCTGAGCGTGATCGAGTTGACGGCCCGGCCCGGCATCCTGGCGGCCCGGCTCGCGCGCCGCCGGATCTGCCCCCTCTGCGACCCGGCAGCCAGCGTCCCGCGTCTATCCGGACCGGTGATGCCCCGCCTGGGGCAGTGCGGTGCTTGCGACGCGCCGCTGACGGTGCGCGCCGCCGACCGCGGCTTACAGGCCGAGCAGCGCCAAGCCCGCTACGCGGCGAACCTACTGGGCATCCGGGCCGTACTCGAAGGCGACCCGACAGTGGCGTGGCACACCCTCACCACTGATCCAGGCTCCCCCGAACCGGCCGTCTGTGTACTGGACCCGCTTCCTCGCACGGCCGAGGGGAGGCTGGCGTGAGGACTTCGGGCGTGTATGTGATGCGGGTCCTTACTGCCGCTGATACGCAGGCCGCCACCGCTCTCATCCGGGAGCGCGTGAGTGCCGTGGAAGCTCAGGCGGCCGGCGACGCCGGAGCCGTCACACTGCGCATCGCCAGCTTCCTCGGTACCAACCCCAGCACCCGCGGATGCGTGGCCGGCCTCTTCGAGGACGGCGTGCTGCTGGCCGTCCTCGCGCTGACCCGACACGGCAGCCCGGTCGGTGGCCGGGCGGACGAACACGCACTGGACGTGGTCGACGCCTACACCCACACCCGTATGCGGGCACTGCGTCTGGGGACGTTGCTGTCCATGTGGGTCAGCGACTATGCGAGCCGACTTGCCCCACCCGCTTCCCGCGTCACTGCGGTGGTCCATGATCCTCATCTCGCCGCCTACCTGATCCAGATGTGCGCCTGGGAACAGGACCGTCACGTCCGGGAGGCCGGCCGCCCTGCGGTCTTCCTCCACCGCCCCGCCGAAAGACTGCGCAATCTGGAGCAGCTCATCGCCACTGACGCCGCGTTGGTCGACGTCTTGAGCGAGGTCGGCTCCGCCGGTGACATCGAACCCCGCACGGCTGGGGGCTGCTACTTCCCGAGTGAGGGGAGGCGGTGATGGCGCACCGCCACCGGATCGGGGAGGAGACCCTGGTCCCCGTCTACCACCCGGCCGGGTTCGACGCCCCGCTGCGCACCGCGCTGCAGGAGATGGAGGCAGGCCGCTGGGCCGCGATACGCGATCTCCTGCACGCCACCGGCACGGACTGGGTGCTGCGCACCTCGCGTACCCAGGTCCTGGCCGCCGCTGCGGCGCGCACTGGCCACGACATCGTGGGGGCTTGGCTGTATGAGGAGCCGGACTGTGCGGACGCGCACGTCCTGCGCGCCCGGGTGCTGGTGCAGCGGGCGCTGGATGCCCACCGCCGCGGACAGGCGCGTACGGCTGCGCTGGTCGAGGCGGCGCGGACCAGCTGTCGCCAGGCACTCGATCACGCCCCAACGGACCCCGTGCCGTTAATCGCCTGGCTGGCGCTCGGCGTGATTGACGTCCACTTCCAATACCCCGAGTACTGGCAGCAGACGAGCGAGCCGATGCTGCCGCCCGGCCCCTGGGGGCTGTGGGCGGCCATCTGGCAGCGCCACCCCTACAACCGGGAAGCCGCGCACCAGATGATGCGCTGTGTCAGCCGCCACGGCACCGGCGCCGGGGCCGCCGACTTCGCCCGCTGGGTGGCCTCGTGGGCACGCCCAGGCGTGGACGGGGCGTTGCTGATGCTGCCGCTGTACGCAGCCGTGGAAGCCTTTCGGCAGTACGGCGGCAGCGACCCGCTGCTGCGCCGTCAATGGGCTCACGACCCTGTCCACCGAGACGTGCTGAAGGCCGCCGACGGCGCGGACCTGCGCGCGGATCCGCACGTTTCCGTCGCCGACCTCAACCACCTCGCCCACGCCCTGTTCTCGGCCGGTGAATACGGGCGGGCGGCAGACGTCTTCCGTGTTCTGGACTGCCACTTCACCCGTGCCCCGTGGGCCTACAACACCTCGGACCCGTCCCAGGATGCGCTGGCGGCCCACGAGTTCCTGCGGGCGCGCGGCATCTGCTTCAGCCCTGCCCGGCCCGTCCGCGCACGGGACGTCGCCTCCCCCGGCCCTTCCCCGCCCTGACACCACTCCCCTTCCCCCTCCCGTCCTTGCCCCGTTGCTTCCTTGGAGGTTGTGTTGCGTTCCCATCCCTCACCCACTGCCAGACCCAGACAGCCACACGATGACGAGCGTCTGCGTGAGCTCGGCTACACCCCGAAGCTGACCCGGCGCATGGGGCGGTTCGGCAACGCCGCGATCAGCTTCTCCGTCATCAGCATCCTGTCGGGGTGCATGACGATGTACGGCTTCGGCATGGGCGCCGGCGGCCCCGCCATCATGCTGTGGGGCTGGCTCGCCGTCGGCCTCATGGTCTGCTTCGTCGGCGCGGGCCTGGCCGAGGTCACCAGCGCCTACCCCACCAGCGGCGGCCTGTACTTCATGGCGGACCGGCTCGGCGGCAAGAAGTGGGGCTGGTACACCGGCTGGCTCAACTTATTGGGGCTGCTCGGCGGCATCGCCGGAATCGACTTCGGCGCGGCCCTGTTCACCGGGGCCTTCTTGAACCTGCAGACCGGCTTCACCCCCACCCCCGGCAAGATCATGGCCATCTACCTCGTCATCCTGGCCCTGCACGCGGTGCTGAACCTGTTCGGGGTGCAGCTGATATCCGTACTCAACGGGATCAGCGTGTGGTGGCACCTCGCGGGCGTCGCTCTCATCGTGGGCGCCCTCACCCTCGCACCCACCCACCACCGCTCCCCCCACTATGTGTTCACCGAGTTCGTAAACACCACCGGCTGGTCCTCCAACGGCTATGTGGTACTGCTCGGGCTGCTGCTCGCCCAGTACACCTTCAGCGGCTACGACGCCTCCGCGCACCTGTCGGAGGAGACCGTCGACGCCGCCCAGGCCGCCCCGCGCGGCATCATGAACGCCATCACCTGGTCCTGGGCCGCGGGCTTCGTCCTCCTGTGCGGCCTCACCTTCGCCCTCCACGACTACGCCGCCGTCCAGGGCTCGGCGCTGGGCGTACCGCCCGCGCAGATCTTCCTCGACGCCCTCGGCGTCGGCTGGGCCAAAGCACTGCTGCTGGTCGTGATCGTGGCCCAGCTGTTCTGCGGCAACGCCGAAACCGCCGCCTGCTCCCGGATGATCTTCGCGTTCTCCCGGGACAACGCCCTGCCCGGCTCCGCGCGGTGGCGCCGCGTCCACGCCCGCACCGGCACCCCCCGGGCCGCGGTGTGGCTGTCGGTCACCGTCGCCGCCGTACTGGCCCTGCCCTACCTCTACAGCCCCACCGCCTACGGCGCGGTCGTCGCGATCAACGTCATCGGTATCACTCCCGCCTATGCCATCCCCATCTACCTGCGCGTACGCAAAGGAAAGTCCTTCCACCCGGGGCCGTGGAACCTGGGCCGCTGGAGTGTGCCGGTGGGGGTCATCGCGGTGGTGTGGGTGGCGTTCGTGACCGTCGTCTTCTGCCTGCCCCAGAGCCATCCCGTCACCGTCGACACCTTCAACTACGCGCCCGTCGCGCTCATCGCCGCACTCGCCCTGGCTGCCGTGTGGTGGCGGGTCGCGGGCAAGGACTACGAGCTGCCACCCGTGGCCGCGAGTGGCGCGCTCGCCGAGATCCAGGACGAGGTGGTCTGAATGCCGGATCTCTCCCGATCCCGCGAACGAACCGAGCACCCGGGCGGCCCCACCCTCTCCCCTCCACGGGCCAGCATGGCCGTGCCGCCCCGCCCGCACGCCCATACGGCACCCCAGGAGAAGCTGAAGAAGGCGGTCAACGACGGTCGCGTCGACACGGTGCTGTGCGCATTGGTGGACCCGTACGGCCGTCTGGCCGGCAAGCGCTTCAGCGCCCGGCACTTCCTGCGGCACGTGGTGCCGCACGGAGCGGAAATGTGCGCCTACCTGCTGTCCAGCCCCATCGACATGAACCCCGCCCCCGCCGGCTCGGGGCTCGCCTCCATGGACGGCGGGTTCCCCGACTTCCGGGTACTGCCCGACCTGTCGACCCTGCGAATGACCCCGTGGCTGGGCAAGGCCGCCGTAGTCCTGGCCGACGCTGTGAACGCACTCGGGGAACCAGCCGCGCTGAACCCACGGAACATCCTGCGTCACCAGCTCGCCCGCCTGGCCGCCCACGGCCTGCACGCCCACGCCGGTCTGGAGACGGAATTCGTGCTGTACCAGGGCACGTACGCACCCGCCGCCACCGTCGGCGGGGCCGGCTTTCCTCCCCTCACACCGCCGGGCGGCGACTACGCCCTGTCCCAGCCACCCCGCCTCGCCCGCTTCCTGCACCGGCTGCAGCACACCCTGGCAGACACGGGCATGCCCGTGGAGGCCATCAAGGGCGAAGCAGCAGCCGGGCAGTTCGAGGTCACCTTCCCCTACGGCGAAGTGCTGCGGGCCTGCGACCAGCATGTGGTGTTCAAGCACGCCACCCGGACCCTGGCGCGCGCCGCCGGGTGGGAGGCGACGTTCATGGCCGCGCCGCAGACCGGCGTGGGCAGCGGCCTGCACCTGCACGTCTCCCTGACCCGCACCGGCACGCCGGTCTTCGCGCATGGTGGCGGAAGGGTGCTCTCCCAGACCGGTGAGCGGGCGATTGCCGGTCTGCTGGACGCGCTGCCCGAGCTGGCCGTGCTGTACGCGCCGAACACCAACTCCTACAAACGGTACGTGCCGGACTCCTTCGCCCCCACCCGCATGACGTGGGGCGTCGACAACCGCACCTGCGCCGTCCGCGTCGTGGGCCACGGCCCGAGCCTGCGCACCGAAATCCGCGTCCCCGGCGCGGACGCCAACCCCTACCTGGCGCTGGCCGCGGTGATCGCCGGGATCGTCCACGGCCTGGAATCCGATCTGACCCCGCCGCCACGCTGGAGGGGCAACGCCCACACCGCACACGACGAGCGTCCACTATCTGCCAGCCTTGACGAAGCGCTCCCCCTGCTGCAGCACAGCACACTCGCCGAGAAGGCCTTCGGAGAGGAGGCCGTGGACGGCCTGGTCCACCTCGCCGAAGCCGAAATAGCCCACCAGCAAGCCACGGTGACCCCCACCGAACAACTCCGCTGGTTCACACAGGCATAACCACCACCACCCGGCCCGGCCCTCCCACAGCGGCCGGGCCTCATGGACCTCACCCAAGCAAGACGAACACGGCCCGGTGACAGGGTCATCGACTGGGCTGCCTTCCCCGCCGAGCTGCACCAATACCCCTGACCGCCGAGAGAGGCCTTGACCATGCCATCCAACGACCCGCCCGTCCGCCTGCTGGTGCTGAGTGCGCACCTGCGGGACATGCGCAGCCAGTGGGGGGTGAGGCCGGAACTTGTCGCGGCGCTGGCGTGCGTGAGTACCGAGGAGCTCGCCAGCTGGGAGACCGGCCAGGCACCACCCCCGCGGGAGGGCCTGGAGCGGCTGCTGCACCTCTACCGCCAGCCCCCTCAGACCCATGATGTCCTGACCGAATGGGCCACGGCCCCCGAGGAGGGCAGCACACGGCACTACCTGGTGGATCGCTCTGCGGGCTGGCAACGCCGGCTCCAAGCCGTCCAGCGATCCGCCACCGGCGTACGGGCGTACAGCAGCTACACCGTGCCGACCCCGGTACGCAGCAGCACCTACGCCGACAACCTGGACTATCTGCACTCCCCCGCCCTGCTGGGGCTCACCGACGCACGCCGCTGGCGTCCACCGACCGTCACCGACCGCCACCGCTGGAAACAGGTCGAGGTCCTCCTGGACTCCTCCGTACTCACGAGACCCTTCGACGTCGTCGGCGGTGATCCTCATCCTCTAGCGCACCAGCTGGCGTTCCTGTGCAGGGCCGTCGAGGAACAGCTCGCAGACATCCGCATCCTTCACCCCGGCACCGGCACCCACGCTGCCTGCGGTGAGGACACCGACCTGCTGAGCCTGACCCTGTCGGCGGCCGAGCACGACTGCACCGTGTGGGTCGAGGCAGACCACACCCGCGCCATCTACCTCAACGGGCCTGAAGGCCTCCACCGTCAGCACACCTTCGACGAGCTGAGCCGTCGGGCCGCATCCGCAGCGGCCAGTACCGCGCTGCTCCGGGAGGCCGCCGCTGCGTGTCCGGTGCGGGAGAGGGCGGTCCAGTGACGAGGCGGGCGGAGACCATAACGGCTCAGCCTGCCGCCACATTGCTGGGGCCGGGCATGCTCGCAGCGGTCAATCGGGCCGCAGACATGCTGTGTGCACGCATCGCGGACGGCACCTACTCGCCTGAACGCTCCACGCCCCCGCTGGTGTATCTCACCTGCCAACTCGGTGTGCCCACCGCGATCATGGCCCAGGCGGTACGCAAGCTGAAGTGCACAGGCATCATCGCCTCCTGCAGACAGGGACGGGTCATCCTTGCCCCTGACGCACACGCCAGGATCGAGGCCGGTACGTCACCGGCGCCACGCAGTCATGCGGCTGCGCCGCGGACGGACCAGCGGGTCGCCGAGCTGGCTGCCCGCCTGCACGACGATGTCCTCACAGGCGCCTGGCCCCAGGGAGAAATCCGGACGCGCCGTGAACTGTGCACCCTGTACGACGCGCCGGAGCGGCTCGTGGCCCATGCCGTGCGGCGGCTCAAAGAGCTGCAGGTGCTGGATGTGCGCCAGCGAGTCGGCGCACAGCCCAAAAGGACGGGCGGCCGACAGGGTCAGGTGAGTCCGCCTGACCCGATCCGGGCCGTCCTCCTGGGGGCCTACCTGGCGCACGTACGCCGTCTGCGCGGCATCGCCCCAGACCGAGCCCCAGCAGGACAGGAAGCAGACTCGCGCCCCGGCGACCGCGCGACCGCACGCCCGCCGCCCGTGTGCTCAAATCACGGCTCTTCCCGCGCCCCCGCCCCCCGTTGAACCACCCCCTGCGCCCAGACAGGCCTTCACCGTGAATCCACCCCGACGTGACGCACATCCTGCCCCTGTCCCCTGCTGACAGCCCGTCCCCCCTTCGCTCGCAAGCCCGCGTTCAGCAGAAGGTCCCACAGGCCGGCGGACCCCGACGCGCCGGAGCTGGGAAGCCGGAGCGGTCAGCCTGGGCAATCACCGGTTCGAATGCCGCGTTCCCCGAGAACGGATCAAAGGGAGGAGCGCGAGGCCCGCGCCCGGGATTGCGGGCCCATCGCCGCCTCTAGAACGTTTGTTCGCCATTTCGCCCGTCCGTCACCGTGACGCATGACCTGGCACGGAGGTTTTCCGAGCACCTGTCCGCATCCGATGCCACCGGAGGAGCTCCCTTGCCGCCTACGCCTACCCTCGTCGGGGTCCATCTCGTGTTCGAGCAGTGCGGGGAGGTTCTCTGGCAACTCCGCGCCCCTTCGGCTGACTTCCCTGCCTGCGGCTGGCATTTGCCGGCCGCGCGGCGAGAGAGGGAGTCGGCCCTGGCATGTGCGGCGGGGCAGACGGCCGCCGTGGGGCTGGGGGTGAGCGTGGATCCGCAGGACCTGCGCCTGGTCCACGTCCTCGACGTCTACGGCAGCGCCACCGCGAGCGCGCGGGCCTTGCTGTTCTTCCGCGTTCTGGAGCACCGGGGCACCCCGAAGGCCGGTGACCGGCTCATCCGGCTGCAGTGGCATCCGGTTGCGGCGCTGCCCGCCCCGGTCGCGGACATCACCGCGGTGGCGCTCACGGCCATCGCCGCCAACCGTGCCGATACCTCGATGGGGTGGGCCGCGTGAGGCCACAGCATTCCTCGCGCGCCCTGGTCGGCTCGGCGTCCGCCGCGTTCATCGAGAGCGGTGACGGCCGGGTCCTGCTGGTCCACCACGCGGGCACGAGGCACTGGGTGATGCCCGGCGGAAAGGCCGAAGAGGGGCCGGCAGGCGCGGAGACTCCCCGCCAGTGCTGCGAGCGCGAAGGCCGGGAGGAGACGGGCGTGCCCGTCACCGCAGGCCGCCTGCTGGTGGTGCAGTGGCTCCCCCTCGGACGTAACGGGGCGTATGAGGTGAATCCGTTCGCCTGCCATCTGTTCGTCTTCGCCGCCACCATCCGACCCGAGGACTGTTTCCGCATCCGTGTGCCCGAGGGGGAACTGCTCGGATGGGACTGGTGGGATCCGGCTGAGGCCGTCGGCGTGATGGACGCGACGAACAGCCGCCTGCTGTCCGCCGCGGTCCAGGCGGCGGCCGGCAGGGAGGCTGCGCCGGTCTACCTCGAAGAACTCCCCCGTAACCGGCAGGCAGGAGGGGATGTCGTATGAGGTCGTTGCGCCGGGGCAAGGTGATGAAGGAAGCTGGCGTGGCAGGCCGACCGCGACGCGGTGCGTCTGGTCACCGGGGCCGAGGCCGGCCGGGACATCTGCCAGACGGTCGGGCTGGTCGCCGTCACCGGATCCTCGCGCCCCTCCTCGCTGGAGGGACGACAGCTGAGCGGCTGACCGCAGCGAGCGGGGCGATCGTGGCGGTGGCAGCACCGACCGACGTGGGGGCGTTACTGCGGGCGCTGTCGACCGCCAAGGCAGGCCGGCTGAAGCCGAAAGTGGAGTGGGGGCGACCGAGCGGTACCTGACGCACACCGCCGCAGTGGAGCTCGCGGCAGTCGAGGACGATGAGTTCCACCGTCTCCGCGACAGCGCTTCCTACGGAGCCGGCTCCGCCAGGCATCTGGTCAAGTACGTGCAGAAAATCGTCACCGGCGTCACGTCGCTGGCCGCGCGGCCTTTCCGTAGCTGAGGTCTGATGTCGCGGGTTGCCCATGTGGTTGGTGGCGGCAGGGGTGCCCGCCCCTGCCGCCGCCTTGGCGCGAGCCTGCCGGCGGTCAGTGCCGGCTGTCAGTAGCTGGTGGTGTCGGTGCCGGCCAGGCGCAGCAGGTCGAAGGCGACGAAGTGGGCGGGCCACTGTTCGGCGATCCGGGCCGCGCCGGTCCCTCGCCGTTGCAGGCGGCTCTGGAGCCGCTCGAATGCGATCCGTCCCGCTTCGTCCCACACCACCAGTTCCCCGTCCAGCGCGGTGGCGTCCGGCAGCTGTGCCGCGCCGGAACGTACCTCCGGGAAGGAGGGTGTGAGGTCCGTGCCCCGGCGAGAGCGCAGCACGGCTTTCCCAGCGTTCCAGGAGAGCAGGGCGCGCCATCCGTCCCATTTGGGCTCGGCGGCATGGCCGGGCGGGAGGGCAGGGTCCGCGGTGGGGGCCGCCAGCATGGGCTCCGGCAGCGACCAGGAGAAGGGCACCGTCGTGGTCAGCCGAGGTGCTGCCAGCACAGCTGGCTGACAGCGGCGCTCGTGACTGCCTCGGACGCACCGCACAGGGCCTTCACGTCATACGGACGGCTCTTCCGGACTGGCGGCGGGTTGAGAGCGGCCGGGGCGTGAACGGGACGGGGAGCGATCCGTGGCGGCGGGGCGTGGGTGGTGTGTGGCCGGTAGTGCCGTGTCGGGGAGGCGGGCGCGGTGTCTGGCCGGTGGCCGGTGGCCGGTACCGAGGGCGTGGGGCTGGACGGGTAGGCCGCCAGGACCTCCCTGGCAGGAGCTTGGCTCGGGGCCGGGTGCGCGAGCGGCCGGGCCATGACGACGGGCTTTGCCCGCACCGGCGTCTGCACACGCACGCAGCCGCACGTCCCGACCAGGAAGAGCAGGATCAACGGGACCATGAGGCAGCGCACGCTCCCAGCGTCCCGTACTTACCTGCCGCGCCCCGGTATCCCAGCGCGGTTCCACCGGTTTGGGTGAAGCTCGGTGCGCTACATCGGGCGCGCGCCGGTCTCTGGGGGCGCGCGGCGTGGCCGCATCAGTCGAAGCCCTCTCCGATCGCGTCGGCAGCGGTGCGTGCGGAGCCGTAACGTCCCGCCGACCGAGCCGGATCTGTGCGCTGCGTTCCCTCGTACGGATGCTTCTGCCTCCGCCAGGCAACCCCGTGCCCGGGCAGAGTCGTCCTTGGGACCATGCACATCGACGAGGCGCACATCTCGGAACCGGGCCTGGCCGTCCTCGATATTGCTGCCACCGACGAAGAAACCGTCCGGGCAGTGATGGAACAGCTCCAGCTGCAGTGGGCGACCTCCGGGGTCACTCCGACGTGGCGCGTCCCTGGCGAGTCCGGTGTCCGCGCCCGTGTCTATGCCGACGTACGACGCCGCCCCGGCGCGGACTAGGCAGTCCGGGCCCCAAGGCTGGGCGCACGAAGAGCTGGTTCACGAGAGCGGTTCCGCGTCGGGACCTGCCCATCGTTTGGTGATGTGCGGCTCGGAGTACGGGGCTGTCCACGCTTGTAGCCGGATCTCCTCGGTGTCTTCGGGCTCGTCCTCGCAGTCGGGGTCGGGGAAGGCCGCAGCGGCAAGACCGCGCCTGGAAGCCCGGATGCGGGTCCACCCGGAGGGCATGTCGAAGCGAGCTGCGGCGTCGACGTCGTCAGTGCAGCCGAGCACCACAAGTCGTCCCGAGGCCAGGTTGAGGCTTGCCTCGACGACGTGGTCGAAGTCGTCGCTGTCATCGTCGGGCTGGGCTGTGAGGAGATGGACGGCAACTGCCACGGTGAAGTTGACGTCCGTGCCGATCGCCAGACCTCCTTCAGCGACTCCGAGCCCGTCCAGCATTGTCTGCTCAGTCCACACATCGCTGAAGTCGGCGTCGGAGTCCTCGTCCAGGATGTGGATCTGGAAGCAGTCCGCGGAGAGTTCAAGGTTTGTCGCCGCGGAGGCATCATTTCTACTGGCCGGGCAGGGCAGCAGGGTGGGGTGAGGCCGTCTTCGGACGGGGGCCGCTGAGCCCCGCTGGCCCAGCTCGACGCGGAGGAAACTCGTCAACGCATCGTCGACCTCGGCATGCCGACGTTCTACAACCTGGCCGGACGCGCATCTACTGCCGATCTCAGTCGACGATCGTAAGGTCATTAACGTAGGGGGCGAAGCCCGGGCATCTCGACGGTAGGCATGATAGGGCGCACGCTGGTTCGATGGAGTGGGGGACGCTACTCAGCACCTTGGTCGGCGGAGGCATCGCAACCGCGTCTGCTGGCTTCCTAGACCATCGCAGATGGAGGCGAGAGAGCGGCGACCAGCGTGTACGGAGCCGCAAGAGCCTGTACGTGACGTACCTGACAGCACTCGCCGCGGCACGGAACGCCTGTCGCGTTGCAGTCCGTGATCCCAGTGTCGAGTTGTCCGTGCATCGTCCTGTCCTCTGGGAAGCACTCGAGGTGTGCACGGGGCTGCGCTACGAGGTATCGATCACTGCCCCGAAGTTCGTCGTGCGTCCGTCCGATGACAGCTTCGAACTCCTCCGAGATATTTGCGAGGTAGTCACAGACGGGCACGGCTTTGGTAGCGATGAATATGTCACGGCCCGTCTGCGTTACGACACGGCACATCAAGTTCTACGGGACGCCATGCGTAGAGACTTGGGGATCGACGCCGAGTAGTCGCCCCGCCGCCAGAACGGCACCTTGTCGGAACCTGCCGGGTGCACCAGCGTCGACAGCCAGGCCCGGACAGCCCCTAGTTCAGAGAAGTGACCAGCCCAAACGAGATCGCGCCGTACGAGACAGGCCGAGGCATCCACACCTCCCAGGCTGCCCCCTCGAGTAGACAACCAGCCTAAAACGGTGCAAATCTACAGGCACCTGGAGGCGGACCGGATTCGGCACTCCGAGTCAGCCGCCGTGGAGACCCAACGCGTCGAGCCCGCCGTAGACGTGTGCTTCGAGGTACTGCGGGGCGTTAAGGCCGACGGCCTCGCCCCGGTACACGGCGATGAGCGAGTCCTCGCCCCGCCACCAGGTGTCGGTCACCCCCTGCACCTCGGGCACCGGTTCGAAGCCGCCGAGACCAGTGCCTGGGCCAAGACCGTCACAAGGATCAAGGGCAAGTGTGACTGGGCGAGATAGGTGTCACCGGATTCGTGGCTGACCTGGGCTTCGGCGCCGCATTGGTCGAGCTACCTCTCACCAGATGGTCGATGTTGTTGTCACCTGCTCCGATTTTGCAGGCTAGCAGTCACCGGCTGTACGCCGATTCCGCTGGTGGGAGGGCCGTCGGCAGTACGTCTGTGACTGAGCGCCACTTGGCGGAACTGAGCTTTATGGTTGGCGGGCTCCAAGCCGGGCATCTTCCGATGTTGGGATGAGACTGGATTGATGGATCCGAGTGCAATCGCCCCAGATGATCAGCCGCCGGTTCACTACGTCAGCGACAGTGACCACGCGGTTGGTTCCGAAGAGGTCACCGTTGGCAAGGCTGGTCCTGGCGGGGCCCAAGGCATCCGCCACATCCAATCTTGCACAAGCAGGACCGTCCGAAGCACGGCATCGTCCTCGCCCTGGACGCCACGGATGCCATCGCAACAGCCCTGCCCCGGGTCGCGGAGGAGTTCAGAAGTCGACACGGAGCGTGGGCTGCAGGGCTCGGCTACGACGCAATCTGGATCGTCGGGCCTCCGTCGTTCGTGACTGCCCTAGCACCCTGAGCTGGGTCTGTTCGTTTGGCTCCGCGAGATGGCGACTGCCGCCAGTTGAAGCACGCATCCGCCAACTCGGGCGCTCAGTCACAGCGTCGCAGCGAGCGCGCGCCGCTGGTGTCAGTCTCCCCGCCCAGGTGACAGGTATCTCGACCGGTCACAGCTGTGACCGAGCGGGGTAGTTGGCGGGATCCGCCAACTACCCCGCTCAGGACTTCGCCCGTACGCGCGCTTGGTTGTGACTCAGCAGGCTAACTGTCGTGTCAGCACGGAATCTGTCGTCTGCGGTCGGCCCCGACTAGGCTCACCTCCATGTCCGCGCCAACCCCTGACCCTCGCCTGCAGTCCTTGATCAACCAGCTCCGGCCGGGGGTTGTGAGAACTGTGAAGGTCATCGGATTCGACGGAGCGGACGTCCTGGTGCAGCTCGTGGATGCCGAAGGAGAAGCGACCGAGATCGGTCGGATTCCTCTGCACGAAGCGTCGATGCGTCGGATCGAGCATCCATCCGAGCTGTTTGAGGTCGGCCAGGAGATCGATGCCGAAGAAATCGGGCGGTGGCGCGAAGGGCAGCTTCACCTCTCCGCCAGGGCGTGCGAGATCCCGGCCCTGCGGTCCTTCCTCCTGGCGCTCGAACGCGGGCGGGTCGTCACCGGGACGGTCTCCGAGGTTCACAACTTCGGGGTCTTCGTTCACGTCGACGGCGAACCCGAGGGCCTGTGCACCGGCTTCATCCGGGTGACGGACCTGACGTGGGGCTGGATCAACCACCCCTCCGAGGCAGTCGAAGCCGGCCAGCGGATCACCGCTGAGGTGATCATCGCCGAGACGCGCTCCGGACAGGTCACGCTCTCCTTGAAGGCTCTGCAAGAAGTTCCACTCATCCGGTTCGCTGATCAGGCCGGTCGAGTCCTCACCGGGCCGATTGCCAAGATCGTTCCCTTTGGTGTGTTCATGCAGCTTGCCCCAGACGTTGTCGGGTTCCTGCATCTCTCCGAGCTGACTGACGAGCCGGCCGAGACTCCGGATCAGCTTGTCGATGAGGGCCAGCTGATCACGGTGAAGGTCGCCGAGGTCGATCTCCAGCGTCACCGGGTGCGGCTGGGCGCCGCTGGCGGGGCGACTTCTTCGGAGTTGGCGACAACTTGCTTGCCGAGCGATCACCAACCGACAGATACCTCGCTGAATCCGACAGTTGTCGTGCTGACCCGCCCGGAGAACCGCACGTCGAGTAGTGCGGTTCTCGACAAGTAGCGTGCTGAGTCACATTGGTAGACGGTGAGCGGCATCTCAGTGATCTGCTGCTGCGCTGCTGGTCCGGCCGCTTGCCAGGTGGGTTATCTGCCGAGTGCGACCGGGCCGAGGTCGGGCGGCAGGTGCCGTACGGCCAGTGCCACGGCCTCGTGCGGTGTGGCGCACAGGCCGAGGTCTGAAGTGATGAAGCCCCTTCCCACTCCGTACGTGCCGTCGCTGCCCGCGGTCAGGCAGGGTCCGCTCACTGTCAAGCTCGGGCGGGTGGTGGTGGAGAAGCGCAGCGCCCAGTGACTCGTGAACGGGTAGAGGGCGCGCAGCGCCGGCTCGGCGTACGCCGCCTCGATCAGGGCCTGGTACGACCCCTGCCAGACGTACTCCAGGTCGGCCGCCCCCTGGCGCATGCCCTGCCACTCGGATTCCGTCAGACGCACGGGATCGTTGTCGGGCACCTCGAACCGGCCGGTCAGGTGTACGAAGGGGGCCGCCCGGCGGATGTCCTCCAGGGCCGCCCCGTCGTGCCATGCCCGCGCGGCCCCGGCGACCTCCGCCAGGTCCTTCGTCTCGCCGTCGACGAGGGGCAGGGCCCTGGAACGGCTCCTCGCCCCGGATCGACCACTGCCGTTCGTGCTCCCATGCGCTGATCCGCAGCGGCTCGCGGTGCGGCAGGGTGCTTGCGACGGTCGCGTGGAGCAGCGGAGCGGTGTCCGAGGACGTGACGGGGACGGCGGCGAGGCGGCCTTCCGCCTCGACCCGGAGCGCGGTGGCGAGGCTGCCGCAGGTCGCGGCATCGGGGTACAGAACGGCGGGATCGGGAGGGGTAGCACGGGGCTTGAGTACGCCTGGCCTGCCCATTCCGGGAGCAGGCAGACCGGCTCCTCACTGATCGCGGACTGCCGTCTGGTCACCCTGGAGCCAGCCTTTGCCCTCTTCCTCACCCCGCGGCAAACGAGCAAGCCGCCAGCAGCCAAATGTGACTGAGCACGCTACATGGCACGGATGGACAACTTCGATGCTCAGGTTTTGGTCGCCGTCACCGTGATGGGCAGCGCCGCAGGCCAGGCCCCTGTTGCCCCGACGCGAGGAAACCATCACCATCGACGGGGTGATGCGCGGCATCGGGCGGATCATGACCGACTGCCGCCGCCCCGCCTTCACCCGCCGCTGGCCCGAACGTGTCCAGGTGCTGGGCAGGCTCCGGTCCGGCGGCCGTCCCGTGCCCTGGCAGGTCGACGGGTCCGTGGAACGCCGCGTGGCAGCGTCACCTCGCCCTCATCGACCACTACCTGACCGAAGGCGGGGCCATAGGCGATCTACTCGCTGGGACACGCCGCTTTGGCGGCGAAGACCTCGGACAATGGATCACCCGGCCGCCAGGTCGGATGCCGCCTCATGCGGCGCGGCGATATGCCGGGTGTGCACCCCGGTGCAGTCGGCGACCAACTGGGCCGGGGCGTCAAGGGCTCGTGCCACCGGCTCGTCGCTCCGCTTCCCCGAGGGCAGGTAGACGCCCATGCCCAGGACACCCACCGTGCGGGGCGGCACGTGGGTGTCGGCAGGTGTCGCTTCACGCATGAGCGTTCTTCCTCGATTATCGGCGCCGGTCGTCCCGCCAGGCGACGCTCGCGGTGCGGTGTTCAGGCTGCGGCTGGCGCCTCCCGGCACAGATTGCGGGGCGTTGCGGGGAGGGCAGGGGCGTGGCGGTGACTGTGGCTTGGGCGGGGGCCGAGGGTGTGCGGTGAACTTTCCGAAGGCGTGGGTTGGTGGGTGGCGTCGCGGCGGTCATGACTTCCTCCGTGCTCGTTCGCGGATCCGGCCGAAGGCGGCGCCTAGAGCGGCGGCCGGCACCGCACCGCTGCGTCCCGGGATCCGTTGACGGCGGCCGGGAGTGATGGGGTCACCCAGGTTGGTGCGGGTCTGGACGGTGAGCTGGCGGGTCGAGAGGTCGGTGAGGGATGCCTGCAGTTGGGCGGGGGTCTGGGTGAGGGTGCTCAGCAGGTGCAGGGCGCTCTGGGCGGCTTGTTCTTCGGTGAGGGTGTCCAGCAGCAGGTCCCGCATGATGTCTTTGAGTGTTCTGCGTAGCGCGGTGGACAGTTTCAGTTTGGGGTAGAGGAAGCGCACGGATCCTTCGATGTTGGCGACGGATTTTCCCATGACGGAGACGAGCGGTGTGATCTGGATGCCGCGGTGGGATGAGTAGCGCAGCAGTGTCATGAGGGCGACGCCGAAGTTGAGTTCTTCGAGGGTGGCGTCGGTCCAGTGGGGGACGATGCGGGTGAGGTCGCCGATGAAGGCTGAGACGTTGCTCCATGGTGTGGCGGTGCCCAGGGTGACCCAGTGTCTGGCCATGCTGGCGCCGTCGTTGTGGGCCATTGCCATGAAGGTGCCCAGGATGGCGGCGCTGGTGGTGCGGTCGAGGCGTCCGACCATGCCCCAGTCGATGAGGTGTGCTTTGCCGTCGGGGCTGATGATGATGTTTCCCGGGTGCGGGTCGGCGTGGAATTTTCTTTCCAGGAAGTAGCAGCGGAACATGAACTGGATGAGTTGGTAGGACATTTCCTTCCGCTGCTTCTTGCTGAAGTCATCGTCCTTCACGCGGTTGATGGGCACACCGTCCGCGAAGGTCTGTACCAGAACGCGGGGGGTGGCGGTGATGACCTTGGGCACGCGGACTCGTTTGAAGTGCTTGGCGGCTTTCCTGGCGTCCTTCATGTTGCGGGCCTCGCGTGTGAAGTCCAGTTCGGCTTCCATGACGGTGAACAGGACTTCCAGCATGGCCTTGACGTCCACGACTTCGTTGAAGTGCGGGGCCGCCTTCGCTATCAGCCGGGCAAGGTTGTTCAGAACGGCCATGTCGCCCAGGACCGCCGTGGAGGCGTTGGGGCGCTGCACCTTGATGACGCAGGGGGTGCCATCGGTGGTGATGGCCTTGTATGCCTGGGCCAAAGAGGCGGCGCCCAGCGGCTGTTCGGTGTTGATCTCCCTGAACTGTGCTCGCCAGTCGGCGCCCAGGTCTTCCTCCAGGACCGTTGCGAACCGGGCGAACGGTTCGACGTTGGCCTGGTCGTTGAGGTTCTCCAGTTCGTCCCGGATGTATTTCGGCACGAAGTCCGGGCGGGTGGCCAGGATCTGTCCGACTTTCACATACAGCGGGCCCAGTGTTTCCAGTGTCCGGCGGAATGTCTGTGCCCTGTGCAGCTTGCGGTCCTCAGATTCAGGGATGGCGGGCCGGCCGCGCCGGGTGCTCAGGGTGCGGCCGGCCTCGTCGGCGAAGGACCGGGACAGGATGCGGACGGTGCGGCGGGTACGTCCCTGGGGCATGCATGCTCCTCGTCCGTCGCACTGCGCGGAAGGGCGGGCAGGCTAAGCGGCCGGTTTGCCCTTGCGGTCCTCGGCCACGACGGTGGTGAGGGTGGAGACCTGCTGGGTGAGCTGTCCGATCTGGCCGGCGAGCGCGTTGATCTGACGCTGGTTCTTCTTCGCCCGCTTCTTGTTCTTCGACTTCTTCTTCTTGGTGCCCAGGCCCTTGCGGATGCCCCGGCGGATGTCCTTGTCCATGCGTTCACTGTTGCGGACCAGCCGGGTGAGGGCGTTCTTCCTCGCCATAGCAAGATCCTCCTTTTCGTTGGGTTCGGTGATATTTCGTTCTGCTGGCGGGGCGCCTGGAGGGAATCAGTCGGCGCGGGAACCTTCCGCCCAGGCGCGTTCATTGCCTCCATGGGGCGCACGGATGACTCCTGATCGGTCCGGCGCAGGGCGGCAAAGTGTTTTGGGCTGTTGACATCCGCCCGCCCTCCCCCTTTCACGGCAACAGCCCGAATTAGTACGCAACGCAAAAACAACCAGAAAATCTGGGAAGAACCTTCGATGGGCTGCGGCTTGCATATTTCTCAGGCACCTGCAAACGGGGTCCGGCATCCTCTGCCGGCCCTCTGACGTTAACGCCCTGTTCCGGCTGCCTGTCAAGAGGATTCGCTCCCGCGCTCGGGGTGCGTGAATGGAACGGCCGGATATATGCGGCCTGTTGGAGGGCGGAGCGGGGCGGAGGGCGAGAACGCGCGGCGACTCGTTTCTCTGTTCCCCCAGAAGTTCGGAGTGCGGCGGTGCCGAATATTGCTGCCGTGAAAGTGCGATAGTGCCGGCCGCCTCTGAGGCGGCCGGGGAATATGGAGAAGGAGGGGCATGTCATGCGGAAGTGAGGCGCCGGGTGATGGTTTCTGACTTCACCGCATGGCGCACGCGGTCGCACGCAGCGTTTCCGGCGCGAGCGGGCTCGTTTCTTCTGACACCCGTACGCCCCGTGCACTCTTCGGTGCTCCGTTCCGGCAGAGGATTTCTGGAGTAACGTTTCTCGCCCGGGGTAGTCCCCTTGTCGGCATCCGCTGCCCACCGGATACAGAGGGGGCATATGCGTGCTGCGGAGAAACTCCGTGCCGGAATGCAACTCATTCCGGGGAGTATCCGGGAGTAGTTTTGTCAGCGGGCGGTGACCGGCTACGGGAGGCCCCTTTTCACCGGTCCTGTACAGACGTTGAAAGGCGGACGTGGTGTCCGTCGCGGGCTGCGACGGCATGACCGCGCCGGCCGCGCGGACGGCAGCCGTTTCTCCTGCCTTGTGCCGCAATGAGGCGCGGATGCGGGTGCCCCGGATTCGAGCGAGGGCTGGCAGTCTCCCCTGCCCACGGGGCAGCCCGCGCACCAAGGCGCCGTGAGGCGGCGCATCGACCAAGGGCCAACTCAGGAACGACGAAGGAGAGGACTGCTGATGACAGTCGAGGGGCGTGAGACGGTGGATGAGCCGATCGCGGTGGTGGGCACAGGATGCCGCTACCCCGGCGGGGCCAACTCGCTGGAGGCACTGGGCCGGCTACTGGAGGAGGGCCGTGAAGCGGTGCGCGAGGTGCCCGCCGAGCGGTGGACGCAGGAGCAACTGGCGGTGCTGCCCGGACCGGTGGCCCAGCGGATGCGCTACGGCGGCTTCCTCGATGGTGACATCTACGCCTACGAGCCCGAGTTCTTCGGGGTCAACCAGCAGGAGGCGGCGTGGGTGGACCCGCAGCACCGGCTGCTGTGGGAGGTGTCGTGGGAGGCACTGGAGCACGCGGGCATCCCTCCACTGTCCCTGAAGGGCTCACGGACCGGCCTGTTCTTCGGGATCTACACCCACGACTACGAAGTGCGCAGCCGGCGCCCCCTGGAGCTGGGAGACGAGCCCTACGTCCTGTACACCGGGGCAGCCAGCGTGGGCCCGGGACGCCTCGCCTACCTGCTGGACATACGCGGCCCGCACATCACCCTGGACGCGCTGTGCGCCTCCAGCCTGACCGCTGTGCACCTGGCCTGCCAGAGTCTGCGGGCCGGGGAGGCCGACCTGGCACTGGCGGGCGGGGTGACCTTGAATCTGGTGCCGGAGACCGCTGCTGTCCTCGCGAGCTGGTCGGCATTTTCCCCCACCGGCCGCTCCCGGGCGTTCGACGCCGACGCTGACGGCTATGTACGCAGTGAAGGCTGCGGCGTGGTGGCGCTGAAGCGGCATGAGGACGCCCTACGCGACGGCGACCGGATCCTAGCCGTGCTGCGGGGCTCCGCGATCAACCACAACGGGCACGGCACCCGGTTCAGCGCGCCGTCCGCGCCGCCCCAGACGGCCCTGGCCCGTGAGGCATTGCGCCGCGCCGGCGTAGAGCCGGGCGATATCGGCATGATCGAGGCACACGGGACCGGCACGGCGGTCGGCGACCCCATCGAGTTCGCCGCACTCGCCTCTGTCTACGGGCAGGGCCAGGCCCGGTGCGCACTCGGTTCGGTCAAAACGAACATCGGTCACGCTGAGCCCGCTGCTGGCGTGGCCGGACTGCTCAAAGCGATCCTCGCGGTGCGCTCGGGCACCATTCCGGCGTCGCTGCACTTCACGCGGTGGAACCCGCAGATCGACGCGGACTCCACCCGCCTGTTCGTGCCGACGCAGCCGGTGCCCTGGCCGGTACCGGGCCCGGCCCGGCTGGCCGCAGTCTCCTCATTCGGGATGAACGGCGGCAACGCCCACGTGATCGTCGAACAGGCCCCAGTACCCGTTGCTCAGAGCGCGGACGGTGCGGTGGGACAGCGGGACAGTTCCGGTGTGCCGCAGATATTCCCCCTCTCCGGCGGGACGGCGGCGGCCGTCCGGGCCTGCGCCGCCCGCCTGGCCCACTGGGTGGAACAGCACGGCCAGGACACCCCGCTTGAGAACATCGCCTACACGCTCACCGTCCGCCGTTCACACCTGCGTCATCGTGCCGCGGTGGTGGCCGGCAGCACCAAGGAGCTCGCGGACAAGCTGTGCTCCCTGGCCCAGAACGAGACGGTGGACGGCGTGGTCGAGGCGACGGCGCTCCAAGATACCGGTCCTGGACCGGTGTGGATGTTCTCCGGGCATGGCTCGCAGTGGGCGGGCATGGGCCAGAACCTGCTGGACGTCGATGCGGCGTTCACCCGGGTGATCGACGACCTGGAGCCGCTGGTGGCCGCCGAGTCCGGGTTCTCCCTGCGAGAGACGCTGGGCTCGCCCGCGGAGGTGACCGGCTTCGACCGGGTGCAGCCCACCTTGTTCGCCATGCAGTTGGGCATCGCCGCGATGTGGCGGGCCCACGGCATCAGCCCGGCCGCCGTGGTCGGCCACTCCATGGGCGAGGTGGCCGCGGCTGTGACGGCGGGCGCCCTGGACCTGGCGGACGGGGCCCGGGTGATCTGCCGCCGCTCCCGCCTGGCCCTGCGCACAGGAGACACAGGCCGGATGGCCTCTGTCGCCCTGCCCCGCGAGCAGGTCGAGCACGACCTCGCCGAGCAAGGCGCGGACAGCGTCGACGTCGCCGTGATCGCATCCCCCGCCTCCACGGTGGTGGGCGGCAACGCGAAGCAGGTGGCGGACATGGTCGCCTACTGGCAGCAGCACGACGTATTCGCCCGCTTGGTGAACGTGGACGTCGCCTCGCACACCCGGCACATGGACAGCATCCTGGACGACCTGCGCGAAGCCCTGCAGGAGGTGGTGGCCCAGCCGCCCGTGGTGCCGTTCTACACCACCGTGCGCGAAAACCCGCGCGCCGATGTTGTGCTGGATGCCGCCTACTGGACGGCCAACCAGCGTGAACCGGTGCAGTTCGCCCCAGCCGTGCGGGCGCTGGCCGCAGACGGCTACCGGATCTTCCTGGAGATCTCCCCCCACCCGCTGCTCGGGCACGCCCTGCGCGAAACCCTCACCGATGCCGGGACCAACGACACGGCCGTCATCGCCTCCCTGCGTCGTGACAGCGCCGGCCCGGCCGCTTTCGCTGCCCGGCTCGCCGAACTGCACTGCGCCGGCCACCCCGTTGCATGGGAGCGCCGGTACCCGCACGGGGAGCTGGCCGATGTGCCGCCGACCTCCTGGGAGCGCGAGCACCACGAGATCGCGCGCCTCACCCCGCCCAGGGTGCACCCTCTGACCGGCCCGTACCTGGCCGACCCCGGGCAGGACGGCACCCATTACTGGCAGAACGTCCTGGACACCACAGACCTGCCGTGGCTGGAGGATCACCGTGTGGACGGCACCGCCGTCCTGCCCGGCGCCGCCATGTGTGAGATGGCCCTGGCCGCCGCCACCGACCTGTTCGCGGCCCAGCCGTCCGCCGTGTGCGTGCAGGACCTCGAACTGCGCAACGTCCTGCCACTGACCGAACCCGTCACGGTGACCGCGCACGCCACCACCACCTCAGCCGACAGCGCCCTATGGGAGCTGAGTGTGCCCGGCGCCGACGCCATGGGCAGGACCGTGCACGCCACCGCCCGCCTGTCCCACCATCGCGCCGCCACCCCGGCGCCCGCCGACATGGACAGGCTGCGCGCCGAGCACACACACAAGGAGTCCGCCGACGAGCTGTACGCACACGTACGCGAACACTTCGGTCTGGATTACGGCCCGGCGTTCGCCGGCCTGGTGTCGCTGCGGGTGAACCACCCTCAGGAAGAGGAAGAGGAAGAGGTGAGCGTGCTCGCCGAACTGGTCCTGCCCGACACGGCCCGCCCACCCGTGCGCGACCTGCACTGGCACCCATCATCCATGGACATCTGCCTCCAGGCAGTCCTGATGGCATGGCTCGCCACCCGTGCCCCCGCCGACGGCGTGGTGCTGATCACCCGCATCGGTGAGGTGCGCCTGTTCGGGGACATCACCCGGGGCCGCTACTGCCACATCCGCCTGGAACGCGGGGCCACAGACGACGGTGCCACGGCCACCCTCCGCCTCCTGGACTCGGACGGCAACGTCCTGGCCACAGCGCAGGGCGCGGAACTCGTGCGGCTCCCGGCCCGCTCCCCGCAGGAGGATTTCGACCACCGCCTGCTCCAGACCCGCTGGGAACAAACACCCCTGCCCGAGCCGGCGCCGGCCGCTGGTGGCAGGTGGCTTGTGGTGGACGCGGGCGGCACACAAACCGCCCGGGAGGTCGCCGGCGTGCTGGAATCCCATGGCGCCACCACCACCCTGGCCACCCTGCCCACGCCCGCCGGAACCGCGCACCAGCACGAGCAGGACACCGCCGGTACAGGCCCGGCCCGCACCCGCTTGCGGGACTGCCTACGGTTTACTCAGGCGCCGCTGGAGGGCATCGCCGTCCTGTTCGACTCCGACGACGCCGCGGACGAGGAGGCACCCGGCCGCGCCCGCCATCACGCCGAACGGCTCCTGCTGGACATCGTCCAGCCCCTCATCGCCGAGAGCGGTGACAGCCCGCCGCGCCTGTGGGCCATCACCTCAACCGCCCACCAGGTCCTGCCCGACGACATCCCCCGGCTCGGCCAGTCGGGGCTGCGCGCCCTGCTGCGCGCCCTCAGCTACGAACACCCCGAGCTGCGCCCCACCGTCCTGGACACCGACCCCGCCACCAGCGCCGACGACATCACCCGGGAGCTGCTGGCCTGCCCCGACGCTCAGGACGACATCGCCCACCGCGGCGGGCACCGCTACACCGCCCGCCTGTGCACCCGCCCGCTGACCGACACCGACCAGCAGCGCAGGCGCATCGACTGGGCGGCCGACCGCGTCCTGCTCGACCAGCAGCACGTGGGTGACCTCGGCTCCCTGCGGCTGACCGCGGGCCACCGCCCGCCGCCCGGCCCGGACGAAGTCGAAATCCACGTCCACGCCACCAGCCTCAACTACAACAACGTCCTGATGGCCCTGGGCCTCTACCAGCAGATGCGCATGCCGGGAGATCCGGCGGTGCTCGTGGTGGCGGACTCTGCGGGGGTCATCACCGCCGTCGGGGAGCAGGTCACCGGCCGGCGCGTCGGCGACCGCGTGGCCACGATCGCCATCGACACACCGATGGCGTCGTTCGTGCGGGTCCGCGCCGACTGGACACTGCCCGTCCCCCCCGCCCTGTCCCTGGAGCAGGCCGCCGGCCTGCCGACTGCCTACCTCACCGCCTGGTACGCCCTGCACCACCAGGCGCGGGTGCGGCCCGGGGAGAGCGTCCTGATCCACAGCGCCTCCGGCGGCACCGGGCTGGCAGCCCTGAACGTGGCCCGCGCCCTGGGCGCCGAGGTATGGGCGACCGCCGGCAGCGAGGCCAAGCGCGCCTACCTGCACGAGCTGGGCGTGGAGCACGTGATGGATTCACGCAGCCTGGACTTCGCCGAGCAGATCCCCCACCTCACCCACGGCCGGGGCGTGGACGTCGTCCTCAACAGTCTGACCGGGCCGGCCCAGAGCGCGAGCCTGGACCTCCTCGCCCGGCACGGCCGGTTCCTGGAAATCGGCAAACGCGACATCTACGGCGGCACCCGGCTGAGCCTGCTGCCCTTCCGCCGCCACATCACCTTCGCCAGCATCGACATGCCCTTGCTGCTGCGCAATGACCCCGTTCTCATCGCCGGCCTGTACGCGGAGCTGGCGGCCGCGTTCGCGGACGGCACCCTGCCACCGCTGCCCGTCACCTGCCACCCCGTCGAGGAAGCAGTGGCAGCCTTCCGCACCATGGCCGCAGCCCGCCACACCGGCAAACTCATCCTCACCTGGCCCCACCACGGCACCGCCACCCTTCCCGTCCGCCCCCACGACGCCACCGTGGTACGCCGCGACGCCAGTTACCTGATCACCGGCGGCCTGGGCGGCCTGGGATTGCTCTGTGCCCGCTGGCTCGCCGAAAGCGGCGCCCCGCACCTCGTGCTGACCGGCCGCTCCCGGCCCGGCGCCGAAGCCACCCGCCTCATCGAGGAACTGCGCGCCCAGGGCACCCGCGTCGATGTGGAGTGCGCCGACCTCGCCGAGGCGGCCGCCGCCGAACACCTCGTGGAATGCGCCCAGGCAGCAGGCTTCCCCCTGCGCGGTGTGCTGCACTGCGCCGCCGTCATCGAGGACGCCACCACCCCCAACATCACCCCCGAACTCCTCACCCGCGTCTGGCGTCCCAAAGCTGAGGGCACCTGGCGCCTGCACCGCGCCACCGCCGGCCTCGACCTGGACTGGTGGGCCGCCTTCTCCTCCATCGCCGCCGTGCTGGGCAGCCCCGGACAAGGCGCGTACGCCAGCGCCAACGGCTGGATGGATGAGTTCTGCAGCTGGCGACGGGCACAGAACCTGCCCGCCACCGCCATCAACTGGGGCGCCTGGGCCCAGCACGGCCGCGGAGCGCACCTCGAACAGCTCGGCCACACCATGATCGGCCCCGAGGAAGGCATCGCCGCCCTGGAGACGATTCTGCGCCACGACCGGGCCCGCACCGGCTACAGCCCCCTCAACCCTGCCCAGTGGCTCGCCGCCTACCCCGACACCGCCGACCTGGCCTACTTCACCGACCTGGCCCCCGCCGAACACGGTGCCGGGCCGGGCAGTGGTGGCGACGACGCACTGGCCGTCCTGCGCGCCGCCCCCGACGAGCAGCGCCGCCCCCTCCTGGAAGGCATCATCATCCAGCACATCACCACCACCCTGGGCCTGGAAGAGGGGCGCTGCCACGCCGAAACCTCTCTGACCATGCTCGGCCTGGACTCCCTGCGCGCCACGGAAGTACGCAACCGGCTCCAACGCGACCTGCACTGCCCCTTCCCCCACACCGCGCTGTGGACCAACCCCACCGCCGCCGCCCTGGCCCGCTACCTCCTCGGCCAGCTCACCGGCCACCACCTCCTCACACCTACCCCCGCCCCATGACCCGCAGGGGGCCCGGAACGGGCCCCCTCCCCAAGCCCCCCGCGTCCCAACCATCGGCCCCGGCCCGACGAACGCCGGCCCGCACATCCGGCTACGCCGGCACGGCCCTGCGCATCCCGCCCAGCACCGTCCGGCCCGGCCGCCCCCGCCAACGACCTCCCGCACCCATGACTTTGACGGCACACGCAGCTCCCGAACCCACAACACCCGTCACCGGCCGGTGTGCCGCGCCCCGCCTTCCCGGGGGCCGCGGCACACCCCCGCCCCCGCCCCCCCCAAAAAAGGCCTGACATGCGCGACCTCCCGTGGACCCGGACGAGCCCCCTGCCTGCCACCGTGCCCCGGCAGATGCATGCCTCGCTCCGCACCTGCACCGCCCGCGACGACCCGCCCAGCACGGCCGGGCGCACCCACGTGGCGGCCGTGCCCGAGGCAAAAAAGGCGTTCAACTGCCCAGCGCATACCCGGCCCGCGGCCCCCACGATCTGCGCGCACCGCCGAGAGGCTGCGCCACGCCGCCCCGCCCGCCAGGAAGGCAGCCCTCCCCGGGGCCCGCAGGGCCACGGACACCTGGCGGCCACCAGCGAACACGACGGCCGCCCAACGCGCCCGCTGCCGCGGGCACACCGCACCCGCACCACTTTGTGCGCGTCCCCCAGCCGGGGTCCGCACGCCGCAACAACCTCGGGCCCGGACTGGCCCTGGTTGCTCCGGCGGCGCGCAGCACCCCTGGCGCCCGCCGGCGAACCCGGCCGGCGCCCCCGTACCAGCCTGTCCGTGTGCGGCCCCCAGAAGGGAGGACGAGGTGAGCATTCCCCGTCCCGCTGCCGTGATCTGCGGCCTGGGCTCCTGTCTTCCTCCCCAGGCTCTCTCCAGGCAGGAGGTTGCACGCCGCGCAGCCCTGGACGACACCGATGAGTGGATCCGCGCCCGCACCCGCGCCCGCACCCAGCGGCGTCAGGCCGGCCCGGATATCTGTACCGGTGATCTGGCGGTTGCCGCAGGCGAAGCTGCCCTGCAGTGTGCTGCCGGGTGGGCGCCCGACTTCGTCATCCTCGCTACCACCACGCCGGACCGGCGGTGCCCGGCCACCGCGCCCGAAGTCGCCCACCGCCTCGGCCTGACAGACGTGCCCGCTTTCGACGTCGCGGCTGTCTGTTCCGGCTTCGTCTACGCCACGGCCGTGGCCAGCGGCATGCTGCTGGCGGGTCTGTACGCGCGCCCGCTGGTCATCGCGGCGGAGACCTACTCGCGCCTCATCGATCCCGCGATGCGGGACGCCGCGCCCCTGTGCGGCGACGGCGCCGGCGCGGTATGCCTGCGCCGGGGCGCCGCCGACGAGCCGGGCGCGATCACGGCAGTCGACCTCGGCGCCGACGGAAGCGGCAGCGACCTCATCGCCATCGCCGCAGGCGGCTCCCGCCAGCCCTACGCCACCGACCCGTCCCCGCCCCCGCCCCCGCCCCACCAGCTCTACCTCCGGATGCACGGCGCCCCCATCTACGCCCACGCCATAGCCCGCATGACACAGTCCTCCCGCGCCGTGCTGGCCCGGGCCGGCTGGCCCGCGAGCAGTATCGAGGTCTTCATCGGGCACCAGGCCGACCAGCGGGTCCCCGACGCCGTCGCCGACCGCCTGGGCATCGCCCCCTCCCGCCGCTACGGCAACGTCCGCGAGTTCGCCAACACCGCTGCCGCCTCCATCCCGCTGGCCATGTGCACCGCCGCCCGACTCGGCGTGCTGCGCCCCGGCGCCCGCACCCTGCTGACCGCATTCGGAGCCGGACTGGCCTGGGGCTCGCTCACCCTGACCTGGCCCGACCTCACACCCCACACCCTGCCTCCGCAACCGCACAGCACCCGCGATGCCCCCGCCGCAGAAGGCACCTGACATGTCACCCGTCTATGACACGCTCCTCACCCTGCTCACCGAGAAGTTCGGGATTTCCTCGCAGCAGACCACTCCCGACACGTCACTGGCCGACCTGCAACTGGACTCCCTCGCCGTCGCCGAGTTCTTCCTCGCCCTCCAAGAACGCTTCACCATCTCCCCTCGGCGCCGACCAGTGGCAGGCCGAACGCATCCTCCAGGACATCGCCAGCACAGTGGAGGCACTGCGATAACCCTCACCACCCCCCGCCCGCCACACACGAGGCGAGGCGAGCATCCACCCGAGCCCACCCTCACCGGCCCGTCAGCCCGGCCCAAGTACTCCCTGCCGCCTCTCGAAGAAACCGGCTCCGCCAGCCGGGCGAACCACGACCGCACCATCCTCCACGCACTCTTCCTCCCGGAAGGGACCTGTCGCCAGACGCCGGCGTACGCCGGGGCCCGAGCTGGCCCTCGCCAAGGGGCGCTGCGACGCCGACACCTCACTTCCCCCCCCCCGGCCCGGGCTCCCTGCGCGCCGCGGACGTACGCGACCGGCTCCCACGCGACCTGCACCGCACCTTCCCCACACCGTGCCGTGGACCAACCCCACCGCCGCCGCCCTGGCGGGCTACCTGCTCCACCAGCTCACCGGCCAGCCCCCTCACACCCGCACCCACAGCTTGACGCCACAACACCCCGGTAAGAGAGGCCCACATGATCACGCGTAGCCGCCTGAGCACCCCGCGCGGCAGCGCCACCGCCCGGCGGGGCCGCAGCCACCGCAGCCGCCCCCGAACCCAGCGCCCCAAACCCACCGCAACAGGGCGTCGGCGGTCCCAGCCGCCCGCCGACACCCCCACACCCCTCCCCCCGGCCGACACCTGGCTGCTGCTCACCAGCGCCCACTCCACCGACGCGGACTGCCTGCCGGCCCAGCTGGGCCGGGAACTGGAACGCCTGGGCCAACGCTGCACCATCATGGGCGGCGCCGCCCTCATCCACCGCCTCACCGGCGCACGCCACGTCGTAGCCATCCTCCCGCCCCCGCCCCCGTCCCGCCCCGGCCCGGCGCACGCCAACACCGCCCGGTCCACCGTCCGCTGGCTGGCCCGCCTCGCCCGCCGCCTGCCCGGCCGGCAAACCCGCCTCTACATCCTGGCCCGCACCGCCGCCGGAACCGACACCATCGCCTGCACCGAGCAAGCAGACCTCACCCGCCTCCTGCGCACCCTGACCCTTCGCCATCCGCAGCTGCGACCCGTCCACATCACCGCTCACCCCGCCACGACTTGCGCAGCCATCGCCCGCCTCCTGCTCGACACACCCCCCGCAGGCGACATCAGCGGGGACCAGTCCCGGCCCCACCGCCCCGCCACGCCACACCCCCGCGTACGGGACACCACTCCCTGTCACCAGCAACCGCCAGCAGTACCAGGAGGAAGAATGTCCCCTCTGACCCATGCCCTCCTGGTGGAAGGCCCCGACGAACTCCCTGCCGCCTACCGGCTCCACCCCCTCACGGTGCCCACCGACAAAGTGACCGTCACCTGGTACGGAGGCCGTGAACACTTCGTCGTCACCGGGGAAATGACCGAACACGACGGCCTGCACTGTGCCGTCTACCGCTGGTCGTATCGCACGCGCATCGCCGAGTAGGCCCCCGGCCTGCCCCACGCCGTTGACAACCGGCCTTCCCACCGACCGCTCCCGCACCACTGCCGGGTCTTCGGTGGCTCCACCCGCCTGCCTGGCAAACAGACCCGTCGTCACCGCGAGCCAGGCCCCGGCACACGGACCCGCCGTCCGGCCTGCTCCCGGCAGTGATCCACGAGCAGCACCCGGCACAGCAAGCCCCCATCAACGTCACCGTCCACGGCCTGGCCCGCGCCCCGCCAACGCCAACGCCAGGGGAGGGGGAGACGAGATGACATCGACACAGCACCCCTGCGAGTTCATCCGGCGTGACAGTGCCGCCCGGCGGCACGAGCCGCGATCCTGGGGCCGTCGCCAGGCGCCAGGCCCGCCAGCGGGTCCTCGACGCCGTCGCCGACCGCCGGGCCTCGCCGCCCGCCGCGGCTACCGCCACGCTGCGCCGCAGGCACCACGACCACGGAGGTCACCTGATATGGCGCACCTGTACGACACCCTCGCGGCCACCCCGGCCGAAAACATCGACGTACCTGCTCAGCACAAGACCCCCCGGTCATCCCTGAGGCGACCTGGAACCCGGCTCTCCCACCGCCGCCGAGCTCTACCGCACCCTTCCCGCGGGAACTTCCCCCAGGGCGTCGGCGTACGGCGGGCGACACGCACCCTGCAAGCCTTCACCAGCACGGCGGAAACTGCGCAGGAGGAACCTCACCGGCCCCGCATGCCGCACCACGCATCCGCGCGGCCCCGTCCGCTTCTCCCCACCCGCGGTCTGCGCAGCCGACGGCCCGCCGGCCCCGTCACTCCTGTCCGGACAGCGGGCCGCTCGCTGGGCGGCTCGCGCTCCTCACCCCCGCCTGACACAACGCCGGCGCCCTCGACGCACCTGCCTGCGCCCGATCCCTGTAGGAGGGAGACACCACCGTGCTCAGTGCGCCGCGCGGACCGCTCTTCTGGCTCGTCCTCATCATCCTGCTGTTCCTGATCGCCATCGCCCCCGTCCCCACCGCCCACACCTTCCTCGACATCGTCCACGGCATCCAACAGTTCTTCACCGGCCTCAAACAGTTCATCCAGACCCTCAGCACCTCCTGAACCCGACCACCCCTCAAGCCCGGTGACCCCACCGAAAAGAGGCGATCTACATGCGGACCCTGCTCCTCATCGCTGCTGCCTGCGCCCTGATCGCAGGTACAGGCGCAGCCTGCACCGCCGTGAGGGCCGACATCCACATCACCCCGCCGAATCCGGCGTTCACCCTCACCCCCGGCCCGGCCCAGCCGGCGAAGCTGCCCGCCACAGTGACAACAACGGCCCCCGCCCCCACCACCACGCCTTCCCACAGCGCAGCCCCCGCCCCCACACCCCAGCCCACCGAACCCAGCCCTACCGCCACACCCAGCCACACCCACCCGCCGCTCCCCCCGACCCCGTCGATCATCGCGCCCGCCTGCCCCACCGCTCTCCCCTGGCAATCACCCGCACCGGCCGAATGCCTGACCAGCCCCACGCCGACGCTCTCCTCCTCCTGTCAGCCCCCGGCCCCGCCCTCCCCGCCCGAGACCCAACTCCCCACCACCGCCACCCGCAGCAGTGACGATCACACAGCCGTGCCGACGGCCTCTCCCCACGGGGCCCCGCCCCTGGGGCACGCCGCTGCGCCCTCACCGCGCTGACACGCGCTTGCCGGTGGCCTGCACACACCAGGAAGGACGACGGCGGCTGCCTGCTCACAGGTACAGTCCCGAGTCTGCCGAGTGGCGGGATACCAGGACGAAAAGGGGGGCGGCCGTCACCGGACCAAGAGGGTGCGGGCGAACGCCCCGCCTTCAGAGCGCCGCACAGCCCCAACGGAGATCGTCCGGCCTGTGGACCAGGGGTCGCGACACGGTTTCGTCCCCGTGCCGCAGGAGTTCGTACGGGAGGCTGATCTGCCCGGGTTGTCGGCCTTGCGCGAGGCCCGTCACGATGCCAGGAGCGGCCGGGTGAACCGCGCCTGCTCGCTCACCGCGGCGTGAATACCGCCGCAGCCGCGGCAACAGCAATGGTCAGGACGGCGAAAGCGAGTATGAAGGCCCGCATCCAGCTGGCCGGTGCCGGTGCGGGCGTGCCGTCCTGCCCGACACGGCCGTCATCTGCCCCGCGTCCGTACCCATCCAGCCAGTAGACGCTCGCCACCTCAGCGCTCCAGGAGGGCCTCACGGCGCCGTCGTCGTTCCTGTCCATGCATGGCCAACGGCGCTGGTGTGGGGTGGGACATGCCGCTGAGGGCATCGCAACCCAATTGTGCTGTGACGGCACGTCAGACAAGGAAGGGGCCGGGACGGTTGGCTGTTTCGGACGTGGCCCTGATGCGCGCCGCGTGAGCCGCTGGTGCCCCGGGGCCGGCGTGGGGGCCCTGCCGGTGAGCGCGGTCGGCCGGATGACACGGCGGCCCCTGAGCATGATGACCGTCCAGGCCCTCGAGGACCCAGCAGTTCGTGCGCCCGGGCAGGTACCTGGCGCGGGCCCAGACGAAGCTCTTGGGCCCTTGGGGCGAAATAGGTGTCCACCGGCAGTGGGACATCCGGGTGAACTGACAACTCAAGATCCTTGCGGGCAAGCATCTGGCCTCCCTGTCCGGAATGGCTTTCCGTCCCCCGGGGGTGTGTGTCGCCTTGACGGGCTGCGTTGACTGTCCCGTTGCTGGTTCGGTGCGGGGTCGTTGGGACGGCTATGGAATTTCCTGGCGGCCGGCAACCGCTCCCTGGACCCCGTCCCCTCCTGTCGGGGGCGTACTGGCTCGACTCGCCCGTGCATGAGGCGGATGGTTGCATGTGGTGCACTCAGTTGCAGGAGCCCGATGCCCGTCATCGTGCCGCGAGGCCCGGTGGTCCACAGGGGCGGGGGAACGTTGCCGTGGGCCCGTGGCCGGGTTCCTCCGGCGGGGTTCAAAGGGACGACGACCTGACCGGTGGTGGCCTGGGTGAGCCGAAGGCTGGAGCCCTCGGTCAAAACGATGTGGCCATGGTGAAGAAGGCCGTCGACGGCGGCGGTGGCCGGCGTCTTGGACATGATCGAATCGAATCCTGAGGGGTGCAGGTTCGAGGTGACGATCACGGACCCGCGTTCGTAGGCAGCGTCGATGACGCGGTAGAACGCTTCGGCGGCAGCATGCCGATGTCGTCGACGACGATGAGCTCGCATCTGGCGATCTTCGCGACGGCCTTGGAGACGGTGTTGTCGACGGTCGCCCGTCCGAGGCGGGCGGTGAGCGATCCGAGGGTGACCCAGCAGACCTTCATGCCCTCGTCGATCGCCTTGTTCGCCAGCGCCTTCGCCAGGTGGCTCCTCCTCGTCCGGAGGGCCCCGCGCCGGCCAAGTTCTCCGCGCAGCCGATCCATTCCAGCGTCATCAGGGCCCGCTGAGTCGGGGCCGGGATCGAGGAGTCGGCCTCACGCCAGGAATCGAAGGTCTTCCCGGACGGAAGTTGTGCCTGCGGGCGATGGTTGCGGCGGGTCGCCTCGTCCCGGCCCTTGATCTCTTCTTCCAGCAGGATCTTCACGACTTTGGCCGGGTCCCAGCCTTGCGATCGGGCCATCGCTCTTGAGCTGTCCGCTCTCAACCCAGAAAGCGGGCCACCGGGCGCGGACACGAGCCGCCCTCCAACTGCCCGTACGGCTCGCTCCGCCGGGGGCGCCTCGTCAGGCGGCAACCGGTGGCGAGCTCGACAGCCCTCCCCGGCCCGCACACGACGCGTGCCAGGGGACGGCGGATGCCGGCCCCGGGGTTGCCGGGCAGGCTAGGAGACCTTCTCGAAGCGGGTGACGAAGGAAGCCAGCCGGCCTGTGGTGACGGCCCCGGGGAAGGTCTGGACGGCCTCGTGGCCATCGGTGTGGTGGAGGTGGAGGGTCCAGGGGCGGTGCGCACGGCGGATCGCTTCCGCGGGGGGCCGCGGACGACAGGTGATGATGTGGTCGACGCCGTCCACGCAGTACACCAGGCCCGCCTCCGCAACCCGCTTCTCCTGCCCCGCGGTCCAGGAGAAGCGGACAGCGGCTGCCGGGAGATCGGGAAAACGGTGCAGGGCGTACAGATGCGCGCACTGCGGGTCATGGAGGTCTTGATGCGTCTGCGTCACCCACACCGTCATGTCCTGGCCCACCTCCTTATGGCACCGTGCCCCGACGCCTGCGGGTCGATGACACGGTCACCCGGACAGGCGACCCCTCCGGCCGGAGACAGGCCAAAAACAACACCCCGATGGCCGGAACCACACGCCTCCAGCATGCCGTTGACACCGTCCGCTGCGCGCGACGACCAGACCTGAGCCGCCTGCGCAGCCGCGCCGGCCGCGCCGCTGTTGACCTGGGCAGCGCGCGACGTGCTCGCCGAGCAGACCGGCGACACCCTGACCTGGCAGGCCAGCGCATGTTGCCGACCCCCGCGCCCACCCCGGCAGCCCAGGGCCGTGGCGCCGTCACCGCCCGGACGCGTACCGTGCGCCGCCGCCCGGCGCCGAACCGCTGGTACGACGGGAGGGCTTGGACCAGCTACATCGCCCCGGCCCAGCAAGCGCGTTCGCCTTTTCGTCCCTGATCCGCATCTCGCCTCACAGGACACAGCGCGGCTTGCCGGCACAGGGGTGGCACGCCGTCCGGCCACGGAGAGACGCCGATCTGGCGGCGGCTTGCGGTTCAGCCACAGTGAAGACCCCACTCGCCGCCTGTCAGGGTGATGAAGCGGGCGGTGCTGCCTCGTCGACGCGCGCGGCTATGCGTGCGGCGTAGGAAATGAGCCGCCGCACAGCTGGGGTGTCCCCGCCGCGGTGGAATTCGCGCACCCAAAGGGTTCCTGGCCACGGGCGCAGCAGAGGGCCTCCTGTGGTGCGCAGGCAGGGGGCGCGGCACATTTCGGACTGGGTGGCGTGGGCCCAGACGAAGGCGGAAGCCGCCAGTTGATCGAGGCGCGCGCTGGTGTGGGCGGCGATACCCAGAGCCGGCCAGTCCCCGTGGGGGATGGAATGGCCGGCCAGGGCAAGCCGGCGGTGGTGGTAGTCGATGAGCGGGCCCGCCGCGGCGGCGATCTGGGGGATGCGGCTGAGGGCTTGCACGAAGGCGTTGGCGTGTCCGGGCTGTTTCTCCCAGCGGCGCACGGTGTTGCGTGAGGCGAACCATGCGCTGGCGGGGAGCACGCCCAGGTATTGGGCTGCCTGGCTGTAGGCGAGGTGGGGCGCGGTCATCTGCACGAGGCGTATGGCGGCCTCGCGGGTGAGTTCGCGCCGGGGTCCGTCGAGTTCACTGAGGGGCACAGTCCAGGCCTCAGGCAGCCGCTGGGGCACATGGTGCGAGCGGAACTGGGGGACGGGAGGGTCGGGCGGAAGGAAGCGGGGGCTGCGCCCCCAGTCGCTCTGGAGCAGGGGGCCGAGAGCCTGGTGCAGGTGCGGGTTGGCCTGGCGGGCGATCCGGTGCAGCCGGGCCCGGTAGAGGATCAGCGTCTGACGCGGCAGCGTACGCAGCAGATGGGTGAGGAGGTCCGCCGCGTCGGGGCGGTCGAGGAGTTGGAGGGCGAGGGTGTAGAAGGCGGCGGCCTGGCGGGGGTCGGCGGGCTGGGCATCGACGCTGCGCCAGGGCCGCGGTTCGGCCGTGATGTGGCTCCCGACCTGGTCGATGAGGCCGGGGCCGGTGACGTGCTCGACGGCGGCAGGCCACGTCAGGGACATGAGCAGGAACACCAGGCGCAGATCGGTGAAGAGGCGGTTGGGAGCCTCGCCGTTGCCGGGCGCGACGGCGGCGGCCGCAGCCAGCCGGTGGTGCAGGGCGAGAAGCTGAGGGCCGGGGCGGTCGCCCGGGACTATGGGAGCGGTGCTGTCCAGGCGGTGCCCGCAGGGGGCCGTGGTGGTTGCGTTGCCGGTGTTGCGGCACTGGGCGGGATGCAGGCGCAGAGCGGGCTGGGCCACGAGAGTCGTGGGGGTACGGTCGTCGTCCTGCCGGTGGCCGCCGGCAAGGGCGGGCACGCCGCATGACGGGCAGCGCACCTCCAAAAAGCGCCGGTGGCGGGGGCAGAGAAAGGTGTGCGACAGGCGCCATGTGCCGGGCCAGATCACGGCCTGCGGGCATGCGTCGGCGGGTGGGTCGGCCAGGCACTGGGGGCAACAGCGGCTGAACGCGGTGAACACCCACCCGTCGTTGGCCAGGGCAGGCAGGTTGTGGGGCTCTGCGCGGTAGACGGGGTGCAGCGGGCTGTAGCCGGGGGCCTGCCCGGCCAGGGTCAGCCCCTGCACTTCGGCCGGGGTGAGGCGGCAGGAGCGGGCGAGGCTCGCGGCCTGGTCGGGGTTGAGGCGGATCATGTGGCGCGGTGAAAGGGCGGTACGCCGTACTCCGTGGACCAGGTCGAGGCGCTCAGCAAGGTCCAGCGGCGCGATGCCGAGACGGTGTGACAGACGCAGCAGGTAGCCGGGCAGGAGTTCGCCCGGTACCGGGGCGAGGCTGCGGGGCAACGGGAGGTTCATGCCGTCTCCTGGGCGGCAGGGCCGGGGCCGTGGTCGTCGAATGCACTGTTGCGACGTCGGCGGGGACGGGTGGGGACGGGTGGGATTTCCCCGGAGCGGGAGTCGCGGCCGGTATCCCCGGTGAGGGTGAGGGCGAGGCTGTCGAGGAGGGATGGGGTGAGGCGTTCGGTGCCGGTGGCGATGGCCTGTGAGCAGCCGTCCTCGATGAGGCGTTCCAGCAGCCCGACGACACCGTCGGTCCGTGCGTAGAGGTACTCGGGCATGGTGTGTTCGGTGAGCATGCCCGGGCGGGCCTTGAGGAGCCGCAGATGGTCTTCGATGCCGGCGAGGTGGGAGGTCCAGGCGGTGATCTGGCCGGGGGTGTCGTAGCGGAACCGGTCGAGGTGGACGAGGTCGAAGCGGCGCTCGGTCTGGGTGGGCTCCCAGCCGTGGACCGGCCGACGGCGCTCGCTTGTAGGGGCGGTGGAGCGGCCCTCCCCCATGAGTCCGGAGCCTTCGATGTCCACACCGACCAGGACGAGGGTGACGTGCATGGACATGAAGGCGCGGATCAGGTCGAGGGTGTCCTGGTCATCGGCGCGGTGCATCCGCAGACGGGTGATGTCGTCCAGGACCAGGACCTTCGTGCCGTGATCACCGAGAGACTCGGCGACCTGGCGGACCATCTCGGGCAGGTCCATCCGCTTGGTGCAGGCCCCGTAGAAGTCGAGGATGGCCTTGCAGGTGCTCTTCGGCTTCGCCGTCACGGGGGTCTGCACGTAGGCGACGGGCGCCCACAGGTCGCGGCTGCCGGGCACCGCGTCGGGATGGGTGCGGTGCAGTTCACGCCAGGAGTCCTCGAAGGCCGCGGCGATCTCGCATACGGTCTCGGTCTTGCCCTGGTATCCGCCGCCAGACACCATCACCCCCGCCCTGGTGGCCGGGCGGGCCTTGAACGCGTTCTGCCTAATCCGCGCCGACAGCAGCCGGTCCACGCTCTGGCTCATCGGCGTGGCCAGCAACGGCAGGTTCGCATGCGTCGCCGCCCTGGCCAGGTCCCAGGCGGCCTTCGCGGCCGCCGGCATGGCCCGCCACTTCCTCGCCGAGACGCGCGGCGCCGGCTCGAAGGCATGCCTCGACAGCCGCCACTGCTCCCACCCCGCAACCGAGTCGCGCCGCACATCACCCGTCATCGCGCGCTGCCTCCCGACTCCCTCAGCCCTCGTCACCCTCGGCCGGTTCCAGTACCTCGTCCGGATCTCCTTCGTGCGTAGGCCGGGCCACCGGGTAGAGGGTGCGCGCTGTCAGTGCCTCGCCGAGCACGGGCGCGGGAGCGGGCCGCGCCCCGCCGGTGGCGGCCTGACGGCGCCGGGTGCGGTCGGCGCTGATGGCGTCCGCCACCTCCCGTGCCGGTGCGGGCCGCTGCGCGGGCGTCTGCGGCGGCCGGTCTTCGGGGCGGCGGCGGCTGCGGCCCTGGCGCGGGCGAGTTCGCGGGCCCGGGCGGCGGCCCTCTTGCGCGCCTCGGGGCGTCCGGGCCAGCCCTCTACCGGGGTGACCTCGGCCAGCAGATCCAACAGCACCGGCAGCAACTCGGCGTCCGTACGCGGCCGCAGCCCGCTCCGGGCGGCCGCTTTGAGGACCTCGCTGATCCGGCCATCCCCGAACGCGGGCACCGTGCCCTGGGGCGGCAGCCCGTTCCACGCCAGCGCATGCCAGGCGCCGTCGAGTTCGATGAACACCTGGCGGCAGTCCCTCGGGTCCCGGCGCACCGCCCACTTCCCCCCGTGCCGCCCACCGCGAGGAGCGGGAACGCCTTTGCAGGGGTCGAGCGCCGGACTGTGGGCCCCGTACCACAGGCCGCCGACCTTCACCCCGCGCCGGACATCGACCTTCACGAAGTGCACCGGCAGCAGCTCGTAATACAGCTCCGGCGGCGGGATCTCGACCGCGATGCCGTCTCTCGCCGCAGCAGCGGCGAACAGGGTGTTGGGGCTGTGCCGGCCGGAGGGATCCCAGGCAGGAGCGTGCTGGTCCAGGCGCCGGTTCTGCCACACCGCGACGATCCACGAGGCCAGCAGGTGCTCCATCTCCGCCACCGTCCACGCCGCGTCTCCCTCTGGATCGGCGCCGCGGTCGGCGACATCGATGCCGCGCCAGCCCGGCACGAGCTCCAGCAGCAGGGACTGGATGGCGGCGAAGGCCCGCTCGCACGCCGCCTTGTCGGTGGGCCGCATCGCCCGGGCCGGCAGCAAGTCCACGCCGAGCGTGCGGGCGACCTGGACCAGGTGGTGGTTCTTGAACGCCGCCCCGTGGTCGACGGTGATCGCCTCCGGCGGGAAGAACGGCAGCCCGGCCACCGGCCCGCCCGCCAACTCCGCCACCAGCGTGGCCGGCACCCCCGGGTACGGCCACACCATGCTCTCGCCCCAGCCCGGGCGCATCGGCAGTGGCGAGAGCACGTCCCGCAGCAGCATCGCCACCTCGACCGCTGACTCCGCCACCGGCGTCAGCCGGAACGCGACGATCGAGTGCGTGTACGCATCCAGCGCGATCGTCAGATGCACCGTGACCGGAGTGCCGAAAACGTCGTCGAGGACCTTCACCGGCAACGGGGTCGAGTCCAGCACCACCACCTGCCCCGGCCGCGACACAATCACCGGCGCCCCCGCCGGGGCCGGGGTAGCGGCGGCGGAGCGTACGTAGCGCTGCCGGGCCCCGCCCGCACCGAACCACTCCCGCCACACCCGTGCCAGCGTCGTCCGGTGCGGCACCCGCACCTCCCTGCCCGGGAACACCTCCCGCACGTATTGGTGAATCAACCGCTCCCGTGTAGCCATGCTGATCCGGGACCGGCGCAGGCACTGCTCGTGCACCGCCCGGATCGCCTCCTCCACCTCGGGGCAAAGCGACCGCCGGCCACGCGGAGAGCCATCCCGACGCCCGTCGACCAATCCGGCCGGCCCCCGCTCGCGGTAGGCGGCCGCCATCCGGCCCAGAGTGCGCACGCCTACTCCCGACCAGCCCAGATGCCGGGCTTCGTCCCTGTTCAACGAGCTCAGCTCGACAGCCTTCGCACGGCGCCGCTCCATCAGAGTCGTCGTCGCCGGGTCGTAAGCGGGACGCGGCTCATCCGGCCGGGCCCAGTACCCGCTGCCGCTGCGAAAGCCGGTCTCCACCTCCAGCAGGTGCTCCAGACGCAGCCGAAGCCTCTCGCGCTCGCCTTCGGGCAGATCCTCCAGCCCGAGCCGCTGCCCGGTCACCGCCCGCCCCCGGCGACGTGGACCCAGGAGCCGTCGCTCAGTCCGTGATCGAGGTCGATGGCAAGGCGACGACTCCACAGCAGATGCAGCAGATAGGCACGGGCTATCGCCGGCATCCCGGTCATCGACGCGAGGTGCCCCAGCCGGACCGGCGCTGCCTTCGCCAGGTCCATCAGCCGGTCCTGCAACCTCAGCGGGTCCTTCATCGGACGACGGCGGGCGGCCAGCGCTTCCACCACCTCCACCAACCGCGGACGCCAGCCGGCCACCAGGACATAGGACCACCCGGCGGCCGAGGCCGCCCGGGCGGTCGCCGCGAACTTCACCGCGTCCGTCCGGTCCCCGCGGCCGCCAGGCCGCACGTCCACCACCAGCAACCCGTCATCGCGGAGCACCGCGAAGTCCGGGACATGCTCCACCCGGCAGCCGGCCACCGTGAACCGCAGCGTGAAGGGTTGCGACAGCACTTCCCTGCTCCCCGGCATGAAATCCAGCACGAGAAGAAGCCGCCGCTCCGCCAGGCTTTCGAACCCGTTCAAGCAGCCGGTAGAGGCGCTGTATCCCAAGCCGGGCCGATGCCGCTGGCCCGGACGCCAGGAGAACCGCCGAACCGGCACCAGCCCCGTCGGCGGAGGCCCCGCAGCATGCACCAGTACGGGAACGACGACCTCGGTGCCAGCCGCCGACCACGCCACTCTCCAGCTCCGCAGTGATGCGGCGGCGACCTCGTCCTCGACCCCCGGCGCGATCGCGCACGGGACCACGAGGTCGTGCAGCCCGGCCAGGTGTGACCACACAGCTCCGGACTCGGAAGGTCCAACGCGCAGCCAGCTGTCCACCAGACCAACGCACCACGCCCATGGCGAGTTGTAAAGGGCGACAACGAATCAGCCCAGATCAGCCTCCGCGAGGACTGGCCTTCCCGCCAACTTGAGTGCACAGCACGACAGGTTCAGTGCTCATTGGACAGATTCAGTACTCAGTCACAGCTCGAACGGCAAGGGCAGTTCTCACTCACCTCGCGATGTTCGATTTATGTTCGATATATTGATCTCGGAGGTGCATCGGCAGCCCTCGAAGTGCTGAGAGGCGGATGGTCATGCTGCTGCGAACGGCGTGCGTCTCGCGACCCATGGCGACGAACCCGCCCGCAGCAGGAAAACGAGACACTCTGAGGCATCTGGAGAACCAAGGGAGTGCGGGGTGAACGCCATGACCACAGCCAGCACCCGCCAGCGGTGCGTGATGCGCATCCGCTTCCACCTCGACCACAGCGACGGCGACCTGTTCGACCGGCTGCTACCACTGGTGGAGCAGTTCACGCCGCGCTACCAGCCCGTGCCTCCCGACACCGTCGACCTCGACCTGACCGGTGCGCTCGGCTACTTCGGTCAGGACCCGCACGGCATCGGCCAGCTCCTGCGGCTGCGCGCGATGGCGCTGTACGGCGTCCACACCACCGTGGGTGCCGGCCCCAGCCCGATGATCGCCGCCATGGCCGCAGCCGAGACCTTGCCCGACCGCATCACGGTCATCCCGCCCGACGCCGTCACCGCCTTCCTCGCTCCCCGCCCCGTGGCCGCCCTCCCCGGGGCGGGAGCGGCCACCGCCAGGACGCTGGCGCAGTTCGGCATCACCACCATCGGGCATCTCGCCGCCACACGCTCCGCGACCCTGGCCCGGCTGCTGGGCACCACCACCGCACGCGAACTCCAGACCCGCTCCCAGGGCCACGACCCGCGCCCCGTCACCCGCACCGCACTAACCCGCTCCACCGCCGCCACCCACCGCTTCCCTCACGACGAGCTCGACCCTGATGAGCACCGCCGGGCCCTGACCGGCCTGGCCGACGTCATCGGCCTGCGGCTACGCCAACGAAGCGAGGCGTGCCGGGCGGTAGCGGTCACCGTGCGCTACGCCGATGCCTCCACCACCACCCGCAGCCGCACCCCGCCCGAACCGACCGCCCACAGCAGTGACCTCACCCGCGCCTGCCACCAGCTGTATGCGTCGCTTGGCCTGCAAAGGGCCAGGGTCAAGGAGATCTCCCTGCGCGTCCAGGGCCTGTGCCCGGCCGAACAGGCGCACCATCAGCTGCACCTCGATCCCACCGACGACAAGACCCGCCGGATCGAGAAGGCCGCCGACGCCGCCCGTGCCCGCCTCGGGGCCCACATCATCCGCCCCGCCACCCTCGCCACCCCGCCCGCCTAACGGTCCCTCGGTAAGGAACTTCAGCCCTATGCGTCCCGCCCGCGTCCGTCAGCTCTGTCTCGGCGTCCTGCCCCAAGCCGCCGACATCGCCCGTGCCGAACCGTGGGCAGACGCCGACGCCCCTCCGTACGGCATCGTTGTCACCATGACGTCGGGCAGCCGCCTGTGGGTCATGATCACGTGCGCTCTGGCCCCCGGCGCCCGCATGGACGACGCCGACATCCCCGTCACCGGACAAGTCCTCCCCACAGTGCCGGTCCCTGCCCTATACCAGGACCGAAAGATCACCGCGCGTGCCGCCGAGGACTATCTCGTCGCGATCTCACCAACAGCCAGCACGCGGAGATCGCCCGCGTCTACGGCTACACCGGCCGAACCCCCGCGCAGCACCCCGGCGTCGGCGTCGACTTCCACAGCGGCGCCAGAGCATTCCTGGCCTTCGCGCACACCGCCCGCACCGGCCAGAACTGCGGCCGGGAGCGATACCGGCTGCAGGGCGAGTTCTGAGCAGGAGGCGCTGCCACCAGGAGGCCGCAACACCGCGCAGACCCTACGACCGGCCGCGCAGCAGGAACTCTGAGAAACGAACACCAAGGCAAGGAGCGGAGCGTGACGAGGCACGTGGTGCGGCTGCAGTTCAGGGCGGCCGGTCCGGCCACGGAAGGCGAGTGGACCGTCCCGGAGCCCGCCCTGGCCCGGTACACGCAATGGGTCAGGCTGTACGGATCCGACCCCGACGCCGTGATCAGCCTCATCGAGACCAGCGAAGGCAACGAACGAGTACGCAAGACGTGGACACGCGGCCGCGAGGTCAGCCATCCGGAGTAAGTGCCTCTGCCTGCACCTTGAATCGACAGGTCGAGCCACCATTGCCCGAAGAGAGCGCTTTGGGAAGGCGTTCGCGGAACGGGGCGGTGACCGCTCCGCGAACGGCAGCCATGAGGGGAGTGGGGCTCTAGGGGCAAGGGGGGGCGGGCATCGTGATGACCTTGGGCCAGACGTGGCGGTGGCTCGCACCACCGCCACCCGGCCACTGCCTCCTGCCCACCTGCAAGCAGGCTACCGAGCCCGCCCGCCCGGAGGATCCCGAAGCAGGCACTCAGCCGCCGAGGATGCCGGCGGGCAGCAGGGTGGAGATGCCACCGCCGCTGAGGAGGCCCCCCAGGATAGGGGTGACCTGCCCGAGCAGGCCCGAAGGCGCGTCCGTGCCGGTTGGTACAGGGGCGACAGCTTGGGCACTGACGACGCCCGCGATGAGAAGTCCTGCGGTGAATGTGACGACTGTTGTTGCGCGTACCGCAGTCCGCAAAGCGGCCGTAGGGGCGATCATCTGTCCTCCATGGGTGTCGCAAGGCACGGGCGGACCCGCGTCCGCCCGACTTGATCAAATCGACAACGGCGCAGCGCGCCGAAAGTCACCCCGGGGACTACGGGTTCAGACACAAGCCAACCCTCCACCAGGACGGGAACAGGGGGCGACACGGACCGCAGCTACGTGACGCCGCGGCACGAGGTCCTCGCTCTCGGAGGATGATGAACCGCCCTTCGAGGACTCCACAGGGCTGACGTCACCAGGAGTCGGCACTCACGCAGCAGGCCCACTCCCCCAAGGACGCACGTCAGAAAACCAGCACCTCCGCGACGCCCGCCTGCCGTAAGAAGCCCCGCTGCGAAGAAACGCGCCAGCACCTCCAAGACTGAGTCGCTCCAGTCGCTGACGAAGACCGAGCTCTACGACAAGACGGCCAAGGCCGGTGTCAAGGGACTCTCCCGCATGAGCCGCGACCAGCTCGCTGACGCCCTCCGTCGTACGCACCGCGCCTGAGGGGGCAGGGCGGCCGCGCCGCCCTCGTCTCCCTCGGGGCGACACCGCTCTCGGCGGCCTTCTGACCAGCCGCCCGCATCAGCCAGGGCCCTGACGCTATCTTCTCGATCAGGTGACCGTAATGCGCAGGACGTACTGCCTGCCGGCGCTGATCGCTTCGGCCTGCTCGATCAGGTCGTCGTGTGTGAACCCCAGCAGGGCCTGGTCCGCCGCCCAGTGCAGGAGCGGAAGGATGTCGGCGGCGGGTCGGCCGCGGTGTGAGGCAGCCAGCTGGATGAATATCTGCTGGTAGGAAGCTCCGTAGGAGCTGGCGCTGTCCGTCAGCAGCCGGTCCAGGTCCGTGCTGCCGATGTTGATCTCACCCATGGGCTGCTCCCGTGCGCAGAGGCCCGGCCGCTCCAGGCCCACCTTCACGACGCTACGGGCAGGGTCTGACAGTCCCGGTCCATCCGGACTGGAAACGAGCCGCGTGAAATCGACAAGGTCGCGTCAGGCGGTTACCTGGCGGGTGATCTTTCAGCATGGGCCGTAACGTGCCCCCGTGCTCGTGGCGTTGATCCGCTCATGCGGCGATTCATCTCTCTGACGGCAGCAACGCTCCTGGCCACGACACTGGTGCAAGGAGCCGGCGTGGCAGCACCGGCCCGCGGGGGCTACCGGTGCACAACGAGTTCAAAGACGCTGGACATGCCGCAGTATTCCGGGCCCTGGCCCGACAACTTCACGTTCACCGTGACGATTTGCGCCCGGCGCAGCCGGAACACCGTCACCGCGTACTCCTCCCTGCGGTGGCAGGCTCCCTACGCGGCGCACCAGGTCAATACGTTCGATTCCGTCGGCCTCCAGACGGAGATCAAGCGCTCCGTCCGTGGCACGGATCCCATCGTCTCGTCACGCGAATTCGATCTGCATGAGCGGGTAGAGCGCGGCAGCGGCTCGTACACCACACCCGCCCTCACTCACCGGGTCAGCGGGCCGGGCCTGGGCGACGCAACCCTGTTCCTGAACTGGAACAACGATGGGAAGGGCGTGTACAGCTACTCCTTCGCGGCTTCGCCACTGGTCTAGGCACTGTCCGATGGCTCGTGTGACGGGGCAGACCGCTCTCGTGCCTGAGCCCCGGGCAAACGAACCATGGAGCAGGGTGGTCGCGTCCAACGACGCATCCCCGATGTGCCCTCCCCCGCCCTGGCCTCGCGGAGTGCTGGAGCGGCGGCGCTCAGCGGTCAGGGTGTGGCTGCCGCGTAGACCTCCGGCTTAGGGGTGCGGGACATGAGCTGTTCAGCGGCCCCCTTGGCGGTGAGCCGGCCGTCGATGACCTGGACGACGACGTCGGTGATCGGCATGTCGACCTGGTGGCGGCGGGCGAGGGACAGCAGGGCTGCGGCGGACTTCACGCCTTCTGCGGTCTGCGATGTCGCCTTCGTTGCTTCAGCCACCGTCATGCCCTGGCCGAGGTGGGTACCGAAGGTGCGGTTGCGCGAGAGGGGCGAGGCGCAGGTGGCGACGAGGTCGCCGACTCCGGCGAGGCCCGCGAAGGTGAGGGGTTCGGCGCCCAGGACGGTGCCGAGGCGGGCGGTTTCGGCGAGGCCGCGGGTCATGAGGAGTGCGGTGGCGTTGTCGCCGAGTCCCAGTCCGGTGGCAAGGCCGGTGGCGAGGGCGATGACGTTCTTGACCGCGCCGCCGAGTTCGCAGCCGACGACGTCGGCGTTGGTGTAGGGCCGGAAGTACGGGGTGGCGCTGGCGGTCTGGAGGGCGCGGGCGAGGTCTTCGTTGGTGCTGGCGATGACGGAGGCGGCGGGCTGCTTCGCAGCGATCTCACGGGCCAGGTTCGGGCCGGAGAGCACGGCGATCCGCTCGGCCGGGAGGCCGGCTGTTTCCTGGATGACCTCGCTCATCCGCAGTCCGGTGTCGGTCTCGATTCCCTTCATCAGGCTGACCACAGCGGTGCGCTGGTCAAGGTGCGGGGTCCAGGCTGTGAGGTTGGTGCGCAGGGACTGGGCGGGGATGGAGATGACCGCTGCGTCCGCGTGCGCGAGGGCCCGGGCTGGGTCGGTGGTGGCCCGCAGGCTTTCAGGCAGGGGGATGCCGGGGAGGTAGGCGGGGTTCTCGTGGCGGGTGTTGATCGCTTCGGCGATTTCGGGCCGTCGGGCGTGGATGAGCACGTCGTTGCCGGCGTGGGCCAGGACGGCGGCGTACGTGGTGCCCCACGATCCGGCGGACAGCACCGCGAACCTCATGGCAGATCTTCCCTTCTTCGATGGCTGGAGCCTATCGGCCCTGTGCGGCGGGGCGGCGCAGGGTGAGTGCCAGGGCGCGACGCTCGGAGAGCCGGGGCAGCATCCGTTCGGCCTCGGCGAGCATCCGGCCGGCTTGTGTGTCACCGAGGACGCGGCGCAGTTCGGGTTCGTGGGCTATCCATAACCGGTAGAGGCGGCCCCAGGCGGCGGGTTCTTCGGGGCGCTCGTCGAGGTGCTCCAGCTCGAATCCGGCGTCCCGCACCGGCTGCTCGATCTCGGATGCGGGGGTGTCGTGGCGTATGGCCCGGGTGATGACGACCCGGCCTTCCGGCCGCAGGACACGGTGCAGTTCGCGGAGCGCCGCGAGGCGGTCGGGGGCGAAGGAGAGGACGTCCACGCAGATGATGCCGTGCACATGCCGGTCGGGGAAAGGCAGGCGTGACAGGGGGGCTGTGTAGAAGGTGGCGTGGCCGGGGGTGAGGAGGAGGCGGGCGCGGCGGGCGGCGAGATGGGTGGCGACGGGTGAGATGTCGATGCCGTACAGCCGGGTCTCCAGGGTGCGGGCGAGCCACAGGCCGACGCCGCCGCTACCGCATCCGGCATCCAGCAGGAGCTGCCCGCGGTGGAGCTCCAGCCGCTTGGCCAGCGTGGTGAGCAGCGTGCGGTCGCAGGAGCTGTAGGTGCCCAGCCCGGCCGGGCGGTCATCGCCCATGGCCTGCCCGTACAGGCGGGAGACCAGCCGGGTCTGGGAGCGGGCCAGGTGGAATGCGTCGAAGCCTTCCCGCAGGTACTGTTCGGCCGTCACCGGGGTACCGCCCGGGTGGTCCGGGAGCGGGTGCCGGGGCAGATCACCTTCACCGCGGCGATCGGAGATGCGGCGTCGGCGAGGTCGACCACGAGCGGTTCGTAGCCGGTGACTTTCTCCACCCGCCCCGCCACATCCGCTACCTGCTGGGCGAAGTCGCCGCCCGGCGGAACCATGTCGCGCATCACCGTGCTCCACTCAAGCCGCGGACCGGGCGCGGGCACAGGTCTGCGTTGCGGAGCCGCGGTGAAGACCTCTTCCTGGGAGGGGAGATCGTCGCGGGTCCCGGCGATGCAGGTCAGTCGGGACTGCATCGCTTCGGTGAGCGCCCGGGACAGGGCGATGGGCGGGGCGGGGTGGCAGCCGGAGCCGGCGAACCAGAGCGGGAAGTCTTCGCTCCATACGAGGGCCAGGCATACCGGCAGGCCGTAGGCGTTTTCGACTGCGCTGATCTCCACTTCCATGCCCGCCTGGTACAGGGAGTCGAGGAGCTGTCGGCAGTAGCGGTCCTCGACGGTGGCGGGGTGAAGGGGAAGGCGGCTGGCTGCGTGGCGTGGGTCATCTGCAGCAAGTACGTCGCGTTCGATCACTTCGAGCAGGGCGTGCAGGACCGCTTCGGCGTGGCTGTTGCCGCAGGCGAGTCCCGTGCTGGTGGTGTGCCACAGGTCCGGTTCCCACAAGCGGCGTGCCGCGCTGCGATGGATGAGACCAGCCGGCAGGAGGGCGGGCCTGCCGCTCAGGGCTCCGGTGCACGCCACCCAGTCGAGCTTTACCGCTGCCAGACCTGGATGGTGCCGGTGGAGCGGGAGGGCGCCCAGAGGGTAGGGCAGGTCGAGATCGGCGGCCGCTGCGGTGCAGGCGATGTGCGATGGCTGCTCGGCGTGCCACAACTCGATGCTCTCCATCACGGCGGAGATCTTCGCCAGCAGGTCGGTGGCGCCCTTGCCTTGCGTGGCGGTGAGCGTCTGTGCCGCGGGCCTGATCGCCGTCCACACCGGCCACCCCAGGCAGTCGAGGCCGGTCAGCCGGGCGACCCGGGTGATCCCGAAGTCCGACAGAAGGGGCTGCAGGGTGTTCCAGGTGTCCTGGGGGCTGCGGGCCCGCACGGTGCCATCCAGGCGCACAACGGGCGCGTTCACCGGGCTACCGCCTCGGACAGGCGGTTCTGGTCCAGCAGGAGCCCGGTCATGAACACCTTCAGCTCATCCAGCGCCCGTTGGGGGGTGCGGTAACCACAGGCGGCAGCATGCCCAGCCACGGCATCCGGGGAGGTCTTCCACAGGCGCAGCAGCGTGTGGCGGGCCGCCTCGGCGCTGATCGCCTCGCAGCAGTGCCCCCGCTGGGTGCGCGCGGCTTCGTTGGCATCGAGGTAGCGGGCGATCGCCGCCCGGTCCGTGGGCGTCTCCCGCATGAGCAGGCAAGACTTGGTGGCCGGATCGTGCAGGTCCGGCTCGGGCCGGAGGATGAGGTGGGCCGGGACGGCGGCGGCGTTCGGCGCTGCGCGGCGCACGCGGCTCGCCAGCGGCATGGCGTCATCGGCCGCTGCCGGATGAGGGTGACGGGAAAGGTGCTCGAGCCATGCCCGCCACACCGTGGGGAAATCGGGGTCGAACAGCCTCTGGTAGGACAGACGCAGGCCGGCTGGCAGCACCCCCTCCTGCGTCGACGTAGGCGTGAACAAGCAAGCCCATCGCCGGTAGTAGACCGTGTCCCAGCAGCCGGCCGACACAGCGCGGGACTGTGGCGGTGCGGACGCGCAGGCCACGGTGACAGCCTCGATGGCATCGGCGCGCTTCACATCGCCGAAGTGCTCATCGGCGGCGAGCCGCGCCATCAGCCACCGCTCGAACGCGCGCGTCCCCAGACGCCGGCAGACCGAACGGACAGCGTCGAGGGTGCGCTGAGGATAGTAGAAGGCGCCCCACTCCCCCAGGAGTTCCTCTGCCTGGTGCACGTCCAGGACTTCGCCGGCGACCGCATGCCGCAGGACCTCGCGCAGATTGACCAGTGGCCACGTCAGCCGCCCATATGCGCCGTCAGGGTGCTGACCTACGGCCACTTCGTCATCCCCCGCCACTTCTCCGCTAGCGTAGGAGTGATAGACCCGTCCGATGCCGGTCATGCCGTACGGGGCGAGCTCCACTGCCCGCAGCGCCCCGATCGACGCGGCACCGTAGACGCGGATTCCCCGGGCCATGGCGGCCAGGATCTCTTTGTGCCGCAGCGCGGGCGCCTGGTGGTAGACGCCGTCGATCAGCACGACGGTGTCGCCCTCGGTGATCGCCGGATCGAAGAGGTCACCGTGCATGGCCGGGGGGTGGACCCTCACGCGCGGGCTGCACAGCACCGATGTACCGCTGGCCAGTGTGGGGCCGGTGTAGACGTGGATCACTGCATCTCCTTGGCAACGAGTGCGGTGCCGGACCCTGGTCCCGGCACCGCACTCTTCAGGGCTCAGACCCGGGTCAGGGGGTCAGGGGCCTTCGTCCTCGACGTCCTCGATCCGCACGACGCTCGACGGCGCGACGATCGAGGCAGCACCGTCAGGCGCCACCACGACGGGACCCGTCGACTCCAGGACCTGTTCTGACTTGGACCGCTCCACCAGTTCCTCCTTGTGAGCGGCACGGGCCGGATGCCCGCGCCCGTATGGGTGTTGTGCCTGCGCCTCCTCGTCCGCCTCCTGGTCGGAGGGCGGCAGGGGCGGGGCCAGGGCGAGCCGCACGGGCTGCTCCTCCCCCGCGCTGAGGAGCGGCAGCGGCTGCGCCGGGAGTGCCTGCGCGGCGTACCGCATCAAGTGCTGCACGCTCTTGGCCAGCAGGCGCAGCGCAGCCGCGGCATCGCCACCCGAGCCGGCCAGGCTGCGTGCCTGGCGGATCGTGTGGGCGGCAACGTCCCGCCCGCGGGACGGCGTCATCCGCCGCACCTGGTCCTGTGCGGGACCATCCAGCAGCGTGATGTGGCAGCGCAGACGCTCCCGCACCAGCACTGCGGCCTGTCCGGTCGGGGCGTGGGCAGCCAGGGCCATGGCGATCTCGATGTCGCGGGACATACAGGGCACCGTCGCGGCCTCGTGCCACGGGGTCGTGGTGTCGGTGAGCGTGTGGGCCACAGCTGTCTCCCGGGGGCGGGGTTTTCGTTGCGCCCAGATAACTCCTTCACGATCGGGTGAGGTCAGGCGAGATTGCGGGCACTTCAGGCAGGGGGACCGGAAAGTTTTGCCAACGCGCCCAGCGCGGCGGGACTACCGTCGCGGTCACGGCCCGCACCCCCGGGGGAGCCCCATGGACCCAGTGCCCAACCGCCAGCTGGCAGAACTGATGCGTGAGTTCGACTTCACGCAGCGGACGCTGGCCCACGCCCTGAACGACGCCCTGGCCGAGATGTTCGGGCCCAACTGCCCGCGCCGGTGCAGCGACCGGCACGTGCGGTACTGGCTCAGCGGGCAAGTCCGATGGCCCTGGGTTCACTACCTCCTGGCGCTGGAACAGCTCTTCGGCCGTCCGGCCCAGGCGATGGGATTCGTGCCCCGGGGCAAGGGCAGCGCGACCCTGCCCGCCCCGCCGCGACAGCCGCCCGTCGTGCCGAAGGAGGTCACGTTGCTGCGTCGCCGGTTCATCACAGCATCCACCACCGCCACCGTCACGCTCGCTCTGGGCGTCGACGACACCCCGGACCACGGCCGCCTGTCGATGAGCGACGTGGACCGCGTGCATGAGCAGACCGCCAGGCTCGACGCGCACTTTTTCGCCATTGGCGGCGGCCCGCTCGTCTCCACCGCCACTGCCTTCATCGACCGGCTCAACACCGCCCTGGACAACTGCCGCTACGGCGACCGCGTCGAGCAGGCCCTGCACGGCGCTATCTGCAGCCTGTACGCGTCAGCCGGCTGGGCCGCCCACGACTGCGGCGAGACCGACACCGCCGCCCAGCTGCACGCCGCCTCCCTGCAGAGCGCGCTGCTGGCCGCCGACCCCTGCGCTGTCGGGCGCGCCTGGTCCAATCTCGCTCTGCAGGCCCGCATCGAAGGCCGCCACCGCGAGGCGCTCCGCCTCACCCGCACCGCCCTCGACCACCGCCAGGTCCGCCACCACCCCCACCTCGCCGCCCTCCTGCATTCCCGCCTCGCCATCAGCCAGGCCACCACCGCCGACCGCACCGGCGCCGCCCGCTCCCTGCTCAACGCGGAGAAGGCCTACGACCGTGTCAGCGCTCCTCCCCCGTCCTGGCTCGCCTTCCTCAACGAAGCCGAGATCAGCGGACTCGCTGCCATCACCCACACCGTGCTGGGCAACTACGCCCAGGCTGAAGCCGCCACCACACAGACGCTGCAGCTCCTGCCCACTGGCATGCGCCGCCAGCGCGCCCTCTACCGCGTACAGCTCGCCGAACTCCAGCTGACCCAACGCCAACCCGAACAGGCCGCCGCCACCATCGCCGACCTCAACACCACCAGCCTCGACAGCCGCCGCATCACCACCCGGCTCGCCGCCGTCCAGCACACCCTCACCACCGCCTAGGAGGAGCACCACTGTGTCCCTCGACATCCGGCACTACGACCACCACCAGGCCGCCGAGCTCCGCCCGCTGCTCCTCGACCTCTACGCCGAGATCTACGCCGACGCGGCCGCCACCGACCCGTTCGCCACCGTCGACCGCTTCGCCCAGGGCCTCGACGGCTGGTCCTCCCGGCCCGGCTGGACCTGCACCATCGGCTACGACCGCGCCCACGGCAACCAGCCGGTCGGCTACGCCTACGGCGCCCCCCTGCCCGAAGACGCCCGCTGGTGGGGAGGCCTCCTCACCCCCGTGGACCCCGCCATCACCAACGAGACCGGCCAGCGCACCTACGCACTCAGCGAGCTCATGGTCCGCACACCCTGGCGGAAAACCGGCGCCGCCAAGCAACTGCACGACACCCTGCTCGCCCACCGCCCCGAAGAACGCGCCACGCTCCTCGTCGACCAGGACCACCCCAAAGTGCGCGCCCTGTACGAATCATGGGGCTGGACCGTACTCGGTGACCTCCGCCCCCAACTGCCGCACGCACCCCTGTTCCACGCCATGCTGCTTTCCTTACGCTGAGGCAGATACCGACAGTGCTCTACGGATACTGGCGGGCAAGTCCCGCCGGTCGGTGTCGGCCCTGCGAGCTCATCGTGGCGGCCGGCAACGCAGTCTGCAGCGATGTCCCGGAAGACCACCGTTATGGCTTCGAGCGTGCCCGGAAGGGGGTCGACGCCCTTCTCGGCCAGAACACTGCGCCGCCGACCACAGTGTCCGCGTGGATACCGAGACGGGCACGGACCGGGCAGCAGCCTCGTGTGGCGACGGCACGGGGGTGCTGGAGAACGGCTATTCAGCGGTCATCGTCGTGCTCCTGTGCATCATCCAGTTCGCGGAGGGCGTCGGCGTAGTACCGGCGGCGTTCGGCGATGAGTGTGGTGACGTCGTCGTCGGTCGCCTGTGCAAGTCCCTGGAGGTGCCCCAGCAGATTGTCCCGTTGTTCGTGGTCGGAGCCGGCGACGTAGGCAATCGTGCGCATCGTTCATGACCCCGCGAGCAGCAGCTGGTGGGGCAGGCCGCACCACGTGTCGAAGCTGGTGGTGATGGCCTGCCACAGGTGCCAGATGTCATCGGGTCGGCAGTGCTCGGCGAGCAGGAGCGCGGCGGTCTCGATCGTGTGGCTGAAGCCCCAACAGTGGCGGTGGAACCGTGTCTCCTGCTCCAGGAGGAAGCGGGCGAAGTCGTGGTCGACCGGTCCCGGGGTAAGGATGAGCGCCTCCAGGACGTCCCTGCGGTCCTTCCACCACCGGTCAAGTGGCAGGCCAGCAGCATCGTGGCCTGCTTCGAACTGCAGGAGGTCCCAGCGCTCAGAGTCCTCTGTCCACCACGCAATCCCGAGGGCGTCATCCTTCGACGTGTGGGCAACGGTTTCGTCAGGAATGGCGGTCTGCCTCTTCGCGGCGTGTTCCGGCCTGCGTCTGCGACAAGGCAATGCGAAACCGGGCGAGATCGACATCAATGGTCTTCACGGTAAGGCGTCGCTGGCCGCGAGGACCACTGGGGTCAATTCATCCAGCTCGCTGCCGTGCAGGAGCGACTACGCACGACAGGCAAAGAAAGCCGACGTGGTCGGTTCACCCCCGCCTGCGCAGGGACCACGCCATGAGCAGGGCCGGCGCAGCGTCCTCCGCCGGTTCACCCCCGCCTGCGCGGGGACCACGTTCTCGCCCTCACTGATGTCGAGTCGTGATGCGGTTCACCTCCGCCTGCGGGGGGGACCACTGCCCGCGGATCTCGCTCCCCGGAGAGGGGTCCGGTTCACCCCCGCCTGCACGGTGACCACGGTGGTCCGCTGGTGCAGACGTGGCTTCCCGACGGTTCACCTCCGCCTGCGGGGGGACCACTGCCCGCGGATCTCGCTCCCCGGAGAGGGGTCCGGTTCACCCCCGCCTGCGCGGGGACCACGATCTCGTCGACGCCGAGCTCCTGCGCGAGTACGATTCACCCCCGCCTGCGCGGGGACCACCCGTCGTACAGGCCGCTGAAGCTGAAGCTCGGCGGTTCACCCCCGCCTGCGCGGGGACCACGAGTACTCGGGCTTCAGTGCCATGATCATTTCCGGTTCACCCCCGCCTGCGCGGGGACCACGCGGTCGTGGCGGGCGTGTCTCCGCCGTGCTTCGGTTCACCCCCGCCTGCGCGGGGACCACCCACGAGGGGTGTCCCGGCCGGGGACGGGCGTCGGTTCACCCCCGCCTGCGCGGGGACCACGGTTCGCCCAGGGTGCCCCCTCCTAGTGCACCACCGGTTCACCCCCGCCTGCGCGGGGACCACGCCGCGAGGAACCCCCACTTGTCCTGCGTGAACGGTTCACCCCCGCCTGCGCGGGGACCACGCGACCTCAGCGCCCGTACTGGTTGCGGCGTTCGGTTCACCCCCGCCTGCGCGGGGACCACGGGGCTGAGGCTGCGCAGGCTCCGGATGTCGTCGGTTCACCCCCGCCTGCGCGGGGACCACCGTTGATGTCGTCCCTGCCCATGATGGGCCTCCGGTTCACCCCCGCCTGCGCGGGGACCACGGGACTTCCTTCAGCCCCGCCGCGTTGCCCGGCGGTTCACCCCCGCCTGCGCGGGGACCACGCCGCTGGCGCGCAGTGTGGCGTCCGTCGCTGCGGTTCACCCCCGCCTGCGCGGGGACCACATGTTCAGCCGCGTCGTGATGGAGCAGTCCCGCGGTTCACCCCCGCCTGCGCGGGGACCACTGCCGGGTGCGGGCCTTGGCCAGTTGCTCGTCCGGTTCACCCCCGCCTGCGCGGGGACCACGACTTGATGCCATCGGCGAAGCCGCTGACGACCGGTTCACCCCCGCCTGCGCGGGGACCACACCACCGGAGCGAGCGCCCTATACACGCACGTCGGTTCACCCCCGCCTGCGCGCAGACCACGGTGAGCACGACGAGAACCGCACTGCCGTCGTCATTTCACCCCTGCCTGCGCGGGGACGACCAACGCCTCAAGGCCACCAAACGCTGTACCACCGGTTCACCCCGCCTACGCGGGAGACCAGGGTCCAGCAAGCCCGCGGAGAAGGCCGGTACGCGGATCCCTTCCGCCGTAGCTACAGCTTCTCGGCAGGCATCAGGTCATCTTCGGGTCCATCACTCACGGCCGCTGCTGTATGGGCGCGAGTGTCAGCAGACCGCATCCGTATGCCTTGCCCCGGCCGATACCTGCCGCGAGCCTCTCACGGAGCAGGTTGGCGTCGAGGACTCGGGCTATCCCGTCGAATTGTGTGCGGGAATGCTGAATTTGCTGCTTTGCGGCGGCACCGTTGGGACCTCGCAGGCCGTGGACCGCGACGAGCGGCTGGGCGTTGATGTGCAGAGGTTCCAAACCAGCAGCGGTGGATTGGCGTTCCCACCATTCAATGGCAGCATTGCCGCTCAAGGCGACGACCGGAGGGAGGTTGTACGCCGCCCGAGAGGCGGCTCCTGGTTTGCGCACGGGATTGGCCACGCAGCGGTAGTTGACGATTTGCCCCTTGTGTAGCTGCGCCAGCAAGGAGTCGAGGATGCGCGTTTCGACTTTTCCGTAGTCCGCCGGCAGGCGGGAGGGAACTGGTTTTAGGCGACTCTGCAGGAGGATTTGCGGTCCACGCACGGTTTCCTCAGCACGGAACAACACTCCGAATGCGGCCCGGGCCGGGCCTTCGACTTCGTCGGGGAACATCTGCAGCACACGTTGGTGCAATCGGATGCCCTGGGCACTACCGCTGAGATCTCGGCGGGCGTCGGAAGAAGTGGGTGAGGGCAGGATGCGGGTCAGCCACACAGTCACCGGGTCCTCCTCTCGGGATGGGAGATGTAGGTATCGATATAGCTCTGGAGCTTTTCCACATAGCCGGTGCCGAAGCCTGCGTATCGTGCATCCGGAAGGTAGGCGGCACGCCGGTACAGCGGCCGGGGCCGGTACAGACGCTCCAGCGGTGCGAACGACATCGGCTCATCGGCGACGTCGCCGCTGCGGTGGTCACCGTCACCGCTGTCTGGGGCGTCCGTGTTCACGGGAAGCACTCCGAGCGGTCTGTCGCCGTAAAACTCGATCGGCTGCGGGCCGCCGTGCGGTCTTCTTGCTGCCAGCGGCATCCGGACCAGGTGCTGCAGCGGATCGTCCACGGTTCCCAGCAGTACCGGGCCCTCTGGCGGGCAGGACCGGCGGCCGAGAAAGAGGGGCCAGTGCGGGTTGCGCAGGGCCTCGGCGCATGAGTGAAGCAGTTCTTCATCGTCGGACGTGAGCGCGAGGATGAAGGCAGCGTCGGCCAGATACTGGCGCTTGGAGACGAGAGTGCCCTTGCCCTTGGTCCTGCGTTCCCCGTCAACGGTGATCACCGTTTCATCGGCGGGCAGCCCGCCGCCTACGGTGTGGAAGTCGGAGAGCACGACGCCGGGCCGGTCGACGCGTACCGTCATCGACAGTTTTGTGAGGTCGTCCAAGGGGGCCTGGCGCTCCCGTCCGAGACCCGCGGCGAGCATGCCCACGACGCCGGACCGGGTGGGGAACCGGGCTGTGTCGCGGCGCAGGTATTTGCTGTGGGTGCCCCACGACTGGAGTGGGCCTGCCAGGCGCAGCAGCAGGCCGCGGGCGGGGATTTCGGTCACTGCGGGGCCTGGGTGAGAGCGATGTCGATGGAGGTGGTGACGAGATTCTCGAAGGACGCGTGGCGCTCGCCGAGGTGCTCCAGCTTGTCGAATTGGAGGGAGGCGTGTGCCGCGTGCAGGACCCGCTCGGGGCCGAGGAGTGTGTTGGCAGCCCTGGAGTAGGCGTCGATGCTTTGCACGGAGCGTGCGACGTAGCCGCCGTGTTCGGCAGGCCGTACGGGCTCTTCGAAGGCTGCGGCGAATGACAGGGGCCGGTCGGAGCGGACGGCCACGTGGACCAGGTGCGGGAGCGTGTGCGGGGCGGTGGAGTTCTTCTTCGCCTGGGGTAGCGATTCGATGAAGGAGAGCAGGAACTGGCCGGCGAGCTCGCGGGCCGCCTCCAGGGCGATGTCGTTGTCGTCGCTGAGGTTCTTGGTGAGTTCTTGGAGATCGACGGTGGCGAACCGGTAGAAGGTGCCGGTGCTGAACTCGGCGGTGCCCATGTGACCGCTGCCGGCTTCGTCGCCTCTCATACGGGTGACGTCGTCGACGGCTGCGAAGTAGTCGAGTTCGATCTCGGTGGTGTGTGTGGTGAAGGCATGCGCGACCTGGACGGCGCCGTCGACACCGGCCTGGTCGACCTCGGCGAGCATGCGGCCGAAGAGGTTGATGATGCCGTTCCTCCGGGTCAGAACTGTGTCGATCTTTCCTTTCAGGGCGCTCTCGGGCTTGGTCTTGCCCTTGCCGGTGAAGTCCGTGGTGAGCGCGTCCTTGTGGGCCTCGGCGATGTCAGCGAGCTCCTCGACAGCGTCTTCGGGGAGGTAGACAAGCGCGTTGGTCAGGACTTTGTTCGTGAGGGGCTGCTTGTCCTTCCCCTTGGCCACTTCCCACTTGATGCTGCTTCCTGCCGCGACGTGCGCGCCCGCACGTTCGGCAAGGGCTTCATCCCATCCGCGGCTGCGGAGCGCTTCGGCGACCCGCTCGCCGATGCGGCGTGTGCGCAGCGCGTTGTCGCCGAGTGTGTCCTGAAAGTGGTCGCGGATGGCCCGCTTCCAGGACTGGCTGGAGATGCGGGTACGCAGGGCGTCGCCGTAGAGCATGGTTTTCACCGAGTTGGTGTCGTCCCGGTTCAGGTTGGCGTAGGGAACGGGCTGGACGACGTGGATGTCGATGAAGCGTGGCTTGCGGTCCATCGGGATCTCCTGGGGTGAGGGGTTCAGTCCTGGTCGGCGCGGGCGGTGATCCGGTAGAAGTCCTGCAGCCAGCGGCGGCTGATGCGTCCGGACTGGTAGGGCCAGTCGACGAGGTCTGTCAGCAATTGGCCCCAGTCGATGGTGGCGTCGGTGGTGCGTACCTGGTTCACCGCGGCGGGGAGGTGGAGGTGGATGCCGCGCAGGCTCTGCCGCGTCAGGAGGTTGATGCGGCTCTCTGCGGCGCTCATCCGCATGGAGGCGCCCTTCGCCATGACGGCATCGCCGAGCGCAGCACCGAACGACGGGCCGTAGCGCGTGGACTCGGGAGCGACGGCTCCCTTGTCGGGTTCTCCGTCCTCCTGAAGTACCTGCTGCGTGGCTGCTTCCACTTCGACGGCAGTGTCTTCGTCGTCCTCCTGGCCGGTCGCGAAGGCGTGCCGGGGCTGGGCCGCGATGAGGGACGCCACGGTGTAATGGGCCTGCGCGGATCTGTCGTCACAGCCCTGTGGCAGGAGCGGTGTCAGCAGCCGGTGCATGGGGCGGGCGCGCGGGTGGTTCAGGTCGCGGCGCAGACCCGCGCGCAGCGCTGCGCGGGCGCCGGGGTCGGTGCGGCACAAGCGTTCGATGCGGGCGGTGAATGCGGCGTATGCAGCACGATTCCTCTGGTGCTTGCTCGCTTCAGGGGCGTGGAAGGTCATGCCTGTCCTCGGGTCGGCGGGCGGCGTCACTACAGGTTGGCCGCCCGTTTCGTGCGCGGCTGCGCCAGCGCCTTGTGCGGGTCTTTCAGGGCGGCCAGGATGATCGCTTTAGCCCTGGTGACGGCCTTCGCGCCTCGTGGGGTGCGCGTCACGGAGCCGGTCACCGTCTCGTACGCGTCGAGCGCGTGCCGCCCGAAAGCCCTGCACGTGGCGTCGAAATCGAATCCGGAATCCTCGCCACCTTCGGTGCGGTTCAGCCGCCGGAATCGTGACCAGAACTCGTCCTCCGCCGACGGCCAGTACCGTGCCATGGCCGCGTCCAGCCAGGCTCCCGGATCGTTCTTCTTGTCATCCGTATACGTCAGCCAGGCTTCCTTTATGGCCTGCTCCAGCCGCTTCCCGAAGAGCTCGCCGAGTTCACGAAGCCGGCGGACGGGCAGCTCCGCGCTCACCACGTCTTCCTCCACCCGGGACAGGAGGACCGGAGTCGTGGAATCGACGTATTGATAGTTGGCCGCCTGGCTGGCGTCCTGTTCGAAGCCGAGCGCACGTACACGCAAGTACTGGCTGACGTCGAAGGCGTGATCCATGACCTTCGGCTGGAGGGGACTGGAGTCGTCCAGCTGCTTGAGCAGAAGCGCATCGACATCACGCCACAGGGAACGGGAGGCGCGTGCGGGGCGGGGGAAGGTCTTCCCGTCCTTGTCGATGTCCCAGATCAGGTAGTCGTCTTCCGGCCGGATGCGTTCGGCGTTGTAGGCCCAGGTGATGTACGCGTCGGCGGTGTGCTCGTGGTCCTGGTCGGGGACGAGGTGGAGAGCGTGCTGGGAACAGGCGGTGAGCCGGGAGCAGGGGCCGTGTGGCTCGGGCATCGGCTGGAGCGGGTCCGGGAGGTCGTCGCACTCCCAGGGACACAGGTCGCTCTGCCGGCTGACGTCGCCGTCCGGCGGTGTCAGACCTGCCAGCAGCGTGAGGAAGAGGTTGTCGCACTCCGGGTGATACGACAGCGCAGCGCGCAGTGGTGAAGCCTTCGCGTAATGGTGGCTCACCTGGCCGACCGCACGCCTCGAGAGGCCGCCGGGGGCTCCCCAGTAGTGCCAGGTCAGCAGCGCCAGGGCCGCCTGCGAGAGGTTGGGGAGGACGAGCTGGTCATGGCTCCAGTGCCCGAACCAGGAATGGTTGTTGCCCGCCGCTCGGCTCATGACCAGTTTGTGGACGCCGGCGGTCTGGTTCCTGTCGCACTGGTCGGGGAGGCGGGGGTCCTGGAGCCAGGGACGATCGCGGTCGAACAGGTCGAATCGGTGGGTCCACTGGTCGAAGTAGCCGGCGATGCCGGCCTTGCGGCCGTCGGAAAGTTCGATGCTCTGCTCCACAAACCCCTGCTCAAGGATGTCCTCCCGCCGATCGCCCCAGCTTCCGGGACCGGACTCGTCCAGGGCGGTGATCCGGGCGGTGAGCGCGTACAGCACGCGCAGCACAGCAGAGTGAGCCGGAGCGTCCGGTATCGCCAGTGCGCGGATCTCACGGGCCTGCAGGAACAGGCTCCTGAGGCCCACGTGAGACGGGCCTGATTCCCCATCCAGCCATGCGACCGGAATCCATGGCTGGTCGATCAGATTGGACGCAGATGTGGACACGCCCCTCCCCCCGAGGTCGGACTTCACCGCATGGTAGAAGGGCGCGCCCGGCCAGTGTGGCCGGTTACGCCAACCGGTCAACTTTCAGGCCGAGTTCACTCATGCAGATACGGTGCGTCGGACTGGTGTACACCCACTCACCGTCGTCCTGCTTCAGGTTCAGCCGGAGAACATTCTGGAGAGCGGCCATGTTGCGCCAGGCACGGTTGGCGTCGCCCTCCACGCCCTCGACAAGTCGCCTCGGCACCGGTATCAGATACGGAACGAGCTGGCCCGAATTCGGTCTCCCCTTGGGACCGCCATCAAGTTTCTGCTCTAGGACGCCGTCCTCCAGCAGGTACACCATCTGCCCTTGCCTGTTGAGCCCGGGATAGAGGCAGACCACATGAATCATGTCCTCACCGAGCACCGCGGAAAGCAGCTCGGGCTCCAGACCCGGGTGATCGCGGCTCAGCCGCCCAAGGTCACCGTCGAGCTCCCGCGGCCCAGGCACCGCCAGCCACCCCGCAGTACCGCCGGCTCTGCGCTCCCGAACCGCGCGCTGGTTGTCGAGCTGCTGGAGCTCACGAGCCCCGGACTCCCCCAACCTGCCGACGAGGTCGTCGGCATACACCTCATCCAGCAGCAGGGGCAGTTCTTCAGGCAGCGCAATGGTCCTGCCTGATCCCAGGAGCAGGTCAGTGCGCCGTACCAGCGCGGCGTCATCGCCTGTGGAGACGCTGTCCGCCCGGAGCACCACCAGCCTCGGCCGATCACTCGTGCTCTGCGCCGCGCGGGCCAGCAAGTCCGCGAGCGGTGCCGGTCCAGAGATGACGAGGTCGAAGTGCAGGCCCCGGACATGTTCCAGCATCGGCGTCGTCACCAGCACGGAAGGGCCGGCGACTCCACCATCGGGGGCGAAAGCGTTCAGGCAGGCCGCAAGCCGCTTCCACCGGTCCTTGTTGCGCATCTGTTCATGGATCAGGGTCACTTCAAGGCTGGGCTGATCCTGTGTGAGCTGGTGAAACGTGCGGATCGCTTCTGCCGGCGTGGTTCGATAGACGACGGCCCGTCCGTTGCCTGCAGAGGCCATCGGCGCAACAGCCGACTGGATCTCCCCGTACGGCGAACTGTCGACGACTCTGATGCCGAGCGTGCGGGCGTGTGTGGTCTCGGCAGGCTGCTGAGGCAGGTGCCCGTCTCCCGACCGGGCGTCCACGAACGACCACCCCGGCGACCGGCGAGGCTGGGTTACCGGCTCTTGACCGCCGCCTGCGCCTCGGCGGTAGGACGCCAGCATCGCATCCACGGACTTGTCCGCGGCCGTCGCGGCCAGGACTACCGGTATCCGCAACGCAGCCGCCCACTCCAGGAACCGGAGCATCAGCTTCTGCCCCCAGGCGCCACGGGCATGGGCCTCATCCACCACGACAACCTTGCCGGAAAGGGCAAAGAGCCTCATGACGTTGAACTTCACCGGCAGCACAGCCTGCAAAAGCTCGTCCACCGTCCCCGTACCGAGTGCAGCCAACAGCGCGCGGTGATGGGAATTGAGCCAGCTGTTCGCTGTCAGGGCCCACTCCTCACCAGGCTCCGCGCTGACTCCCCCGGTTGCGTTGGCGTGCGCCCACTGCTCCGCGGCTTCCACCGGCTTCAACCGGGAAGAGCTGTGGAGCAGCAGCGACCGCCGAGGCCCGGTCAGCGCCTGCCTGGCGAACGCGTGCACCTGCGCCATGTGGCTGTCGGCCGCTGAACCGGTCGGCAGCGCGTAGAAGAGGCCCCGCGCGTTCGATGCATGCCCAAGGACGGCCGCTGCGCGAAGGATCGCTTCAGTACGCATCTCTGACGGCGGAGCCGTCACGACCACCAAGCCCGGACCATGTTGGGCTACAAGCTCAGGCACCTGTCGCGCCATGCTCTCCCCAAGACCCGTCTCCCCCATGCCCTGGGCAGGTTCCGGCGGCCGGGCGAAGCCCGTCCCCAGCAGGTCCGCCTGCTGGACCAGACGGCGAGCCGCCGTGCGGGCGATCTGCCAGTAGGCGTCCAGGTCTTCGGGGGTTCCAGCCCATCCCTCGTCCCTGAGCCGGGTCAGGATCTCCTCTTCGATACTGGCCAGCCAGTCCGACAAGGTCACCAAGCCCGTCAGGACAACAGCCGCCCCGCTCGTCATCCGCCCCTGCGGAACCGAGACCGCCCCGACCACTCTGCGCACCTCATTGAAGTGGAGCCGGCGCTGCTCCTCCCAATTGCCGGCGCCCATACCGGGGTGGCGCGCAACGGGGCACCGTAAGTCCTTGTCGTAGACCACCGGGTGGAAACGCCCACCGTGCCCACCGAGGAGCTGGGCCACCGCATGGCTGAGCCGGGACTGCGGACGCCGCCTCGAAGCCGGATAGCCACTCTCCCTGAACGCCCCCGCCAGCCACCAGTGCGCCGCCGCCTCATGCGACTGCCTGTCCTGCGCAGCACCAGCACCGAACCCGTACCCCGCCTCCCCCCTGAGCTCCTGGGCTTGCAGCCTCTTGTCCGCACGCCTCGGTCCATTCGGATGCAGCTGGAACGGCACACTGATCTTCCCAATGTCATGCAAACCCGCCCAAAATGCCGCCAGCACACGCGCCTGCCCAGGCGAAACCTGCAGCGCCTGCACCACCATGCTCCGCTGGTACGCGGTCAGCAGCTCATCCCAGACCAGCTCAGCAACGGCCGCCGTGTCCAGCAGGTGACAGATCAAAGGATGCGTGCGATCTGCACCGCGAGCATCCTTGCCCAATCCAGCATGTTTGCCCCAAAGACGGGCATCCAGCGGCATAGCACTCCTTGTCACAGATTCAGCACAGGTCCCACAGCAGGACACAACAGAGCGGCCCTGACCTGCAACATCCCGTCGCCCTGCCGCGCCCCACGAGGACCGACGGAGGGGAATCCAGACAACCGCAGGCACGCGAACTGGCCCTGCGCGTAGAGTACTTACTGCTGCACGTCTCCCTGGGAGGTGCGCGGAATCCCATTGGCTCTCCAGCCGACAGCAGACCGAGATGAACGCACGACCCTCTCGAGGGATGTGGCGCAACCTCGGCCCTGCAGGCGCTATGGAGAAACAGTGTCCAGGTTCCGGCAGAAGTTCGTCCAGCGACGCGAGGTCCTCCTCGAGGTCTCCCGCATCGTGGTCAGCGCGGTACTCCGTGTCCTGATCAGCGAACTCGTCAGCTGGCTCTTCTGAGCCATCGGTGACGGACCCCAGGGGTCCGTCACCTCCTTGCACAATGGCGATGCCCCGCAGGCTGGCCGCTCTCCACACAGCCGAAGTCGACCCAACGCTGCTGGTCCTGAGCCTGTCCGCTTTCCGCGCGTAGCCTCTACGCGCAGTACGCCGCGTTCATTACCGCCTTCGCGCGCTACTTGCCCCGGAGGCCTCGGTCAACTCCGCCTGCGCGGGGACCAGCGGGCCTCCCTATGCCAAGGGGGCCCCTGCGCGGGGACCAGTGCGATCCGATGCGCTGCGTCCGGCACGACGCCGGTTCACCCCCGCCTGCGCGGGGACCAGTTCGTCGCGAAGCTGGTGTTGGTGTTGGAGACCGGCTCACCCCCGCCTGCGCGGGGACCAGCTGTACCGCCGCGTCACCACCGACCCCGCCCTCGGTTCACCCCCGCCTGCGCGGGGACCAGCCACCGTTCGCGCCAAGCTGCGACGTCGGTGTCGGTTCACCCCCGCCTGCGCGAGGACCAGCGACCGATCCCAGCGCCATGTCAGCCTCCGTACGGTTCACCCCGCCTGCGCGGGGACCAGAAGTGAGGCGGCCGGGGTGACGTTGCCCGCGGTTCACCCCCGCCTGCGCGGGGACCAGCGTGGGGGTCGCGCATGAGCGACATCGCACGCGGTTCACCCCCGCCTGCGCAGAGACCACGCCGACGTCGAAAGCGCCTACGCCCCAACTTCCGGTTCACCCCCGCCTGCGCGGGGACCACGCGAGGTCGGCCACGTCCTTCGCCGTGTTCGCCGGTTCACCCCCGCCTGCGCGGGGACCACACTTCCTGACCTGGCCTTTTATACCGGGTTTGCAAGTTCTTAACACTATTCCGGCCGGAAATGCGATCAGTGTGATTCCTTCAAGATCGACAGGGATTCGGTGTCGCTCGCCTGCGGTCTGCAGTGCGAAGCCTTGCTCATTGGCCTCGGGGTGGATGAGGACGGCGGCTCCACTGCCAACAGCGGCGCTGACGACGCGCCAGAGCTCATCGCGGACGCGTCCAGAGAGCGTTCCGACATAGAGCCCCGGGGTCGGTTCGATCATCCAGCGCGTGAGGGCACCCCGTACATGGTCGGGTACCGCGGTGGTGGCCAGGACAGTCAGATTCGCCATGGTTCAACCTCCTTGGCTTTCTGGAGGCGGGAGATCGGTCTCTGGTGGTTCCTGCAGGGCTGATGTCTTGTCTGCCCTCTGGGAGGCTAGCCCGTCCAGCGACGCCCCCTGGTCATCAGCGCACGGAAGGAAGGATGCTGATTGTGGGGCGTAGTTGACTCCTGCGGGAACCGAACCGGCCTCGGGGTCCCACAGGTTGACCAATTGAACTTCCTGACCTTCCGGGAGGAGGTGAGGTTCGTCGGGGGCAAGGAGCGACTGTACGTCGGAGACGATCTTCGGTAGCAGTTTGTACAGGCGCAGTCCCTCCCGAAAGCTCCGGCGGGCCATGGCCTCCGGGCATGGCGAGTCGTGCAAAGCCGCCGAGCCTCACCCGGCCCGACCTCCAACGCCTCGGCGATGCAACGCCGCTGGGCGGGCGAGAGCACCGCATCCCACACCGTCCCGCACACCACTGCCGTATCCACCAGATGACCTACCAGCGGGTAGGGCAGCGGCAGTCCCTCAGACTTCCCCCACAAGCGTGTATCGACCATCACTCCCTCACTCCGACACGGCAGCAAGGGAGTACTTCACCACACGCCAATGACAATGCGACAACGCACCAGGCCAGCCCCCGCGACATGCACCGCCCCCTGCTCTCCGGCCAGTTGATGATGCCGCAACGAGCCTTCACGCTCCGCAGCCCACCCCAAGCCACACCAACCTGAACCGCCACACACCCACCACTGGGCGCAGGACCCGCCAAGCAAACCGAACAACTGACCCACCATCCCACCAGAGCCACCTCGCACCTCACGCTCCCGCGATGAGACCCGGCATCCGCATGCCCCGAGCGGCGAGTTGGAGAGGCACCGCAACTCCGCGCCTCCAGCCGAGCCCGTTCACCCCCGCCTGCGCGGGGACCAGCGGCCCTCGATGTGCGGTTGCCAGACGTGCCGCGGTTCACCCCCGCCTGCGCGGGGACCAGAATTCCCACACCTCAGTGCCGTGATCCCAGAACGGTTCACCCCCGCCTGCGCGGGGACCAGGGCACCGGCTCCCGCAACAGCCCCGTGACCCGCGATTCACCCCCGCCTGCGCGGGGACCAGGCAACCAACCGCGCCCGGCTGTCGCCCCCTGGCGGTTCGCCCCCGCCTGCGCGAGGACCAGGCGGCCGAACCGGCGGACCAGGTAGACGCCCTCGGTTCACCCCCGCCTGCGCGGGGACCAGGAGCCCCTCACCGACGACGACGCGGCGCAGTCCGGTTCACCCCCGCCTGCGCGGGGACCAGCCGTCGCGGGAGTCGTCTCGCTCGTCAAGCAGCGGTTCACCCCCGCCTGCGCGGGGACCAGGCTCCTGACCTGCAACGCTAAAGGGGCTTTGCAACTTCTTGGCACACCTCAGATGGCATCATCAGAACCTCCTGACTCGCCTTCGACGCCTTCCGCAACCGCTGTATGATAGACCCCCGCTTGCTCCACGAAGGCGCCTCTGCCGCAACTGCGGGTCTCACACGAAGACCTCCGTGCCAGCACGGTCTCACAGGGGGAGGAGCCGCCCCCAGGTGCTGCCGCTCTCCGCGCCTCCGGCTTTCACGTGGCCTGTGTGTGCACCCTCCTGCGCCGGAGGATCAGGCTCCGGCGCCGCGACTGGAACAGCACCAGGTCGACCGACCGCACGGAGGTGAACAGCAGACAACGGCGCCGTCGAACTCTGCCTCGAACACGAGCCCGCCTGGTGGCCCGTGAACAGCGGGTTAGCTGTCGAGGCCGGTTCAGCGCGGCGATCAGCGCCCCGGCCGTCCCCCTGTTCGATGCCCGCTCGGGTCACCCCAGGCTGCGCGGCGACCAGCTCACTACGCTGTGGTCTGGCCGTGACCGGCGAATCAGCTCGGCTCACGGGGGCGGCGTCAGACGTGCGGCCGGTAGGGCTCACATGCCACGCCGTCGCCGTCTCGGTCAAGGCCAGGCCGGTAGCCGGGCAGGCCTCGTGAGAGGGGGCTGCTCCGGCCGCGCGGGCCTCGGCGCGGTTCTCGAAGTACACGTCGGTAGGGGTACTACTGGTGACCGGGCAGGGGTGGAGGGCGGCCTGGCACGGCTGGTGCCGGAATGGTCTGTGTCACCGTGGGCTCCGGCTCACGCGGATGCGAGGGCGGAGGCGAGGGGGGACCGACGTCGGAACCGGGGGTGGCGAAGAGCGCGCGGTGTTCAAGGATTCGAGCGGGACCGGTGCGGGGGCAGGGCTTTGATCGGGATGGGAAAAGATGCCGAGGGCCAACAAACCAGCCACGGCAGCAACCACCCACAAATACCAGCGGGTCCACCACTTGCGGCGGACCCTGTCCATCCGGCTCATGCCTTCCTCCCGACGAATCGCTCCTTCCCTTCGGTGCACCACCACCCCCGGCCCCGGCGCGCTAGCGCCGATGCCCCCGCAGCGGGGGGGGGGGGGGGGGGGGGGGGGGGGGGGGGGGAGGGGGTGGGAGGGGGGGGGGGGTGGGGGGGGGGGGGGGGGGGGTTTGTTTGGTTGGGGGGGGGGGGGGAGGGGAGAGTGGGGTGGGGGGGGT
>NZ_JBVILC010000028.1:0-10561 GCF_055580545.1 Streptomyces sp. NPDC031670 | reverse complement strand
GTGTCCTCTTTTTTTCGGTCCAACACCCCCCCTGACCACGTAGAGGGGCCAGCGACGCCCGCGCGGGGGGGGTGGGGGAACCGTGGTGGGCTCTTTCCCCCCCCCCCCCGCTGCGAACGCTGAACGATCGGAAGCTGGCGGTTCTCCCCTGCCTGCGCAGGAAGTCAAAGCCAGCGCCATGGGCTGGCCGGCGCTCAAACCGGTCCGCCCCCGCCCGCGCGGTGACCAGTTCCGGCGGGGCCGCTCAGATCCAGTTCACCCCCCACCCATGCGGGGATCTGGTCACGCCTGTCGACATCGGGCTCGTCTGTTCCGGCTTACCCCCGCCTATTGGCGGACCAGATCACTGGCGGCGGCACCGGTAAGGCCCGCGGGCTCTGGCCGGGCGCTGGGCGGGATCCGACTCCTGTCACCCGGGCCAGGTCCACCCTCGCGCCCACGGCGCCACCGTGTCCTTGTACTGGCCAGTCGTCCTTGTGTCGGGCTCCCAGCTGGCGGCAGTGGACGTGAAGGGAGGCCGCCATGCCGCGCGACGAGGTCAACGGCTACGACGTGTTCAACGAGGAGATCATCACACCGCCCGAGTCCGAGCCGGACGAGGGCCCAGACGATGAAGAGGGATGACGACGGCCGCAAGGCGTGCCAGCCCTACCTGCTCAAGCACCAGCCGGCATCGCCGCCAGTTGAGCTGTACTGCCCCGAGCACACGGACGTCCAGCTGGTGCGGATCCTCGGCAGGGCGTGGATCTGCCCCGCCGGCACCCAGCGCCGACCCCGCAGCGAGTGATCCCCGGTCAGCAGAGCCCGGCATGCCCCTCGCAGCCCTCCCGGACGCACGTCCAGGACACGGCGTACTCCGGTTCGAGGTAGCCGGCCCCGAGGTCCAGATCGGCTCGGTAGCGATGGAAGCGAGTTCGTGCGCTCCCGCCGACACGCGCCCGGCAGCGACCTGCATCCCGAGGACTTCCGGCAGCGCATGTGCCTTGCAGTCCAGGAAGAAGCCACGCGACAAGGCTTGCGTTTCGAAAACGGCCACGACCGCGAGCGGATCATCGAAGCCCTCGCCACCGCCGCTATCGGCGTTGCCTACCCGGAGCTGTACGGGTGGAAGCCGATCACACCTGTCAGCCACGCCGAAAGCCTTGAGGCTGCCGCCAACAAGATCGAAGCCGTCAATCCGGACCGCAGCGCGGACTTCTCCGACGGCGTCGAATGGGCCGCTGACGAACTCCGCGCACAAGCCCAGGACATCCGGCGAAGGGGGGTGGCGTGTTGCCTGCCCGTATCCAGCGCAAGCGGTCCGCCGGGTGGCGGCGCGGTGACGCGACCATCGTGGACCGCAGCAGCCGCTACGGAAATCCCTACCGCATCGTCGGTCAGCGGTCCGTGGAACACCCAGACGGCAACGTGACCTGGTCGTTCGAAACCCCGGAACTGGCCCGCGCGAAGGCTACCGCCCTGTACGAGGCGTGGCTGAACGGGGTTGGTGCCCCCGCGTACCGCGTCCACAGGCGGGAGTTCGACCGCGGCCGGGTGCTGACAGCCCTGCGCCGGGGTGACCTCGCCGGCCGCGACCTGGCCTGCACCTGCCCCCTGCCCGAGCCTGGCCAGCCGACCACTGCCATGCGGCGGTCTTGCTGTGGAAAGCCAACCAGCCCACCACCCCGGAGGAGAACTGATCATGTCGTACCCGCAGATGCTGACCCCGGAAGAGAAGCTCGCCGACGGCAAGAAGCGCTTGAACATTCCCACCGTCGTCTGCCTGTGCGGCAGTACACGCTTCTGGGAGGAGATGGCGCAGAGCGCCTGGTCTGAGACGCTCGCCGGACGGATCGTCGTCCGCCCTGACGTCGACATGAAGCGCCCCGGCCAGGGCTACGCCGACGCGGCAGCCGTCAAGGTCGATCTCGACGAGTTGCACCGGGCGAAGATCCGCGTCGCCGATGAGGTCCTCGTCGTCGGCGACTACGTCGGCACGTCGACCACCGCCGAGATCGCCTACGCGCGGTCGATTGGCAAGCCGGTGCGGTTCACGCACCCCGAGGTCGACCCGGCCGCAGCGGGCATCCGGTGACCACCCGCGCACGGACCGCGGGTCCAGGCGGTGTCGAGGCCCTGCTGCGGCTGATCGTCGTGCAGCAGTCGCCGGCCCGCCACCGCACCGGCTACCACCGCCCGCCGGCCGTCCCGCCGCCCGACAGCCTGGCGTGGCAGCGCCGCGGCGCCTGCCTCACCAGCGAGCCCGATGACTGGTTCCCCGAGCGGCACCGCGGCAGCGTCGAGACCGCCAAGCGGATCTGCGGCGGCTGCCGGGTCCGCACCGACTGCCTTGCTGCCGCCCTGAACCGCGGCGAGAAGTGGGGCATCTGGGGCGGGCTCACCACCCAGGAACGCAACCAGCTCCGGAGGCGGCCATGACCCCGCCTACGTCCCGGCCGCTGCTGACCGAACACCAGCTCCAGGTGCTCGCCCATCACGCCGCGGGCGGCACCAGCAAAGCGTTCGCCCGCCAGCACGGCATCGACCTGACCGCCGCCCGCCAACAAGTCCGGCGGGTGTGCGCCGTCCTCGGCGCCCGTTCCATCCCCCACGCCGTCGACATCGCCTGGCGGCAACGGCTCCCCGGCAGCCTCGAATGACCGGCCCGTCATCCGCGCCCCGCGGCGAGAAGGCCGGCAAGCCCGGTACCCACTGGGAGACCGAACTCCGAACCGTCGAGCGGGTCGTCGACGACGACGCCCCCGACCCCAAGTCGAACCGCGCCACCCGGCGCCGCCAAGCCCGAGACGCACGGAGGAAGCGATGAACCGCAAGACCGCCGACCAGATCACCAGCGATGACCTCGATGCTCTGTACGACGAGTTGAAGTTCATCCACCGCGTTTTCGCCGTCTTCTGCGCGGCCGACGCCCGCGATGAACTCCTGTACCGCGTCGTCGACGGGCACGCCGAGTTCGCCGTGAACGTCAGTGATGTCTTCGCCTGGGGCGGCACCGACGCTGAGGACATCGCCCCCGAGACGCTGCCCGTCCTGGAGCAGGCACTCACCGACCTGCGGGCGGCAGGGGAGACGTACCGGGTCGGGGAGCTGTACGCGGCCCGCATACGCCAGATGCGGCCCCAGGGCGCTGCCTACTCGGAGATCGCTGCCACGCAGGTGCTGTTCGACGCGTGCGGGCCCGAGAGGGCGCTCGGGCTTGGCAACCCGAAGCCGCCGCCGACCCCGATGGCGGGCGCGCCCGAGCGGCCGAGGGAGGCGTCCTGATGGCCGAGTACACGACCCGCATGGTCACGTCGACCCGCTGGGAGTGGATCGTCCCAGCCGGCGAACCGTGGGGTGCAGCGGCTGCCGAGGTCGGCAAGGCGTGGACGGCTGCCGAGATCACCTACCGGGAGCAGCACGGGATGCCTGCCGGGGGGAGCCGCTGCACGACGACGCGCTTCGGTTCCGTGTCCGCGACGACGAGATCGTCATCAGCTTCACCCTCGAGGAGGCCGAGTGACGGATCTCGAACACCGGGACGAAAGGGGCGCCTGGCCCGCCACCCGCCGCCCCGTCTACCGCGACTGGCCCGACCGCATCACCGACCTGCGACTCCCCGAGGAGACCTTGTGACCATTCAACCCGGCCAGATCTACCGCTCGTGCGACCCACGCGGCGGCCCTCGGATCCGGATCACCGCCTACCGGCACGGCACCGCACGCGCCCACGTCGTCGAAGCCCACGACGGCAAGCGCTTCCGGCAGATCCTCGTCGACCAGCTCCACGCCTCCCCGCTCTCCAAGAACGGCCAGCCCCGCCGCACCGGCTACGTCTTGGAGCAGCCGTGATCTCCCTGCCCCTGACGGTCCGCGACCGAGAGGCCGTCCGCAAGCGGCTCGCCTTCGCGGCTATGGAACGCGCCCAGCAGCGTGGCGACAGCCCCGCCGAGGCGCGGCGCCGTGCACAGGCCGCCTACCGCAGCATCCCCTGCGGCAACCGCCAGTGCGGCAGCTGCAGTAGCCGGCCAGCCGACTGCCTGTGCGCCTGCCACGACCCCGCCCCACCAGCCCGGACCCCAGCACCAGCACCAGTCACCTTCAGCGACAGGAACCCCCGATGACCGACCCCGTGATCACGATCCTGGTCGCGATCACCATCTCCGCCGCGATCGTCGCCCTGTTCATCCACCACGCCCGCCGCCTCTGAAGGGAGCTGGCCGACCGCAGCCAGCATCCTCCCCACGCGCGGCCACCGATTGATGCACCCGCCTGCAGAAGCCTGGCAGAGCGGCACGATCCCGCCCCGGGCCGCTACCGTGAACCCGGGCACCGGTACCTCGCTGCCCCTGGCTGATGGCTCCAGCCGCGCGCCTGTTGGCGCAGGCGCGCAACAGCGCCCCCGACCGCGGGTCGGGGGCGCTTTGCTGTGTCCGGCCCGCGTTATGGGACGTCGATCACGGTGATCTTCCAGGAGCACTCGGAGTTGATCTTCAGGTACTTGGTGCCACCCTCATGCAGATGCGTCACATCCGCACCCGACTTGCCCAACTCGTTCAGGTAGATCTCACCCAGCGCGCCACCGCCCTCCTGGACGACGAAGTTCCCGGCCACGCCGAACGCCGAACAGTCGTAGCTGTACTTCAGGTCCCAGTCCCCATCGACCTTGAACTTCGCCGTCGACTTGATCCCGGACCCCGACTCCGACAGGACGACCTTCGCCACCGGCTTCGGCTTGGGAGTCTCCGAAGGGGTCGGCTTCACCGCAGGCGCCGGCTTCGACGAGCTCACCGACCCGGACGGCGCAGAGGCCGTCTCCGCCGGGGACGGCTTCGACTTGTCGTCCTTCTTCCCACCACCCGCGATCGCACCAATGATCCCGATCACGATGATGACCGCCACCACACCACCGGTGATCCACAACCAGCGGCGCCGCTTCCTCGGCGGTCTCGCAGCCTGCCCATCCGGATCCTGAAATGCCATGTTGCCCCCAGAGGCTCACCTAGTTGAGACCCGGAGCATCCCAGTGACACCGGCACATTACGCACGCTGTTGCCTACTCGTGACAGATCATCACCCGAGAGAGGGACGGGCCTTCCCTGCCGCTATGCCCGGACCGCGGCGAGCAGCTCCTCGAACCGCCGATTGCTCGGCAGGCAGTCCGCCGGCCCGACAGTCGCCTCCCACGCCCGGCAAGTCCCCACAACGAACGCAGCCACCGCAGCCGGATCAGCCTCCCGCCAGACCGGGAACTGCTCCAGCCACTCCAGCGCCTGATCCGCCGAAGCACCGGCCTCCATCAGCCGCACCGCCGTGTACGCCACATCCACCCACGCCGGACCCTTCGCGGCCATGGCCCAGTCCACCATCCACGCCCGGCCGTCACCGACCAGCAGATTGTGCGGATTCGTATCCGTATGCAGAAGGACGTCGCCGTGAAGCAGCGCCTCCTCGGTCGGCTCCAGCCAGGGGCGCAACAAGATGCTGATCGGCGGGACCGGTAGATAGTCCGGCACCGTGATCTCCTGCGCCCTCAGCAGCACCTCGGCGACCAGCGGCAGATCCGGTGACCCCGGCCCAAGATCGGCGTGACGGCCGTCCACCCAGTCATAGGCCATCACCTCCCAGCCCGCAGCCTTCCGCACGACCCACCCAAAATCAGGGCTCACCCCGTCCAGCATCGGGAACACCAACCGCTCCCGGTACAGCGACGTCCAGGCTCGCTCGTCGCTCTCCGGACAGCCCTTCACGAACCAGCGACGCTCGTCGAGTGTCGTCAGACCCGCAGCCAGCCAGCATGTCAACCCGCCCTCAACCGACACGACTTCACACACCGGCCCGGTCTCGGCCAACACCGCATCACGAACATCAACCGGAAGATCAACCCACTCGATACGAGGCACACCGCCACCCTCCAACAGAAATACGGGGCCGCACAAGCAGCCCCGCACCCCTCACCGAACGCGATCAGCCCCGCGTCGCACCACACTTACGACAGCGCGGCTGGCCACTCCACGGAACCCACTCGTGATCACAATTGCTGAGCATGGACACCTCCAGGTCCAGAACCCGACGCGAGCCACCCCCGCGCCGCCGTGCACCATGCAGCCCCAGCCGCGCGGGCCGAGGACAAACAGGGGGAACATCAAGCCCCAGCAGTCCGGCCAAGAGCCCGCACCGTCGCCGCGAACGCAACCAGCGGTTCACCCCCGCCCGCGCGGGGACCACAGCTCCGTACCCGCCGGCAGGCCTGCCGTGCCGGTTCACCCCCGCCCGCGCGGGGACCACGGTGAACCAATCCATCAGTCGTGCACCCCCATCGGTTCACCCCTGCCCGCGCGGGGACCACGCCTGGATCTCACCGCGGCCGACGGTCCGGAGCGGTTCACCCCCGCCCGCGCGGGGACCACTGCTTCAGCACCCTCACCGCGGACGCCACGATCGGTTCACCCCCGCCCGCGCGGGGACCACCCATACGGACGCCCTACCGTCGTTGTTTCCGTCGGTTCACCCCCGCCCGCGCGGGGACCACCGCAGGCCGCGGTCGTCGACGGGCTCGGGCGCCGGTTCACCCCCGCCCGCGCGGGGACCACAGGGCGATGATCGAAGCCACGGCGAGGTCGATCGGTTCACCCCCGCCCGCGCGGGGACCACCCTACGGTGGCCGAGCTGACCGCGGGATCCGACGGTTCACCCCCGCCCGCGCGGGGACCACTCTGCCTTGACGGGTGCGTCCAGCCCATTGAGCGGTTCACCCCCGCCCGCGCGGGGACCACAGCGCGAGGCGTTGAGTAACGAAGCCGCTCGACGGTTCACCCCCGCCCGCGCGGGGACCACAGGCTGCTCCATGGTGAGTTCTGTGGCTATACCGGTTCACCCCCGCCCGCGCGGGGACCATTGGACGGTAGACGGATCATCAGAGCACGGCTCCGGTTCACCCCCGCCCGCGCGGGGACCACTCTTTCTGAGCTGCATCGTTAAGGACGCTTTGCAACTTCTTCACCCATCCCGGAGGGCACCAGCAGAACCTCCTTACGGCCCTGTCTGGACGATCCTCGACCTCGCCATTTTAGAACTCACTCCCTCTGCCCTTGTGTCCAAGCTGAGACGAGGGTGAGGCCAGGGTCGCGGCGCAGCACCTGCTGCAGTAAAAGCGGCCACATACAGCCAGGGCGCCGCCGATTCGGCCCCTTACTGGGCGCAGTGTGATGAGATGAGGTTCCTCCCCTCGCGGGTGAAGTAGGTTCGCTGCCGGTCGACTTGTGTCCCGTGCTCCCGGTAGGAAGATCGCGACGAGTTGGTGATTTTCTGTAAAGGGGAACCTGGATGCGCCGTGCCCGGATCAGTTTTGCCGCCGCCGCCCTCACCATGCTTGCCCTGTTGCTCTCCCCCGCCGCTGCCCACGCCAGACCGGCCCGGGCAGTTGCTCCGGGCGAGACCGTTACTGTGTCGGTTCTTGAGGCACTGCAGAACCTGCCTGTGCGGGCCGAGGACCGCACGGGATACCAGCGCAGCTTGTTCAGGCACTGGGTGGACGCTGACCGTGACGGCTGCAACACCCGCCAGGAAGTCCTCAAGGCTGAGGCGCTCGAGGCGCCGGTGCAGGGTCCCCAGTGCGCCCTGACCGGCGGGTCCTGGTACTCCCCCTACGATGATCTGTACGTCGATGACGCCCGCAAGCTCGACATCGACCACCTGGTCCCCCTCGCCGAAGCCTGGGATTCCGGCGCCTCCGCGTGGAGCGCGGCGCAGCGTCAGGCCTACGCCAACGACCTCGGTGACGAGAGGGCGTTGATCGCGGTCTCCGCCGCCTCCAACAGGTCCAAGGCCGACCAGGACCCCTCCACCTGGCTCCCCCCGTATGCCGGCTACCGCTGCCAGTACGTCACCGACTGGATCGCGGACAAGACCCGCTGGGGCCTTGACATCGACCCCGCCGAACACACCGCCCTCACCGACGCGCTCTCCGCCTGCCCCAACCTCGACATCACCGTCACCACCGCCCGCTGACCCCAGCCCCTCCAATGGTCCACGGGCGAGGGGGCCGGCACGCGCCTGCTGCTGGCCCCCTCGCCGCGGATGACAGCGTCAGCCCTGCCCGCCTCGATGCACGGGGTGAACAGTCGGCGCCTGAAGCGGTCACTGTGCCGCGACGCCAGGCAGGGCGCCGGGCTGGGCCTGAGGAGCATCCCCTTGACCGGCCGGACGGGGCATCAGCAGGTCCTGACTCAGGTTAGGGAACGTGTCGTTCGCGGCGCTGGCACGGCTCTGCGGCCACGAGGCCGCCGCCTGTGCCGGCCTTTGGCAGCGGGCCCCGTTTGCCGCCCCCCGTCGGCCGGACAGCCGCTGCTGCTGACGATGCGAGCGGGCCCCGTGTCGAACTGCGCCGACGGCGGGGCGCGCAGGCTGTCCCAGAAGGCCATGCTGTCCCCACCCCTCGACGGACCACGTCGACGGCCCCGCACCTCGATAGCGGCGGGCGGCCGAGAGGCACGGACCTCCGGCCGCCCCCGCGAGGCCCGTCAAGGCCCCTTGCTTAGCCGTACCTCGTGCGGGTGCTTCGTGCTCTGCCACACAACCACCCGTCAACGTGGTGCCGTCGCTTACGGCATGCCCATCGACGAGCAGCACCTTGACCAGCCCGGCCTTGCCGTCCTCGACATCACCGCCGCCGACGAGACCACCGCCCGTATCGTGATGGAGGTCCTGCAGCAGCAGTGGGCGACCTCCGGTGTCACCCCGGTACGGCGCGTCCCCGGTCAGGGCGGTGTCCGGGTACGGGTGTACGCAGACCTGCGACGCCGCCCCGGAACAGCGGAGTGAAAGTGCTGGCCTTGCCGTAGCCGCGGACCGGAACACATCGCTGCCTGAAGGACTGAATGCGGCCAGCCGATTGCCCATGAAGTGTCCAGGGACCAGGCGAAGCCGGCGAGCGCACGGAGGCTGGCCTCGCGCAGACCGAGGCCCGCGTTGACGTGATGGAACAGCCCGGCCCCGCGAGGGTGGGCCGTGACGTTCGCTGGTCTTGGTCGCTGTGTTCGTCGTCGGGGCCAGGCGAAGGGATGACCCTCTGAGCGGCTCGTCCATGCCGAGGAACAGCAGCGCTGGGATTATGGTCTCCCGCGGCGCTGTTCGACGCTGGCGGTCCCGGGGGAGCGTGTTGCGTCGGTCGTGACCGCCGGGGCTGGGCGGTTGCGAGGACGTGGGCGTGGCGGGGTCGTTGACGTCCTGCCCGGGGTGGGTGTGCAACGGTAGGCAGGGAATTCACCCGCTTGGGTGAATCGGGGTGCTGGTGAGGGAGAAGCGGGCTGTGGGTTTCGTCTGAGGGGTGAGGACGCGCGATCGGCTGTGTCCCGTCTGTCGGATGGAGAGCCATTCTCATGTCACCGTCCTTGGAGTGGATCGGGTGTGTCCCGGCCGCCGTGAGCGCGGTGCACGCGCTGGGTGCCCTGGTGCGCCGGTACCGGCCGAGTGCTGTCCGCTGGAAAGCCAGAGGGGTGCAGGTGAGCACAGGCCAGGGCAAGGCGCAGGCCGGGCGGCGTGCTGCGCGGGTGCTGGTCGTGCGGGTGGACGTTGCCGGGGAGGGCGCGGTGGTGGTGGGGGTCAAGGTCGATACCGGCCGGGCCGCCAGTGGCCGGGCTGCTGGCTGGGAGCGGGGCCCGTGGTAGGCGATGACGCCGCAGGCCAGGAATTCACAGGCGAGGGGCCCGTGCAGGAACAGGACGTGGCGCAGCGGCTGCTGAGCGCGTATTCGAGGTTTGTTGAGGTGGAGCCGTTCACGCTGCGGCGTCTGTACCGGTCGCTGCCGCTGGCCACCTGTCAGGACATTGTGCAGGAGGCCTATCTGAGGGTGGGGCGGAAGGCGGCTGCGGGGGAGCTGGCGGCGGATACGGATGTCATGGCGTATCTGTGCCGGACGGCCCGCAATCTCGCCGTCGACCTGTTGCGTCAGCAGTCCGCCAGGGAGCGGCTCTTACGGGACTTGAACGGGCTGGAGGCGGTCCTGCGGCCCCGGGAGCCTGCCGATGATGATGTTGAGGCGATAGAGCTGGTGGCGCGGGAGATCGAGCGGATGCCGCTGGGGCAGCGCCGGCAGGTGGTCGATCTGCAGAGCAAAGGGCTCAGTGATGCGGAGATCGCCGCCGCGCTCGGCATACCGGCACGCCGTATCCACAATCTTCGCAATAAAGCGATCGCGTACCTACAGCGCAAGCTCACCGGGCATATTCGAGATGGGCACCGCAAGCAGCTGCGCACAAGGAAAGACAGGTGACGGATGTGAGCAGGTACGACGGCCACGACGGCAGGGCAGGCCGCCCGAAGCCGCAGGTCCCGCCCGCACTCGCCCGCCTACTGGACCAGCTCGCCGGACCGTATGACTTCTGGGACCGCCCCGATGGGCATTTCGGCCCGCTGACGGAGAAGTACCGGCTGTCCGCCGAGGAGCGTGCGCACGCCAACTCGCTCTACCGGCTCGGTTCGAAAGCACTCATGAAGGGGGAACTGCTGCGCGCCGCGCAATGGCTGGGCCCCGCCGCTGAAGCCGGCCACCCCGGCGCTTTGTTCCGTCTGGCTTTAGTGGC
>NZ_JBVILC010000027.1:0-102940 GCF_055580545.1 Streptomyces sp. NPDC031670 | reverse complement strand
CCGAAGGGCCGGCACACCCGCTCCGGGGTGTGCCGGCCCTTCGGCAGGGACGGGTCCGCCGCCCGTGCGGTCCTACGGCGCGGTCACCGTCCGGGACGGTGCCGCGCAATTCATACGCCCCGTCGTGCGGCGGCACAGCGCGCCTCTTGCAGTGTGGGCGACCCGCGGCCAGGGGCAGAAAACGTGAGCGCCGCCCCGGCCATCGGGCCGAAGGCGGCGGACGCGGTGTGCGGCGGCCGGTCGTCAGCTACGGCTCGCGACGAACTCCTTCACCGAGGACACGACGTAGTCGACCATCTCGTCGGTGATGGCAGGGTAGACGCCGACCCAGAAGGTCTGGTCCGTGACGACGTCACTGTTGGCCAGGTCGCCCACGACGCGATGCGGCTGGTCCTGGTAGGCCGGGTGGCGGGTCAGGTTTCCGGCGAACAGGCGGCGTGTGCCGATCTTGCGCCCCTCCAGGTGATCGACGAACTCGGCGCGGCTGAATGGCGCGTCGTAGTCCACGGTGAGGGCGAAGCCGAACCAGCTCGGGTCACTGCGGTCGGTGGCCTCGGGCAACAGCAGGTGCGGGACGCCGTCGAGCCCCTCGCGCAGACGGCGCCAGTTGCGCCGGCGCGCCTCGCAGAAGTCGTCCAGCTTGGCCAACTGGGTCAGACCGAGCGCCGCCTGGAGGTCGGTCGCCTTCAGGTTGTAGCCGACGTGAGAGAAAATGTACTTGTGGTCGTAGCCCTCCGGCAGGTTGCCCATCTGGTACTTGAAGCGCTTGAGACACTTGTCGTTCTCGCCCGGCTCGCACCAGCAGTCACGGCCCCAGTCGCGCAGTGACTCCACGATTCTGGCCAGCGCCAGGTTCGAGGTCAGCACGCAGCCGCCCTCCCCCATCGTGAGGTGATGCGCGGGGTAGAAGCTCACCGTGGCCAGGTCGCCGAAGGTGCCAGTCAGCCGCCCGTCGTAGGTCGAACCGACCGCGTCGCAGTTGTCCTCGATGAGAAACAGGCCCCGGTCGGCGGCCAGCTGGGCGACCTCGGCGACCTCGAAGGGGTTGCCCAGCGCGTGCGCGATGATGATGGCGCGAGTGCGCGGGCCGATCGCCTGCTCGACGCGCGCTGCGGTGGTGTTGTAAGTACCGAGTTCGACGTCGACGAAGACCGGGGTCAGGCCGTTCTGCAGGATCGGGTTGACGGTGGTGGGGAAGCCGGCGGCGACAGTGATCACCTCGTCGCCGGGCCGCAGCCGCTCGTCCTCCAAGACGTGCGAGGTCAGCGCGGACATCGCCAACAGGTTCGCGGAGGAACCGGAGTTCGTCAGATGGGCCTTGCGGCGCTTGAGCTTGCGGGCGAAGGCCGACTCGAACTTGCGGGAACTCACCCCCGCGGCGATCCGCATCTCCAGGGCCGCCTCGACCAGCGCCACACGGTCCTCCTCCCCGAGGACGGCGCCGGAGGGCCAGATCTCGGTGACGCCGGGAACGAAGCCGCCCTGCGACTGCGCGTCCTGGTGGAACTTGCGGACCTCGTCGAGCACGAGGTTCTTGTGAGCGCTCACGTGCGCTTCCTTTCCCGCTCCGGCAGCCGCACGGCCGCGAGCAGATCTGCCAGTGATGTGTCCAGGTCCACGGCTGGCCGCCAGCCCAGAAGGCGCCGCGCGCGAGATATGTCCAACTGCTGCCACGTCAGGTCCGCGCGCAGCCCGCGGGCTTCCTCGCCCGGCCCGTCCCCGCCGGACTCGGGCGCCGGTTGACGCTCCGTCAGCTGTACCGGGACGTCCGCCAGGGCGATGAGCCGCTCGACGACGTGGCGTACGGGCACAGCCTCGCCACGGGCGACGTTGATGACGCGGCCGGTGACCTCGCCGGCCGGGGCCGTCGCCGCGAGCACGGCGCAGGCGGCGACGTCCCGGGCATCCACGAAGTCGCGCCAGGCGCGCAGGGGCGCGAGCCGCAGCTGTGCGGGCGCACCCTCGCCGCGGGGGGCGGCGGTGGCGAGGCGCTGCGCGACGGTTCCCAGCAGGCTGCCGGCGGGGACTCCGGGGCCAGTGGCGTTGGCGACCCGCAGCACCACGGCTGTCAGGCCCGTCTCCCGAGCGGTGCGCAGCACGGCTTCGGTGCCGGACAGTTTGGTTTGCCCGTACACGGAGACAGGCTCACAGAGGGCTTCCTCGGCGGTACTGCTGCGGGGGGCGGCGGCCCCGTACTCGTGCGAGCTGCCCAGCTGGACCAGGCGGGGCGGGCCCGGCAGCGCCGCGGACGCCCGGGCGACCCGCCGGGCGAGGTGGGCGTTGAGGGACCACATCCGGTCCTCGTCGGGCTGCCACACCGCCCCGGCCGCGTTCACCACCACCGTCGGCGCCACGTCCGCGAGCAACGCCTCCATCTCCCCCGCCGCCCCGGTGAGATCGCAGTGGACGTGCCGTACGTCCTCGTCACCCGGTTCCCGCAGGGGCCGGCCGCGGGAGACGCTGACGACGCGGTGTCCCGCGGCGCGCAGTGCGGCGCAGATGTGTCCGCCGAGGAATCCGGTGCCACCCAGCACCATGGCGGTGGGGGTCATCCGCGTCCGTTCCCCTTCAGCGGCTTCCACCAGGCGGGGTTGTCGCGGTACCACGCGAAGGTGTCGGCGAGCCCCTGCTCGAAGGAGACGCGGGGGGCGTAGCCCAGCTCCTGCCGGATCTTGGTGTCATCCAGTGAGTAGCGCAGGTCGTGGCCGAGGCGGTCGGCCACCCGGCGTACCACGGAGGAGTCGGCGCCGGCGAGTTCGACGAGACGGTCGGCGATCTCGCGGTTGGTCCGCTCGTTGCCCCCGCCCACGTTGTAGATCTCACCTGCCCCCCCGTTCAGGAGGACCAGGTGGATGGCCCGGCAGTGGTCGTCGACGTGCAGCCACTCGCGGATGTTCGAGCCGTCACCGTACAGCGGCAGCGGCAGTCCCTCGACGAGATTGGTGACGAACAGCGGGATGAGCTTCTCCGGGTGCTGGTACGGCCCGTAGTTGTTGGAGCACCGGGTGATCGACAGGTTGAGGCCGTGGGTGCGCCAGTAGGCGCGCGCGATCAGGTCGGAGGCGGCCTTGGAGGCGGCGTAGGGGGAGTTGGGCAGCAGCGGTTCCCTCTCCGTCCAGGAGCCGGAGTCGATGGAGCCGTACACCTCGTCGGTGGAGACGTGGACGACCCGCTCCACCGCGGCGCGCCGGCATGCCTCGAAGACGTTCTGGCTGCCCTCGGCGTTGGTGCGGACGAACACGTTCGCATCATTGATGGAGCGGTCCACGTGCGACTCGGCGGCGAAGTGCACCGCCGCGTCGTGCCCGGGCAGCAGGTCGAGCAGGAGCGGCAGGTCGAGGATGTCGCCTTGAACGAAGTCGAGGCGCGGGTGGCTCACGGGCAGGTTGGCGCGGTTGCCGGCGTAGCTGAGCGAGTCGAGGACGGTGACCCGGCTGCCCTCCAGCCCGGGGTAACCGTCCTGGAGCAGCGTGCGCACGAAGTGCGAGCCGATGAAACCGGCGCCGCCGGTGACGAGCAGCCTCACCGCTCCCCCTCCCCCGCGACGGCACAGTATCGGCGTCGGTCTGCGTTCATGACTACACATCTCCTCGTCGTGGATGGACCGTGGGGTGGCGCTGCGGAGCCCTCGGGCCGGCACCGGCGCGGGGTGAGGAGCGCGCCGTGGCGCGCTCCTCACCCCGGTGGGCTCGGTGGCCCGGCTCAGCGTGCGGTGAGCTTCTCCAGGGTGTGCGCGACCTCGGAGGGCGCCGGAAGCGCGCCCATCTCCTGGGAGAGGACGCGTGCCCGCTCGGTGTACTGAGCGTCGAGGAGGATTTCCCCGCAGGCCTCGGCGATCGCCTCCGTCGAGTCCGGCTCCTGCGTCGTCACGGTGAGTCCGGCACCGAAGTCGGTCAGGGCTCCTGCGACGATCTGCATGTAGGAGGCCTCGGGGGTGATCAGCTGCGGCACCCCGGCATTCATGGCGGTCATGGCGGTGACGCCACCGCCGTGGTGCACCAGCAGATCACAGGTGGGGACCACCACGTCCAGCGGGAGCCAGCCGATGCGGACGTCGCCGAGCTCCGGGGCGAACTTCTCGGTGACCTGCTCCGGAGCCGCGATCAGTACCTCCGCCCCAGTCCCGGCCAGCCGCTCCACCAGGCGCCGCATCTCCTGGGCGGACTGGAAGGCGAGGGCCCGGGTGCCCGTCGTGATCACCACGCGCTTGCCCTGCGCAGGGCGGGTGTACATCCACCGCTCCAGGCGGCGCTGGCTGTTGCCGGGCAGCCAGTGCATCGGCTGCGCCCCGTCGACGTGGCCCGACGCGAGGTGCGGGCGCAGCGACGGCGGACATACGTCGATCGTCAGGTCGGCGACCGGCAGCCCCGTCAGCCCCAGCCGTTCCAGCTCGGGCCGGAGCTCCTCCTCGGCGCCGGGGTCCGCCTCCGTGGTGGGCACGACGTCCCAGGCCTGGCGTACGTACGGGACGCCGAGCTCGGTGGCGAACAATCCCGCGCCGTAGGTCATGGACCCGCCCACGACCACGTCGGGCCGCCAGTGGCGGGCGAGGTCGCGCAGCGCGTCCAGGCCGGCGACACCCATCCTGGCGAAGGACCGGCCGGTGTGGAGCATGTTCTCCACGTGCCCCTGGGGCGGAACGATCTGGTTGCCGGCACGGTCGAACCGCATGAAGTGCCAGACCGGCTCGGGATTGATGGAGACCGAAGGGAGACCGACGCTCGACGCCGTGTCGGTCAGCGGTTCGTTGGCGGCCACGAGCACGTCGTGTCCCGCGTTGCGCAGGGCCGTTGCCAATGGAGCGATGGTGAAGACGGTCGCCGAGCTGCCGCCGGCGATGAACAGGAATTTCATGGAGTTTCGACAAGCTTCCCGTGAGACGACGTGAGTTCACGTACGAGGGTCAGGCGGCGTCCTCAAGACGCACCGCGCCGGTGCTGAGGCAGGAAAGAAGCGTCCGGGCCTGGACGTTGACGTAGTGCCCGTGCGCGGTGAGCGCGCTGAGCTGGGCCGGGGTGCACCACTGGAATCCGGCGGGCGGCTCCAGCGGCGCCGTGGCCTCGTCGGCCTCGACGAACAGGTAGCGGCTCTCGGCGTACAGGAAGCGCCCTCCCTCCTCCGAGTGCACCGCCTCGTAGCGGACGCGGTCGCGGGAGGCGGCCAGGACCTCGTCCAGGAAGGGGGGCCGCCGCGCGGGCTCCACCCGGTCCCAGTTCCCGGGGGTGCACTGCACGGTGGGGCCGAGCTCGATGGTGTCCAGGAAGCCCGCCTCCGCCCTGGCCCGCACCAGAAGGTGTATGACGCCGCCGATACGGCGGAACAAGAGCGCCGTGACGCCCGTGCCCCCGGGCTCGAAGAGGGGCTGGGACCAGGCGGGCACCTCGCGGCTCCCCGCCTGTACGCGGACCGCGACCACCCGGAAGAACCGGCCGTCCGGCCTGGCGAGGGCGTCCTCGTCCAGCTCCCAGCCGGCGATGCCCGACAGGGGGACGAGCCGGGCCTGAAGGTCGTGGCCCGAACGTTCGACGGTGATCCATGACTGGAACTCGGCGTCCGTGCGCAGCGCGTCCCCGCCGGGGTCACCGATGGGAAGACCGGCGAGCACCGTCCGGGCATCCATGTTGATCACGTTGTCCCGGTGCAGCAGCTCGCCGATCTGGCCCAGTGTCAGCCAGCAGAAGTCCTCGTGCTCCTCCACCTCGCCGACGGCCTCGACGAGCATGTTGCGGTTGGCTTTGCGGTAGAACCACGAGCCGTGTTCGGACTGGCGCACGTCATACAGGACACGCCCCCGGTCCGGCCGGGTGAAGTGCTCCAGGTACCTGACCTGCGCGCCCTGGTGCACCCGGGAGTAGTTGCTGCGCGTAGCCTGCACGGTGGGCGACAGCTGGAGCAGGTTGCGGTTTCCGGGCTCCAGCTTCGCCTGCATCAAGAAGTGCAGTACGCCGTCGAACTCCTTCACCACGATGCCGAGTATCCCGGCTTCGGGCTGGCGGATGATCGGCTGCTCCCAGTGCCTGAACGGCTCCTCGGAATTGGTGACGGACAGGCCCTCCACCGAGAAGAACCGGCCGCTCTCGTGCACCAGGTTCCCGGTGTCCTCGGCGAAGGACCAGCCGTCCAGCTTGCCGAAGGGGATCCGCTCCACGGCAAAGTGATGGGCCCGCGTACGGCTTTCGAGCCACCCGGCAACATCCCGTGTCCGCATGCCGTGCCCGGCGTCCCGCGCGTTCGCCGACCTCGCCAGCCGGTGTGCCAGGTTCTGTTCCATCCGCGGGCGAAGCCGCGTCGTCGCGCTCATTTCCGTGCCCTCCCCGAGTCCGGTGGACAGCGGCCTCATCCGGAGAGGGCCACTTCCATGACGTACTGGCCGTAGGGCGACTTCGCGAGCCGGCTGCCGAGGCGGTAGCAGGCGTCGCGGTCTATGTACCCCATACGCCAGGCGATTTCTTCGAGGCAGGCGAGCCTCACACCCTGCCTGTGCTCCAGGATCTGCACGTATTGCCCCGCCTCGGTGAGGGCGTCGTGGGTTCCGGTGTCCAGCCAGACGAAACCGCGCCCCAGCGGTATCAGCGTGGCCTTGTCACGTTCCATGTAGATCCGGTTGACATCGGTGATCTCCAGTTCTCCGCGCTCGGAGGGCCGCAGTCCCCTGGCGATGTCCACCACGTCGTTGTCGTAGAGATAGAGGCCCGTGATCGCCGTGTTGGTGCGCGGCGCGGCCGGCTTCTCCTCGATCGAAATCAGCTTTCCCCGCTCGTCCACCTCGCCGACCCCGTAACGCTCGGGGTCGCGGACCGGGTAGCCGAAGAGGACACAGCCGTCCACGTCCTGGACGGCCCGGTGCAGCAGGCTGCCGAAGTTCGGCCCGTGGAAGATGTTGTCGCCCAGAATGAGGGCGACGGAATCGTCCCCTATGTGGTCGGCCGAGACCAGGAACGCGTCCGCGAGCCCCCTGGGCTTGTCCTGCTCGGCGTAGCTGAGGGAGATGCCGAGTTCCGATCCGTCTCCCAGCAGGTTCCGGAAATTATTGAGGTCTTCGGGAGAGGAGATTATTTGTATGTCGGTGATTCCCGCGAGCATCAGAACCGAGAGCGGATAGTAGATCATGGGCTTGTCGTAGACCGGAAGCAGCTGCTTCGACGCGCCGAGCGTGATTGGATGCAGCCGGGTACCATGCCCGCCGGCCAGGATAATTCCCTTCACACCGCATCTCCCTTGCTTTCCGTGTCGATTCAACAGACATCGACCATAAGAATCATCTGCCGGCGATGCACTTTCAAGCGGCGTCAGGTCACATGATCGTCAATTCCGTCAGATCTTTGCAGGTCTGTCATCGGGGTTCATACGCGCAAATCGGCGGGGCTTATCGACCCTCATGGGCGGTCTGACCCCCAGGCCGGCCCCGGATACTGCACCTCACTGGGTGACGTGACGAATTCCCAACCCGGCCGAGCCAGTGAGAAGGCTCCGGTCGCCCTCCGTCCATGCGGCGGAAGAGAACGTCCCGGCCATCGGGGACGGGAAAACCTTGGCCGCGGATTCTAAGATCTCACCTTAATTGCATACGCTACTGAAATCATCCGGAATGTCCCATTTCACATCTTGTCCGCCACTACACCCAACCATTCTCCCGTCGCCGCCAAGAATCTCATACGGAAGCATGTCGGTGCGGAGTGTGTTCAACTGCGAGAAACCGCGCTTGAACACTGGTGACCATGAACCATTGCATGATCGGGCTGCTTGCGATCATAGTCGTGGACATCGGTGGAGGGGCGTCCGTACCGAAAAGGGATTGGGTATCGAGCTATGCCGGATGACGCAGATCGCGATCCCCACCGACCTCGCCGTGATTGCCGCAAACCCATCACCCGCGCCTGTCCGACGCGCGGGCCGAGCACAAGGAGGGCCAGCCCGTGAACAGGCCACTAGTGGCGATCACCGCGGATGCGGCTTCAGCGACTTGGGGTGTCTGGGGCACCATCCCGGCCGCCGTACAGCCATGGGCCTACATGGCCAAGGTGACCGAGGCGGGCGGCGCGCCCCTGCTGCTGCCGCCGGTACCCGAGGCCGTCGAGGACGTGATGGCCGCCGTGGACGCGCTCCTCATCACCGGCGGCGCGGACATCGACCCCGCGCGGTACGGGGCCGAGCGTGACCCGCACACGTTCCCGCCCGACGAGCTGCGCGACACCACCGACTTCGCCGCCCTGGCCATCGCGGAACGGCGTGGTATCCCGGTCCTCGGCATCTGCCGGGGCCTGCAGGTCATCTGTGTCTCCCGGGGCGGGAAGCTCCACCAGCACCTGCCCACACATGGTCCCTCCGTCCCGGGGCGCCACACGGTGCGCGACCTCAGGGTCGCGCCCGACTCCGTCCTAGGGACCGCCGTGGGCTCCTCGACGACCGGGCACTGCCACCACCACCAGGGCGTGGCGGAGCTCGGCGACCGGCTGGTCGCCACCGCCTGGGCACAGGAGGACGGTGTCGTCGAGGCGGTCGAGGACCCGTCCAAGCGCTTCCTGATGGGATTCCAGCCGCACGCCGAGGAGGGCGGCGCCGACATCACGGGCTTGTTCAAGGCTTTCGTCGGCGCGGCGTACTGAGCTACAGCTGCCGCCGGCCACGCGCCTGTGGTGACGATTCGCGCCCGTCCTGGCGATACGGGTGGCCGCCCTGCGGGGGCGCGCTAGGCAGCGAGCCGCTCTCCGTCTGGCGATACGGCTGCGCGACCGGCTTGCCCGGCGTCGACCTGTATGAGCCCGCCGTCGGGGCGAGTGGACGGCCGCCCCCTCCGCCGTGGCCGCCCGTTCATGGCGTCCATCCCGGAGTCGGCCCCGTCACCGGGTCTGTACGACGGCAACTGCGGGGCCTCGCTCACCTCCGGGCCTACTCCGGCCCCCGCCTCTCAGGGCCGGTCCGGTACCGGCACCGAACAGAGCGTCGCGTCCGGTGCGAGGGTTGTGAGCAGGGGGCGGCCGTCCGGGGTCAGGGCGAGCGACGGGCCCGTGACCGTTCGGCTCGGCAGCGTCGACCAGCGGGGTTTCGCCGGGCCGTCGCCCAGGCGTGCCCAGCTGACGGTGCCCGCGTTGTTGCGGCCCGCCAGGAGCACCCCGCCGCCCACCGCAAGCAGCGCGAACGCCCCGTATCCCCGGCCGGGGACGGCGGAGGAGGGCTCGGGCCGCCAGGTGCCGTCGGGGGTGAGCCGGCGCAGGAGCGGGCGGGCGGTGACCGGTTCGCGGAGGACGAGCAGGACCGAGCCGTCCGGCTGGGCCAGCGCGGTCGGCGGGTCCGCCGACGCCGGGAGGCCGGTGGGGAGTTCGGTGAGGGCGTCGCCCGGGGTTTGCTGGGTCCAGTGGTGGACCGTGTCGCGGCCCGTGGCGAAGACATGGACGCGGCCCCCGGTGTCGGTCACCGCTGCCACGCCGTCCTGGAGAGGCGGTACGGGTGCCGTCGTGCCCAGCGGGGTCCAGGGGCTCCAGCTCCCGCCGGGGCGCCGGACGCGGGTGGCGAGGCCGCGCTCCCAGTTCCGGGCGAAGAGGTGCAGGGTTCCGTCGGCGGCCCGGGCCACGGCCGGGGTGCCGACGCGGCGGCCCCGTTCCGGGTCGCGGTCGGGGGTGCCCAGCGACGTCCACGCGCCGAACGCGGTGCCGGGCCGGGTCTGGTGGGTGTACGCGAGGTCGCGCCGGTTGTCGCGGGGGTGCGGCCCGAGCCCCGTGATCCGTGGCGCGAACAGGTGCCAGCAGCCCTGCGGGTCGAGCAGCGCGGTGAGTCCGGGCAGTATCCCGTCCCCGCCGACCGGTATGGGCGCACCCCATGTTCCGCTGCCGCGTGTGGTCTCATGCCACATCACCGCCTGCCCGGAGAGCACTCCGAAGGCGTGGAGCCGCCCCGTCGCGTCCGGTGCGACCCGGGGCGCGGCGAACGGCTGGCGCGGGCTGGTGCGCTGCACCCAGCCGGTGCCCAGGGAGTTGTCGTGGCCCACGTCGTAGTCGCCGCATCCGGCCGCGAAGCCGCACGAGCCCGGGGAGCCGCCGTACACGTTGAGGATGTCCGCCTTGCGGCGGACCAGTTGCTTCGGCAGGTTCTGCGGCCAGCGCTCGTTGTAGTACCCCCGGTACGGCACGACCGCCCAGGGCGGCGCGGACCGGCCTCGGCGGTGGCGTTCCAGCGCGGCGAAGGTGAACAGCGCGGTGGCGGTGTGGTCGGGGTGGTCGGAGTAGCCGGGCTGGTCGTGGTGGAGGCGGTTCACCTGGTCGCGGCGCCCCGCCGCGCCCTCGCGGTCGCTCCCGTCACCGCCGCCGGGCGGGTCGTGGGGCTGCCGGTCCGGATCGGGGTCCATGGTCCGTACGAGGGTCGGCGCGTACCGGTCGAGCAGATGGACCAGGGCGTCGATGAGCCCGGCGCGGGTCACGGCGTACGGGCGGGCCACGGGTGAGCCGGTGCTGACGCGGGTCCGGGTGACGGCCGAGGGGTCGGCCCACAGCCGGGGCAGCACCCAGTCCGGGCCGTACTGCTGTATGCCGAGGAACACCAGCTGGACGTGGTCGTGGCCCTCCAGCGTGTCCAGCTCGGCCTCCAGGCCGCCGGGCAGGGCGAGCGGCCCGGTCCGCCAGGGCGCGTCGGGGCGGCCGGTGACCATGTACGCGTACGCCTGCCGAAGCCCCTGGCGCCGGGCCCCGGCGTAGCGCGGCTCGTCGGGCCGGGAGGCGGCCCCGCGGCCCGGGACCTTGTTGACGCCGTCCTTCTCGCCGCAGTTCAGATAGACGCTGACCAGCCGGTCGCCCACGGTGAGCGACTGCTCCAGGTCCGGGTTCATGAAGTACAGGTCGTCGTCGGGGTGGGCGACGATCTGCAGGACGGTGGCGGCGCCGCGCGGGCCGCCCGTGGGGGAAGCGCCGCCGCCGCGCCCGTCCGGGTCGGAGGCGTTCCGGCGGCCCGGCACACACCCCGCCGCGGCGACGGCGACGGTCCCGGCGAGCACGCTCCGGCGCGCCGGCCCCCGGCTGGGCTGCGGTATCAAGGTCTCCCCCTGGCAAGACGAACATACGGGCGCCCCCGGCCCGGCCCCGGCACACCCGCCCCGGTCAGTGGCGGGCCCATCCGTCGACCCGGCCAAGATACCCGGCGGGGGGTGGGGGGTGCGGGGTGGTTTGGCGGGTGGGGGGGGTTGGCCCCGCGCGCCGCCCGGCCGGCAGCCTGACGCACCGACTTTGGCCGTATCCCCCGCCGACGTTAAGGTGTGGCGCCGTACTCGGCGGATCGCTCCCCTGAGGGAGGTGGGAATGGGGGGCTCATGGCTGCGGACCATGTGGGGCTGGTCGTCGCGGCGCAGGCCGGGGACGAGCGGGCGCGCGAGGAACTCGTCGCCGCCTACCTGCCGTTGCTGTACAACATCGTCGGCCGGGCGCTGAGCGGGCACGCCGATGTCGACGACGTCGTCCAGGAAACCCTGCTGCGGGTGGTGCGCGATCTGCCCGCGCTGCGTGCTCCGGAGAGCTTCCGGTCCTGGCTGGTGTCGATCACGATCCGCCAGATCGGTACCCACCGGGAGCGGCAGCGCGCCGTCACGGGCCGGACCGCGGTTCTCGACGAGGCAGACGCGATAGCGGATCCCTGCGCCGTGCCCGAGGACATGACGATGCTGCGTCTGCACATGTCGGACGAGCGCCGTCAGGTCGTCGAAGCCGGCCGGTGGCTCGACCCGGACCACCGCGTGCTGCTGTCGCTGTGGCTGCAGGAGGGCGCCGGTCTGCTGAGCCGCGACGACATCGCCGCCGCGACGGGGCTCACGGTCGCCCACGTCGGAGTACGGCTGCAACGTATGCGCGAACAGCTGGAGCTGAGCCGGGCCATCGTCACCGCGCTGGCGGCCGACCCGCGCTGCCCGCGGCTGGACGAGACCGTCGCGGGCTGGGACGGCGGGCGTACGTCGGTGTGGCGCAAGCGGATCGCGCGGCACACCCGCGCCTGCCCGGTCTGCGCGGCGACGACCCTCACACGCGTCCCGCCCGAGCTGCTGCTCCTCAGCTTCGCGCCGCTCGCGGTCCCGGCCGGGCTCGTCGCCGCGCTGGCCGCCAAGGGCCTGCTGTCGGGTACGGCCGTGAGCGCCGCCGGACTGGCCGCCGCCCCCGTCGCCGCCGGGACGGCGGGAGCCGGGACGGCCGGGGCCGCGGCCGGGACGGGCGGTCTGCACGCCTCGCTGCTCGGCAAGCTCTCCGCCGTGACCGCGCATCCGCTGCTCGCCCTCGCCACCGGCGCGGTCCTCGTCACCGGGACCGCCGTCTACGTCACCTGGCCCGAACCCGCGCACCGGGCGCCCGGCGTCAGCGCCGCTCCCACGGCCGGCCATCCCGCGCCCGCCTCCCCGCGCCCCGCCCCACCGGCCCCGGCGCACACCACCGCCACGCCCGGACCGTCCCCGGCGAGTCCGTCCGCCCCCGCCGGCACCGTTGCGCTGGGCGCGTGGTCGCTGGAGTCCGTGGACGCCCCCGCCCGCTACCTCACGTACTCCGGCGACTTCGCGACCCTCGGCCGGGTCTCCGCGTCCAGCGACGCCCGGACACGGCGACGGGTCACCTTCACGGTCGTCAGGGGGCTGGCCGACAGCCGGTGCGTCACCTTCCGCGCCGACGACGGCCGCTATCTGCGCCACCGTGAACTGCGGCTGCGGCTGAGCGCCGACGACGGCAGCGCCCTGTTCCGGGAGGACGCCACCTTCTGCGCGAGCCCCGGTTCGGTCGCCGGGTCGGTGACCCTGCACGCGCACAACTACCCGGGATCGGTTCTGCGCCGACGCGACGGCGGTATCTGGCTCGACGGCTCCGACGGCACCCGCGCCTTCGCCGGGCAGGCCTCCTTCGTCCTGCGCCGGGCCTGGGCCTGACAACCACTCCCGGCAACCACTCCTGACAACCGTTCCTGACAACGGTTCCTTGTGCAGGGGCGACGACGGTTGTCCGGCCGTGGCCGCCACCTGCCTGACGGCAACGCGCCCGCGCGGGCCGCACGCGCCCCCTTTTGCCGGGACGACCGGAGCGCACGGCCCCACGTAACGCTTTTCTCCTGCGAGATGCATCACCGGGTCATCGTCCGGGCGGCGCGGAATTTTCGTTACGGGGGTGCGAGTTCGGCGGCCTCCATGTGTGTGGGGTGTTCTTCCCGCCGCTCGCCACGGTGTGCCGGCGGGCCGGATGCCCCGACTCACCGTTGACGTTTCTCCTGAAGAAAGACGCTTCCATGACGCGACACATCCACGACCCGCGAGGCAAGTCATGAAGGGCATGCACCGGCTCAGCCGGCGCCGTCGGGCGGGAGTGATCGGTGTGACGGCCGCGGCGGTGGTCGCCGGTGCCATGACGCTCCTGCCCGGCTCCGCCGGAGCCGCCGCGCTGGGTACGCAGGCAGCCCCCTCGGGCCGGTACTTCGGTACCGCCCTGGCCTCCGGCCGGCTCGGTGACCCGGCGTACACCGCGATCGCGGACCGGGAGTTCACCATGGTGACCCCGGAGAACGAGATGAAGTGGGACGCGATCGAGCCGTCCCGCGGCACGTTCACCTTCGGCGCCGCCGACCGGATCGTCAGCCACGCCCAGGCGCAGGGCCAGCGGCTGCGCGGCCACACCACGGTCTGGCACTCGCAGCTGCCCGCCTGGGTCCGCTCCATCCACGACGCGAACACGCTGCGCGGCGTGATGAAGAACCACATCACCACCGAGATGACCCACTACAAGGGCAAGATCTACGCCTGGGACGTGGTCAACGAGGCGTTCGCCGACGGCTCCGGCCGGCACCGTGGTTCGGTGTTCCAGGACGTGCTGGGCGACGGCTTCATCGAGGAGGCGTTCCGCACCGCCCGTACGGCAGACCCCTCGGCCAAGCTCTGCTACAACGACTACAACATCGAGAACTGGACGGACGCCAAGACCCAGGGCGTCTACCGCATGGTCAAGGACTTCAAGTCCCGCGGCGTGCCGATCGACTGCGTCGGGTTCCAGAGCCACTTCGGCCCCGGCGGGCCGCCGCCCAGCTTCCAAACCACCCTGTCCGGCTTCGCCGCGCTCGGCGTCGACGTACAGCTCACCGAGCTGGACATCGCCGGGGCGTCCCCCACCCACTACGCCACCGCGGTCAACGCCTGCCTGTCGGTGGCCCGGTGCAACGGCATCACGGTGTGGGGCGTCCGTGACCGCGACTCCTGGCGCGGCGGCGAGAAACCCCTGCTGTTCGACGACAACGGCAACCCCAAGCCCGCCTACACCGCCGTCATGAACGCCCTCAAGGCCGCACCGGGCCCCACCCCCGGCGGGTCGGGCACCACGCCGGGCGAGCCCGGCTCCGGCGGTGAGATCAAGGGTGCCGCCTCCGGCCGTTGCATCGACATCAACGGCTTCTCCACCGCCAACGGCACCCAGGCGCAGCTGTGGGACTGCAACGGGCAGACCAACCAGCGCTGGACCCACACCGCCGCCAAACAGCTGATGGTGTACGGCAACAAGTGCCTGGCCGCCGGGAACAAGGGCACCGCCAACGGCACCCCGGCGGTCATCTCGGACTGCGACGGCAGCGCCGACCAGCAGTGGAACGTCAACACCGACGGTACGATCGCCGGCGTCCGCTCCGGGCTCTGCCTCGACGCCGTGGGCGCTGCCACCGCCAACGGCACGAAGATCCAGCTGCACTCCTGCTGGTCCGGCGGCAACCAGAAGTGGACCGGCCCGTCCTCGGCGCCGGCCCCGACCTCGCCCGCGCCGACGGGCGGCACCTGCGCCCTCCCGTCGACGTACCGGTGGTCCTCGACGGGTGCGCTGGCGCAGCCGGCCAACGGATGGACCTCGCTGAAGGACTTCACCACCGTGACGTACCAGGGCAAGCACCTGGTCTACGGGTCGAACGTGTCGGGTTCGTCGTACGGCTCGATGGCCTTCGCGCCCTTCACCAACTGGTCGGACATGTCCTCGGCGCGCCAGACCGGGATGAACCAGAAGGCGGTGGCGCCCACGCTGTTCTACTTCGCGCCCAAGAAGATCTGGGTGCTGGCCTACCAGTGGGGCGCGTGGCCGTTCATCTACCGCACGTCGAGCAACCCCGCCGACCCCAACGGCTGGTCCGCGCCGCAGCCGCTGTTCACCGGGAGCATCCCGGGCGGCGCCCCGATCGACCAGACGCTGATCGGCGACGGCCAGAACATGTACCTGTTCTTCGCCGGTGACAACGGCAAGATCTACCGGGCGAGCATGCCGATCGGGAACTTCCCCGGCAACTTCGGCTCCTCGTACACCACGGTCATGAGCGACACGGTGAAGAACCTGTTCGAGGCGCCGCAGGTCTACAAGGTCAAGGGCCAGAACCAGTACCTCATGATCGTCGAGGCTCGGGGCGCCAACGAGCAGCGCTACTTCCGCTCGTTCACGGCCTCCAGCCTGAGCGGTACGTGGACCCCGCAGGCCGCCAGCGAGAGCAACCCCTTCGCGGGCAAGGCCAACAGCGGTGCCACCTGGACCAACGACATCAGCCACGGTGACCTGGTCCGCGACAACCCCGACCAGACCATGACCGTCGACCCCTGCAACCTGCAGCTCCTCTACCAGGGCAAGTCGCCCACGGCGACCGGCCCCTACGACCAGCTGCCGTACCGACCGGGCGTCCTCACCCTGCGCCGCTGACCCCGGCCCACACCACCACGGGGGAACCCCAGCCGTACGTCCGGCTGGGGTTCCTCCCGTTCAACCCTCAGCGCACCCGCTCCACCCGGCGCTCGTCCCACACCGGTTCCGAGCTCTCGCGGACCACGCCGTCCGAGCCGAAGACCAGGTAGCGGTCGAAGGAGCGGGCGAACCAGCGGTCGTGGGTGACCGCCAGCACCGTGCCCTCGTACGCCTCCAGGCCCTCCTGGAGGGCTTCCGCCGACTCCAGGTCGAGGTTGTCCGTCGGCTCGTCCAGGAGCAGCGCCGTGGTGCCGGCGAGCTCCAGGAGCAGGATCTGGAAGCGGGCCTGCTGGCCGCCGGAGAGTTTGTCGAAGGGCTGGTCGCCCTGGCGTTCCAGCTCGTAGCGGCGCAGGGCCGACATCGCGCCGCCCCGGTCCTTGGCGTGCTCGGTCCACAGGATGTCGACCAGGGTGCGGCCGATGAGTTCGGGGTGGGCGTGGGTCTGGGCGAAGTGGCCGGGGACGACCCGGGCCCCCAGCTTCCAGGTGCCGGTGTGCCGGACGTCCTCGCCCGCGAGGAGCCGCAGGAAGTGCGACTTGCCGGAGCCGTTGGAGCCGAGCACCGCGACCCGTTCCCCGTAGAAGACCTCCAGGGAGAACGGTTTCATCAGGCCCGTGAGCTCCAGGTCCCGGCACACCACGGCCCGTACGCCGGTCCGGCCGCCCGCCAGGCGCATCCGGATGTCCTGCTTGCGCGGCGGCTCGGGGGGCGGGCCCACCTCCTCGAACTTGCGCAGCCGGGTCTTGGCCGCCTGGTAGCGGGAGGCCATGTCGTCGCTGCGCGCGGCGTACTGCTGGAGGTCCTGCACCAGGCGCTTGAGCTGCGCCCGTTTCTCGTCCCAGCGCCTTCGCAGTTCGTCGAAGCGGGCGAACCGCTCCTCGCGCGCCTGGTGGAAGGTGCCGAAGCCGCCGCCGTGCACCCACACATCCGATCCGGCGGGGCCCGGCTCGACCGCGACGATCCGCTGGGCGGCCCGGGCCAGCAGCTCCCGGTCGTGGGAGATGAACAGGACCGTCTTGCGGGTCTCCGCGAGGCGCTCCTCCAGCCACCGCTTGCCGGGGACGTCCAGGTAGTTGTCGGGCTCGTCCAGGAGCAGCACCTCGTCGGGGCCGCGCAGCAGCGCCTCCAGGACCAGGCGCTTCTGCTCGCCGCCGGACAGGGTGCGCACCTCGCGGAACTGGGCCCGGTCGTACGGTGTGCCGAGCGCGGCCATGGTGCACATGTCCCAGACGGTCTCGGCCTCGTATCCGCGCGCCTCGGCCCAGTCGCTCAACGCCTGCGCGTACCGCATCTGCGCGCTCTCGTCGTCCACCGTCAGGATCAGGTGCTCGGCGGCGTCGACGGCCGCCGCGGCCTCTCTGATCCTCGGCTGCGCGACCGACACCAGCAGGTCGCGCACGGTGCGCTCGTCGCGCACCGAGCCGACGAACTGGTGCATGACGCCGACGCCGCCGCTGGAGTTCACGCTCCCGCCGTGCGGGCGCAGCTCGCCGCAGAGCAGCCGCAGCAGGGTGGTCTTCCCGGCGCCGTTGGCACCGACCAGGGCCGCGACCGTGCCCTCGCCCACCCGGAACGAGGCGTCACCGAGCAGCACCCGTCCGTCGGGCAGGTAGTACTCCAGGTGCGAGGCTTCGAGATGTCCCATGGTTCACCATCCTCGGGGCGGCGCGGTGGGGGCACAACGTGTTTTCCGGGGGGCGGCGGGACCTTCCGCGGGCTGCCGCGCGAGGGGTTCCGGACCGCTGGGCCCAGACGCGTGAGTACGTGTCACGGCGCCGGCCGCCGCGCGGGCCGCGCGGGCTGAGTAGGGGCCCGCGCGAGAGATGAGTAGGCGCGCGCATGCCCCGGCGGTGCCCCGGCGCAAGGATCGTCCCGGACCCGGAAACCGAGGCGACGGAAAAGGAAACCCCCGTGAACCCCACCACTTACGCGACCCTGTACGGCCCCTACCGGCCGCCGCGGCCCCGTCCCCGCCCCGGACAGGCCGTCGTCATCGGACTCGCCGCCGCGGTGTGGGGTATGACGCTCGCCTCGCTCGCCCTCGTGACGTTGGTGGTCGGCATGGCGGCGCTCTGGGGCGCCGCGGACGGCGCGCCCGTCCGGGACTTCGTCCTGACCTACTTCGGGACCGTCCTCGGCGCAGCCGCGGCGCTCGGCGCGCTGGCTTTTGCTCCCGGAGTCCGCCGCCTGGCACCGGCGAGCCGCCTGCTCCTGCTCGGCGCCCTCGCCTGCCCCGTACCGGCCCTGTACGCGTTCCGGATCTACGGGATCGCCTGAGAGCCCACGGCCGGGGCCAACGGGCAGCATGGAGAAGGGCCCTGGCCCCGTAGTGACTACGGGGCCAGGGCCCTTCTCGATCGAGCGCTGGGCAGGCCTTGCACCTGCATCTCCCCACAGGAAGTGGGGCGCCTTTCCTTGGACCACCAACGCATGTCCCGCCACCGCTCGTTCGCGGCGCAAGCTCAAGATCTACTATAGCGGACCCCCGACGTGGCTCAGCAAGGGTGGTTGGGTGCTGAAGGACGAGTACCGGGACAACAGCCCGAACAAGAACCTCAATCTCGTCGCGGACAACGACGCCAAGAAGATGAGCGTCTCGATCGTCGCGTACAGCAAGGACGACGTCCCGAGCCTCGGCATCGAAGTCGTCTCGGGCTGCTACCAGGTCCCCGAGGGGCAGACGATCAAGCACTCCTAGCGGGGTCGTGGGGGTGCGCCTCCACGCCGGGCGTCAGTCTCGGCGGTCCCCCGGCGGGCGTGTGCCCAGGAACTCGCGGGCGGCCTGGAGTGTCTCGCGTTCCAGGGACTCGTAGGCGACGCCCCAGTGTTCTTCCCAGCCGTCCAGCTCCAGGGCGCAGCATCCCAGTCGCTCAAGGTCCTGGGGGTAGCCCAGAGCGTAAGCGAGCTCGTACCTGATCAGCCATGCTCCGGCAGTGATGTCGAGTGTGCCGTCCACCATCTGCTGGGCAGCCCAGTAAGCGAGCGCCCACTTCGCCGCGCGAGGGTCGTCCGGCACCTCGACGGCCAGGCCCAGCTCCTCCACCACTTGGTCGAAGAGCTCCGGCGCCTCCGGCTCCTCGCCTCGCAGCAGGCCGGCCAGCATGGCCAGCGATGGGCTTTCCACCCCCGCCAGCAGGGCTTCCAGGCCCAACTGGATGAGATGGTCCGAGCCGACATGCCGACCCAGCGCCCTGCCCAGCGCTACGCGTCCGAGCTGCTCAACGGCCTCGTCCGGCGTCATCTCCCGGCCTCCGTCACCTGCGGATACGAACGGGTCCCTTCCCCACGGCGGATGACCTCGTTCCCGACCAGTGCGGCTTCGGGCGCGGGCGAGTCGGGGCGTCGGTCGAAGGCCCACTGGGCGGCCTCCCCCGCGAGCGCGATCAGGTCGGGGGCCGAGGTGGCCTGGTCCAGGTGGCGGTATTCGACGGCGGTCTGGATCAGCAGGCGTTCCGGCAGGCCCAGGTGGGAGTGGAAGCCCGACTCGATGATGTCCTCGGCGGTCGTCCGCGCGCTCCGGCCGGCGGCATGGCCGGCGTGGATGAGGCTCTCCAGGTCGCGGAGGTAGGTGAGGTGGGCGCGGACCCCCTCCGGGCCGACGACGGGGCCGTGTCCGGGTACGACGGTACGGGGGTTCAGGGCCAGGATGGTCTCGCATGCCCGTGCGACACGGGAGAGCGGGCCCTCCCAGTGCACGGGGTGGTCGCCGACGAAGAGGATGTCGCCGGCGCAGACGGTTGCCTGCTCGGGCAGGTGGACGATCAGGTCGCCGACGGTGTGTGCCGGGCCGACCTCGATGAGCTCCACGGGGATCGTTCCGACGTGGAGCGTGTGCCGGCCGGTGAAGGTGCGGGTGGGCGGGCGCAGTTGGAGGCCGTCGTAACGGTAGTGGCCGAAATGCTTGCGCATGTACCAGCCGAGCGGCTCGTCGGCGGGGGTGGTGTGGGTGAGGAGGTGCATCGCCTCCGGGTCCGGCTCCAGGCAGAGGTGGTCCAGGCTGGCCCGGGTGCTGATGATCTCGGCACCGGGGAAGAAGGCGTTGCCGAAGGTGTGGTCGCCGTTGGCGTGCGTGTTGACGATGGTGCCCACCCGGGCCCCCTCGGGCAGGACGGCCGTGGCCGCCGCCATGAGGCTGCGGGTCAGGGGGCCGTCGTAGGGAGTGTCGACCAGAGCGGCCTCCGTACCGGAGGCGATGACCAGGCAGTTGGCGAAACCCCAGGTTCCGTTCTTCTGCGGAACCCAGGCGTGGATTCCGTCGGCTATGCGGGTGAGTGCAGGGGGCAAGCTCATGAGCGCATTCTTTCCTCGCTCGGCCGGCTGTCCGGCCGGCCGGTGCCCCGGATTAATGGCCACAGGGCACGGGTGTACCGGTTGGATACCGGTCTGCTGAATTACGTCCGAAAACCGTCGTCGGCGCCATGGGCACGCGTCAGTTCACGGTCTCCGCCCGATCGAAGAGCAGGGTCGTATAGCGCGCTCCGGAGGGGTTCGGGAACTGGCTGAGCATCATGGTGACGTGGCCCTCCCCCAGGGTGGCGTGGCGCAGCGGTCGCCGGTCGCCGTCCGGGTGGATCTTGGCGCTGCCGCTCTCCTGGTAGTGGCGGCGCGTCCACGGATCGTCCATCAGCCCCTCGCGGATGCCCAGCAGGACGGGGTCGTCGGGATGGGCGGCCAGCGAGGCCCGCAGCGCCGGGACGAGGGCGGGCAGCCACACGGACCCCCAGTCCATCAGCGAGAACTCGCGCGCCTCGCGGTCCAGCAGCATCCAGGCCATGGTGTTCTCCGGCGGCTCCCCGCGCGGGAACATCTTGGCGAACGGCTCGTTGTGGAAGCACAGGTTGTAGCGGAAGTCCGTGATGTACGCCATCTCCCGCTGGCCGTCCAGTACCTGCTGCCAGGAAGGCAGCAGTTCCGGTTCGGCGGCCGGATGGAGCGGAAGGGACGGTTCCGTGCCGAAGTACTCCAGATGGACATAGATGTACTCGCTGTCCTTGAACCTGAGCACCCTGGCCAGTTCCAGGAGGTAGGCGGGCGTCGGACGCAGGGCGCCCGACTCGACCTTCTGGTAGGTGCCGACGCCCTTGCGCATCAGGATGTCGACGTCCGTCTGACTCAGTCCCCTGACCCTCGGCCCGCGGCGGCCCGCCGAGGGGCGGGGCGGCAGTCCCGCCTCCTCCGGCCGGAGCGCTGCCCTACGGGCCCGCATTAACTGCTGGATGACCTCGTGATTCACGCGCCCTCCCCCAGAGCAATGTAGTTGAATATTAAATATCAGATACGGTAATACGGGAGATTAACTTCCCGTTGTTAAATGATCGCCGGTCCCTCAGGATGAAACACCATCAGGTCACGGAGCTGTCATCCGGGGCTGCGGGAACGCACGGAGAAGGGCTCGGACCGGCGGTGACGAATTCGGGGGCCCGCCAGCCAAGACGGGGAGTGGAGCATGGCACAGACACACGGCCGTCCGGTCCGGGGGACCGGCGGCACCCGGGGCACGAGCATCGGACCGAAGACGCCCCACCGCCATGTCGCGGCAGTCGAGGGCGCACTCCGCACCGCATACCGCATCGCCCACGTACCGGCGCACGATACCGGTGTGATGGATGATCAGCCGTACGTCCGCAGGGCGTCGAGAACGTCCTGCGCGGCGGTGAAAACGTCCTGCGCGGCGAGACGGGGCAGACGCGCCAGACGGTGACCTGGGCACCACGCGCCACGGGACACCGTAACGGCGTGCGGTGTGCGGTCGAGGAGTCGGCCCTCCGACCCCGTGCCATGCTCCCGGCCCGCGTGTCCAGACGGCCGCCGCCCCACCGCCGGGGGTGCTCGCAGGACGCGTCGCGACCGCCTCGCCTCGCGGGGGGCCCTGCCCAGGACGTACGTACGCACGTCCCCCTCGCCTCACGCGGCGGGCCGCACGCGCTGTCGGCGTGCACGGGCTCCCCATGACAGAGGGAAGCCCCTCGTGCACCGCCGTGCACCTTCCCGATCCGGCCCCGAAGACGCGCTGACGCGGGTCCACGCCCCGGCCCGCCGCCGGACCACCCGCTACCACCCCTGAGAGGTCCCGCCGGTACACGTCCCTTCGCCGGCCGGGACCTGCCGAGAGCGTGGCGACGAGCCGCCGTACGCCCGCCGCCCTCCACGGGCGCCTCGGCCCGCCGGGGGGCGCCGCCCATGACCGGCGGCGCCCCTCGCCCCGCCTGTCGGCGGCGGCTTCCCGCAGGCCCGACGCCGAGCCGCCGCCGCACGGACGTCGCCGGGTGCCTCCACGCGCCCGCGCCCGCGCCCGCGCCGACGCCAACTGACCGCCCTTCCCCAGAGCTTCCCCGAGTCAACTCACCTCCAAATCGACTCACCTCACATCGACTCGACTCGCCCTCAGCCCGCACGATTACGCGGGCCTCGTCCGTTCCGGAGCCTCGCCGTGTCCTTCTCCTCGCCCGCCCGGTCACTGTCCCCTTCTTCCGTGACGCCACCGACCGTTGCCGTCATCGCCCCCGGCGGTGACAGCGCCTTTGCCGCCCGGTACACCGGCCCGGAGTGGGCGAGCATCGCCGTCAGCCTGCCCCCCGGGGTCCTGCCCGCGGCGCACCGCGCCCGCCTCCCCGCGGCCGGCCACCGGGAGGAGATCCGGCACGACACCCTGCGCCGCACCGCGTGCGAACTGCGCGCCCGGCAGGTCGGCGCCATCGTGCCGGGCAGCGGGCCAGGTGTCGGCCTGGCCGAGCGGCTGGCCCATATGCTGGGAATCGCGGGCAACTTGGCCTCGACGTCCGTGCTGCGGACCGACCGGGCCGTCCAGGCCGCGGCACTGCGGGACCGCGGGCTTTCCGCCCCGCGCGGCCTGCACACCGGCAGCCTGACGGCGGCGCTGCGCTGGGCGGAACTGCGCGATCTGCCCGCCTGTGTGCTCGCCGCGGCGGACAGCGCGGTGACCGCGCCTCCCGCCATGTGCACCAGCGATGCCGAGATCCGCTCCGCCTGGCCGCGGCTGCGCGAGGCCGCCCTCCACGAGAGCGGCAGCGCCGACCTCGTCATCCAGGAAGTGGTGCCGGGCCAGCAGTTCGTCGCCCAGAGCGTCTCCGTCCCCGGTTCCGGGCAGCGCGCGGTCGTGGCGCTCTGGTCCGAACTGCGCACCGGCCAGGGCGTACACGGCCGTTCCGACCTCGTGGATACGCACAGCGTGCTCGGCCGCGCTCTGCTGCGGTACGCGGGGCGGGCCCTGGACGTACTGGGCGTACGGGCCGGCGCGGCCCGCTGCCGGATCACCTTCTCCGCCGAGCACGGCCCGACCCTGCTGTCGGCGCAGGCGTTCGCGCGCACGACACCGGTGGAGGAGCTGGTGGCGCGGGCCACGGGCATCGACCATGTGCGGGCCACCGTCCACGCCGCGGCCACCGGGCGGCTCGCGCCCTCGACGGGCGCGTACCGGCATGTGTCCCGGGTATCGCTGGTGGCCCCGCGCGACGGGTTCCTCGACGGCCGCCTGCTGGGCGTCCTCACCTCCCTGCCGACGGTGGTCGCCAAGGAGGGGTCACTGACGCCGGGTGCCCCCGTACGGCGCACGGTCGACCGCGCCACGTGCCCCGGCCTGCTCGTCCTGGCCGCGGCCTCCCGGGAGGCGATCGAGAGGGACTACCGGGCGATCCGCGCACTGGAGCGGCTCGGTCTGTACGGGGACGCCGACCGGTGAGCCGACCGGCCGGTGAGCCGACCGGCCGGTGAGCCGTCGGGTGGGTGAGCCGTCCGGTGGGCGTCAGGGGCGCCGTACCGGGCGGATCATCGTCGTGTACACCGTGGCCTCACGCGACTCCCTGCGGTCGGCGACTCTTCGGTACCCCCACGCCTCGCACGCGGACTGGAGCGCCCCGCCGCCCGCCGCTGAGTCCACGAGGAGCGTCACGCGCTCCTCCGGGCGCAGCGACAGCCACACCTCGTGGAGTTGCGCGGCCACGCCGGTGCCGCGCCAGGGCTCGCGTACCGCGATCTCGTCCAGGACCGCCGTCCGCCGCCCGGTCTCCCACGTGACGTACTCCGGCAGCGGCACGATCAGGCCGGACCACCAGTCGGTGTCCGCGGCCAGCGAGAAGCCGTGGCAGTAGCCGACGGCCTCGCCGTTCTCGTAGCCGATGGCCGCCGTCCAGCCCGGCGCGGCGGCGGCCTCGGCCAGCCGCTCCTCGAACCCGGCGTCGCCGCCGCTCTCGCGGTGCACCTGGAGCAGACCGTGCTTGACGTACGGAAGGTGTTCGGCGTCGGTCAGGCTGTACTCGACCGTCACGGATCTGCCGTCCTCTCCCTCGGTGCTCGGTGCCGACCGCACGGCAGCCCGGAAGCCCGGAAGCCGACGCGTCGAAACCGCCCGCCCCGGGAACCGGGACAGCAAGCCTAAACCAAGAAACCGACCCGATCGGCTGTTTCGCCGCGTCCCGTCGGCGGGCCTCCGGCCTGCGCCGACCCGCCCCCTTCCCCAAACGAATGTGCGGTTGTCAGACCGCCGTGATACTCACTTACCTCAACGGGGGCGGTGTCCCGGCCCGCTGACGGTGTGCCGGGCGTAGGTGACTGGGGGTGGGGTATGGCGTTGCTCCGTGGGGTGGGGCTCTCTTGGAAGCGGATGGTCGGGAGACCCGGGGCGCAGGTGCGGCTGGGGTCGGGGGACCCCGATGTGCCGCTGGTCAAGGAGGCGGCCGGGGCCGGGGACTGGCCCGGTGTGCGGGCGTTGCTGGAGTCGCGGCCCGAGGGGGAGAACCGGATCGATCTGCTGTGGGCGGTCGCCGACACCGCCGGGGTGGAGAAGTGGATCGGCAAGGCGGCCGAGGCCGAGCCGCACTCGGCGCTGCCGCTGCTGGTCGCCGGGGCGCGGCAGATCAGCTGGGCGTGGGAGGCGCGCACCTCCGCGCGGGCGCAGCACGTCTCGCGCGAACAGTTCGAGGTCTTCCACGACCGGCTGCGTACCGCCGAGAAGATGCTGTACGAGGTGGCCGAGCGGGAGCCGGGCTGGACCTCTCCCTGGTACGGCCTCCTCGTCACCGGGCGCGGTCTTCAGGTCGGCGAGCCGGCCGCGCGGCGGCGGTTCGAGGCCGCGGTGCGCCGCGACCCGTACCACCTCGGGGTCCACCGCCAGCGGTTGCAGCAGGTGTGCCACAAGTGGGGCGGCTCCCACGAGGAGATGCACGCCTTCGCGCGGCGGGCCGCGCTCGCCGCGCCCGAGGGGAGCCTGCTCGGTGAGCTCGTCGCCCTCGCCCACCTGGAGCACTGGCTCGACCTGGAGGACGGGGAGGACACGGCCTACCTGCGCCGCCCCGATGTGCGCACCTCCCTGCGGGACGCCGCCGAACGCTCCGTGCTGCACCCGGATTTCGTTCCCCGGCTGGGGTCGGTGCAGGTCAACAACTCCTTCGCGATGGCGTTCTCGCTGGTCGGGGACACGGCGTCGGCGCGGGCGTGCTTCGAGGCGACCGGGGGGTACGTCACCGAGTCGCCCTGGCACTACCTGAACCACGGCGATCCGACCGTGCCGTACCGCAAGTACCGCGCGGCGGCCGGGGCCTGAGCCCACGGCCGACGGGCCACGGACGAAGGGCCACGGCCTTGTGGCCCATGGTCGGGTGACCCGTGACCCGGTGGCCTCCGGCTGCCGGTCCCCGGCCGCGGGCGCGAGCCCGCGCGGTCGGCCCAGCCTGATCGGGCCCGCGCGGTCGGCCACGGCCCCCGGCCACGGCATCCCGCACCCGCACTCTCACCCTCGCCCTCACACTCACCCTCTGCCCGCCTCGCGCCCCCGCCGTACCACCACGGCACAGGCGCACCCACCGAAAGACTCCCTCCGGTGTCCCAGCACTCCTCGTCCTCCTCGTCCTCGTCGTCGTCCTCTGCCGAGACCGCCCACACCTTCCAGGTCGACCTGCGCGGCCTCGTGGACCTGCTCTCCCACCACCTCTACTCCAGCCCCCGCGTCTATCTGCGCGAACTGCTGCAGAACGCCGTGGACGCCATCACCGCGCGCCAGGCCGCCGAGCCGGGCTGCGCCGCCGCCATCACCGTGCGCACCGGTGACACCCTCAGCGTCACGGACACCGGTATCGGTCTGTCCGAGGCGGATGTGCACCGCTTCCTCGCCACCATCGGCCGCAGCTCCAAGCGCACCGCCGACGGCCGCTTCGACGGGGCCGGGCTGGACGCGGCCCGGGGCGAGTTCATCGGCCAGTTCGGCATCGGGCTGCTCGCCTGCTTCGTTGTCGCCGACGAGATCACCGTGCTGAGCCGGCGCGCGGACGACCCGGCGGCGCCCGCCGTCGAGTGGCGCGGCCACAGCGACGGCCGCTACACCCTGCGCACCCTGCCCGCCTCCGCCGCGCCCGAGCCGGGCACCACGGTCACGCTGATCCCCCGCGCGGACAACGCCGAGTGGACCCGCCCGGACCAGGTCGTGGCGCTGGCCCGGCACTACGGGGCGCTGCTCCGGCACGACGTCACCGTCGTCGGGCCGCGCGGCGAGACCACCCGCGTCAACGACACACCCCCGTGGGAGCAGTCGCACGCCTCGCCGCTCGCCCGGCGAGAGGCGATGACCGCGTACTGCCGCGGCCTGTTCGACTTCACCCCGCTCGACACCATCGAGCTCGACCTGCCCGCCGCGGGGCTGCGCGGCGTCGCCTATGTGCTGCCCGCCGCCGTCAGCCCCGCGCAGCGCGCCGGGCACCGGGTGCACCTCAAGGGCATGCTCCTCACCGACCAGGCCCCGGAGCTGCTGCCCGACTGGGCGTTCTTCGTGCGCTGCGTCGTCGACACCACCAGCCTGCGCCCGACCGCCTCCCGCGAGGCGCTGTACGAGGACGGCACCCTCGCGGCGGTACGCGACGCCCTGGCCACCCGTATCCGCGACTGGCTCACGGGCCTGGCCGCGAGCGATCCGGTGCTGCTGCACCGTTTCATCGACACCCACCACCTCGCGGTCAAGGCGCTCGCCCGCTACGACGACGAGCTGCTGCGGATCGTGCTGCCATGGCTGCCGTTCGAGACGACGGACGGCAACGTCACGCTGGAGGAGTTCGCCCGGGGGCACGCCACCATCCTGGTCAGCCGCAGCGTCGAGGAGTTCCGCCAGGTCGCCCCGATCGCCGCCGCCGCGGGTCTGGGCGTGGTCAATGGCGGCTACACCTACGACCGCGACCTCGTGCACCGGCTGCCCGAGCTGCGGCCGGGCACCGCCGTCACCGATCTCGACCCGGCCACCGTGACCGCCCATCTCGACGCGGTGGAGCCCGCGGCCGAGCTCCGCGCGGCGGCGTTCCTCGCCATCGCCCGAGAGACGATCGGCGCGCACGACTGCGACGTGGTGCTGCGCGACTTCCAGCCCGTCACCGCCCCGGCGCTGCTCCTGGACAACCGCGAGGCCCGCCACGAGCGCACCCGCTCCACGCTGAGCGCCGAGAGCGACGGGCTGTGGGCCGACATCCTGGGCTCCCTGCGCAGTGAGACCCCGCGCGCGCAGCTCGTCCTCAACCATCTCAACCCGCTGGTGCGCCAGGCCCTCACGGTCACCGAGCGGGGGCTCGCCGTCACCACCACCGAGGCGCTGTACGGGCAGGCCCTGCTGCTCAGCCGCCGTCCCCTCAAGGCCGGTGAGAGCGCCCTGCTGAACCGGGCCTTCATCGGTCTGCTCACCCACGCCATGCACCACAACGGCACCGCCGCGCCCGACGCCGCGACGGACTCCGCACCCGGGAAGGAACTGTAGATGCTGGACACTCCGGAGGCCGTGTTCGAAGGGCTGCGGGACAACCACGACCGCCCGCACGGCCTGCACCGTACCGTCACCGCCGAGGAACTCGTCGACGCCGCCGAGGCGTTCGACAAGCCGGACGTCCTGGTGACGGCGCTGCACGAGCTGATGGCGGCGTACGAGTTCACCGGCGAGCACCGCAAGTCCCCCGTCGCCTTCGCCCGGCTGCTGAAGCTGTGGGAGAGCTCCCCGGACGCGTTCAGCGACTGGGAGGCGCACCAGCTGTTCTGGCGCTTCAAGTGGGTGACGACGTCCCTGCTCCAGGTCCCGGAGGTGCCGCTGAGCGCCGTCGAGGACTGGATCGCCCATATGCGGGCCCGTTACGAGAGCGCGGGCCACGGCATGCAGCCGGTGGCCGCGATGGGCTACCACCTGGCGGCCCACACGGGCGCCGGGGTGGCGGACGCGTACGACCTGTGGGCGACCCGGCCGCGTACGGACCTGAGCGACTGCGAGGCCTGCGAGACCCGCCACTTCGCCGCGCACCAGGTGGCGGCGGGCGACGACCGCGCGGCGCTGGACCTGTGGCGGCCCGTCCTGGACGGGGCCGCCGCGTGCAGCGAGGAGCCGCAGATGAGCCAGGCCAGGGCGCTGCTCCCGCTGCTGCGCCTGGGCGAGACGGACCGGGCCCGCTCGCACCACCTCGCCGGGTACCGGCGGGTGCGCGGCAAGGCCGGGATGCAGCACGAGGTGGGGCTGCACCTGGAGTTCTGCGCGCACTCGCGCAACGAGGGACGCGGTCTGGAGATCCTCGCCGAGAACCGGCCGCTGTTCGAGGCGACCGGCGCGCCGCTGGACCACCTCGGCTTCCTCACCGGCGTCGAGGTCCTCCTCGCCCGTCTCGTCGAGGACGGGCACGCCGCCACCGCCGTCGCCGGGCCGCCCGGCCGCGCCTGGACGGCCGGTGAACTCCTGGCCACGGTACGGGCCGACGCGGACCGCCTCGCCGCGGCGTTCGACGCGCGCAACGCCACCGCGCACGTCGGCGACGCGCGCCGGGCCCGTCTGGACCGGCGCCCGCTGCTGGCGGAGCCGCTGCCGCTGGGGCTGCGCACGGCGGTGGCCCGGCCGGCGGCGCCGAGCGCCCCCGCCGCCCCCGCCGCCCCCGCCGCACGCGCGCTCCCCGAGGACTTCGTGTCCCTGGTGGAGGAGGCCCGCCGTATGGAGGCCGTGGGCCACCCCGGCGACGCCGCGCTGTGGACCGCGATAGCCGAACGGGCCGCGGACGGGGCGTACGTCCACGACGACCGGCTCGGCCCCGAGGACCGGCTGCGCGCCGAGCTCGCCGAGCAGCGGGCGTACGCGCTGGCCGTGGCCGAGGACCTGGCGGGCAGCCGCGCCGTACTGGAGGAGGCCGCCGGGCTGTTCGAGCGTGCCGGGATGCCGTGGCAGGCGCTGGCGGCGCGGGCCCGGGGCCTGGCGTGGACCGCCGTCCCGGGCAACGACGAGGGCGCCGGGGCGGACGGCCTCGCCGGCAGCGCGGCGCGGTGGGAGGGCCTGGACGCGGTGCTGCGCGAGGCGGAGCGCCTGCTGGCCGCCGAGGAGGAGCCCGCGCCGGGTACGGCGACGCCCGCCGCCCGCGAGTACCTCGGCATCCTGCACTCCCGTACCTTCGCCGCCTTCCACGAGGCCTCGGCCACTCTCCCCGCCGTCGCGGCGTCCGCGCGGGAGCGGTTCGAGGCGGCCGACGCGTCGCTGCGCGCCGGGGCGGAGCGGTACGGGCTGCCCCATCAGCGGGCGCAGGCCCGGCTGCTCCGGGCCGACCTCGCCGCCCGCGCCGGGCGGGCCGCGGAGGCCGAGGCGGAGCTGCGGGACGCGCTCAAGGACGTCGAGGCCGCCGACCGCCCCTGGTACGCCCCGCGCGTCCGCGTCCGGCTCGCCCAACTGCTGCTGATCGGGGAGCGGTTCGAGGAGGCGGTGGAGCTGCTGCACCGGGCGGTCTCGGAGGCGGTCCGCCACGACGACACCACCTTCCCGATGGCCCCCGCGTACGCGATGCTCGGCCATGCCGCCACGCACCTGGGCGACGAGGGCGGCGCCGTACGCCACCTCTCGGAGGCCGCCGCACGCCACGACCGCGACGGCAAGCACGACGAGGCGGCCGAGATACGGCTCCAGCTCGCGGACGTCCTGGCGGGCTCGGGGCAGCAGGCCGACGCCGTGGCCGTCCTGGAGTCCGTCCTCGCCGAGGACCCGGCGGGCTCGCGGGACGTACGCCCGCTGGCCCAGGCCCGGCTGACCCTGGCCCGGGGCCTGCGGGCGCTGGAGGAGTACCGGGAGGCCGCCGAGGAGTTCCTGCGGCTGGCGGACATCGTGGCAGGGTGGGAGGGCGAGGACCGGCCGCTGCACACCCTGGTGGCGGCCGAGGCGGCCACGGCCCTGGCGCTGGCGGGGCTCTGGGACGCGGCGGGCACGGCGTACGAGCGCGCCACCGCCGCGCACGCCGAGGCACCCAATCCCGGGCCGGTGGTCACCATGATGTGCGAGTTCGCCCGCCTCACCATGGTGTCGGAGGGCGCGGAGGGTCTGGAGACGGCCCAGCTGTTCCTGACCGACGCCGACGAGGTGCGCGCCGCGGTCGCCCCGGACCGGGAGGACTTCGCGGCCTGGTACGCGGCGGGCTCCGTCCACTACCGCCGTGCCCGCGTCCTCGCGGAGGCGGAGCGGTTCACGCAGGCGCTGGCCGAGATGGAGCGGGCGGTCGCCGCCTACGAGCAGGGCGGCGAGCACGGCGAGGCCTCCCGGGCGGAGGCGGTCCGTATCGCGGCCCTGATCGAGGGCAACGGCCTGCACCGCCACGAGGCGGCGACGGCCCGCCTGACGGAGGCGGCGAGCCGCTGCGACCGGGCGGGCCTGCCGGAGGCGGCACGCATCCTGCGGGACCTGCGGGGGGAGTTCGGGGCACGGCCCGCGGGTGCGGGCGGACCGGGGTAGGTGCTGGTCTTCCGTCTGCGCGGCAGGGCGGCCGGTTCGCCTCGTAAGGTGGTCGGCCTCCTCCTGCCCGCATCCGCTCGCAAGACCGGGCGCGGCGGATCAGGACAAAGTCGTGGGTCCGGGGTGCCGGCGCGCCCTCCGCAGCGCAGGATTCACCTGTCGCCCGTACCAGCCGGCCGGGCGCCCCGTCGGGAGGGAACCCCCGTGCGTATCGCGAGACCCCTGTCCATGTTGGCCCTGACCATCACAGCCGCCGCTCTGACCGCAGGGGCAGCGCCGACGGGGGGAGCCCCTCGCGTGCCCACTGTCGGCGAGGACGGCTCCGTCGTCGTGCACTGGGGCGCGGACGCATCCGGCAAGCAGTGGCACAGCGACCCGCTCGACGCCTCGGTGCCGGAGAACAACGACCCGGCCAACTTCGCACCCGCGGAGGTGCGGTCGCCGTAACGCTCCCGCACCTCGGGCCCGGCCCCGGCGTGGGCATACGGCGACGTCCGACCCGGGAAAACGGACCCCGGGCCGGACTTCACGGCTGCGAGCGGCGGTGGCGGGCCCTCTACCCCGGGGGCCAGTCCTCCGGCCCCATGGGGCGCGCCGTCGGAGTCGGCAGCTCCCGGGTGCGGTGTTCGTCTCTCCGCTCGAACCCGTCGCGGTAGCGCCGCGCCCACCGACGAGCCCAGGACGCACGCGGCCCCGGGTCGCGGAACGTGCCGCCGGAGGACCTTCCGTCCACGCGACACGCGATGCGATTCACCAGGCGGTCCATCAAAGCGAACATGCTGCTGTCCCACCCGTTCCGGTCATGTTCCGCAGGCGGCACGCACGTACTTGCCGACCTCGTAGGGTCCCGCGTGGTCACCACGCGCGTCCACCAGATGCGTACGCACTTGGAGGCTGTAGTTGTAAGTGCCGCCGCCCGAACATCCGATCGTCCAAATGGTGTCGTTGACCTGCTGCGGAGAATAGACGAACCGCGAGTTCGTCCAGCGCGTGAACGCGCGTGGCCCCGACCATGACGAGCGCAGGAATTGTCCGCGCGTGTAGTGGTAGAGGAAGTTGCCGGAGCAGATCTCGTGGCTCGACGATCCCAGCGATCGGTAACTCTTTTTCGTCGGTCGCGCCCAGGTCGAACACACCCACCCGGCCGCAGCAGCGTTCTGGCCGGCGGTGGCGGGCAGAGAGGCGCGCGAGGGGGCGAAATTCGCCGGGTCATTGTTCCCGGTGACGGAGGCGTCGAGCACGTCGCTCTTCCATTCAGCGCCATTCGCGTCCACGCCCCAGTGGGTGACGACGGCGTCGCCGGTGTCGAAGCCCGAGTCCTCCGCCTCCTGGACATGGGCATCACTCACCCCCGCCTCGGGCAACTGGTCCTCCGCCACGGGCGGTTCGTCGTCGGCGGGGCGGGAGGGGACCGGCCCGCCCGGATCCTGCGTACTGCCCGCAGGCACATCATCCGCCCAGGCCGCGCCCGGTGCGGCGAGAGAGGCGGCAGCCAATACCACGGCTAATGCCGATAAGGATCTGGTGGTTCGCATGGTGAATTACCTCCCCGTATTCACGCCTACTGCTGTCGGCGCCAGGGGAAGACTTTCATGCCGAACACGCGCCCGGAAGCACCTTCGTCGGTGTTGTCCGGATAACGTCGGCCGGGACGCAGGACCATACGGCGAATACGCAACGCCCCTTCCGGTAAGCGGAATTGAGTGTCACCTGTTTCGGATACTCGAAAAGCCGCACTCCATCGGGCGCGAAACCGGCGACCCTGGTCCACCGGGCCCCGGTCACCCCCGCACAGCCCCCACCAGCATCCCCACCGTCATCACTGTCCCCACGACCATGAACCACCACCCCACGATCTTCTGGATCGTCGCGGTGGTCCGGTCCCTGTTCTCCGTCCCGGTGGGGGTGGGCCGGAGGGTTGTCGGCGCGTCCTGCCGGGACCGGTGTCGGTGCCAGGTCGCGAAGCCGCGGTAGTCCGTGACGAGCGCCGCGCCCAGGACCGCCACCGCCAGCGGGAAGGCCACCGCCACGATCTTGCCGCCGGTGCTCAGCTCCCCCACCGGCGTGCCCTCCGACGCGAGCACCGCTGCCAGCTCCCGCACTGCGCCTCCCCCGGTACCCACGACGGATACGCGTGCATCGTAGGCCCGGGGCGGCCCTCCGTTCCCCCTCCGGGCCCCCGGGAATCACGCGTTGGCGAGCGCCACCAGTTCGAAGGCCGTCCTGCCGTCCAGGGACTCCCGGATGATGTCCGCGTGGCCCGCGTGGCGGCCGATCTCCTCGATCAGGTGGAGCAGCAGCCAGCGCATCGAGACGCGGCCGTCCTTGGGGAACCACGGCGCCGGCGGGAGCGGGAACGTGTCGTCCAGGGACGGTACGCCGTGGATGAACTCCCGCGTCTGGGCGGCGACCGCGTCCCAGAACGCCAGCATCTGCGGCACCGTCTCCTCGCCGACCAGCACGAAGCTCTCCTGCCACGTCGACTCGTCGCGCTGCTTCTCGTTCGGGCGCTGCTGGGCCATGCGGAGCCAGTTGAGCTCGACCTCCGCCACGTGCTTGAGCAGGCCGGACAGGGACAGTTCGCTGGCGCTGGGGCGGCTCGCGGCCTGCTCCTCGGTCAGGCCGAGCAGGGTGCGGCGCAGGGCGCCGCGCTGGGCCTCGACGAAGGCCAGGAGCGCGCCGCGCTCGTCGCCAGGAGCCTCTGCCGGAACGTGAGTGACCATGATGTCCGCCCTCGGTACGTGCGAAGAGGCCCGCTGCCTCCCCGCCCTGCCTTACGGCATCCAAGTTACGGGCGAACGAGGCCAGTTCCTGTCCTAATCGGCCCGGGGAGCGTGCTAATTCTGTGCCGTGGGGCGTACGACGATGTCACCCACGTCCACCCCCGCGGGCTGCTCCACCGCGAACGCGACCGCCCGCGCGACCGCCTCCGGCGCGAGCCCGATCTCCTCCATCCCGGGGGCGATCCTGGCCTTCATCTCCGGTGCCATCGGCTCCGCGAACTCCGTACGCGTCACCCCCGGCGAGACCATCGTCACCCGCAGGCCCGCGCCCGCCTCTTGGCGCAGGCCCTCGGAGAGGGTGCGTACGGCGTTCTTGGTGGCCGCGTACACCCCTTGCAACGGCACCACGCGCAGCCCGGCCGTGGAGACGGTGTTCACGAAGTGGCCGCTGCCCTGGGCGCGGAAGACGGGCAGCGCCGCGGCGATCCCGTACAGGACGCCCTTGACGTTGACGTCGATCATCTCCTCCCAGTCCTCGACGCGCAGGTCGTCGAAGGGGGAGATCAGGCCCACGCCCGCGTTGCTGACCAGGACGTCGAGCCGTCCGTGGCGGGTGCGGGCCAGGTCGACCAGGGCGGTCAGGTCCGAGCGGCGCCGCACGTCCGTACGCACCCAGTCGGCCTCGCCGCCCGCCTCCCGTACCCGTTCGGCCAGCGCCTCCAGCCGCTCCGTGCGGCGCGCGCCGAGCACGACCTTCGCCCCGCGCCCGGCCAGCAGCAGCGCGGTGGCCTCGCCGATCCCGCTCCCGGCGCCGGTGACGGCCACGACCTTGCCCCGGATGCCGTCGTCGCTCTCGTCTGCGGGCATGGTGATCCTTCCGAAAGGGCGGGCTACCGTATAAGCGGAGACGCCGCCGGTTAGAGCACCAGCGTAAGTAGAGGCGCCTCCACTTAGCAACGCGAAGTTATCCGGAAGAAACGCCAAGAAAGGTATGAACCGCCCCATGGACCGAGAGACCGGGCAGAGCCCGCGTCCCCTGCGCGCCGACGCCCAGCGCAACCGGGACAAGATCCTCGCCGCCGCCGTGCGCGTGTTCAGCGAGGACGGTCTCGACGCCCACTTCGAGCGGGTCGCGAAGGTGGCGGGCGTGGGGACCGGCACCCTCTACCGCAACTTCCCCACCCGCGAGGCCCTCATCGAGGCGGCCTACCGCAACGAGGTGGCGCGGCTGTGCGACGCCGTCCCCGGGCTGCTCGCGGAGCTGCCCCCGCGCGAGGCCCTGCGCACCTGGACGGGCCGCTTCGTCGACTACGCCACCGCCAAGCTCGGCATGGCCGACGCGCTGCGCGCGGTCGTCGCCTCCGGCGGCGATCCCTACGGCCGCAGCCGCGACCTGATCCAGGAGGCCCTGACCACGCTCCTGGAGGCCGGCCGGGACGCCGGGGTCTTCCGGACCGACATCCGCCCCGCCGACCTGTTCGCCGCGCTCGCCGGAATCGCCCTCACCTCGGCCGCCCCCGAGCAGCGCGACCAGGCCGAGCGCCTCCTCGACCTCCTCCTGGACGGCCTGACCCGTCTGCCGTCCGCCCCGCCCGCCGGACGGGAGTGATCAGCGCAGCACTCCCTCGATGAAGTCGCTCCCCAGCCGGGCCACCACCGTCAGGTCCAACTGGTGGTGGACGTACCGGCCGCGCCGGCGCGTGGTGATCAGGCCCGCCTTCCGCAGCGCCGCGATGTGCCGGGAGACCTCCGGCGCGCTGATGTCGTGCGCGGCGGCGAGTTCCGTCGTGGTGTACGCCGAGCGCGCCAGATAGCGGCACATCCGGATACGCATCGGGTGGGCCAGGGCCTCCATGCGCAGTTCGAGGAGGTCCAGCGAGCCGGGGCCCGGCAGGGACGGCGCCGCCGCCGGATAGTGGATCACCGGCCGCCAGCCGGGCGCGTGCAGCACCCACAGATGGGGCCACCCGAAGGACGAGGGCACGAAGGTGACGCCCGCGCCGACGGCCGCGTCCAGCGCGCTCGTCCGGCCGCTGGTCAGCTTGTCCACGCTGATCCGTGTCCCCTCGCCCTCCAGCGTCAGCGCGGGCGAGACCTCCGCCAGCGCCTGGGCCAGGCCCTTGTGGAGCAGCACCTGTGTCTTGTGCCGGGCGTCGGCGGCGAGCTCACCCCGTACGCGCTGCCACACGTCGTCGAAGAACGCCTCCGCGCAGTCCTCGAACAACCGGCGTATCCAGGCCCGTACGGCGGGCGGGTCCTCCAGGAGGCGGGTGGCGAACTCGACCTGGTGCGGGCCGCGCGCCGCGGCGCGTTCCAGCGCGTGGGCGCGGGCCCGGGGGTCGCTGAGCGGGGAGGGGCCGCCCCGGCCGTACTGGCTGGTGCAGGAGATCTCCAGGGCCGCGTCGACGAACACGTCGTCGTCCAGGCGGTCGAGCTGGTCCAGGTCCTCGGCGAGGGTGGCGCCGGGGCGCCCGTGGGTGCCGGGCAGCGCGGCGAACGGCAGCGAGATGTCGGAGAAGGACGACGTCCACAGGAAGTCCGCCTCGCACAGCCGGTCCGCCAGGTCCGGCTTGAGAGCGGCGTTGGTCGCGGTCGTCCACCCGTGCAGCCCGGGGTGGTGCCCCGGCTCGGCCAGCGCGTGCAGCGCCGCGAACAGCTCGGCCAGCGGCGCGGGGCCGAAGACCAGGCGCTCGGGCGGCAGTCCGGCTATGTCGATGATCACGCTCATGGGGCCATCCTGCCGGACTTCGCGCAGGTGGGAGCCGATATGTGACGCTCGCCGCCCCCGGGTTCGCACGAGGGTGGCGCCGCCGGGAACTCCCTGGCGGTCCGGCGCGACTACTGGCAACGGGCGGCGGAGGTCCGTCCGCGTACCGAGTGGATCTGGAGAGTTTCGATGCGTTCTCGCGTGTGGTGGCCTACGACGGCCGTGGTGCTCGGCCTCCTCGCGGCGGGCTGCGGTGACGGGGACGGCAAGGGCGCGGGCTCGGGAAAGGACGCCGCCGGCGGCGCCGCCGTCTCCGCCTCCGGCGGCTTCCCCGTCTCCGTCACCGACTGCGCGGGCGCCAAGACCACCTTCGCCGCCGCCCCGAAGAGGATCGTCACCGCCAACGCGGCCGGGCTCGAACTGCTGCTGCGCCTCGGCGCCGGCGACCGGGTGGTGGGCACCGGCTTCCCGCCCGGCAAGGGCACCCTGCCCGCCGGACTCGACGAGCGGGCCCAGCGGGTGAAGGTCCTCGGCAGGACGGTCATCGCCAAGGAGAAGCTGCTCGGCTCCGGCGCCGATCTCTACCTCGACGCCTTCGCCTCGATGAGCGGCATGGGCGGCGGTGCGGGCGGTATGGGGGACGCGCCGACCGAGGCCGAGTTCAGGGCCGCCGGGATCAGGCATGTGTTCCTGAAGTCCACCGCCTGCGCGGCCGACCGCAGGAGCCCCGTGACCGACCTGTCCGCCGTCGAGGACGACATCACCTCCCTCGGCGCCGTCACCGGCACCTCCGCGCGGGCGAAGGAGCTGGTCGCGGGCATGAGGAAGACCGTGGACGCCGTGCGGGGCGCGGTCGGCTCCACCGCCCCCGACGCCCGGCCCACGTACTTCTTCTTCGACTACGACGCCGGCACCAAGCAGCCCGTGGCCGTCTGCAACCGGCAGGTCGCCCACGCGGTGATCACCCTGGCGGGCGCCCGCAACGTCTTCGCCGGCTGCGACGGCGACTTCAAGCAGGTCGGCTGGGAGGACGTCATCGCCAAGGACCCCGACTGGATCCAGCTCGGTGTACGCGACCGGGGCAGCGAGGCCGCGAACGACGCCGCGTTCGACGAGGCGCGCAGGTGGCTCCGGGACAACCCGGCCACCAAGGGCCTCAAGGCCGTCAGGGAAGGCCACTTCGTCCGGATCGGCTCCGAGCGGACCACCATCGCCGGTGTCTCCAACGCCGACACCGTCCGGGACATCGCCAAGATCCTTTACCCCGGCAAGGTGGGCTGACCCGCCGTGGTGCCGCTCGTCTCCTCGCGGAGGAACACACCGGACCCGGGTCCGGACACGGACACGGCCCCGGACCCGGGGGCCCGTACGCGCGCCCTGTCCGCCCCCGCCCTCGCCGCCGTCCTCGCCCTCGCGCTCCTCGCCGCCCTCACCGCCGCCGTGTCCCTCGGCTCCACCTCCATCCCGCCCGGCGAGGTGTGGGGTGTGGTGGGGCGCAGGCTGTCCGGCGACGCGCCCCGGCCCGGCACGGACGACCTGATCGTGTGGCAGTTGCGGGTGCCGCGCGCCCTGCTCGCCGCGTTCGTCGGCGCCGGGCTCGGCGTCGTCGGCACGGCCGTGCAGGCGCTGGTGCGCAACCCGCTCGCCGACCCGTATCTGCTGGGCATCTCCAACGGCGCCTCGCTGGGCGCCGTCGCCGCCCTCGTGCTCGGCGCCGGTGCGGGCGGCGCGCTCGGGCTCGGGCTGTCGGGCGCCGCGTTCGCGGGGGCGCTGGCCACCTTCGCGCTGGTGTGGGCGGTGGCCCGGCGCGGCGGCGGCTTCGCGCCGCTCAGACTCGTCCTGGCGGGAGTGGCCATCGGCCAGTTCCTGTCCGGCTTCACCAGCTACCTCGTCCTGGGGGCCGGTGACGAACAGCAGACGCACAGCGTGCTGTTCTGGCTGATGGGCAGCCTCGGCGGCGCCACCTGGCCGCTGCTGGCCGCCCCCGCGCTCGCCGTCCCGCTCGCGCTGCTGGTCCTCCAGGCCCGCGCCCGGGGCCTGAACGCGCTGCTCATGGGCGATGAGACGGCGGCCGGGCTCGGCATCGACGTCGTACGGCTGCGGCGCGAACTGTTCCTGGTCACCAGTCTGCTCACCGGGGTCCTGGTGGCCGTGTCGGGGGCCATCGCCTTCGTCGGGCTGATGGTCCCGCACGTGTGCCGCCTCCTGGCCGGCGGCGACCACCGCAGGCTGCTGCCGCTGTCGGCGCTGCTGGGCGCGCTGCTGCTGGTGGTCGTGGACACGGTGTGCCGTACGGCCATGGACGCGCAGGAGCTGCCGGTCGGGGTGGTCACCTCGCTGATCGGCGCCCCGGCGCTGCTGTATCTGCTGGACCGGCGGCTGGGGAGCGGCAGTTGAGGATCGACATCGAGGACCTGCACGTCGCCTACGGCGGCCGTACCGTCGTCGCCGGGGCGCGGCTGTTCGCCGCCGAGGGCGAGATCACCGGGCTGGTCGGGCCGAACGGCAGCGGCAAGTCGACGCTGCTGCGGACCGTCTACCGGCATCTGAGACCGGTGGCCGGGCGGGTGCTGCTGTCCGGCACCGACCTGCGCGAGCTCACCGCCGTCCGGGCGGCCCGGCATGTGGCCGCGCTGCCGCAGGAGCGCGGCGGCGACTTCGAGCTGAGCGTGCGCGAGGTCGTCGCCATGGGCCGCACCCCCTACAAGCGGGCCTTCGCCGCCGAGGACGCCACCGACGCCCGGATCGTGGCGCGCGCCCTCGCCGACACCGGTATGGCCGGGCACGCCCACCGCCGCTTCACCGAGCTGTCCGGCGGCGAACGCCAGCGGGTCCTGCTGGCGCGCGCCTTCGCCCAGCAGCCGGACGTCCTGGTCCTGGACGAGCCGACCAACCACCTCGACGTACGCCACCAGGTGGAACTGCTCGCCCTGCTGCGTGCCCAGGCCCGTACCACCCTGGTCTCGCTGCACGACCTCAACGCCGCCGCCTCCGTCTGCGACCGGCTGCACGTCCTGCACCGGGGCCGCGTCGTCGCCTCCGGCACCCCCCGCGAGGTGCTCACCCCGGCGCTGATGGCGGAGGTGTTCGGGGTCCGGGCGGCGGTCGTGGACCACCCCCTGACCGGCGACCCGCTGATCGCCTTCGACCACCGGGCCCCGGCGGGGCCGGTCGCGGATCCGGCGACGGCTTCGGATGCGGCCTCGGCATCGGGTTCCGCCCCGGACACCGCCCCGGACGCGGAGGTACGCGCATGAGCCGCACCCCGGACGTGGTCGCCCCCTCCGTCGACCGCTGGTCCCTCGTCGCCGTCGCCGGAATGCTCTCCTTCGTCGCGATGCTCGACATGAACATCGTGAACGTGGCGCTCGCGGACATCTCCAGCGATCTGCACGTCTCGGCCGCCACCGCCCAGTGGGCCGTCCTCGGCTACCAACTCCCCGTCGTCGCCCTGCTGCTGCCCGTCGGCCGCTGGCTCGACGGCGTCGGCCCGCGCCCCGCGCTGCTGGCCGCCACCACCGGGTTCGCGGTGTGCGGCGCGCTCGCCGCGCTCGCGCCCTGGGCGGCCTGGCTGATCGCCGCCCGGATCGGGCAGGGCGCGTTCGCAGCGGTGCTGTTCGTCCTGATGCCCCTCCTGGCGATGCGGTCGGTACGGCCCGGGCTGCGCGGCCGGGCAATGAGCGTGCCCGCCACGCTCGGCCCGCTCGGCGCGGTGACCGGGCCCGCGCTCGGCGGGCTGCTCCTGGACCAGCTGGGCTGGCGTGCGGTGTTCCTCGTCAAACTCCCCGTCTGCGCGGCGGCCCTGGCCGTGGCGTGGAAGGCGATGCCCGGGAGCGGGCGCCTCCGCGCCCCCGACCGGCGCTCGGCCGCCGACGCGCTGCTCGTCGGCACCGGTGTGAGCCTGCTGCTGGTGACGCTCACCCTGACCGCCTCGCACGGCTCGTGGTGGCTGCTGGCCGCGCCCGCCGCCGTGCCGCCGCTGTGGTGGTGGCTGCGCGGGCCCGGCGGGCGCCCGGTGACCGGCGCCCTGCGCGCTTCGGGCCTGTACCGGGCGCACGGCGCGGTCCTGGCGCTCGCGGCCTCGTTCGCCGCCATGCACTACGTGGTCGCCCTCCACCTCCAGCGCGACGACGGCCGCACCGCCACCGCCACCGGCCTGACCGTGCTCGCCTTCCCGCTCGGCATGGGCCTTGCCGGGCCGCTCGGCGGACGCCTCGCCGACAAGTACGGCGGACGGCCGGTCGCCACCGCGGGCGCGGTGCTCACCGCGGCCGGGCTGCTGCTGCTCGTCCCTCTCGGCGACACCTGGTCCCCGCCCGACGTGGCCTGGCGTCTGGCGCTCGCGGGCCTCGGCATGGGTCTGAACGGCGGCCCCACCCAGGCGCTCGTGATGGGCGCCGCCGCCCCCGAGCGGGCCGCCACCGTCGGCTCGGCCGTCCAGCTCGCCCGCAGCCTCGGCTTCACTCTGGGGCCCGCCCTCGCCACGGCCGTCTGGGGCCTCGCGGGCGACGGCGACGGCGTACGGGCCGGGCTGGTGCTCGCCGCCTTCGCCGCCTGCCTCGCCGTCCCCCTGCTCGCGCTCCCCGTCCGGCCCGTACCCCGTCCGGCGGCGAGCACCGGTCCGGTGCCCGCCGCCCGCCCCTGACCCCCCGACCCCGGAGCTGCCCCCATGTGCGGAATCACCGGCTGGGTGTCCTTCCACGGCGACACCCGAGCCACCCACGACCCTCACGACCCCTACCGAGCCCGCACCACCCACGAAGCCCGCGAAGCCCAAGCAGCCCGCGACCGTACGCGTACGCCGGTCATCGAAGCCATGACCGCCGCCCTCGCCCCGCGCGGCCCCGACGCCGGCGGTGTCTGGCTCGACGAGCACGCCGCGCTCGGCCACCGGCGCCTCGCCGTCATCGACCCGGCGGGCGGTGTCCAGCCCATGCCCGACCGCCCCGACGCCCCCAGCGCCGTCCTCTGCTACAGCGGCGAGATCTACAACCACCACCGACTGCGCGCCGAACTGCGCCGGCTGGGGCACGTCTTCCACACCCGCAGCGACACCGAGGTGGTGCTGCGCGCCTACGCCCAGTGGGGCGCCTCGCTCGCCGAGCACCTCGACGGCATGTTCGCGTTCGCCGTCTGGGACGCCCGCGAGCGGCGCCTCCTCCTCGTCCGCGACCGGCTCGGTGTCAAACCGCTGTACTGGGCGGCCGTGGACGGCGGAATCGCCTTCGCCTCCGAACCCAAGGCCCTCTTCCGCCACCCGGAGATACGCCCCCGGGTGGACGCCAACGGCCTGCGCGAGGCATACAGCCTGCTCTTCAACACCGGCCCCACCCTCTGGTCGGGCGTACGGGAGGTCGAGCCCGGCGGTCTGCTGGTCCTGGACCAGGGCGGCGTCCGCGAGCACCGCTACTGGCAGCTGGAGGCGGGGGTGCACACCGACGACCGGGACACCGCCGTCGACCGTGTCCGCCACCTGCTCGACACCGCCGCCCGCGCGCAGCTGGAGGCCGACGTCCCGCTCTGCGCGCTGCTCTCCGGCGGTATCGACTCCACCGTCCTGACCGCGCTGCTCGCCGACGAACTGCGCCTGCGCGAGGGCCCGGACGCGCGGCTGCGCAGTTACGCCGTCGACTACAGCGACCAGGCCGAGCGTTTCACCGGCGACGTGCTGCGCACCGGCCACGACACCCCGTACGCCATCGAGGCGGGCGCCCACATCGGCACCGACCACAGCACCGTCGTCCTCGATCCGCGCACCCTGCTCGACCCCGGGCACCGCGCGGCGGTCGTGGCGGCCCGCGACTCCCCCATCGGCGTCGGCGACATGGACACCTCGCTGTATCTGCTGTTCGGCGAGATCCGCCGCCACTCCACCGTGGCCCTCTCCGGCGAGGCGGCGGACGAGGTGTTCGGCGGCTACCCCTGGTTCCACACCCCGAAGGCGCTGGCCGCCGACACCTTCCCCTGGCTCCTGGTCACCGGCGACGAGGCCGCGATGCCGCTCAACCCGGATCTGGACCTGCGGATCGGTGAGTTCCGCGACGACACCTACCGCGCCGCGCTCGCCGCCGTGCCGCACGCCGACGGCGAGAGCCCCGACGAGCACCGGCAGCGCGAGATGCAGCACCTGTCGCTGACCCGCTGGCTGCGCCAGCTCCTGCACCGCAAGGACCGGCTCAGCATGGCGCAGGGCCTGGAGGTCCGCGTCCCGTACTGCGACCACCGGCTCGTCGAGTACGCCTTCGCCACCCCCTGGGCCCTCAAGAGCTTCGACGGCCGCGAGAAGAGCCTGCTGCGCGCGGCCGGGGCGGGACTGGCGCCCGAGTCGGTGCTGTGGCGGCCCAAGAACCACTACCCGGCCACCCACCACCCCGACTACAACCGGGGCCTTCAGGACATGGCCCGCGACGCCCTCGACGCGTGCGGCGGCCGGGTCCGCGACCTCGCCGACGAGAGCCGCCTCAAGCCGTGCCTCGACACCCCGCCGGACCGGCTCCCGTGGGGCCACCGCCTCCGCCTCGAACGCGTCGTCGACCTCGCCCTGTGGCTGGACCACCACCAGCCCGAACTCGCCCTCTGAGGAGCACCCTTCATGACCATCCAGGAACCGCTGCCGGTCACTGGTTCGGACGCCGAGCCCGTCCCGCTGATGGGCTGCCCGTACAAGCGCGCCCCGTACCCGCTGTACGAGAAGATGCGCGAGGCGGGACCCGTCCACCGGGTGGTGTTCCCCAGCGGGGTGAACGCCTGGCTCGTCACCGGGTACGAGGCCGCGCACGCGGCCCTCAACGACGAGCGGCTGGGCAAGAACCACGACCGGGGCAACGACCGCTGGCGCGAGCGCGCCTCGATCATGCCCGAGCCGCAGCACTCCCAGCTCCAGGTGCATCTGCTGCACCAGGACCCGCCCCGGCACACCCGGATGCGGCGGTTCGTGACGGACGCGTTCACCCCGCGCCGGGTGGACGAGCTGCTCCCCCGCTTCCAGGAACTGGCCGACGCCCTCGTCGACGCCCTGCCCGATTCCGGGCCCGCCGACCTGGTCGCCGCCTTCGCCGCCCGCTTCCCCTTCCAGGTCCTCGCGGAGACGATCGGCCTCCCGCCCGCCCTGGCCGACCGCTTCGACCGCGACTGGGGCAAGGTCGTCCAGCCCGTCGGCCCCACCGACCCCGGGCGTCCGGCGTACGAGGCACGGCTGCACGGCCTCCAGAGCTATATAGCCGAGGTCGTCGCCGACCGGCGCGCGCACCCGGGCGAGGACCTCCTGAGCCGGCTCGTGGCCGCCCGCGACCGGGGTGAACTGACCCCCGAAGAGCTCGACTCCATGATCTTCCAGCTTCTGGTCGCGGGCCAGGAGCCGGTCACCAACCAGATCACCACCGCGCTGATCGCACTGCTGCGCCACCCCGGCCAGCTGGCCCGGCTGCGCGACGACCCGGCGCTGCTGCCCCGCGCGGTCGAGGAACTCCTGCGCTACGACAGCGCCTTCGAGCTCACCACCTGGCGTTTCCTCGCCGAGGACGACGAGCTGTACGGCACGCGCGTCCCCGCCGGGGACTCGGTGATCGTCTCGCTGTGCGCCGCCAACCGCGACCCGCGCCGCTTCGAGAACCCCGACGCGCTGGTCCTCGACCGCTCCCCCAACCCTCATCTGGCGTTCGGCCACGGCATCCACTTCTGCCCCGGGGCCGCGCTCGCCCGGGCCGAGCTCCGGATCGCGCTGGGCACGCTCCTGTCCCGGCTGCCCGGGCTGCGGCTCGCCGTCGCGGACGGGGAACTGGAGTGGACGGGGGCGGTGCTGGGGCGCGGGACGACGCGGCTGCCGGTCGCGTACGACCACCGCGTCTGACACCGGGCCCGCCGCCCTCCCCTTCCGCACGACAGCCCCAGCGACAGCGCCAACCGGCTACGCGGCGCCCGGCACACGGCCGAGGCGCCATGCCGCCATGCCGCCACGCCCCCTGACACCCCACGTCCCGTGCCCCGCCCCTCCCCCGCAAGGAGAACTGCTCCATGCAGCTGACGACCGCCCCGGACCTGGCCTCCACGGCCCCGAGCACCACGTCCCGCGACACCATGAGCCCCGGCACCACGACCCCGGGCGCCACGCCCCCCGGCACCACGACCCCCGACACCACGGCCGCCCTGAGCGCCGCGATCCTGAACCTCCTGCTCCCGCACCACCGCACCACCGACCCCGACGAGGGGCCCCTCGACGCGTCCGCCTTCCCGCGCCAACTGCGCCGTATATCCGCCTTCGTACGCGCCGGAGCACCCGTCGTCCTCACCCTCCCCGGCTTCCCCTGCAAGTCCCCCAACCCGGCCAAGGTGCTCGGTCACCTCCCCGACCAGGGCGAACGCCTCTCCCTGCGGTTCCTGGACTCCCTGTGCAGAGACATCGGCCGGATACACCCACCGGGCGCCCGGATCGTCATCTGCTCCGACGGCCATGTCTTCGGGGACCTCGTCCGCGTCCCGGACCACCACATCGACGCCTACGCCGACGAGCTGCGCGCCCTCATCGCCGCCTCCCACCTGGACCGGCTCTCCGTCTTCGACCTGCGCGACGCCCTGGGCGACCTGCCGTACGAGGCCCGGCGCGCCCATGTCCACGACCACTACGCCCCGAGCCTGGACGCCCTGCGGGCCGAGGTCCGTACCGACGCACAGACCCTCGCCCTCTACCGGGGCATCACCCGCTTCCTGGTGGAGGACAGCGCCGGTTTCCCGGGCACCCGCTCGGCCCTCCAGCGCGAATGCCGGCTGCGCGCGTACGGCGTCATCCAGCGCAGCCGCGCCTGGGGCGCGCTGATCGCCGAGCATCATGCCGACGCGGTGCGCCTGTCCATCCACCCGCAGCCGGCGGGCGCCGCCAAGTTCGGCATCCGCCTCCTGGACGCGCCCGACGCCTGGACCACGCCGTGGCACTCCAGCGCCCTGCGCCGCGCCGACGGCACCTGGACGCTGCTGCCCCGGGCGGCGGCGGCGCGCCTGGGCCGCGAGGTCCACCGGGACGGCCGCCCCAGCCACTTCGAACAGCACGAACAGCACGAACAGCACGAACAGGTCGACCGGAGCGACCGGAGCGACCGGAGCGACCGGAGCGACCCGCCCCGGGAACGGATTGCCCCGGATCCGTATCTCACTGTCCGACACTGGACGTCCGGCCGTCCGCGCACGCGGGACACCCGGACCCCTTCGGCTTCGGCAGAGAGTTCGCGCGGTTCATGGGCCTGACGAGTACCACCGTTCTGTTGCTGGCCGTGGTCTGCACGGTCCTGCTGTTCGCCGCCACGGTCTGGCTGTGGCCGTTCCTGGCCCGGCGGGGGTGGATGCCGGTGCTGGGCAGGGTGGGCCTGGTCCTGACGATCCAGGTGCTGCTGTTCTCCTCGGTCGGCCTCGCCGCCAACAGGACGTTCCTCTTCTACGGCTCCTGGGCGGACCTGTTCGGGCGCCAGAGCGGGGTGGGGGTGCTGGGCACGCAGGCCATCGGCAACCCGGGCGTGAAGCTGGTGGCCCGGCAGGAGGTCGGTGTCCCCGGGGCGGGGTCGCCGCACCTGAGCGGCGAGGTGCAGAAGATCTCGGTGCAGGGTGAGCGGTCGCGGATCGTCAGCCCGGCGTATGTGTATCTGCCGCCGGAGTACTTCCAGAAGGAGTACGAGCACACGAAGTTCCCGGCGGCCGTCGTCCTCACCGGCTTCCCCGGCACCGCCGAGAACCTGCTGAAGGGGCTGCGGTACCCCAAGACGGCGTGGATGCAGGTCAAGCAGAAGAAGATGCGGCCGATGATCCTGGTGATGATGCGGCCCACGGTGGCGCCGCCACGCAACACGCAGTGCATCGACATCCCCGGCGGTCCGCAGACGGAGACGTTCTTCGCCAAGGACCTGCCCCAGGCCATCGCGGGGACGTTCCGGGTGGGCACCGCGCCGCGCAACTGGGGCTTCATGGGTGATTCGACGGGCGGCTACTGCGCGCTCAAGCTCGCCCTCCAGCACCCCGAGGCGTACGCGGCCGGGGTGGGCCTGTCCGCCGACTACAAGGCGGAGGTCGACGGCGACTCCGGGGACCTCTTCCACGGCGACAAGCAGGCGCAGAAGCGCGCCGACCTGCTGTGGAGCCTGGACCATCTGCCGCAGGGCCGCTCCTCGTTCCTGGTCACGACGTCCAGGCGCGGCGAGACCAACTACCGGGCCACCCAGCGGTTCATCGCCAAGGTGCGGGCCCCCGCCCATGTCTCGTCGATCACGCTCGACACGGGCGGGCACAACTTCAACACCTGGCGGCGGGAGATCCCGCCGGCGCTGGCGTGGCTGAGCGGGAGACTGCGGGGCGAGTGAGGGCCGCGGGCCGAAGACCGTCCGCTCAACCGCGGCCCCGCTGCCCGACCCGCTCGGCAAGGAAGTCCTCCCAGGTCCGGGTGGCCGTCACGGCGTGCTCCAGGGAGAGGTTGAGACCGGCGCGGTAGGCGCGCCCGGCCTTGCCCGGCACCCGTACCGGCAGCATCGGGCGCCGCTTGCCCCGGGCGCTGAGATACGTACGGGTCAGGTCCCGCATGCCGTACACCTCCGGCCCCGCGAGATCGCCCACGAGCCCGGCGGGCTCACCCAGGGTCAGTTCGACGAGCCGGGCGGCGACCTCGCGCGAGTCGACGGGCTGGAGGCGCATGCCGGGGACGGGGACCACCGGCAGCTTGGCCATCTTCTCCATCATGGTCAGCACCAGGTCGTGGAACTGGGCCGCCCGCAGCGTCGTCCACGGAACGCCGGACTCCTCGACGGCCCGCTCCGCGCCGAGCTTGGCCCGGAAGTAGCCGAGCGGGACGGTGTCGGCGCCGATGACGGAGATGTACACGAGGTGCTTGACCCCGGCGCGGGCGGCGGCCGACGCCAGGTTGCGGGTCGCCCGGTCGTCGCCCTTGGGCCCGCCCGCGAGATGCAGCACGGTCCCGGCCCCCGCCACGGCGGCCCCGATGCCGTCCCCCGCGAGCAGGTCGCAGGCCACGTACTCGACGCCGGGGTCGTCACCGGCACGCGGATTCCGGCTCAGCACCCGCACCTCGCGCCCGGCCTGCCGCAACAGCGGGACGACATGCCGCCCGAGGGTGCCGGTACCACCGGTGACCAGGATGGGAGACGCCATGACCACACACTCCAGAACTCGCTCCACGTACCCCGCCCTTGCCGACGGGGTGAGCCGCGCGGGTGGGCGGCTCTGCTGGTGTGAAACGTGGGGGCGGAGGAACGTGACACGATTGGGGAAACTTTTTTCGATGTTGACCGTCTCCGTGTGGGTCTGCGGCGACACCATCGCACGGACGGTCGCCCTACTTCTCCGTCTACGGCGAGCCGCAGACCCTCAAGCCCGGCGGCCACTCCTGGGTCGTCGCTTGGTTCGCTGCCCGCGCGGCCCTGGGCCTGCCACTGCACCTCCACGGCGGCGGCCACCAGGTACGGGACCTGATCCACGTCGACGACGTGGCCGAGTTCGGGCCGGGACCCGCGTCGGGCTACCCGGACTGGCCGACGAGTGCCGGCGGGGCGATCGTGCGGGCTCGTTCGTAGAGGTCGCGGGCGGCGGTGTTCTTCAGGTGGGGGCGGATCAGGCTGAACATGGTCTTCACGCGGTCGTCGGCGCGGCCGGACTGGACCATGGGGTAGTCGTCGAGCGCCTGATGCCAGGTCGCGCAGGCGGCTTCCAGGTGGCCGACTTCCAGCTGGCGTTCGGCGAGCGTTGCTCGGTGACGGACCCTTGCGCGCCTGTAGATGCCGTAGCGGAGCTGGTCGGAATGTTGCATCGCCTCGATGGCCCCGGGCACGTCGCCGAGCTCGTAACGCACCTGACTGACGTGGTAGTTGAGCGACGAAGGGTCGTACGAACCGAACGCCTTGCTGCGCGACTCGGCCCGGTCCATGGCGGCTTCGGCTTCCCGCATGTACCGGAGGGCGCCGGTACGGTCGCCGGTCTGGGCGGCGGCGTGGGCTTGTTGCCCGGCGAGGAAGGCCCGCATCCGAGGCCCGGCCTTGGGGGAGGCAGCGGCAGCGGCGTCGGCCAGTTCCATGGCCTTGGCGCCGTGGCGTAGGTCCACAGCCTGCACGCTCATACCTCGCAGAGTCGTGCAGTAAGTGAGGTGGTCCTCGGCCGCTCCGGCCAGTTCCAAAGCCTTGACGTAGTAGCGCTGCGCGAGTCCGTGCAGGCCCTCGTCCACTGCCATGTAGCCAGTGAGGTACAGCAGGTCCGAGGCGGCAGACAGCATGGCTTGTCGGACGTTTTCCGGGGCGTCGGCCCGCAGGTACGCCGCCACCGTGTTGACCATGAACGAGGCTGCCATGGGCCGTGCGTGGCGCCCGCCGAACTGGTCGTCCAGCTCCGAGACCCTTTCGGTCATGGCGATCACCATGTCCACCTCGTTCATGCCGATCCGCGAGGCACGGCCACTCTGGGCGGCTTCGGCGCGGCCGATGACGTCAGGCCAGCCGGGGATGGTGAGCGCGACGGAGAAGAGGCCGGCGCCCAGGACGCTTCGGCGTGACGGGTCCATGTCGAGCCTCCCCAGGTCGATCATTCCTTCCACGGTATCCGTGGTGGTGGCGGAGTGACCGGAGGGGAGTGGCAGGCCCGCTTCAGCGTGAGTGACCGGGCGTCCGAGCCGCCGTGACAGGGCTTCGAGGAGGCACGGTCGGACGGCTGTGCGCGGCATGGTGCCTTCGAGCCAGTGGCTCACCGCGGATTCGTCATAGCGCAGCGGAGAGCCCGTTTCCGTGCCCACGCGGTTCACGGCCCGCGCGAACTGGCGGTACGTCCAGTGGGTCTCGACGAGCAGCCGCGCCAGAGCAACGTTCGGTTCCCGCGTTGCCACGGCCATCAACTCCCGTCACTTTCAAGGACTTTCAAGGACTTTCAAGGCTTTCAAGTTCCGACGTTGCAGCAACGGTACCGCCGTGTGTGGTCGCGCGGTTGCGTAGAGGAAGCAGAGATCGCAACGGAAACGGAGCTGGGGCACCGTGGACACGCACAGCGAAGCGCGAGGCATCGGAGCGCAACTCGCCGAGGAGCTGCACCTGGCCTTGCCGGCTCGCGGCTTCTACATCCCGATGGGCCCGGCCACCCCGATAGGGGGACGGGCGTACGTGGACGTGGAGCCGGTACGGGGCGACGTCGCGCACCGGTTGATCGAAGTACTCGGCCCTCCCCCGCTGACTATGCCGGACCCCGAAGATCCGTGGGCAGTCGCGGAGGAGGCACTGAAGGATCTGCGCCGAGCTCTGTGTGCCGCGAACATCACGCTCCCCTTGCTGGGGATCGATGAGCCCTGCGGGGTCCAGCAGGCGGTGTTGGTCGAGTTGGGCAACGCCCATCCGGCCGTTGTCCGGCAGCTCGCGCAGACCATCGCGAAAGGTGCAGGGCGGTGAACGCAAGCCAGTGGGCGGAGCTGCGCAGATGTATCGCCGCACACGAGAGGCGGTGCGCGGTGGAGTGCGAGTGGCTGGAGGCGGTGGTCCCGAAGATCCAGGCAGCAGCCTCCCTGCTCGCCCGGGAACTGGCGGCGGCGTGCGAGGCGGAGCAGAGCCGGGCGGAAGACGGCAGCCATGCATGACATTTACCGATGCGAGGTCACCGCCTACACCCTGGACTACTCCCGCGCGTGGGGGCTCGTTCTCGACCACGTGATCACACCGACGCAGGTCGTCCGCTGGTTATGCGGCCATGCGGCGCACGTCAGCCGATCTCAAGGACCCGCACCCGATCACTGAGTGGTGCCCCGCCGAGGCGCTGCGACCCGTATCACCGATCGTGCCCGACGCCCCCAGCATCCTGCGCCGATGGTGCGTTGACACCGACGAGCACGAAGTCTCCCTGGCCGTGTTGCGCAGCCCCAGGCGGCACCACACGAACCTGGCAGGCCACGCGGCAGGAACTCCATGAGCCCCCGCCCGCCTGCCCCGTATGACGGCGGTCGGCAGACGGGCGGGTCCACCGATGCACCCAACCGAAGGAGAGTGCAGCAGTGTCCGTAACGCTAGTACGACCGGCCCCCGAACGGGTCGCGGAGCGAGCACGGCAGATCCTGACGACCGTCGAGGCCGACCCGGAGTACGACCGGCTGCGCACCGCATGCGCGAAGTACGACGAGGACTGGACCAGCTTCATGGGCTACGCCCTCGTCGACGGGTTCGACATCGCGCACGACACCGAGCCCCTGTTCCCCGAAGCCATGCGCGCCATGTCGATCAAGTCCACCGTCTACGAGATGACCGACGGCAACGAGGAAGCCGCGGAAGTCCCGGTGGCCATCCCGGTGGACGAGATGATCCACGCCCTCGCCGCGCAGTTCACCGTCCTCAGCCGCATCCAGGACCGGACCGGGATCAAGTTCGTCCACGCCACCGACCGCGAAGCCATCGGCGCGTGGGACCACGGCGACTACACCCACCAGGTCTACCGGGCGGCGTGGGGGCCGATGAACGAGCGGTACTGGTTCGGCAGGGACGAGACCGCCAAGCGCAGGGCCGCCGTCATGGCGAAGTACGAGCCCATGGGCATCCTCGACGGGGGCCGCCGCTTCGCTCCCGGCTTCGCCACCACCGGTTAGTTGAGTGCGCGGCGCAGCGCCTGGAGTACATCCACCTGCGGGAACACCCGGGGAATCTCCTCGGCCGCCTGCTCGATGAGCAGTTCCAGCACGCCGGGCGCTGCGCTGTGCATCACCTCGTACAGATACGCATCAAGACCGGCCGGGCTCTCCGGCAACTTCAGCTCCACCGCGAACGGGATGCCGTCGGTCTTGTACCGGCCTGGCGGCAGCCCCACCTTGTGCGGGTGCACGCACACCGGGACGCCGGCTGCCGTGTACCGGTGACCGTCCAGCGGGTTGAACGGGCAGTTGGCAGACGGTCGCTCGAACACGTCGAACTCGCCGATCGGGAATCGGCGGGAGGGGCAGATGCCACATGACGGGTGCTCGCCACCAGTGACGAAAGCGTCAGCCATGCGCGGCAGCGTAGCGTTCTCCAGAGCTCGAAATGGATCGCCGCTGCGTCATCGCCGACATCACGGCCCGTATGTTCGTCGCCCGCCCGGGCGGTGATCACAGCGGCTACGCGCATTGCGGCGACGCCGCCGCCGCGAGCCAGGACCCGGTCGCCGTCGCCTCGTTCCTCGCCGGTTTCCTCGGGGACGGGGCCGTCATCCACGACGCGTACGGCGTGGGCGTCCGGTACTACACCCTCGTCCCGCCGGGCACGCACCCGGGCTCCGGGGGGGGGCCGTCGCCCTCCGCCGCGAGCGCACCGGGCCGGCCGAACAACCCCACCGCCCTCACCCCGTCACGCCGCGAACCCCACGTTCGTCACGTACTCGTACTGCCCCCACTGCGACCCCAGGTCCTCGATGACGTCCGTCCACGCCCCGTCCAGCGCCTCCGCGTCCGCCTCCGCCCAGGCCGCCACGATGCGGTCCCAGCGGCGGACGTTCATCGTGCGGTACTCCACGATCCGCTGGCGCGGGCGCGGGACCTGGGACTGGTTGAGGGGGTGGAGCTCCACGCGCGTGCCGCCCGCCGCGTTGAGGCGGCGCAGCAGGTGGCGGGCCACGTTGTGGCGGCGGACCGTCCAGTACACGCGGTCGATGCGCTCCAGGTTCGCCGCCGTGGGGGTGCGTCCGCCCGCCAGCCAGGCCCTGAGCGTGCGGTCGGTGACGGTCAGGCCCGCCTCCCGCGCCGCCGCCCACGCGTGCGGGGTACGCGTCAGGTAGTGCAGCCGCGCCATCAGGCCCCGCTTCACCGTCACCGGCGTCACGATGCCGCCCGCGAGGGAGTCCAGGACCCGGGACACCGCCTCGCTGCCCTTGATGCCGCGTGCACCGTACTTGCCGAACTCCTGGCTGTGTTCCGGCACTTCAGCCCTCCTCGCCCTGATCGCCCTGCTCGGCCCGCTCGCCGGCCGTGTACGTGTCCTTGACCTTGACCTCCGTCACGCCCCGGCCCTCCGCGAACACCGCACGCCAGTCGCCGATCACATGGAGCTCGTCGGTGCCCATCGCCCGCACCACCGTCAGTCCCTCGTCGTGCGCCTTGTACGCCTTCATCCAGAGGTTGGCGAACGCCTGGGAGCGGATGATGTGCATCCAGTCCGGACGGTACAGCTCCCTGTTGTAGTTGGACTCCCCCATCGTGGAGACGAACTTGGAGTACATCGCCTTCACGTACTCCAGCGTCACCTCGTCCCCGTCCGCGAGCGCCGCGTCCCGCGCGTCCTTCAGCGCGATCCGGAACTTCTCCAGCAGGTTCTCGGTCGCCCCGGACGTGAACGACTCGTGGATCTCGGGCGGTTCGCACAGCCCGTACTTCGGTCCCGACAGGCGGTGCAGCAGCCGCAGCGTCGGCTCGGTGACCCACAGCGGGCCGGGCTCGTCGCGGTTGCCGATCGGGTTGGGCAGCACGTCCTCGTGCTCCCACACCGGCGGCGTGATCAGATGCACGCCCGCCCGGCGCCGGTCGTGCGCGAAGCCCGTGGAGTGCTCCAGCTGCCCCAGCGGCAGATGGGTCTTGAGCGCGGAGAGGTACGCGCCGTTGATGTCCAGCGCCGTCACCTCGTGCTCACCCGGGGGCAGCGCGTGCCGCGTCCACTTGGGGCGCGCCTCCCAGATCTGGTCGGCGCCCCTGGCCGTCTGCTTGCGCAGCACGTCCGGGATCCACGGGTGGGCGACGATGTCGTAACGGGCGCCCTTGCGCGTCTCGTCCAGCAACCTCATCGCATCCGGGATCGCCCGCCTGACCAGCGCGGCCGTCGCCGCGTCCACATCGCCCCCGTGCTCGGCGAGCACCGTACGCACGACCTGCCCCACCAGGTCCGAGGGCTCGGGGCGGGCGGGCTGGAAGGCCCGGCGAGTGGGGGGCTTGGAGGGCGTGGGCGCTTCAGCGGCTCCGGCGGCCTCGGAACGCTCTTCTGCCACGGGAGTCTCCTCGCCCCCGGCCGACACCTCCCCGCACTCCCCCGGATCCAAGTGCTGCGCGAACCCCGCCACCCGCTGCCGTGCCGGACGCCCGCACAGCACGCACGGCTCGGGCGCGACGAGCTGCTCGACGTCCTCGACGTCCTCGATGGCCGAGGTGTCTTCGATGGCCGAGGTGTCCCCGGCGGTGCCGGTGTCCTCGGGGCCTCCGGAAACATCGCCCCCGGCCTCCGCCTGCTCCGGCCCGTACTCCTCCAGCCGCTCCCGCAGCCCCTCCAGCAGATACGCGTACCGCGTGCGCAGCTCGCCCGACGGGTCGCGGCCGGTCTCCCAGCCGGTGACCGTCGACGGGCTGACCCCGAGCGCGCGGGCGACCTGCGCCTTCGACAGACGCGCGGCCTCCCGCAGCCGCCGGCGCTCCTCGTACGCCATGAGCGGGGTCTCGGGCCCGACCGAGGCGAGCAGCGAGTCGATCGCGTCGAAGTCGCTCACCGTCCCGCCACCCCGTCCCGCACGTTCCGCACACCCTTGCCGCCGCCGCGCCGTGCCCCCGCCGGCAGCGCCTCGCACGCCCGGGTCGGACCGGCCAGCAGGTCCAGGGGGCCGATCCCATAGTGCGCGGCCAGCATGTCGCAGTCCCGCAGGCTCCACGCGGTGGTGCCCGCCTGGCGGCGCGACACCTGAGTCTGCGTCAGGCCGAGCACCTCGGCCAGGTCCCGCTGCGACTCGCCCGTCGCCTGCATCAGCGCCGCGACCGTCAGCCGCAGCGACTCCTCCAACCCCAGTCCCATACGCCCCACCCTACCAACCAGCGATGCGATTTCCGCATGGGGCGCAGGGATAGGGACTAGCGCAGTCGTTCGGCGAGGAAGTCCTCCCAGGTGCGCTCGCCCAGCGTGGCGGTACCGTCCAGGGACAGGTTGTCGCCCGCCCGGTAGGCGCGCCCCGCCTTGCCCGGCATGGGCACCGGGACCAGCAGCCGGCGCGTGCCACGGGCCTGGAGGTACGTACGGATCAGGTCCCCCATCTCGTACACCTTCGGCCCGGCCAGGTCCGGCGCCTGCCCGCTCGGATCGCCCAGGGCCAACTGCACCAGCCGGTCCGCCACATCGCGCGCGTCGACCGGCTGGAAGCGCAGCCCCCGCGGGACGGGGACGACCGGCAGCCGGGCCGTCTTCCGGCACAGCAGCAGGATCAGGTCGTGGAACTGGGCCGAGCGCAGGGCCGTCCACGGGATGCCGGACGTCCGCACCGCCTGTTCGGCCTCCTTCTGCGTACCGAACCAGCTCAGCGGGACGCGGTCCGCGCCGATGACCGAGATGTGCACGAGGTGGCGGACCCCGGCGCGGGAGGCGGCGCCGGCCAGGTTGCGGGTCGCCACGTCGTCGCCCTTGGGGCCGCCGGCCAGGTGCAGCACGATGTCGGCGCCCTCGACGGCGAGGTCGATGCCCTCGGGCCGCAGCAGGTCGGCGGTGACGTACTCGATACCGCCGATGTCCTCCCGGCCGTGGCGGCTCAGTACGCGGACGCGGTGCCCCTCGGCCAGCAGACGCGGCACCACATGGCCGCCGAGCGTGCCCGTGCCACCGGTGACCAGGATCGTTGACGCCATCGCTGCTGCTCCTCGATTCGTTGGACTCCCCCGGGTATCGGACTCCCCCGGGTAGATGAGCAGGTCCGCGGTGATCTACTTCTCTGACACACCGCGCGCGGACGAGGGGGACCGGAGGAATGCGGCCGATGGACGAGCAACAGACGCACAGCGACAGCCACAGCCACAGGGACAGCCACAGCGAGAACCCGCCGGGGGCGGAGGCACAGCCCCGGGCACGGACCCGGGCACAGACCCAAGCGCTCACCGAGCGCTTCCAGCAGGACCGTTCCCATCTGCGCGCGGTCGCCTACCGCATGCTCGGCTCCCTCAGCGAGGCCGAGGACGCCCTCCAGGACGCCTGGCTGCGCGCGAGCCGCGCCGACCTCGACGAGGTCGAGAACCTCGGCGGCTGGCTGACCACGGTCGTGGCGCGGGTGTGCCTGAACATGCTCCGTACCCGCCGCACCCGGGGCGAGGACCCGTTGGAGGCGGCCGGACCCGACGCGGGCTTCGGCACCGGCGTCGGCGCCGGCTCCCCCGGCGAGGAGGGTCGCCCGGACCCCGAGCGGGAGGCGGTGATGGCGGACTCGGTCGGGCACGCGCTGCTCGTCGTGCTCGACACGCTCGCCCCGGCGGAGCGCCTCGCCTTCGTCCTGCACGACATGTTCGCCGTACCGTTCGACGAGATCGGCCCGATGATCGAGCGGACCCCGGCCGCGGCCCGCCAGCTCGCCAGCCGCGCCCGCCGCCGTGCCAGGGGCGCCACGGCCGCGCCGGGCCCGGACCCGTCCCGCGGACGCCGGCTCGCCGAGGCCTTCCTCGCCGCCACCCGTGACGGCGACTTCGAGGCCCTGGTCACCCTGCTCCACCCGGACGTGGTCCTGCGCGCCGACAAGGCGGTCGTGCCCAGCGCCGAGCCCATCTTCCTCGGCGGCGCCGTCACCGTCGCGAAGGCGGCGATGGCCGCGGTGGGCCGAGCCCGGTTCACCGGGGTTGCCCTGATCGACGGAGCCGTCGGCCTCGCCATGGCCCCGTTCGGCCGGCTGCGCGTGGTGCTCCGCTTCACGGTCGCGGACGGGATGATCAGCGAGATCGACGTCGTCGCGGAGCCGGACCGGCTGCGCGAACTGGAGATCGCGGTACCGGACGCCTGAGCCCGCCCGGCGCCGCCGCACGCACGGCATCCGCGTACGGCGGCGTCGCGGCACGCGCAGTACCGCCTGCGCCGGTGGCGCGGCACGCACGGCATCCGCGTACGGTGGCGGGGCGGCACGCACGGCATCCGCCTACGCCGGCGCCGCGGCACGCACGGCATCCGCCTACGCCGGCGGGGCGGCCCCGGGGCCGCCCCGCCCCGCCGCCCCGGCTACGCTCAGCGATCATGCTCCTCTCCGCCGACGCCCTCCTCTTCGACAGCGACGAGACCCTCGTCTCCAGCATGCGTTCCGTCGTACGGGCGTGGACCAGCTGGGCCGCCTCGTACGGCATGACCCTCCAGGACGTCGCCCGCGTCGAGGTGCACGGCCGCCCGGCCGCCGCGATCGTGGCCGAGCTGCTCCCCGCCGAACAGGTCGCGCGGGCCGTGGCCCGCCTGGAGGACGCGGAGGTCGCCGACGCGCTGGCGGGCGGCGTGGAGCCCGTCCCCGGCGCGCCCGGACTCCTCGCCCAGCTCCCCCCGGACCGCTGGGCCGTGGTGACGTCCGGCACCCGGCGGGTGGCCGAGGCCCGCCTCGGCGGGGTCGGTATCCACCCCCGCCACCTGGTCACCGTCGACGACATCACCCACCACAAGCCCCACCCCGAACCGTTCCTCCTGGCGGCCGAGCGCCTGGGTGTCGACCCGGCGCGCTGCGTGGTCGTCGAGGACGCGCCCGCCGGGCTGGCCTCGGGCCGGGCGGCCGGGATGACGACGATCGCCCTGACCCGGACCCACCCGGCCCGGGAACTCGACGCGGACATCACGGTCGACGACCTCACCTCCGTGTCCGTACGGGTGACGGCGACCGGCCTGGAGATCACCGTCGGCCGCCCCGTCACCACCGCCGCGGACCCCACCGGGGCGTGAAAGAGCGGGAATTGCGCGCCCGGGGCACGGGCGTGCCTTCTTCCCGGTTATCGCGTTGATACGGGCATGAATCTCTGTCGAGTTCTCAGTACCGCGGTGGCAGGGTCGGCGTTGGTGGCTGCAATGGCACCTTCTGCTCAGGCGCTGGACATCGGCCGGACCATCAGCAGCGCCGCGCACACGGCCGCCGTCGCCGGGGAGCAGGCCAAGCCCGTGGCCGACGGGGTGGTCGGACACAGTCTGAACAAGCGGGTGAAGGCCATCAAGGACGCGGTCAAGGCGGGCACCGACGCCGCCGAGGCCGGGCACAACCTGGTGAGCTGACCGGCTCCCTGCCTTTCCTTCCGCCCCCGGGGAATTCCTTCCGGGGGCGGACTTCCCTTTTTTGTGCGACTTTCATGACGGGTAGGACATTGTCCGCTGGTAGGAATAGCAGGGGCAGCAGCGACAGCGCGGACCGCAATACCAGCCCCCATCCCGGTGCCGGTATCGGGATGGGTCACGGTGCCGGTCCCGGTCGCGGTGCCGGTCTTGGATTCGATCTCGCGGACCCCGCGTTCTGGCAACTCCCCCGCGAGCGCCGCCTGGAGGCCTTCGCGCGGCTGAGGCGGCTGGAGCGGCCCGCCTACTTCGTCGAGCGGGCCGCCGGCCGCCGGCGGCCCGAGCGCGGGTTCTACGCCCTCGTGCGCCACGCCGACGTCGTCGGGGCCAGCCGGCAGGCCGAGGTGTTCGCCAGCGCCCCCGGAGCCACCGCGCCCGAACCGCCCCGCTGGGTGCGCGCGGTGTTCGGGGACTCCATGGTCAACCTGGACGGCCCGCGCCACGCCCAGCTGCGCCGGGTCGTCTCGCGCGCCTTCACCCCCCGCGTCCTGGCCGACGCCGAGCACGGTATCCGCGAGCTCGCCGCCCGTATCGTCGACGACCTGGTGGCCACGGGGGCCGACGAGTTCGTCTCGGCCGCCGCCTCGCGCATGGCCTTCGAGGTCATCTGCGACATGCTCGGCGTGCCCGAGCCGGGCCGCGTCGAGATCGCCCGCCAGGTCGACCGTGCCTCCGAGAACGCCGGCGTCGCCCGTACGCTGCGGGCCCGTGTGCGGGTGCCCGGGCGCGGGCTGCGGGCGCTGGCCCGGATGCAGCTGACGGTCGCGGCGCTGGGCCGCGAGCGGCGCCGGCGGCCCACCGGGGACCTCATCTCCGCGCTGGTCGCCGCGGACGTCGACGGACAGGGCCTGAGCACCCGTCAGCTGGGCTCGTTCTTCTCGCTGCTGATGGTCGCCGGTGTGGAGACCACCCGGAACGCCATCGCTCACGCGCTCGCCCTGCTCACCGACCACCCCGAGCAGCGCGAACTGCTCACCGGCGACTTCGAGCGCTACGCGGACGGGGCCGTGGAGGAGATCGTCCGGTTCTCCACCCCCATCATCCAGTTCCGCCGCCATGTGACGCGCCCTCATGTCCTGGGCGGGCAGGCCTTCGTCCCCGGTGACCGGGTCATGCTGCTGTACGCCTCCGCCAACCGCGACGAGGCCGTCTTCGACCGCCCCGACGTCTTCGACATCACCCGCAAGCCCAATCCGCACCTCGGGTACGGGGGCGGCGGGCCGCACTACTGCCTCGGCGCCCATCTGGCCCGCGTCGAGATCAAGGCCCTGCTGCGCGAACTGCTGAGCCGCCCGCTCGCCCTGCGTGCCGTGGGGGTGCCGGAGCTGGGCCATTCCAGTTTCGACAACCGCGTACGGGCCCAGCGCTGTGCGTTCACGGCCGGGGAGGACCGGGCGGCGGCCTCGCGCACCTCCTGAACCCGAACAGATCATCAGATTTGCGCTAGACGGGTTGCGGCGCGCCGATCCGGTGCGGACACGCGCACGGATACGGCCCTTCCCGTGATGCCCGGAGTATTCCTATGACGATCTGGTCTTCTCCTCGCATTCCTGTCGAAGGGTTTGTCCGGCATGCACAACATCTCTGGTTCCGTCGCCCGTGCCGCCGTGGTGGCGGGCCTGGTCACGACGCTGGGTACGGCCTACAGCGCAGCCGCCGCCACGGGCGGTCCCGCGGTGGAGCGCGCCTCGGCACCGCAGGACGCGGCGGCGGCCCCGTACGCCGCGCGTCACGGCGACCGTACGGGCGGCGCCGCCGACTCCGCGTCGGGCCCGCACGACGACCGCGAGAACCACGACGGCTACGGCCGCCCCGATCACGACCGCGACCACGGGTACGGATACGGATACGGAGACGAGCACGGGCAAGGGCACGGGTACGGGCCCAGCACCGGTCACGAGCACGGCGGCGACTACGGCCACGACAGCGACACCGGCGGCGACCACGGCGGCAGCTACGGCGAGGAGCACGGCGGCGGCACCGGCGGCAACCACCACGGCGACTACGGCCACGACCACGACAGCGACACCGGCGACCACCGCAGCGACTACGGCCACGACAGCGACACCGGCGACCACCGCAGCGACTACGGCCACGACCACGACAGCGACACCCCCCGCCCGCACCCCCACCACCCCAAGCCCTCGCACACCACGCCCACGCACCCCTCCCCCGGCCACACCACACCTCCGGGGAAGCCGGTACACCCCCACCACCCCGCGCACCACCCCAAGCCCGCCCACCCGCACACCCCGGGGCACACCACACCGCCCGGCGACCACACCCCCACGGGTGACGACAAACCGTCTCAGCACGGCGGGCCGCCGGAGCAGAACACACCCCCGGAGCACGGCACGCCGCCGCACCCCGGCAAGCCCCCGCAGATGGCCCAGACCGGCAGCGACCGGCTTCCGCTCTTCATCGGCGCGGCCGGCGGAACCCTGCTGATCACCGGTGGAGCGGTGGTGGCGCTGGGCCGGCGCGTGGCCCGGCATCAGCAGACGCAGTAAACCTCCGTTACTTCTGCACGCCGGGCGCGTTTAGCCATGACAACTGCGGTTCGCGGTGGCCGATGGCCCTCGGGAGCCCTGAAGCGTTGGAACAAACAAGGAGAACTTGATGTCTCGTATCGCGAAGACCGTCGCCGTCCTCGCCGGAACGGGTGCGGTGGCGCTGAGCGGTGCCGGCATGGCCACGGCCGACGCGGGGGCGCACGGCGTAGCGTCGAACTCCCCGGGTGTGCTGTCCGGCAACCTGCTCCAGGTCCCGGTCCACGTGCCGGTCAACCTCTGCGGCAACACCATCAACGTGGTCGGCCTGCTGAACCCGGTGTTCGGCAACCACTGCGAGAACGAGAGCGGCCACCACGACCACCACGACCACCACGGCGGCAGCTACGGTCACTGAGCCCGGCCGTCCTCGACGGCTCGGTCCGGACACGGACGGCCCCCGGGTTCTCCCGGGGGCCGTCCGCGTGTCCGCGGCGCGGCGGGCGCCGCGCCGCGGGCCTCAGTCCGCGTACTTGTAGATCTTGCTGTGGTCCAGCAGCGCCGCCGGGGTGGTGTGCCACGGGGGCATCCGCTCGCCGAGGGCCGCCACCCGTCCGCGCTGGGGGTCGTCGGAGCCGAGCGGCCGGGCGGGGCGGTAGCCCGACTTGGGGTGGCGGGCCTGCCAGCGGGACCAGATGAGGTCGACGAAGGCGTGGTGCAGCCAGAACACCGGGTCGTTGACGGCCCCGCCGCCGATCATGGTGCCGCCGATCCAGCGGTGGACGCGGTTGTGGGTGCGCATGGTGTCGGTGCGCGAGCCGTCCGTCCAGCCCTCCATCTTGTTGCGGAAGCCGGTGGGGCTCAGCGAGTTCCACGGCTCGACGTCGTAGACGGAGTCGGCGAGCGCCCGGTTGAGGTCGTCGCGCGGCGGCAGGTCCATCCGGCCGCCGCGGCCGTGGGCGTTGGCGAGGTCGCGGGTGAGGAAGGGGTCCTCGGTCACCCCGGTCTCGATGCTCCAGGCGCCGTGCCGGTAGGCGAACGGCCCGGTCATCACCTGGAGGTCGTCGCGGCGCCCGGTACCGCCCATGAAGTCCTCGGCCCACAGGGACGAGGAGGGCGAGTTGTCGCGCGTCCAGTCCCAGTACGGGACGGTCACCCGCGGGTTGACCTCGCGCAGCTCGCGCTCGAAGTCCAGCAGGAAGCGGCGGTGCCACGGCAGGAAGGACGGCGCCATATGGGCGACGCGCAGCCCCTCGTCCCCGTCGCCGACGAAGTACTCGATGTGCGTGCGCACGAACCGGTCGTACCTGCCCCGGCGCTTGAGCTCCAGGACAGCGTTGACGAAGGCCCGCTTCTCGGCCTTCGTGAGGTTCTTCTGGTTCTTGCGGATGTACACCATGCGGGTTGTCTCACCTGGCCTGTCGGGTGCGGGCGTCACTTGCCGTGGAGCGGGGTCTCGGCCAGGCGGGCGGGCCCCAGGACGTCGACGGCGGCCCGGACGGCCTCCAGCGGCGTGGCGTAGGAGGTGTAGTGGTCCATCGCGCTGATGTACGTGCCGTCCGCGCGGCGCATCAGATGCAGCCGGCGGCCGTCGATGAGCGCCTCGAACCCCGCCCCGGCGGCGCTGGTGCCGCCGGGGCCGGCGTGCGGGAGCACCGCGAGGGTGCCGGGCGGGCGCTCGGGCAGCCGGCCCGTCGCCGCGGCGGCCGTCTGCGCGTGCACGTCGGCGAGGACGGTGCGGCCCTGGATGCGCCGGCCGCGGTAGTTCTCGTCGAAGGCGGCGGGCAGACCGCTGGGCGCGGTGGGTTTCTCGTCGTCGGTGCCGGTCCAGGGCGCGGCCGGATCGGCCGGTTCGGCCCCGGCGCTGGGGGCCGCGTCGATCCGGGCGAGGGTGGTGCCGGTGAAGCTGACGACCGTCAGGGTGAAAAGCCCGCGCAGCACGCCGCGCCGGCCGACGGCGGGGCCGCTCCACCGGGGACGGCCGGGCCGGAGCATGCCGGGGCGCCGCCTGGGTTCCGGCTCTTCGGTGGTCACACGGTCTCCGTTCCGCCCGGGGGCCGACCAGGTGCGTACGGGCCGGGGGCTGATCATTTACAAGGGGGGCATTCGGGACAACGAGGCCGACCGGAAACCGTTCCGGTCGAGTTTGATCAATTGACGTCGGATCCGGCGATCGGCCGTGACGTCCGGGGCGTCCGGTCGTTGGTGCGGGTAGGGCAGAGGAGAATGAACGCCTGCTGGGGTCCCGGAGGTCATCACACTTCCGGGGCCTTGGTTTTTTCCCGGCCGCGCCCGGGCCTCGACGGGCGGAGGGGCTGTCTTCTGACGGGCCGACAGCCAACGGCACTCACTTGCAGTAGCCGCCCGCTCGCTCAGCGCGACAAGTGCGCATGATCGGATTAGCGTCCTAGGTGTCAGTGTTCACCACCTCAGGAGACACCGAAAATGACGTTTCGTCAGATAGCTGTAGTCGCCGCCCTGTCCGCCGCGGCGATCCTCCCGGTCGCCGGCGCCGCCCAGGCAGCGCCCCAGACGGCCCGTACCCCGGCATCGGCGGCACTTTCGTGCGGGTACGGCGAGAAATGCAAGGACGACGACCACCGGGACCACGGCCGCTACGACAAGGGTGGCAGCTACGGTCACGAGGGCCGTTACGACCACGACGGCCGTGACGACCACCACGGTCGCTACGACCACGACGGCGGTTACGACCACCGCCAGCACGTGGGTCTCCTCGGTGTGCTGGGGTGGCTGCTCTAGCTCCCAGCAGGTCGGCACATGAGAACGGCGTGTGCCGCGGACTCCCCGTCCGCGGCCCACGCCGTTTCCTTACGCCCTCGGCGCGCTCCCCGTCCGGACGCCCCGGCTACCCGCGCAGGCGGCTGACGGGCAGGACGCAGTGGCCCGCGCTGGTGAGCGTCCGCTCGTCGCCGACGAAGGCCCGCATCATCTCCTCGGTGAGCGGTGTGCCGGGCACCGCCTCGGGCCAGGCGCGGGTCGCGAAGATGAAGTGCGCGGCGCCCTCGGCCTGGGCGGCGTCCATCCACTCGGGCGGCGTGACGCACTGGACGTTGAGCTGAGGCATCGTCAGGGTCACCTGGCCGCCCTCCAGAAGGAGCGTGAGCGGCAGCCGCGCGCCCTGGGAGGCGTCGTTGACGGTCCCGGCCGGCATGCCGATCTCCTCCAACAGCTCCCGGGCGGCGGCCTCGGCGCCCTCGGCGCCGCCCTCGCCGTCCCCGAGCGGATACACCATCAGGAAGGCCACGTCGCGGTCCTCCTCGAAGTGCGGGCCGCTCCATGCGAGCAGGGCGAGCGTGCCCAACCGGGCGGTCCTGAACGGGCTTGGGGCACTGGAAGTCGAGGTCATGCCGGGACTCTAGCGACATCGGGGAGACACCAGGAGCAAAGGCCACTCGTTAGGGCGAATCGGATTGCGCCGCCCCCAGGCCCACCACCCCGCCCGGCCTCCCCCACCACCCCTGCAAAATTCCCCGCGCCGGGAATTCCGTAATTTCGCCGCAATTCAGTGGAATGCCGGGCCGGAGGGTTTATCAGTGGCCGACGGGAAGTCCGCCGAGAAGGCTCGCGGGGACCAGTCCATTGGTCTTGTTCGCGCTGCCGGTGGCCTGCGAGACCGTGTGGAACAGGGAGTCCTTGCTGTTCGGGTCGAGGGCCTCGGTCTGCACGACCGTCGGCGTGGGGTTGGTCAGGGCCTGGTTCGCCAGCGTCTCCACACCGCCGTTGAGGCTGGTGGGGGCCGGGCTGCCGCCCGCCGCGAACGCCGGAGCCGCGGCTCCCGCCAGCGCCAGGGAACCGGCTACGACCGCGGCAACCTTCATCGGCTTCATCATCGTTCCTTCCGGTGGCGACATTTCGTCGCGGTTTACTGGCTACCGTGTGCGCGTATACACCTGTGCGCGAGGCGAAAAGGGCATGCGCGCTTCGCCCTGACTAACGACCTCCCGGCCCGAGGGAAACCCGGCAATCCTGAAATTGTTGCCCGACCACTCGTATGAAGTGGACCGCCCCGATACTCGTACGAGACGTATTCTCCTATCGGCATCCTGTCGGACTCGGATGCCGGGCGGGAGGGCCGACAACGCGGGACCGCCCTTCCCCCGCGGGGAGAAGGGCGGTCCGGGCACGGCGCCGCCGTGCGAGGTGACGCGGGGAGACGTCAGTCGTTCTTGCACTCGTTGCCGAACGCCGGGTTCAGCAGGCCGACCACGTCCACGCTGTTGCCGCAGAGGTTGATCGGCACGTGCACCGGCACCTGGACGAGGTTGCCGGACAGGACGCCCGGGGAGTTGGCCGCGACGCCCCCCGCGTGGGCGTCGGCGGCGGCGACACCGGCACCGCCGGCGACGGCCGCGGCGGCAGCGGCGGAGAGGGCGAGAGCCTTGGCGGTACGCGACATGGAGAAGCGCTCCTCTTGATGTGGGGCTGTGGCCGGGCGTTGTCGCCCGACCTGTGTATCAACGCAGGTCAAATGCCCCGAGTTGTGGCCCGACCGGGTGAACTCAGTCGTTCTTGCAGGTGTTGCCGAAGACGGGGTTGAGCAGACCGGTCACGTTGACGGTGTTCCCGCACGGCACCGGCGCCGAGGGCCACGACGGCGGCGCGTGTGCACCATCGCGACGGACTTGACCATTCTCCTCATCACTTTTGTCCTTTCAGGGCAAAGACGAGGCACGTGAATCAACGAGGCCGTTGACGACCGGATACGGATGATCACCCGATGGGACACTCCGGAACACATTCATGACGGTCCCCGGCGGCGAATACGGCTACAGTTGCTCCCCACCCATTGACCGCGCGAAACAGCAGCGCGTCGGGTGCTCGGCCATCCGGCTCAGCAATGCGGAATTCAGTGACCGCCCGGGGGAATGACACCCGTTCGGCGGCCCGCTTATACGAATACCTTCCCATGGGCGGAGTGACCTCGCGTGCAGCCGCAATTCCCCGGTACCGGACCGGAAACCCGTCCCGCGCCGCGCCATCCGCACGTCCTGCACCTGGTGCAGCCCGTCGACGGCGGAGTGGCCCGGGTCGTCGCCGATCTGGTGCGCGCTCAGCTGCGGGCCGGGATGCGGGTGTCGGTGGCCTGTCCGGGTACGGGGCGGCTGGGCGCGGAGGCGGCCGGGCTCGGCGCCGACACCCATGTGTGGGAGGCGACGCGCGCGCCGGGGCCGGGTCTGCCCGGCGAGACCGTACGGGCCGCGCGGCTGGTCGGCCGGCTGCGGCCCGACGTGGTGCACGCGCACAGCGCCAAGGCCGGGGTGGCGGCGCGGCTCGCGGTGCGCGGCCGGGTGCCGACCGTGTTCCAGCCGCACGCCTGGTCCTTCGAGGCCGTCACCGGTCCCCTCGCGCTCGCCTCGCGCGCCTGGGAGCGGGCGGCGGTGCGCTGGACCGCGCGGCTGGTGTGCGTCAGCGAGGGCGAGCTCCGCACCGGCGAGCGGGCCGGGGTGCGCGGCCCCTCGGTGGTCGTCCCCAACGGCGTCGACCTCACCCGCCACCGCCCGCCCGCGCCCGGCGAGGACGTACGCGCCCCGCTGGCCGCCCTCGCCGGTGTGGACCCGCACGCGCCGCTGGTGGTGTGTGTGGGGCGGCTGTGCCGGCAGAAGGGCCAGGACGTGCTGCTGGACGCCTGGCGGGAGCTGTCCGGCGAACTGCCCGCCGCCCGCCTGGTCCTGGTGGGCGACGGCCCCGACGAGACGGCCCTGCGCGCGGCGGCGCCCCCGTCCGTCCGGTTCACCGGAGCGGTCGAGGACCCCACCGTCTGGTACCGGGCCGCCGACGTCGTGGTCCTGCCCTCGCGCTGGGAGGGCATGGCCCTGGCCCCCCTGGAGGCGATGGCCTGCCAGAAACCCGTCGTCGTTACTGATGTGGGCGGCTCGTCCCAGAGCCTGCCGCCCGGGCACGCCCCGCACTGCCTCGTCCCGCCGGACAGCCCGCGGGCGCTGGCCCGGGCCGTCGGCGCTCTGCTCCTCGACGCGCCGCTGCGTACGGCCCTGGGCCACCGGGGCCACCAGCACGTGACCACCACCCACGATGTGCGCCGGACGGCGGAAGCGATCGCGGACCTCTACCGCGAACTGACCGGCGCCCGGCGCTCCGAGTGCAGGGAACCCACCTTCAAGTGACTGCGGACAACACCGTTCCCTCCCCAACAGGGGGCGTTCCCTTCCCAGCAGGGGGCGTCCCTTCCCCGGCGGGTCCGCGCCGGGGCGGCGCGGCAGCGGCGGGAGCCGTCGCGACGGTGGCGGAGCCCGGCCGGGCGCCCGCCCCGCCTCCGCTGCCCGTGCGGCGCGCGCCCCGGCCGCGTACGGACGCCGCCCTGATGGCCGTGGACGGCTGCGCGGTGCTGCTGGGAGCGGCGGCGGGCGGCACCGAACCCGGTCGCGGGGCCACCGCCGCGCTGGTCCTGTGCGTCCTGGTCCTGCACGGGCACGCCGGGCTGTACCGGCCGGGCGCCCTCGCCGCCGCACGCGGTGTCCTGGAGGAGGTGCCCGCCCTCCTCTTCCGGGCGGCCGTGGCGTGGTGCGCGCTGGCGGCCGTGCTCCCGGGGCCCGCGCTCGCGCTGCGGGCGCTCGCCGCCTCCTGCGCCGTACAGACCGCGGCGGGCGCGGCCGGGCGCTCCGCCGCGTACGCGGTACGGCGGTGGCGCGCCGCCCGCGCGCCGCGCGCCGCCCTCGTGGTCGGCCCGGCGGGCGCGCTGCGGCTGACCGCGGCGCTCGGACGGCGCCCGAGCGGCGGTATCCGCCCGGTCGGGGTGGTGGTGCCGGTGTTCCAGCCGGTGCCCGAGCCGGTCGGGGTGCCGGTGCTGCGCACCATCGAGGAGGTGCAGCGCGCGGTCATCCAGAACGGCGTCCGCGACGTGCTGTTCACCGACGCCGACGACGCCGACCCCACCCTGCTGCTGCGCCAGCTGGAGAGCTGGGGCTGCGCCCTGTGGTACGTCGACACCCGCGCCCCGGGCGTGGCCGGCCGGGAGGTGCGGGGCGAGGAGCTCGCCGGGTTCCCGGTGCGCCGGGTGCAGGCCGCCGGTGTGCGCCGCCCGGGGTTCGCCGTCAAGCGGGTCCTGGACCTGTGCGTGGCGGTGCCCGCCCTGCTGCTGGCCTCGCCGGTGCTGGCGGTGTGCGCGCTGCTGCTGCGCCGCAGCGACGGGCCCGGTGTGGTCTTCCGCCAGGAGCGCGTGGGCCGCGACGGGCGCCCCTTCACCCTCTGCAAGTTCCGTACGCTGCGCCCCGCCGACGCCCACGAGGCCGCCACCCGCTGGAGCGTCGCCCACGACGAGCGCATCGGCCGGACCGGCCGTCTGATGCGGCTGACCTCGCTGGACGAGCTCCTCAACCTGTGGAACGTGGTGCGCGGCGACATGAGCCTGGTGGGCCCGCGCCCCGAACGCCCCTACTTCGTCGCCCAGTTCGGCCAGTCCCACCCCGGCTACTGGGCCCGCCACCGCATGCCCGCCGGCATCACGGGACTGGCCCAGGTGGAGGGCCTGCGCGGCGACACCTCCATCGAGGACCGCGCCCGATACGACAACTACTACATCGACCACTGGTCGCCCTGGCAGGACGTGTGTGTGCTGCTGCGCACGGCGGCGTCCCTGGCGCGCCCGACCGGGAGCTGACGATGAGTCAGAGTGTGGCGGCGCCGCTCCCGACCACCGCCCCGGCCCGGCGGGCCCTGCCCCCGGCCGTGGCCCGCCACGTACATCTGCTGCCGCTGCTCGCCGTCCTCGCCCTGCTCGCGGCGCCCCAGCCCGGCGGCGCGGGCGGCGAGGGCCCGGGCACCGGAACGCCCGCCGACGCGGCCTGCGCCGTCCTGGCCCTGTGGGCGCTGGGCTCCTCGCTCCGGTCCGGGGCGCGCCCGCTGGCCCCGGCCGCCGCCGCGCTGTTCGGCGCCGCCGCCGCCGGGACCGCGGTGGCCGCCGCCGGGGCCGGCGACCCCGGCGAGGCGCTCGCCGGGCTGGCCCGCTACCTGGAGATCTTCGTCCTGGTACCGGTCTCGGTGCTCCTCCTGGTGCGCGACCGCCGCGACTTCACGGTCGTCGCCCGGGCGCTGGTGGCGCTCGCCCTGGCCGAGGGCGCGGTGGGGGTGCACCAGTACGCCACCGCCACCGGCGCCTCCTACATGGGCGAGGACATCCGCGCCGTCGGCACGTTCGGCGCCTCGGACATCATGGGCATGGCCACCGTCGTCGCGCTCGGCCTGGTGTGCGCGGTGGGCCTGGCGCTCGCGCCCGACGCCCGCGCGGGCCGCGCCCAGCGCCCGGCGGCGCTGGTCTGCGCGGCCGTGCTGCTCGCGCCGCTGGCCCTCTCCTTCAGCCGCGGCGCCTGGATCGCCACCGCCGTCACCTGCGCGGCGCTGCTCCTGCTGGCGGGCGTGCGCAGAGCGGTGGCCGTCGCGGTGAGCGCCCTCGCGCTCGCCGTGGTCGTGGTCGGCGGCGCCGGGGCCGGGACCGCGCTCCTCCAGGAACGCCTCTCCAGCATCACCCGGGTCACCGACGCCCCCGACCAGTCCGTCACCGACCGGTACACCCTGTGGAGCGCCGCCGCCTCGATGTGGCGCGAGGCGCCCCTGACCGGAGTCGGCCTCAAGGGCTTCCCCGCCCACCGCGACAGCCACGCCCCCCTCGCCCTGTCCTCCGGCAGCGACACCGCGGGCGCGGGCGCCGCCTTCCGCCGCCAGCCGCTGCTGTCGCCGCACAACATGTACCTCCTCGTCCTGAGCGAGCAGGGCCTGGTGGGGGTGTGCACCCTGGTCGCCGGCTGGGCGGCGCTCCTCGCCCTCGCCCTGCGCGGGCTGTACGAGGCAGCCGCGGGCCGGCGCCCGGACCGGGACTGCGGGCTGGCCGCCACCGGCCTGCTGCTGTGGCTCCTGACCGACTTCTTCTACGGCGACATCGGCGGACCCTCCACCGTCCTGACCGCCCTCGCGCTCGGCCTGGCCGCCTGGTGGGCCCTGGCTCCGCACGGCGGCGCCGGGACACGGCGGGCGCCGCGGCGATGAGCGACGCCTCCCCCGCCGCGCCGGGCCCCCCGCCGACGGACCGTCACGACGGGGCCCGGCCGGGGGACACCGCCTCCGGCGGGTTCCTGGCCCGGGCCGCGGCCGTCACCGCCGCGCTCACGGTGGCGGGGGCGGTCCTCGGACTGCTGCGCGACCGGACGTTCGCGCACGTCTTCGGCGCGGGCACCGACACCGACGCGTTCCTGGTGGCGTGGACGGTGCCGGAGGTCGCGGCCACCCTCCTCATCGAGGACGGGCTCGCGCTGGTACTCGTCCCCGCGTTCAGCCTCGCCGCCCTGCGGCGCGGACCCGGCGGCGGACCCGGCGCCGGCCCCGACCCGGTGCGCGCCCTGGTGGCCGCCACCCTCCCCCGGCTGATGGCGGCCCTCGCGGGGGTCGCGGCGCTGCTGGCGGCGGCGGCTCCGGCCCTGGTGGACCTGCTGGCGCCGGGCCTGCCCGAGGCGGCCCTGGCCGTCGACTGCACCCGCACCACCGCGACCTGCGTCGTCTCCTTCGGCCTCGCCGGTTACTGCAGCGCCGCGCTGCGCGGCCACGCCCGTTTCCTCGCCCCCGCGACGATCTACGTGGCGTACAACACGGGCATCATCACCGTGCTCCTCGTCCTCGGCCGGGCCTGGGGCGTACGGGCGGCGGCGGCGGGGGTCGCGGTGGGCGGCGTCCTGATGGTGGCGGCCCAGGCCCCGTCGCTGTGGCGGGGGTTGCGGCGCACCGGACGGCGCGGCGCCCGGTGGCTCGCCCCCGGCCCGCACCGCTCGCCCCACCCGCACCAGCCGTACCACCCGCCCCGCATCCCGGAGCAATCGAAGCGGATGCGGCACCCCCGGCGGCCGGGGAAACCGGCCGGCACCCTGCGTCTGGCCATGGTCGCCCCCGTCGTCGTCTTCGCGCTCAGCCGCCAGGGCCAGACGCTCGTGGAGCGGCACCTCGCGGCCCCGCTGCCCGCCGGGGCGATCTCGCACCTGAACTACGCCCAGAAGGTGGCGCAGATGCCGATGGTGCTCTCGCTGATGCTGTGCACCGTCACCTTCCCCGTCGTGGCCCGCGCCCTCGCGGCCGGCGAGACCGAGCAGGCCCGGCGGCGCGTCGAGGGCGATCTGCTGGTGGCGGGCGCCATCGTGCTGCTGGGCGGCGCCGTCGTCGTCGGCTGCGCCCCGCAGATCGTCGAAGTGCTCTTCCAGCGCGGCGCGTTCGGCCCCGCCGACACCGCCGCCACCGCCGCCGTGATGCGCGTGTACGCGCTGGGCCTGCTCGCCCAGACCATGGTGGGCGTCCTGGTCCGCTCCTACTTCTCGGCCGCCCGCCCCACCTGGTACCCGGCCGCCACCATGCTGGTGTGCCTGGCGGTGACCGCCGGTGCCGGGGCGTGGGCCGCGCCCCGCTGGGGGGCGCCCGGCATCGCCGCCGCCAACGCGCTGGGCATCGCCGCCGGCGCGCTGCTGCTGCTCGCCGGCGCGGGCCGCCGCCCGCTCGGCCTCGCCCGTCTGCGGGTCGGCGGCGAACTGCTGAAACTGGCCGGGGCCGGGGCGGGGGCCGGAGCCGCCTGCTGGTGGTGCGCGGCCCGCGTCACCGACCCGGCCGCGGCGCTCGCCACCGGCTGCCTCGCGGCCACCGCCGCCTTCCTCGTGCTGGCCCGCGCCGCCCGCGTACGGGGCTTCGCACCGCTGCTGCTGCTGTCGGCGCTGCTGCGCCCGCTGACCCGCCCCCTGACCCGAAGGCCGAGGCATGCCCGTTGACACCCCTGCCCTGTGGGCAGCGATGTACCACTCCGTCGGTGCCCGCGCCGACGCCCGCGAGGACGACCCGTACGGCATCACCGTCACCCCCCGGCGCCTGGAGCGGCAACTGCGCTGGCTGCGCGCCCGGGGGCTGCTCGGCGTCGGCATGGCCCAGCTGCTGCGGGCCCGTGCCGCGGGCGGCGGCACCCGTCTGGTGGGTCTCACCTTCGACGACGGGTACGCCGACTTCACCGAGGAGGCGCTCCCGCTGCTGCGCCGCTACGACTGCACGGCCACCGTGTTCACCCTGCCCGGGCGGCTCGGCGGCGCCAACGACTGGGACCCGCTCGGCCCGCGCCGCCCGCTCCTGGACGAGGACGGCATCCGGCGCGCCCTGAGCTGGGGCATGGAGATCGGCTCGCACGGCCTGCTCCACACCGACCTCACCACCGCCGACGACGACACCCTGCGCCGCGAGACCACCGAGAGCCGCGCCCTGCTGCGCGCGCTGACCGGCCGGGACGTGCCGGGCTTCTGCTACCCGTACGGACGGTGCGACCAGCGGGCCCTGGACGCGGTGCGCGCGGCCGGCTACGGATACGCCTGCGCCATCGACCCCGGCCCGCTGACCGGCCGTTACGCGCTGCCGCGCGTCCACATCGGCGAGCGCGACACCGGCTGGCGGCTGCACCTCAAACGACGGCTGCACCGCTGGCGGCGCCGGCCGCCCGGCGACGGCCCGGGAGCGGGCTTCCTGACCGAGGCCCCGTCCGCCCGGAGCCGTCCCGTACCGGAACAGGAGGCGCGGTGAGAGTCCTGCACGTCATCACCGGTCTCGGCGTCGGCGGCGCCGAGCAGCAACTGCGGCTGCTGATCGCCGCGTTGCCCGCCTCCTGCGAGGTGGTCGCCCTCACCAACCCGGGAGCCGTCGCCGAGGGCCTGGAGGCCGACGGCGTACGCGTGCACCACCTCGGCATGGGCGGCAACCGCGACCTGAGCGCGCTGCCGCGTCTGACCCGGCTGATCCGCCGGGGCCGTTACGACCTGGTCCACACCCATCTGTACCGCGCCTGCCTGTACGGCCGGGCCGCCGCCCGGCTCGCCGGGGTCCGCGCGGTCGTGGCCACCGAGCACTCGCTCGGCGCCGCCACCATCGAGGGCCGCCCGCTCGGCGCGGGGGTGCGCGCCCTGTATCTGGCCTCCGAACGCCTGGGCACCTCCACGGTCGCCGTCTCCGCGACGATCGCGCGGCGGCTGCGCGAGTGGGGTGTGCCCGCCCGCCGCATCCACGTGGTGCCCAACGGCATCGACGCGGACCGCTTCCGCTTCGACCCGCTGCTGCGGACCCGGGCCCGTACCCTGCTGGCCCTGCCGCACGACGCCTTCGTGATCGGCGGGGTGGGCCGGCTGGTCGCGGGCAAGCGCTTCGACGTCCTGGTCCGGTCCCTGCCGCACCTGCCCGGCGCGCATCTGCTGCTGGTGGGCGGCGGCGAACAGGAGGCGCCGCTGCGGGCGCTGGCGGCACGGCTGGGTGTGGCCGGGCGGGTGTGCTTCGCGGGCGAGTGCGCGTACGAGGGCGGCGGCGGCCTGGACCTGCCCGCCCTGCTAGGCGCCGCGGACCTCCTGGCCTCGCCCTCCGCCGACGAGTCGTTCGGCCTCGCGGTGGTGGAGGCCCTGGCGGCGGGCCTGCCCGTCGTCTACGCGGCCTGCCCCGCCGTCGACGACCTGCCCCCCGGCCGGGCGCCGGGCGCGGTACGGGCCGATCCGGCGGAGTTCCTCGCCGCGCTGCGCGCCGCGAGCCAGGCGCCGCCGGGCCGGCTGCCGGTGCCCCCGGCCGTCGCGCACTACACGATCGGCGCCTCGGCGGCCCGGCTGACGGCCGTCTACGAGGCGGCCCTGCACGGCACGACCCCCGTACTCGGCAGACGGCCCCCCGCCGCCGCCACGGATCCCGCGGACCCGACGAATCCCACGAATCCCACGGACAGTACGGACCCCTCCGTCACGTCAGGAGTGAGCGCACGATGAGCCAATCCCCGAGCCCGTGGCGCCGGATGCCGTCGCACCCGGGCGCCCGGCCGCTGCCGAGGTGGTGGCCGCTGCCGGTGTGCGCGCTGCTCGGCGCGGTCGCGGGCGGTGTGTACGGGCTGGCCCGGCCCGCCGAGTACTCCGCGACCAGCTATGTCGTGGTGACCCCCACCGGCAAGTCGGACCCCGCGACCGCTCTGGGCTTCGCCCAGGCGTACGGGCGGGTCGCCACCCAGGTCGCGGTGGTCGGCGACGCCCCGGCCTGGGCCGGGGTGCCCGCCGACACCATCCGCCGCCAGGTGCGGACGTCGACCTCCCCGGACGCGCCGATGATCGCCGTCACCGGCACCTCGGGGCGGCCGGCCGAGGCCGCCGACATCGCCAACGCGGTGGCCCGCGCGCTGACCGTCAACGGCACGCACACCGAGGCGAGTACGGGTGTGCGCCTGGTGCAGTTCTCGCGCGCGGCCGAGCCCGTCGACCCCTCGTCGGCGCCCGCCTCGCTGACCGCCCTGGTCGGCGCCTGCGCCGGGGGCCTGACCGGCGCCCTGGTGCTGCTCGTCCGGCCCGCCCGGCGCGAGAGCGCGCCGGTACCGGCCCCCGCCCTGCCCGCCGGTATGCCCTACGGCGGCGCCCGGTGACGGTCACGACGGCCCGGGACAACGCCCTGGTGGCCGAGGTGTGCACGGACAGCGGCCCCTTCGCGGGGCTGGCCCGGGAGTGGCGGGAGCTGCACGGACGCTGCCGCACGGCCACCCCCTTCCAGAGCCACGCCTGGCTGCACTCGTGGTGGACGTCGTACGGGGTGAGCGGCAGGCTGCGCGTCGTGCTGGTGCGCCGGGACGGCCGACTGGTCGCGGCGGCCCCGCTGATGCTGGTCTTCCGCCCCTTTCGCACCCTGGTGCCGCTGGGCGGCGCGATCACCGACTTCACGGACGTGCTGCTGGACGACGCGTGCGCGCCGCAGGCGGCCCGGGCGCTGGCGGCGGCGGTGCGGGAGGCGGCCGGCGGCGCGCTGGTGGACCTGCGCGAGGTCCGGCCGGGCGGCGCCGCCGAACTGCTGCACGCCCACTGGCCGGGGGCGAGCGCCCGGCTGGCGGACTCGGTGTGCCTGGAGCTGCCCGCCGCCCCCCTGGACGACCTGCTGGCCCGGCTCGCCGCCAAACCGGCCCAGCGGGTACGCGCCAAGCTCCGCAGGATCGATGCGCTGGGGGTGGCCGAGCGGGCGGTGGCGCCCGAGGAGGTCCCCGCCACCCTCGACAGCCTGCTCACCCTGCACCGGCTCCAGTGGCGCGGGCGCGGGGTGACCCGTGAGCACGTACGCCCCCGGTTCGCCGAACACCTGGACCGCTCGGTACGGCTGATGGTGGCTCAGGGGGACGCGGTCCTCACCGAGTTCCGCCTGGACGGCACGGTGGTGGCCGCCGACCTCACCCTCCAGTCGCCGTCGCTGTCGGGCGGCTATCTCTACGGCGCCCACCCCGCCCTGCGCGAGCACAAGGTCGATACGGCGACGATGCTGATGCGTGCCTCGGCCCGCCGTCTGGACGGCAGTGGCCGCGCGGTGCTGAGCATGCTGCGCGGCACCGAGCCGTACAAGCACCACTGGCGCCCCGACACCGTCCGCAACCAGCGCTTCCTGCTGGCCCGCGGCACCCGCGCGGCACCCCTGCTGTGGTGGTGCGCCGGATACGTACGGGCGCGGCGCCGGGCCGCGGCGGCCGTACGGGAGCTGCGCGCACGGCGCGCGGCGGCGGCCGGCCGCAGGCCCTCCCCGGCGCGGGGCACCAACTCGGCACCGGACAAAGGGGAATAGCGCCCGGCGGCGGAAGCGCGACGGCCGGTGTGCCGGACCGGGCCACCCGGCCGCCCCGCCGCCCACCCCCCCCCCGGCAGGATTCACAACCGGAAGGAAGCCTTCGCCCGCAGAATTGCGAGCATGCTGATTCCTTCCGAACTCGTCCGCCTCGACGAGCGTGTGCACGCCTGGCTGCCCCACTCCCCCGGCACCTGGGGCATGGCCAACTGTGTGGTCGTGGGCTCCGAGTCCGACGCCCTGCTGGTCGACACCCCCTACACCGCGGGCCTCACCCACGCCCTGGTCGAGGCGGCCCGGCGCGTCCTTCCGCCCGGGGCCCGGTTCTCGACCGTCGTCAACACCCATGCCAACGGCGACCACAGCTACGGCAACGGCCTCTTCCCCGACGCGGAGATCATCAGCACCGAGGCGAACCTGGCGCACCTGTGCGCCGAGCCCACTCCCCCGCAGCTCCAGGCCGTACTCGACGGCTGCCGGGCCGAGGTGCCCTTCGAGCGGTATCTGCTGACGCACTTCGGCCGGTACGACTACACCGGGATCGACGTCGTCGCCCCGACCCGCACCTTCAGCGGCCGTCTGGACCTCCTCGTCGGCTCGACGCCGGTCGAGCTGCACGAGGTGGGGCCCGCGCACACCGCCGGGGACCTGGTGGTGCACCTGCCGGACAGCGGTGTGGTGTGCGCGGGGGACATCCTGTTCGTCGGGGACGTGCCGGTGCACTGGGCCGGACCCCTCGACGGGGTGATCGCGGCCTGCGCGCGCATCCTCGCCCTCGACCCGCGCGTCATCGTCCCGGGCCACGGTCCGCTGGTGGGCCAGGACGAGGTGCGGGCGTACATGGCGTACATGGAGGAACTGCGCGGGCGCGTCCACGATCTGCACCGCGCCGGTACCGGTGTGGAGGAGGCCGCGCGGGTGGTGCTGCGGGAGCTGCGGCGGCCGGGGCTCGGGCTGTGGGAGCGGCTGGCCGTCCTGACGGCCGTGGAGTACCGCCATCTCGACGGCTCCGGCGAGCCGTTGCAGCTCGTGAACGTGCTGGACGCGGCGGTGCGGCTCGCCCCGGACTGCGTACCGGAGACGGTGGCCGGGCGCACCGAGCTGGTGGCGGGGCTGCGGGACCGGCTCCCGGCCGCGCAGCCGGCGGTGGCCGAGAGCTGACCTCCGCCCGCCGCCCCACCGCGCCTCACGCCGCGCTGCGGGCGGCTCTCCCCTCGCGCGGCGGCGCGGCCACCCCGGGGAAGTCGAACGGGGTGAGGACGAAGGTGAGCCGCGTCAGGCCCAGCGTGGGGGCGCGGGTGGGGATCTCCTCCACCAGCCGGCAGATCTGCAGGCCGCGGCGCGGGTCGGGGTGGCGCAGTACGCGCAGGGGGCCCTCGGGGTGGGCGAGGTCGGCGCCGGCGTCCGGGGCGCAGCCGTCGACCGCGTCCCGGCACAGGGCGCGCAGCGAGGGGCGGCGGTGCACCTCGGCGTGCAGGGCGCGCAGCGCGGGATCACCGGGGCACTGCTCCCGCGCCGCGGCCAGCGCGGACAGCAGCGAGATCCGCCAGTCGGCGTGGTTGGCGAGGATGCTCCCGGCGTCGGGGTGCAGCAGGCCGAACCGCAGGAAGCTGCGGGCGGGATCGGCGTCCGGGTGGGTGCTCAGGCCCGCGAACAGGTCCCGGTAGGCGTGGTTGGCCGCCTGCACCTCCCACCGGTGGTCGATGAGGAGGGCGGGCAGCGAGAGCGCGTTCATCATCACGTCGTAGTCGGCGAGGACGGCCTGCGCGGCCTTGCCGCACGTCCGCCCGCCCTGGGCGAGGGGCCTGCGTACCCGCGCGGGGAAGCGGCCGACGGTGAGCCGGAACAGGCGCTCCACCTGGTAGTCCGACATCTCCAGAACGTCGGCGAGGGCGAGGAGTTTGCCGTCGGTCCACTCCTTGACCCGGCCGCGCTCCCAGTTGCCGTACGCGCGCGAGCTGACCCCGAGCCGTTCGGCCACGGCCTCCTGGCTCAGCCCCAGACGGCTGCGGCGGCCCCGGATGAGTTCCTGGAGCGGTTCGGGGCGTACGGGCCGTCCGCCCGCCCCCGCCCGCGCCGGGTGCCCCACCCCTAAGACCTCGTGCCTGCCCACCGTCATGGCCATCCCCGTCCCCGTCCCCGTGATGCGGGGCTTCGGGCCCTCGCCCCTGAGGACGGCGGGCGCGCGAAGTCCCGCGCGGCGACGTCGTGTTGACACTTCGTCACCTTTGCCGTGATCCTGCAACTCCCCCGCCACCGGTGTCAACCGGACTTTCCCGCCGGGGAAAGCCCGCTTTGCCCCGGGGGGTGGGTTCAAGCCGCCGCAGTCGTTACGCTCGGGCCTCTGAGGAGCGACGGCGGGGTACGACGAGGGGATGCCGTGACTGACGCCTGCGGGCTCGACGCGATGCTGGACCGCGTACGGTCCCTGATCGAGGAGCTGGAACGGCGGCCCGAGGACGTCCTGGACGCCGTGGAGCTCTCCTACGCCTCCGGGGTCCCGGCGGCGGACGTACGGGAGTTGCTCGCCGGGGGGCGGGTGGCCGAGCCCGGGGTGGCGGCCCGTGTCCAGCAGCGCCTGGAGCTCCTGATGAACACCCGCAGGAGGTGCGGCGACGGCGTCGTACGGCCGGTGGGGGAGGCGGTGTCGCCGCACACCCAGGCCGAGATCGCCCAGGGCATCGGCGTCACCCCGCAGGCACTGCGCGCCTACCGGAAACCGGACCACCCCGCCGTCCCCAGCGTCCATACGGTCCTCGGCATCAGCGAGTGGTTCCGGGTGCACTCCGGCTGGCTCACCGAACCCGCCGACCGCGCCCTCGCCCGCGTCCTGCGCGAGCGGCTCCAGGACCTGGAACGGCAGTCCGCCCAGCGGGAGATGGAGCGGATCCTGCACGACAGGGGCGTCCACGCGCACGCCTTCCGGGCGGTCGGCGCCCTCCCACGGCAGAAACTGGAGGCGCTGATGACCCTGCTCGGCTGCGAGCCGGACGGCAACGATTCCGCCGAAACCCCCGGCCCGCCGCCGATCGGCGCCGCCCCCGGCCGCTGACCGGCCGCCGGCCCAACTCCCTCCCCCACCAGCCACTTCCGCCCGCTCCACCCCGAGGCGCACGGCACACCCCCCGCACACCCAGGTAAACGACCATGGCGCGATCCATGCCCCTCCCGGCAGGGCTCCTTGACCCTGCGCTCCCGCCCCGGTAAGGCGGAGCGCGCGGCGGGGCCGCCCCGGTCCGCCGAGTGACCGAATTTCGCTGGGAGAACCGCTGTCCGGAAGCACCGTTTCCTGGTGGAGTTCCCACTCCTTCGATAGGCATCGTGTCCCGCGCAGAACGCGGCAGCACAGCAAGAGCCATGAGCAGGAGGAGATCCATGCACAGCCTCGCGTCACCGGACCGGGAGATCGGGTACGAGGGCCGGAGCGTGGTGTACGAGACGTGCTGGCCGGACGGTCCGCAGGGCGAGGGCGGGCTGCTCTTCAGCAGTCTGGCCACCGCGCAACGGCAGGCGGAGCACGCCTATCTGCGTGCGGCGGCCGACCATCCGGGCGGCGCCCCGCCCCTCGCCCCGCGCGCCGGCACCGGACGCCTGTCGTGGTTACGGCAGGACGCGCACGAGGGACGGGCGTACGAGACCTGGAGTCTGCTCGACGGGGGTGAGCGGACTCCGGTCTCCGTCAGCGCACGGCCCGTCCACCACGGCACGGTGGCGCCCGCGACCCTGACGACCTGGCGTACGTTCGCACCGCTGCCCGCCCCGCCCCGCCACACCCGGGGCAGGGCGGCCCACTGCCGCGAGAGTCCGGTGCACCATGCCGCCACTCCCCCGGCCACCGCTCCCCGCGCATCGACGGCCGGACCGTACCGCTCCCCCGGCCCGGCGGTGTCCTCGGTCGAGGAGCTGCTGACCCGCTTCCGCGAGCACCCGGACCTGTCCGAGTCGATGTACGCGCTCTGCGGGTTCGACATGTCGTGCCGCGACCACGGGGAAATGCTGACCGTGTCCTCGGGCGTGCCGGTGGAGGGCTTCGCCGGGGACGACGTCGGCGGGACCTACTTCCTGTGCGGCGACCCCGGCGAGCAGCGCGCCGTGGTGTACGCGAGCCCCGAGGGCGAAGGCGGTCTGATCGCGGACAGCCTCACCGACGCGCTGCGCGTCATCATCGGACTGCCGGGCTGGCAGGACTGCCTGCGGTTCTCGGGGGGCGGCAGTCTGACGGCCATGCGGGCGGCGGCGGCGTATCTGGAGAACGACCTGCGCCGGGTCGAGCCGCACCTCACCGCGCGCCGCGCCCGGCTGGCGGACGCGCTCTCCCTCGACCTGCCGCCCGTCCACCTGCTGCTGGCCCGGCTGCGGGACGCGGTCGAGCGGACCTCGCCCTCGTACGTCCTGAAGACCGCCCGGGGCGCCCTGTGCACCTCACTGTTCGGCACGCTCACCCCCGCCGACAACCCCGGCTGGAGCAGCCCGTAACGGGCTGCGGTTATCACGGCGTGATAGGTCGGCTGCCGCCCGCGCGGCTCACCGGGCCTATCACGGCGTGATAATCGCCGGGGTCCGCCGGACCCCCGAGGCCCTTCCGGCCGTCGTGTCAGCCGGCCGCCGACGGTTCCGCCGCGGCGGCCTCCCGGTCCCGGACCGCCTCTTCCTGGAGCCTGACCACCATCCGGGCGCGCTCCACGGGCGTCATCCGCGAAATCGCGATCTCCGCGCAGGCGACACCGTCGGTCCAGGGCATCTTGACGACGGGCCGGGCGGAGGGCGCGGAGGGCGCCTCGGGGCGCTGGGAGGGGAGGTCGCCTCCATGGGAGGACGGTGCGGACGCGTGCTCGGGAGTGGCCGCGGGGTTGGCCGGGGGGTTGGCCGGGGGACCCGGATTATCACGGCGTGATAGCTCGGCCGCTCCCCCGGCGCCCCCACTCACCTTCCCGGCTGCGGCTGCGGGCGCGGTCGCGGCACCGATCGCACCGGCGGCTGCGGTATCGGCCGGGGCGCCGACGGCGACGGCCGCCGCCGGATTATCACGGCGTGATAGGTCGGCCTCGCGCTCGCGGCTATCACGGCGTGATAGATCCGCCCCACCGTCCCGGCTATCACGGCGTGATAGATCGGCCGCCTCGCCATCCTGGCTATCACGGCGTGATAGGTCCGTACCGTCGTCCCGGCTATCACGGCGTGATAGATCGGCCGCCTCGCCGTCTTCGCTATCACGGCGTGATAGGTCGCCGCGCTCCGACTCGCCTCCCCCGTCCGGATTATCACGGCGTGATAGCTCGGCAGCCCGCCTGCTCGCCTCCCGGCGCTCCTCCGCCGCCGCCGCTCGGGCATCGGCCTGGGCCCGCTGCTGCTCGGCGTCGTACTTCGACAGGTTCCGTACGTGCTCGACCTTACGGCGGCCCTCCAGGAGATCGGCCTGGAGTTCCGGGGTCAGATCGAGGACCGACAGCTTGGAGGAGATCGTGGACTGGGCGATACCGAGCCGCTTGGCGGCGCGGCTCTGGGAGCCGTAGAACTCCACCAGCTTCTTCAGGGCGTGCGCCTGCTCCAGCGGGTTCATGTCGTCGCGGTGGACGTTGGCGACGAAGGCCGCTTCGAGGAGGGCCTCATCGGTGGAGACGAGAGCGTTGTCGACGCTGACCCGGACCGTGGGGACGCCCGCGAGTTTCGCGGCGGCCAGTCGCCGGTGGCCGTCGATGACGATGAAGCGGGTGTCGGGATCGAGGTCGTCGGCCCGGTCGGGCCGCTCCCGCAGATACGCCTCGACGGACGCGACGGTGATGGCGTTGATGAGACCGATCTCCCGAATGCTGTCGGCCAGGCCGTCCAGGTCGCGCAGTTGCTCGCGCGGGTTGTCCGGGTTCTGGCTGATGCGGCCGACCGGCAGCTCGGTGGGGTCGGGGACCCCGGCGGTGGGGGCGACGGTGGCGGCGCCGATGGCGGCCCGACGGGCGGAGACCGCACGCGCCTGCCCGAACGACGAACCGGCTCCGAGGTTCTTGGCCTTGCTGCTCACTTGCTGATCTCCCGGGCGAGGGCGCGCAGCCCCACGGACTGGTCGCAGCGCGGGGCGTACGACAGGAGCGGACGCTTGACCCGTACCGCTTCCTTCTGTTCCTTCAGGTCTCCGATGACGCCGACGACGCGCGGGTCCTTGATGTCCATCCAGGACTGGAGGGAGGACGTGGCGATGTAGCCGCGCCGGGCGTCGTAGTGGTTGACGACGATGCCGAGGTAGTCGAGCTCCAGGGCGAGGTCGGTCCGCATGTCCTCTATCTGCGACGTCAGCAGGTCGTAGGCGTCGGCGCTGCTGTCCTCGGCCTGGACGACGATGAGGGTGCCGGAGTTCCCGGGCACCTCGTCGGGGCGGCGGCGTCCGTAGTAGGCGGCGGCGTCCATGCTCAGGCCGAGACTGGGCGGGCAGTCGATGAGGATGACGTCGTAGTCGGCCTCGACGGGGGCGAGGGCCCGTTCGAGCGCGGCCTCCCGGGCGCGTACGGAAGCCAGGCGTACGTCGAGGAGGAAGGCGTCCGTGCAGGCCGGCAGGAGGTGGAGGCGGTCGCCGAAGCGGTCCTCGTCGATGGCGACGATCACCTCGCGCAGCTCGCCCTTGGCGTCGCCCGCCATGTGGTTGGTGAGGGAGTCGCCGCCCATGGGGAGGGGCTCCTGACCGAGTTGCTTGGTGAGGTGGCCCTGCGGGTCGAAGTCGACGAGCAGGACGCGCTGTCCGAGACCCGGGAGGTCTTCGAGGGCGAGGGGGTCGTTGCCCCGGCCGTCCTCGCCGTCGTCGAGGAGCGCCGCGAAGTGCTTCGAGACGCGTACGGGCATGAGGGTCGCGGGGTCCTCGGCCAGCGCCTCACCCGTACCGGCGGTGATGGCGGTCTTGCCCACGCCGCCCTTCTGGTTGCAGACGACGATGCGCCGCACGATCGCGGGCCGCCGTACGGCGGGGGCGGGGTGGTGGTCGAGCCATACCTGTACGGACTGGGCGAGTCCCTGGATGAGGGAGACGCCCCGGTCCTTGCAGTCGCCCCGGAAGCCGGCCCACTGCTCGGCGGGCAGGAAGGTGGCGAACGACTCGGCACCGGAGGTGTCGATGGGGGAGAGGTTCGAGCCGAGGCTGCGCCAGGTGGTGATGCCGGTCTCGACGGCCTCCTGGATGTCGACGCCGAGCTGGGCGGCCCGGATCTTCAACTCCTGGCGAAGACGCAGGGGAAGCTTCGAGACGACCTTCTCCCGGTCGCTTCTGGATGCAGGTGAGGTGGGTGAGGTCATGGAACGTAACTGTACTAACGCCGAAGATCCTTTGATGGACCGACACGTTAGCTTTCTGACTTTGAGGGCGGGGGAGTAGGGGACGAAACAGCCCAAGAGGGGTGAAGTTCGCGGTGGGGGAGGGGAGTTATCACGGCGTGATAGGCCGGGGAGAGCTATCACGCCGTGATAGATCGCGAAGCACGCACAGTCGCGGGACCTATCACGCCGTGATAATCCGCGCCCCTCGTCCCCACGCACCCGGGCCGCTCACGGGGTTGCGGTGGGTGAGGGAGGGGCGGGGAATCGAACGCCGCTTGTCCGTACGAACGTTTTCGGCCTATTCCAGAGGCGCTTGTGCGAGCCGAGCCGCAGAGGTGGCGGCCGGGGCGCCGACGATCACCCGAACTCCCGGAACATGCCCCGCCCGCCCGGAACTTCGGCACGAGACCCCGAACGCGCTGTCGAAACGATCCGTCAGCGCGTTTAATGCGCCCATGCGCAGACGGGGCAACACCCGGGCCGGCCCAACGGCCCTCACGGCAGCCCTGGCGGCCCTGGCGGCCCTGGCAGCCCTGGCGGCCCTGCTGACGCTCTGTACGGCCGCCTGCGGCCCCTCCACCACCCCGGAGGCCCCCGACGGCCCGAGCGGGGGCAAGAGCCGCCCAGCACCCCGTACGGGCTTCTCCGTCCGCTACGAGCCCCCCGCCACCCCCGACCGCCCCGACGCGGCCTTCCTGCGCGGGCGCGAGGTCCTGGAGCGGGCCTCCGCCGACGTCGCCTCCCTCGTCCCCGCCGCACGCCTGGGCCGTGCCGTGGAGGCGGTCGCCCGCTCCTGCGCCGGAGAGGGTTCGGCCTACGACCCCGAGACCCGGCGGATCGAGATCTGCTACGACGACGTGGCCCGGGAACGGGCCCTGTTCGCGGCGGCGGGGGTGCGCCCGGCGGACGAGGAGGCCGCCGCCGTACTGACGGAGACGTACTTCCACGAGGCGGGGCACGCCCTCGCGGACGTACTCGGCCTGGACCTCGGCGCCCGGGCGGAGGAGGACGCGGCCGACGAGTTCGCCGCCCTGATGCTGATCCGGCGGGGCGCGCCGGGGGAGCGGGAGCTTCGGACGGCGGCCCGGGAGTACGAGCTGTCGGCGGCGGCCGGGGAAGGCGATCCCGGCCCGGGCGACGAGCCCAGGGACGAGCACTCCCCCGACCGGGATCGGGCCGCCCGCCACCTCTGCCTCCTCCACGGCGCCGCCCCCGCCCGCACCGCCGACCTGGTCGGGTCGGAGCTGCTCCCCCGTACGCGGGCCGGCCGCTGCGGGGAGGAGTGGCGCACGGTGCGCGAGACCTGGCAGAAACGTCTCGCTTCGCTCGGCAGGCCCAGTGGGCGAGGGTCCAGCGACTGAAGCGACCGGAGCGACTCAAGGCCGGAGAAGGCTCGGGCCGGAACAGAAGGCACAGAACAGAGGCCAGAACAGAAAAAGACGGCCCAGGAGGCGGAGGACCGGCCGGGGTGACCGCTGTCGGAGCGACCGAAGGCCGAAGCGACTGAAGACCGAGTCCCCTGAAGACCGAAGCGACTGAAGACCGAGTCCCCTGAAGACCGAAGCGACTGAAGCGACCGAAGCGACTCAGGCCCGAACCTTTTGGCGTGTCCCGGACCAGACGCGGGGGCAGGTGCGGAACTCGGTCGCTTCAGTCGCTTGAGTAGCTGGGCCCGCGAGCGCTTCGGTCGCTGCCCTTCAGTCGCTGCCGAACCCTTCGGTCGCTGTTACGCGCGGTAAGGGTGACGGCGATTTGGGCGTTTTGCGAACGCAGCTACTGAACCGAGCGACCGTGAGAGCTTCAGTAGCTGTTCAGTCGCTGCCATGAAACCGCAGGTCAGAGACGTACGGGTGCCCGGATCAGCGACTGAAGCGACTCTGGCTCCAGTATTAGGTAGCCGTTTTGGTGATTTCCTCGTATGCGCGTGTGAGTTATAAGTAGGGGTTTTTAGTCGCTGTGAGTCGCTTGTGGATCTCCACATGGCCTCTGACCTGGTGTTTTAGGCAGCACCGAAGACAGCGACTGAAAAATCCTCAGTCGCTGCCCTTCGGTCGCTGGTCGCTCGTTGAGTAGCTGGGCCCCGATCCCCGGTGCCCCGACACGGCGGGCGTTTTCCGTGGGCCTGCGCTCACCCGCCCCGATGCTTCGCTAACCTATGTCCGTCGTTGAGTCGCTTCAGTCGCTGAGTAGGGGAACCACATGACTGCTGAGCTGCGGTTTTCACGCAGCGACTCAGAGCAGTCAGCCCCGGAGCCGACTCTTGCTGAGCTCGCGGCGATGGGCCCGCTCGCCCTGGCCCGGGGCTGCGCCGCCCGTGACTGGCCCGTGCACCCCCTCGCGCCGGGCCGCAAAACGCCCGTGGCCAACTGCTCGCGCTGCCGCCGCCCGGGCCATCGGTACGAAGGCTGCGACTGCACCGCCGCCGGTCGCTGGTGCCACGGATTCCACTCCGCCACCGTCGACCCCGTCCGGGTCGACCGCTGGTGGGGCGGTGACAGCGACCTGGGCGTCGCGGTCTCGTGCGGACCCGCGGGCCTCGTCGTGATCGACGTCGACGACCACCCCCAGCCGCTCCCGGGCCGGGACCGCATCCTGCCGGGCATCGCGATCCACGACGACGTCGATCTGCGGGGCATGGCCAACGGCTTCCACACGCTGGCCGTCCTGGCCGCCCTGCGGGGCGAGAAGAGCCCGGCCGACGACACCTCGACCCTGCGCGTGCGTACCCCGTCGGGCGGCCTGCACGTCTGGTACGAGGCCGTTCCCGACGGCCGCCGCTGGCACTCCTCCGTGGGCCAGGGCGGCGGCTGCTCCCTGGCCTGGCAGGTCGACGTACGCGCGCACGGCGGCTACATCGTCGCCCCGGGAACCGTCACCCCCGCCGGGAGGTACGTCCCTCTGGAAGGCGCGGGGGAGCCTGCCCCCCTGCCCGCCTGGCTCGCGGGCGAACTGGAACGCACGGGCCATCTGCGGGCCCAGCGGGTGCCCCCCGCCAGGCCGCCGCACCGCCCCAACCGCGCCCGCCAGGCCGTCATCGCCGCCGGCAGTGGCCGCGAGCAGGCCACCCGGGTCCTCGCCGCCGCCCTGGCCGAGGTCGCCGACTGCGCGGCCGTGGCCGAGGGCGCGGGCTTCACGGACAAGCTGAACCGGGCCGCCTACACCGTCGGCGGCCTCGTCGCGGCCGGGTACCTCGGGCTGGAGGCGGGGGAGCGGGTCCTGCTGGAGGCGGCCGAGTACGCGCGTCCGGGCCAGGAGCGCCGGGCCGCCCCGATCGTCCGCGGCGGCCTGGCCGCGGGCCTGCGCCGCCCCCTAGAGCTCCGGAGCCGCCCGTGAGCGCCTCCGGCAAGGGCGGCGGCGCCCGTGGGCGCGCCCACGAGGACGTGCTCTTCGACTTCGACCCGCAGACGGTCGCCTCGCAGATCCTGGCGCACGCCCCGGACTCCCCGGCCGGGGAAGCCCTGTTGCCCGCTCAGACGGGCAGCCAGGGCCCTTCCGGGGCTCGCCCCGCCCACCCCCGGGCCGGCGCCCCGGCCGCGAGCGTGCAGGACACGTCCCCGCACCCGCACTCCGCCGCCCGCACGGGCCTGCTGCCCGACACCCTCACCGACCGGGGCAACGCCAAGCTGTTCGTACGGCTCTTCGCGGACGACTACCGCCATGTGCCGGGCCTGGGCTGGTACCGCTGGGACACCACCCGCTGGCAGCTCGACGAGGACGACACGGTGATGTGGGCCGCGGGCGACCTGGCCGAGAACATCGCCGACAGCGACCCGCGCGGCCTCTACACCGCCCAGGCGCTCCAGCAGCACCGCCGCCGGGCCCTGTCCACGGCAGGGATGAACGCAATGCTGGCGCAGGCCCGTTCGGCGCCCGGCATGGTCCTCAACGCCGCCCTCCTGGACGCCGACCCGTACGCGCTGTGCACCCCCGCCGGGATCGTCGACCTGCGCACCGGCCTGCTGCGCACGCCCGACCCGAACAAGGACTTCCACTCCCGCTCGACGTCGACCGGGCCCCGCCAGATGCCGACCCCGCGCTGGAACCGGTTCCTGACCGACACGTTCGGCGAGGACGCCGAGTCCGCCGAGATGATCGGCTTCCTGCATCTGCTGCTCGGCTACTCGATCACCGGCGACGTCGGCGGCCAGATCATGCCGTTCCTGTTCGGATCGGGCAAGAACGGTAAATCGGTCCTGCTGGACGTGGTGATGAAGCTCCTCGGCGACTACGCCGACGCCGGGCCGCCCGGGTTCCTGATGGCCCGCCCCTTCGAAGGGCACCCCACGGACCTCGCCGAGCTGCACGGGCGGCGCGTCATCGTCTGCTCCGAGGTCAAGCCCGGCGACAAGTTCGACGAGGCCCGGGTCAAGCTCCTCACCGGCGGCGACCGCATCAAGGCCCGCCGGATGCGCCAGGACTTCTTCAGCTTCCAGCCCACCCACAAGCTCTGGCTGCTCGGCAACCACCGCCCCGAGGTCGGCACCGGAGGCTTCGCCTTCTGGCGCAGGATGCGGCTGATTCCCTTCGAACGCGTCGTCTCCGACGAACGCAAGATCGACAACCTGGCGGACGTCCTGGTCACCGAGGAGGGCCCGGGCATCCTGAACTGGCTGATCGAGGGCGCCCGCCGCTACCTGGGCGGCGACAAGGACCTCACCGGCCCCGAGCGCGTACGGATCGCCACGACCGTGTACGCGGAGACCGAGGACCACACCGGGCGCTTCTTCGAGGAGACCTGCGCCCTGCACCCCGACCACCGGGCGGAGCAGACCCGCCTCTACGCCGCGTACCGGGCCTGGTGTCAGAATGAGGGCGCACCCGTCATCACCTCCCGCGCGTTCGCCGCGCGCGCACGCGAACTGGTCGGGCTGGCCTCGCCCAAGGAGATGATCTTGTCCAATTCGCGGAAGTACTACCCGGGCATCGGACTGCTCGCCGACGAGGAGAGGGCATGAGCTCCCTGATCACGGACGACGAGATCAGCCACGAGACCGAGCTGGTCTGGCTGGAGGACATCTCCCGTCTGGACTACGTACGCCAGAGCCTGGACCGGCTGCCGACGCGGCGCAGCAAACCCGCCTACCACCGCGACGGGCGGATGGTCGGCTACGCGCTGCTGGGCCCCAAGGCGAAGGCGTCCCCGTCCTCGGGAACCTGGCGCAGACGCGTGTTCTGGGTGCTGCCGCATGACCGCGACAGCGAACCGGACGGTCTGTACGCGACGGGGGCGCCCGCCGAGGCGATCGACCCGCGCACGCTCGCCCCGGGCAGCAAGGGCCGCAAGACCGAGCGCTCGGAGGGCGGGCCGCCCTCCACGGCGATGCGCGAGCTGGGGATAACGCTGCCGCTCTGAGACGCCCGCGCCCCCGGCCGCGCCCCTCTTACCAGGTGGCCCCCGTCGGCTGCCGCGTCGTCGCGTTGAGCCGGTTGAACAGGTTCGTCAGGGCGATCATCAGGGTGAGGGCGGCGAGCTGCCGCTCGTCGTAGTGCCGGGCCGCCTCGTCCCATACGGCGTCCGTCACCGGGTCGGGCCGGTCGGCCAGCCGGGTCGCGGCCTCAGTGAGGGCCAGCGCCGCACGTTCGGGCCCGGTGAAGCAGCCCGCCTCGCGCCAGGCGGCCACCGCGTGCAGCCGCTCGTCGCTCTCGCCGGCCTTCCTGGCGCTCGCCACGCCCCCGTACACGCAGTAACTGCATCCGTTGATCTGGCTGGCCCGCAGATGGACCAGCTCCAGGGTCGACTGGGGCACGCCCCCCTGCTTGGCGGCCTCGAAGACGTCCAGGAGGGGCCGCATCGCGGTGGGCAGCACCACGGCGGGGTTCCGCATCCGGGCCGGGCGCCCGGTCGTCGGGGCGGTCATGGTCTGCCTCCTCGTGCTCGTCTCACCCAGCCCAACGAGCCAGTACGGCAAACGGGACGTCACCCACGGCGGGAAAAGCGCCCGGACCAAAAAAAGCCGGGCCGCCCGCACCGACCCGGGAGGGAAGGTGCCGGCGGCCCGGTACGTCCGGGCCGTTCCGCACGCGGCGGCGCCGGACCCGGGGGTCAGCTGCCGGAGGCGCCGTTGCCCGACAGGACCGGGATGTTGTCCAGGATGTGCGAGAGCGGCTCGTCCTTCTTGGTCTCGCTGGAGTTCTCGGTGCACTGCTGGTTCTGCTGCGGGGACAGGATCGGGATGTCCTGCACACCGATGTTGACCAGCGCCAGGATGGACTCGACGTTGACCTTCTGGAGCGCGCCGACGCAGAGCTTGTCGAGGGTGCCCTGGACCAGACTCATCTGGGGGCTCATGTCGCCTTCGGTCTTCGACTCGCCGTACTCCTGGCGGCTCTCGTTCCCGCTGAACGCCGTGGAGCCGTCCTCGTTCCCGATGGCCAGGGCCTGGGGCGCCACCATCATCGTGACACCGGAGACGGCTGCGGCGACGGTCGCGGCCGACCACAACTTCTGCATGTTGGCTCCTCATTGAGTCAGACTCCACGAGCGGAGATCTGTAGCCATCAACGGACGCGACGGGAAGCGGTTGCTGTCCGTGACGATGAATAGCCCGAATGGCGCATCGGGGCCGTGAACGGGCGTTCCGCACGGTATGGGTGTCGAGGACCCCCTCCCGTACATCCGAGGTGACGCAGATGCCGCAGCCCGAACGCCCCTGGCACCGACAGGCGTTCATCCCCGCCAGCCGCAAGGAGAGCCCCCCGCAGCCCCCGCCCGCCGCCGGGCCGCCCATCTACCGTGAGCTCGCCGCCGCCTGGGCGGCCCAGGGCCGCACCCTTCCCGGCGGTCCCGACCGCGAGTGGCGGGCCGTCGTCGCCCGGCCCTGCTGGCCCGTCTGACCCGCCGCGCGGCGGGCACGCACACGAAAGGGCCGGACCACCGGGGGAGGTGGTCCGGCCCTTCTTCGCGCGGTCGGTCAGCTGCCGCTGGCGGCGTTGCCCGAGAGGATCGGGATGTTGTTGAGGAGGTGCGAGAGCGGCTCGTCGCCCTTGGACTGCGTCGAGTTCTCCGTGCACTGCTGCGTCTGCTGCGGGGACAGGATCGGGATGTCCTGCACGCCCACGTTGACCAGGGCGAGGATCGACTGGAGGTTGGCTTTCGCCGGCAGGGCGATACAGGGCTTGTTGAAGGAGCCCTGGATGAGCGCGATCTGCGGGCTCATGTCCCCGTACGTGGCGGAGTTGCCGTAGGACTGCATCGCGTTGTTGCCATTGTACGCGGTGCTGCCGTTCTCGTTCCCAATCGCCAGGGCCTGGGGCGCCGCAGCCGCCGAAACTCCAACGACGGACGCAGAAACGGCAACTGCCGCCATAGCCTTCTTGAACACGCTGGTCCCTTCCTCATGGATGCCCCGTCCGGAATGGAGCCCCGTCCGGAGCTGTCGGAGCTATCTGGTCAACTGACTTGTCGCGCTTTGGTTTCCCGCCTTCACCCGTACGGCCGACGCACGGCCGCCGCGTGGACCGGCCACCGCGCGGACCGTACGGCGCGGGTCCGCTCAACCGCGTTTCGCCCCGGACATGTTGGGGCGCCGGTGCAGATGCAGGAACGACAGACGGGTGTTCGTCTCGGCGGTGCGCACATGGGGCGGGGCGGAGGCGGCCGGGGCGGAGGCGGGCGGACGCTCGCCCAGCCCGGCGAACAGATGCCAGTCGTCGGGTGCCACCCGCCACGACAACCGCCCCGCCGCGGTGTGCACATGCACCAGCGACCAGCCCGTACGCTCTGCGGTGACATCACCGCCGTGCAGCCGCGCCACGTACGAGATGAGGGCGGCGCGTTCCTGGTGCAGGGCGTCCAACTGGTGGTGCAGGGCCGCCAGCCGGTCGACGAGCCTGAGCTCCCGCTCGCTCCAGAAACCGCGGCGCCGTCGTCTGCCGGCGCCCGCGTCAGGCGCGCTCGCGCGCTTCAAAGGACCTCCTGGTGGTGAGAAACGAAACGGAATGATAAGCGGCCTGCATACGTGCGCCTCCGGGGCGCGCCGCGTGGCAGCGCGAATTCGGTTCCCCACCGATCGGGTGAATGGGCGTCACTAAACTCCACCAAGGCAGTTGATCGGAGTGCGGTAAACGCGTGAACTCCTCTCTCCAGAAAAGGAACACCCTGTGATCAAGAAGGTTATGGCGGCTACGGCGGTCACCGCGTCCATCCTCGGTGCCGCGGCCGTCACCGCTCCTCAGGCCATGGCCATCGGGAACGAGAACGGCTCCACGGCGTACAGTGGCAACGGCTCGAAGCAGGCGTACGGCAACCAGAAGACCGAGGGCGACATGAGCCCGCAGCTCAGCCTGGTCCAGGGCTCGCTGAACAAGCCCTGCATCGGCCTGCTCCAGAAGCTCAACGTCCAGTCGCTCATCGCCCTGGTCAACGTGGGCGTCCAGGACATCCCGATCCTGTCCCCGCAGCAGAACCAGCAGTGCACCGAGAACTCGACCGAGTCGAAGAAGGACGAGCCGCTGTCGCACGTCCTCGACAACATCCCGATCCTCTCGGGCAACGGCGCGTCCGGCAGCTGATTCCCCGCTTTCGGCGAATTCACTGAGTGACAGGGCTGCCGGCACCTCCTTTCCCGAGGTGCCGGCAGCTTCGTTTTCTCCGCGCACATTCGGCACGAGGTTCTCTCCGCGACTCTCCTAGCGCCTTGCGGTGTTCCCTGCCGGTAGCGGCGCGACTGCCAAGCGAGTGAATATGCGCAGTGCGCTCCGGCGCCGGTTTCCTTTACTGCGGCGGATCGTTATCAATCCGTCAGCGGTGCCTCTCCTGTGCGCCGTGCGCGACAATTCGTTGCGCTGCCTTTCTCAAAGGAAAGAGAAACACGTGAAGTACATGAAGACCGCCTCCGTCGTGGCCGGCCTCGTCATGGCCACGGGCGCCGCCACCCCCGCCCTCGCCGACGCCGGCGCCCAGGGCGTCGCGGCCAACTCCCCGGGCGTCCTGTCGGGCAACCTCATCCAGGTTCCCGTCCACATCCCGGTGAACGTGTGCGGCAACACCATCGACATCATCGCGCTGCTGAACCCCGCGTTCGGCAACGAGTGCAAGAACGACTGACACCGCACGAGGGATTTCTCCCGCCGGCTTCGGGACGTGCGGCGGCATACCCCGAAGCCGGCTCCCGAACCGAGAGCGCGAGCAGACCGTGAGCCCCCAGGAAGGCACCGCATTGCGACAGGTCATCAAAAAGACGCTGTTCACCGCCATGGCGGCGAGCAGCGTTCTCTCCATGAGCGGCGCCTGCGCTCACGCGGCGGATGCCCATTCCGAAACCGGTGATTCCCCGGGTGTCCTGTCCGGCAACTCCATTCAGGCCCCCCTGGACGTCCCGGTGAACGCGTGCGGCAACACGGTCGACCCCGTCGGAGCGCTCAACCCCGCGTTCGGCAACACCTGTTCGCACGGACCGGACGAGGAGGACGCGTACGAGCAGGCGTACGAGCGCGTCTACCAGCGGTACCACGACGAGGGCGACGACGGGTCGTACCGGGGCGGACACGGCGGTAGTTACGGCGACGACCACTACGAGCACGGCCGCGGTTACGGACACGACCGCGACTACGACCGCGATTACGACCGCGGCCCGGAGTCCGGTCACCGGGACGAGTACGGCTACGGCCATGGCTACGGCGACGGCGACGACTACCGCCGGGACGACCACCGTCACGCCGCCCCCACCGGCACCTACGCCGAGACGCACGGCTCCCCGGGTGTCCTGTCCGGCAACGCGATCCAGGCTCCGATCAAGGCGCCGGTGAACCTGTGCGGCAACACCGTCAACGTCATCGCACTGCTCAACCCGGCGTTCGGCAGCAACTGCGCGAGCAAGGAGAGCGCCGGCCCCCGCCACGCGCGCCCCCCGCACCACCTGCCCCCGCACCACCTCCCCACCACCCACCGGGCGCACGTCCCGGCACCCCCACCCGCGAACCCCGCACCGCTGCCGCACCACTCGGTGCCGCACCACACTGCTCCGCAGCACGCAGTGCCGCAGCAGACGGTGCCGCACCACACTGAGCCTCACCACACTGAGCCTCACCACGCGGTGCCTCAGCACACCGTGACGCCCGCGCCGGTGTTCCAGGCGCCCGCGCAGCACCAGCCGGCACCGCACCAGCCGGCACCGCAGCACCACCCGGTCGCGCACCACACCGCGCCCACGCCGCCGCTGCACCACATTCCGGCCGCGCAGCCCCCCGTGCATCACGAGCACGCGCCGCCGCCGGTGCACCACCGTCCGGACGTGCCCAAGCCGCCGGCACCCAGGCCCCCGATGACGCAGGTACCGCCGCCCGCGCACCAGCCGTCCGCGCACCAACCCCCGGTCGCCCAGCCTCCGGTGGTCGCCCCGCCCGTGGCCACGCCGCCGGTGACGGTCCCGCCGAAGGCCGAGCAGCCGCACGCGCAGGTGCCACCGCAGACGCAGGTGCCGCCGCACGCGGACACGCCCTCGGTGGCCAGGCCCGAGGTGCCCGCCAAGGCCGAGGTGCCCGCTCACCAGCCCGCGACGCCGTCGCAAGGCGTGGCCCCGCAGGTGACCCGGGCGATGCCGCCGCAGCCCGTACGCCCGTACCGGCCCCGGCATGCCGCACCCGCCGCCCACTCCGCCCCCGCTGTCCACGAGATGCCGGGCCGTCCGCAGCTCGCCGCGACCGGCGGTGACGCGAACCTGCTGGGCATGGCCGGAGTCGCCGCCCTGGGGCTGCTGCTCGGTGGCGGGATCCTCTACCGCAGGGGCACGGCCGCGGCGGCCGTCCGCAACGGCTGGTAGGCGAGGAGGGGGCCGGGAGAGCAAGGAGGGCGCTCTCCCGGCCTGAGGGGGACGGTGACGTTCCGTCACATCTGGGGTGCTCGTCCACGGCACGAAAGAGCCGACGGCTGACGGACGGGCACCTTTTCACGCACTTTCGAGTGCACCACACCGGCGCCGCCCCACCGGGCCGTGTTCACCCGTTCGGCGGGTACTTCACACGGATGAGGCGACGAGACGACGAGGCGTCCCGCGCGCGGATCCGCCGTACGCGTGCTTTCCTCTCCCGTTCTTCCGCGTACCCCATATAGGGGGATCAGCGCACCCAACGGATTATCTTCCCGATCAGCGCAATAAGAATATTTTCGGGTTGGGTATATGGGGTGTGGGGATCCGTCGTGGAGGAGTGGACATGCGCCAGGGGAAGCACCGCAACGGAATGAGCGGCACCAGGAAGCACCGGCGGAAAAGCCCGTCCGCCACCGCAATCCGCCGGGCGCTGGGCGCGGTTGTGGCGGCCGGAGCGCTCGTCTCCTGTCTCGCCGCCGCTCCGCCGGCCCGTGACCCCGGGCCCGCCGGGGGCGCCGAGCCCGGCCCCAAGCACCCCTCCACCACCTGGTTCGGCGCGTTCCTGGAGTCCGACGAGCGCGGTGTGCAACGCATGGGGGAGCTGGAGAGATGGCTCGGGGGAGCCGATCTGAGGGTGGGTCACACCTATCTGCCCGGGGATTCCTGGAGCGACATCGAGGGCCATGCGCATTTCCTGGAGAGTTGGGCCGGCTGGCGGCGCCAGCGCCAGGACCGGCTTTTCGTCCTCAACGTGCCCATGCAGGCCCACAACGAGGCGGGCGTCTCCGACAACGGCGTCCGCAGACTCCTGAGGCAGGGCCAGGAGGGTCTTTTCGACGAGCATTTCAAGAAACTCGCCGAACGCCTGGTCGCGCTCGACATCCCGGACACGGTCATCGTGCTGGGCTGGGAGATGAACGGCACCACCTACACCCACCGCTGCGGGCCCGACCCGGAGGCGTGGAAGGCGTACTGGCGGCGCGCGGTCACTGCGATGCGCTCGGTGCCGGGCCAGAAGTTCCGCTTCGACTTCGCGCCGAGCCGGGGACGGGACGACGTTCCGTGGACCGCGTGCTACCCCGGCGACGACGTCGTGGACGTCATCGGCATGGACTCCTACGACCAGCCGCCCGGCCAGAGCTTCGACGAACAGGTCAAGGAACCGTACGGCCTCCAGCAGCACGTGGACTTCGCCGCAGCGCACAAGAAGCAGATCTCCTATCCGGAGTGGGGGCTCTTCCGCAACGGGGACAACCCCGAGTACATGCGGCGCATGCTCGAATGGATGGACGTCCACAACCCGCTGTACAACACCATCACCGACTACTGCCCGCACGGGGTGTGGCAGTGCGACGCCAACCCGAAGGCGGCGAAGGTGTACCGGACGGTGCTGTTCGGCCGCACGGAACCGAACCCGACCCCGCCGGTGACGCCTCCGGTTACACCCCCGGTGACGCCCCCAGTCACTCCGCCGGTGACCCCGCCTGTGGCACCTCCGGTTGCGCCTCCGGCGACCCCGCCCGCAACCCCCCCGGTGACTCCCTCCGAGACGCCGCCGGTCACACCCCCTGTAACCCCTCCGGTCACACCGCCCGTAACTCCGCCCGTAACTCCGCCGGTAGCGCCCCCGCCGACACCCCCGGTGACCCCACCCGCGCCGGGCCCGGTGGCTCCGCTGGTGGAGGCGCCCCCGCTCACCCCTGCCACCCCGCCCACCGGCCCGGCCCTCCCGACCGGCTGCCAGCCGATGGACCTGGGCTCCTGGGTCGAGTACTGGATGCGGGGCAAGCTCTGCCTGCGGTTCGACTGGTACTCACGCCGGAGCTGACCCCGATGACGGCGCCCACGTGAAATGCTCGAGTCGAGTCGAGTCGCGTCGAGTCGAGCAGAGGCCGAGCGAGGCCAAGTGAAGGGAAGGGAGGCGAAGGGAAGGCGTGGAGGATCTGCCCATGTCGGCGACGGAGCCCGACGGCTCCGCGGTCGTACGGGTGCTCAGCTACAACGTCCGTTCCCTGCGCGACGACGTCCCGGCGCTGGCGCGCGTCATCCGGGCCTGCCGCCCCGACGTGGTCTGTGTCCAGGAGGCGCCGCGGTTCTTCCGCTGGCGCAAGGCCGCGGCGCGCCTGGCCAAGACGTCCGGGCTCGTCTACGTCACGGGCGGCGCCACCGCCTCGGGCCCGATGATCCTCTCCTCGCTCCGGGCGCACGTGGAGCGCGCCGAGGACGTCCTGCTGCCCCGCACGCCCGGCCTGCACCAGCGCGGCTTCGCGACCGCCGTGCTGCGTTTCGGCCGGGCCCGGCTCGGGGTGCTCAGCTGTCACCTGAGCATCGACGACGAGGAGCGGTACGAGCAGGGCCGGTTGCTCCTGGACCGGCTCACCGCCCTGGACGTGCCGTACGCCGTCGCCGCGGGTGACCTCAACGACCGCCCCGACGGCCGCACTTTCCACCTGCTCGCGGGCTCCCTCCAGGACGGCTGGGCGACGAAGCCATGGGGGCGGGAGCACACCACCAGGCTGGGTGACCCGCTCCAGCGCATCGACGCGGTCTTCGCCACCCACGGCGTCCAGGTGCTGGGATGCGGCGTACCGATGGGCCTGCCCGGCATCCGGGAACGGGACCTGCGAGCGGCCACGGACCACCTGCCGGTACTGGCGGCTGTACGGGTGCCCGCCGGTCCCGCCGCGTAAAGGCGGGGCCGCACATGGGTGCGGGCCCGTACCTGAGCGCACGGGCCCGCACCGCGGGGGGAACACCCGCCCAACGCGGGGAAACCAGGGATCAGAAGAGGTACTTGTACATCTGCCAGCCCCCGCCGACCTTGTTCCGGCCGTAGAAGTTGCCCTTGCCGTCCGCGGCGTAGGACCACAGCACGCCGGTCGTGTCGCGGGCGACCAGGTCGAGCTTGCCGTCACCGGTCATGTCACCGACACCGACCAGCGTGTCGTAGACCTGCCAGCCGCCGCCGATCTTCACCCGGGTGTCGAGGGTGCCCTTGCCGGTACCGGGGTAGAGCCACAGGACGCCCGAGGAGTCGCGGGCGATGAGGTCCGCCCTGCCGTCCCCGTTCAGGTCCCCTCCGCCCGCCGCCAACAGGTAGGACTTCCAGCCGGTGCCGATCTTCACGCGGGCCTTGAAGTTGCCCGAGCCGTTCGCCTCGTAGAGGTACAGGTCGCCCGTGGACGCCTCGCGGGCGAGTACGTCCGCGTGCCCGTCACCGGTCATGTCGCCGGGGGACGTCAGCACGTCGAAGATGTTCCAGCCGCCGCCGATCTTCGCGTACGGCGTCGTCGGGGTCAGCGCCTTGCCCGCCGGCTTGTACAGGCGCAGTTCACCGCTGCTCAGGCGGACCAGGACGTCATTGGTGCCGTCGCCGTCGACGTCGTCGAAGGGAACCGCCGCCGACATGGTGTCCGCGCCCGTCCAGCCGGCACCCGACACCTTTCCGTCGAGCTGTCCGTCGTCGCCCTCGCGGAAGTCGGCGACACCGCCCGGTGTGACGGCCAGCAGGTCGGCGAAGTCGACGGGGCTGGCGATGTAGTCACGCCAGATGGGGGCGGACTTGACCGTGCCCTTCACATCGAAGGGTGTGGTCACCTCCTGGTCCGGGCCGCCGTCGGCGGGGACCGCGGTCAGCTTCCACGCATACCTGCCCGGGGTCAGGTCCCGGCCCGCGGAGTCCTTGCCGTCCCAGTCCAGGCGCACCACGCCGCGGGTCTCGCCGCCCGTGGCCGTGCGGACCGTGTCGCGGGTGGTGAGGTTCACCAGCGACAGGTCCCAGGACGCCAGCGGTTTCGACGTCCACCAACGGGCCGTGCGCGCGGCGGACTTGGCGTCCACGCCCGACGGGAAGTCCGTGTCCAGCGCGGCGACGGGAGCGGCGGCGACCCCGGACGGGGCCACCCTGGTGTCGCCCTGCGCGTCCACGTACGCCACCGTGCCGCCGAAGCGGTCCACGCTCCAGCCCAGGCCGGGCGCGGTCACCGCGGGCTTGCCCACCTGGTGGGTCCCCTTCGTGCCGTGCAGGTCGGTGACGTTCAGTACACCGTCCTTCTGCCAGGCGACATAGCCGTCACCGAGCAGGGCGCCCTCGTGGGCGGGCAGCACGGTGTTCTTCTCGGTCAGGGTGTCGTACACCCCGGACTTGTCGCGGTCGCACTCCCAGTAGACGTCCGTGCCCTGTGCCTGGAGGGACGTCGTCAGGCAGGGAGCCATGGCGTCCTTGCCGGCCGGCCTGCCCGTACGGACGTCGAACGCCCGCGACAGGCCGGGGCCGTCGCCCATCCACAGGGTGCTGCCGGAGAGGGCGAAGCTGGGGGAGGACAGGCCGGTGTAGACCACCGAGCCGGTGTCGAGGTCGGTGACCTGGACACGCTCGTCCTTGCGCCAGGTGGCGAGGTAGCGGCCGGACACACGCAGTACGTCCGCCTTCACACCCAGGGTGCGCGCGGGCAGCTTCGCGCCCGCGTCGAGGACCTTCACGGTTCCGTCGGCGAGCCGGTGCACCAGGCGCCCGTCACCGGTGGCCTGGATGTCGGGCGTGCCGCCCACCGGGAACTCGGCGGCGTCCGCGCCCCGGTCGGTGCGCGGCCCGGCGCTCAGCGGACCCGTGACCGACAGGTCGACCCCGCTCAGCCGGGTGTGGCCGCCGTCCTCGTCGGGGACCCGGTCCACCGTGGTCAGCCGGCCCTGGGCCACGGCGAGCGCACTGGGGACCGAGGCCAGGGACGGCGACTCGCGCACCCGGGTGGCCTCCAGCGAGGAGCCCACCGCGTACACGCCCTGATGCCCGTCGACGACCGCGCCGATCAGCATGGTCCCGTCGGGCTTGAAGCGGGCCATCGCGGTGGCCTTCTCCAGTACGACGCGCTCGGGTCCGCCGGCGAGCGGCACCGCGACGACGCGGTAGTCGAGCGAGGAGTAACGTTCCTGTCCGCCGGTGGATATGCGGCGCGCCACCAGGACGCTGTCCCCGACCGCGCCGAGCAGCTGGGCACCGTCGTAACCGGGGATCGTGAGGTGGTCGGTGGCGGACCAGAAGTCCGAGGTCTTCCAGACCGACGCCTTGCCGTCCTTGGTCCACTGGACGAGGCGGTCACCGCCGACCTCGATCCGGCCGTTGTCGTACCCGTCCGTCGTGAGGTGGGTGGAACGGGCGACTCCGTCCCTGCCGAGCCAGCACAGCAGCGTCATCCCGGAGATCTTCTGCTGGACGAGCATGCCGTCCTTGTTGCCCGTGTAGAGCGACTCCAGCGTGCCCGAACCGCTGACGGCCTTCTCCTGGAGGCTGCCGTCCTCCCAGTACTGCACGCGCATACCGAGCGTGCCCTGGCTGACGACCACGTCACCGAAGGTCCCGGCGAACCGCTGTCCCTGCGGCAGCGGCACGGTCCGCCGCGTGCCGTCCTTCATATTGAGCTGGACGACCGAGGAGGTGTCCTTGCCGGTGAGGACGAGTACGTCGGTGCCGGTCCCCCAGGCGGTGTCCCTGCCCTCCGGCATGACGATCCGCTCGGTGGAACCGTCCGCATACGAGGTCCAGCTGAAGCCCACCTTGGCCCAGCCGGACAGATAACCGGTCTCACCCGCGCCGTTGATCACGGTCGCGGCGGCATCGGGCGTGCGCTCGGCGGGAATGGTCAGTTCCGTCGGTGTGTCGGCCGCGAAGGCCGGAGCCGCGGCCAACGGGGCGATCGCGCCCGCGAGTCCGAACGCCGTGACCACGGCGACCGCACTGCGTACGAGTGTGTGACGTCTCATGCTGCTACTCCCGAACGTTTATGGGGTGGCGCAGGAGCGCGGCGAACCCGCGTCCCCTTTGCTCAGAGCAGCCCCCCGGCGCTCTGGACCCCCGTACACACAGTCAGACACACCAGAGATCACTTCAGTTGTACGAAGTTCAACGCAATTCACGCCGGAGGGCTCGTGGCCGGACTCCCGGACGGTCTGGGCAACAACCGGTACGCCCCGGGAGCACCCCGGAGGGGCCCGGGCCCTGAGGCCCGGGCGCCGGACGTGCGTCGTGCACGGCTGTGCGGCGACGCGACCGATCCGTGGGGGCGCGGCGTCGCAGAAGGGCCGGCAGCACCGGCGCCGGACATCCGGGCCCGACGTCAGCCCGGGTGGTCGCGGCGGACGGCGCTACTGCGCACGCGCGGTCTGGCCTGCCTTCAGCCGTTCCGACCGGGCGAAGGGAAGGGCGGGACTGGCCACGTCTTCCTGCTGCTGCTCCGACTGTTCCTGATGCTGCTCCTGCTGCTCCTGCTGCTCCTGCTGCTCCTGTTGCGTCTCGTGGAGCACGGTGGTGGCGAGACGGCGCAGGGCGTCGGCGTGTTCGGTGAGAACCCGGTGGGTGTGGGAGTCGTCCGGGTCGGTGAGCAGCAGACGGGCGGCGGTGTTGATGGCCCGCAGCCGTGGCTTCTGGGCGTCCCGCTGGCAGGCGGGGAGGCACCGCCAGGCGGTGTTGGCGATCGTGACGAGCCGCCAGGTGGGGGAGGAGGTGGGTTCCGCCTCGTAGAAGCGCAGGGCATGGCGGCTGACCAGCCAGTACGACAAAGCAACCGACGCACCGGTGACGGCGTCGAACGCCAGCCACAGGTAGGCGAGCCGGCGGTGCCCGGTCACTTCGTCGGCCAGCCATGCGAGTCCGGCGCCGCCCGCACCGAAAACAGCAAGAGCGGCCAGGGTGAAGAGCAGCACTGCGGGAAAGAGACCAATACAATTATCGCTCTCCAGGCGCGTCAGCCCTTTCCAGTGGGGGGCGAGATAGCGGGCGTACCGCACAGTTCTGGGGGCGGGCTCGATGATGGCGATACGTCTCGCCCAGCTTACGGCCATAGCAATTTCACTCCACGAGTCCTGAGGGTCACATTCTGGACATTTGAGGGAACGAGTGGAGTGCGCGTGAGGCCCTGCCGAGAACTAGAAATAACGTTCCTGTGCCGGATGTTACACCGAATAGCGGGGCGCAATAAAGGCGCATAAAGGCGGCGCGTTCAGCTTTACGCAGAGCAGGTCCGTAAATATTCTCGACGGCCCGCGCCGGGAAATAACGTTTCCTTAGGACGCCCAACTGTACGGTCCGTACCGAATGGACGTCCTACCCGCAGATGCACACCTTTGCGGTCATACGACGGAATTCCCAGCCGCCGGCGAGCCACCGCGCCCACGCCGAACCGGGCCACCAACAGCCGAGTGCGATGGCCGGCCAGGAGCGGAGCACACCCCGCCCCCTCCGGCCGGCCGCCTCGCACAAGGACCTACTGCGAACCGTGGGAGGCCGTCTGCCAGTGGTTCAGAATCCCGTCCCAGTTGTACGCGACGGTCTGCGGATCGGCCGGAACATACGGCTCGTAGTAGTCCTGCGTCCAGGCGCCGGGATGACCCGCCAGCGGCTGCGTCGGTACGGCGCCGACACCGGAAAGCGTATACCGGTGGTGCTCCGAAGGCGCCTCGTCGTACCCGGGATCGTCCTCGACCGCCGTCTGGCCACGGGACCGCCGGTGGCGGCCCGACTCCCGGGCCTGCTGCTCACTCAGCCGCCCCTCGGCGGACAACTGCTGCACACGAGTCACCAACTGCACCAGCTCCAACCCGAACTGACTGGCCAGAACGGTCAGGTCGAGGCCCTGCTGCCAGCTGTTGACCAGCAACGCGTCCAGCGCGGCCGTCCACGGCTGCCCACCCGGCGTGGGATGGCCCTGCGCGGGCGGCCTGACAGGCGGCACCGTGTGGTCGTACGACTCCTGCACAACAGGAGGCTGCTGCTGGTTCTGATGCTGGTTCTGAGGCGGCTGCGCCTGGGGAGGCGGAGCCTGAGCGGCCTGGCCCTGAGCCGCCTGAGCCCGCCAGTAGGCCGACCCCTGCGGACCCGGCCCCGCCGACGCCGCGGGCGGGGCGTAGCCCTGTCCCGCGACCGGCGGTTCGAACGTGTCATAGGTCTCCGGGACAGCGTCGTCCTGCGGACGCGCCGGGGGAACGAGCAGCGAATCGGCGACACTCCGCGCGTTCTCCTTGCCCACCGAACGCCGGGCCTGCCGCACCTCCCGTTCCTGCAGGCCCAGCAGCCCCGCCACCACCCCGTCACTCCCCACGGTCACGGCGAACGCGGCCAGCGTCTGGCTCCGGTTGGCCTGCGCCTCATCCAGCGACACCTGCGTCTCCCGCACATGGTCGTCGCTCATACAAAAAGCCCTCGCAAGCACCGCATGCCGTTCCCACAATTGCCTCGGTTCCATACCGCACTTAACGCGTGACGCCATGTTCGGCTCCGCTCCGATTTCATCGCCACTCGATTGGCCGTCCCCAACCGTCCATGAAGCTTGTCCCACATTCCGCACTGGCCCCCGAACGGCCCAATCCCTCCGCAGCGGAACATCGTTGAACTGAAGTGCCTCAAATCAAAACGCATCTGTTGCGACGCCTGGGAACCTGGATGATGTACTCCGCCGGCCACGAAGGCAACGACGTCCTCCCGCCACCCGTGTACCTCGAAAACTCCGGAAAAGTTGTCAAACTGGAATACACCGGCGAGCCCCTCACCACCCTGATCGCCGAACTCGACCACATCAGGGACAGCACACAGCCCCGCCGCAGATTCCGCCAAGACGTACAGGAGCGGCGAACCCGCGCCGGCGTCCCGGCCCAGAAGTCACCGACCACATCACCCGAATGAGGGACCCGCGGCTGCGCGTCCGCCCCCACCGGGCCGACGCGCGCGCCGGCCCGCCGACACAGCCGACGACCCACCAGCGGTCCGCCAGAGGGCGCTACCGCCCCGGGCACCCAGGAGTGATCATGGCCCCGTCCACCCCGCCCCAGATCTGCATGACGTTGTCCGCCCTCGCGGCCACCGCAGCGACCCCCCGACCGTCGGGAGAGGCCCGCGACAGCAGACGTGGCGCGTGGCCGCCGGCATCTCCCAGCAACTGAGCGCCCTCTGGCTGGCCACCAAGGCCAGCTGGCAACTGGCCTGGATCGCCCTCAGCCCGGACGACGACAACATGGCGTACATCGCGAGGAGCATCGACGGCTCCAACCAGTTCGCGGTGGTCGCGCGGGGGACGGTCGGCAACATCACCGACATCCTGGAGGACCTCGACGTCGGCACCGTGGTCCCGTTCACTGCGAGTGGCTCACCGACGCCGGTCGCCGTTGCCAAGGGAGCCATGACGGCGTTCACACAGGTCGCCACCGTGGTTTCGATCCCACGGCCGCCTGGGGACGTGCTGGGTGTCGCCGTGCCGGAGGAGGCGTTCGCCTACCAGGGCGCCACACTGGCGCGGGCGCTGGCCGACCTGGTCCAGGCAGCGCCCGCCACACCACGGCCGACGGTGTACGTGACCGGCCACAGCCTGGGCGGCTCCATCGCCACGATGCTCGCCCCCTACCTGTACACGCAGGCACAGAGCTGGACCAACGACCCGCAGTTCGCGCTCGAGACCTTCGCGGCCCCCACCGCGGGCCTGCAGAGCTTCGCGACCTACGTCAACGGACTGCCCTTCAGCAACAACCATTACGTCAACGCCTGGGACGCGGTGCCACTGGCCTGGGACAACCTCGGCGAGGTGAAGCAGGACAAGTGGTACCCGTCACCCGGCCCGGCAGGCAACACCACCGTGCACCGCCTGTTCGACGTACTCAACGGACTCCCGAAGGGCAACGTCTACGTACAGCCAGGTGTGCGGCAGCAGCTACCGTCGGACGGGCGCTACTCCACGTACGACCCGGCGCTGACCAACAGCACCGTGGCGGACTTCCTGGGACAGGTCACCTACCAGCACGCCAACAACACCTACCTCGGCCTGCTGAAGACCTCTCTCCTCTCCCCTTCCGGGCCGATGGTGACCAGCGTCAGTCCCAGCTTCGGCAAGAGCGGAAGCACGGTCCTCATCGAGGGCAGCGGCTTCGCCCCGGGCAGCCTCCTCGACTTCGGCCCCATCCCGTGTAGGGACTTCACCATCCCCCCGGGCGGCACCTCCATCACCGCCACGGTGCCGGACGGAGTCGGAATCGCGGATGTCCGGGTCACCAATGTCCTCGGTACGTCACCCGTCGTGCCACTCGGACAGTTCGCCTACGACGGGCCGGCACCGCTGCTGGTCACCGGCATCAACCCGACCAGCGGACGGGCGGCGGCGACCACGGTCACCATCGACGGCTCGGGCTTCCCCAAGAACGCCGACGTGAACTTCAAGAACCAGGCATCGAAGTCGGTCACCTGGATCTCGGACACCCAACTGACGGCCACCGCACCCGCACGGATCGATGACGACCAGACCGTGGACATCACGGTGAGGGCTGGCGACATCACCTCGCCTACGAGCCCGGCTGACGAGTTCACGTATACGGGGATTTGAGGCGGTGGGGGGTGGGTGTCAAGGGTTGTGTGCACGTTGGGTGCCGAGGGTGAGGCCTGCCGACTTGCTGCGGGTGGGGGTTGATTGCTGGGTGTGGTTGGTTGTGGGGGGGTTGGTGTAGTCGAGCCCAATAACCTTGATGCGTAATAGACGGGTCGTCAGTTCCCTTGCAGTGGCGGCGCTTTGAGGGATCCGTGGAGCGAATCCCGTTCGGGTTGGGAGCGGTCCGAGTCCCGGACAACGGAGTTGGCCGTGCCGGATGATGTGTGGGGTTGTGTCAGTGAAGTCTCGTTATGGGTACGCGACCCGATCTACTACCCGGCGAGCGAAGAGTACGGAGAACTGACGGTCGCACAGGTCATCGGTGCCGCCCTTGCGTACAAACCGGTCGCCTCTAACAGACCGCCCCTCGCAGCCAGCCACAGACAACGGAGTTGGCTGCACCGGCGGCGGAGCCGCCGGGTGGCCGCGCGGAGCGCGGCCGGGGGTCCGCCACGTAGTGGCGGCGCGTCGTGTCTGCGGAGCAGACCGCGCGC
>NZ_JBVILC010000026.1:0-103096 GCF_055580545.1 Streptomyces sp. NPDC031670 | reverse complement strand
CCGGTCCGGGAGCAACGGCTCAATCCGCGCCCACTGCGCGTCAGTCAAAGGCACACCCGAACCAACGATCAGATGATCCGAACGAAACGGCCTAGGTCCGCATCGTTGAGCAGCGCGACTTGCACGGCCATCGGCCGGTCATGCCAGGTCTGCGCGACCATCGCGCGCAGCTTGGGATCGGAGCTGGCCGCCAGCTCCCCCGGCGGTCGGCCATAGACGTCGACCAGGACCTCGATGTTCAGCGGCACCCCGATGTCCACCCTGTGACGGATGAAGTCCGGGTAGGCGTCGCGAATGGCGGGGTCGGGGTGCTGGGCAATGCGGCGGCGCATCGCCGAGGAGATGCGGCGCCCGTGCAGGGATACGGCGGAATCGCTGCCGCCGTACGCAAGCAGGGCCTCGGCCACGGTGTCCGGTAGCTGTCCCGCGCGTATGACCAGCCCATGCCGGCCCGCCGCGTGCCTGGCCAGACGCACCAAGACGCCCACCGGGGCGACTGGGTTCCGCCCCAGTCCCGACAGGTGCGGCTGCTTGAGGTGGACCATGCGCCCACATTACGCCGGGGGCGTACTGGACAAGGGCCGTTGACCGTTGACCGTTGGCCGCTGCCCCGGCCGCGCCGCCCCTCGTAGCGGTGGCAAGGCCCGGTGCCAAGCGGGAGTTGGCCTGGCGAAGGCACAAGTCCCGCCACCGATGGCCTGCACCTCAACACCTGGACGAGGCGTCGACTGCCGTCGCCCGCGCTCCGGCATTTCCCGGTTCTCCTCCGGCCGAACAGGTGCCGACAGAACGTCAGTCGGCGCTGCGGACGCCGCACAGCGTCCCCCTGCCCGACAGGGCATGATCCGGAGCCGATCTGCTTGACTCCCGGCACGCGGGAAAGGCCGTCCCGCTCAACCCGAGCATGATGGGAGGGAGCGTAGGGAACGGCCGACCCGCGGCACGGTCACCACCTGCCGCACGGCCCGCGCGACGCCGAATCACCAAGATCAGTAGATGACGACGGATACCCCGCACAGGCCACGCCCATCCGCCGCTGCCTGCCGCCACACGCGCAGCGGTCCGAAGAGGACGCCTATGCACTCGCCCAGCTGGCAGCAGCCGACCTGCAGCTCGGGGCCGACACCATCACGTACGCACTCGACTACCAGCGTGCACATGGCCGGACGCCGGACGGCACCCTCATGAGCGCTCCGCACCTGGAAGGCCCGGGGATACGGATCGACTGGGACCGGTCAGATCCCCTACCTACCCTGGTCGGGGGAACCCCAGCCGTGCTTCCCCGCCAACACCTACATCTACGAACGCTGCTCGATCACCCCCCACCCCACGATCAGCGTGGCGACCGCGCGGGCCCGTTACGGCACCGTCCTGGCCGTCCACCTCAGCGCATCGGACAATTCCGGCCTCTATTACACCGTCCCCTGCGGCAAAGTCCGTTGGTAAGCAACAAAGGGACTGGCATCCACCCGGCGTCGCCGCCGATCTGATCTGACCGTCCGCGAGTGCGACGCCGCGAAGCCCACCTGAGTGAATCCGAGCCGGCCCTGAGCTGCCCCCACCGCCGCTAGGCTCGCGGTGACGGTCAGCACAGACAGGGGACGGACCATGACTGAACAAGCGTTCGGAATCGACAAGATCCAGTTAGCCAAACTGCTCCGCCGGGCGGCAGACGGCGAAACACAGCTTCCGGAGTTTCAGCGTGGCTGGGTTTGGCCGGAGCAGAACATCATCAGCCTGCTGGCCTCGATCTCTCGCGGCTACCCGGTCGGCACCTTGATGCTGCTCCAGACCGGTGGTGACGTCCGCTTCAAGTACCGCCCGATCGAAGGTGCCACTCCCCTTGCGAACGTCGACCCGGACGCATTGATCCTCGATGGCCAGCAGCGCATGACCTCATTGTTCCAGGCCCTGATGCTCAATGAGCCCGTCAAAACCCTGAACCAGCGGAAGCGGCCGACGAGCGGGTGGTTCTACGTCGATATGATGAAGGCACTCGACCCGCAGATCGACCGCGAGGACGCGATCCGGCTACTGCCGCCGGACCGCGTAGTCCGCAACTTCAGGGGCGAACCAACCGAGGACTACTCCACCCCCGAGAACGAATACGCGGCGCACCTCTTCCCGCTTTCCGCCCTCTTCAACACCAGGGAGTGGAGCTACGGTTACGAGGATTACTGGAAGGAGCGGGGCGAGGACGGCCGTAAAGGGTGGCGCGACTTCGAGGAGGCGTTCGTCCGTCCCTTCGACCTCTACCAGGTCCCGGTCATCCAGTTGGGCAAGCAGACCGAGCGTCAGGCGGTCTGCCAGGTCTTCGAGAAGGTCAACACCGGCGGCGTCACCCTCACCGTCTTCGAACTGCTCACCGCCACGTATGCCGCCGACGAGTTCAACCTGCGCGACCACTGGGCCAATCAGGTGCGTGCCGCATGGAAGGCCCCCGAATACCGCATCCTCAAAGAGGTGTCCAATACCGACTTCCTCCAAGCCGTCACGCTCATGGCGACAGCTGCCCGGCGCGAGGACGCGCTCGCGGCCGGGGACGACGAAGAGCGACTGCCTCGCATCGGTTGCAAGCGCAAGGACATGCTGGGGCTGGGGCTGATGGAGTATCAGCGCTTTGCGCCTCTGCTTGTCGAGGGCTTCAAGCAGGCCGCGAAGTTCGCACGCCGGCAGTACCTGTTCGATACCAGGTTCCTGCCCTATGGCACCCAGCTGATCCCGCTGGCATCGATCTTGAGCACGCTGGGGCAGAAGGCCGAACCCGCCGGAGCCCAACAGAAGATGGCCCGCTGGTACTGGTGCGGAGTCTTCGGTGAGCTCTACGGCGGCTCGACGGAAACCCGGTTCAGCCACGATCTCCCCGAAACGGTGGCATGGGTGCGTAGTAACGGACCCGAGCCCCGGACCATCCGCGACGCCCGGTTCAGCGAGGACCGACTCCTGACACTGCGTACCCGCAACAGCGCCGCGTACAAGGGGATCTATGCCCTGCTGATGAAGGAAGGCGCCGTCGACTGGCGTACCGGCCAGAGGACCGAGGACGCGGAGTACTTCGCGGAGTCTGTGGACATCCATCATGTCTTCCCACGGGCCTGGTGCGTGGACGAACAGATCTCCCCCGATCGGTACAACTCCATCATCAACAAGACCCCCCTCGCCTCCCGCACCAACCGGATCATCGGTGGCGCGGCGCCTTCCACGTACCTCCCCAAGGTTGCCAAAAACGCCGAGGTGGAAGCGGACGTGGTTGCCGACCACATTCGTACCCACATGGTCGATCCGGCTCTGCTGGCCCGGGACGACTTCGAAGCCTTTTTCAAGGCCCGCCAGGACGCGCTGGTACAGGCCGTCGAGAGGGCAACAGGCAAGGCGGTGGTCGCGGGCGAGGGGCACCCTGACAGCGAAGCCGCGAATGAGGACGAATACGAGGACGAAGACGATAACTACTAATCCTCTTGGTCGAGCGATTACTGTGAACCTCGGCGCCGCCTCCTAGGGAGTGTTTGAGGGCCGACAGGTTCACGGGCTCGGCATCAGGTCGGTGAGCGGGAACGCCGTCACGTCCTCGGGTGGGCGCGACAAGTGCAGCACGGTGTGGAAGTAGCCGTCCGTTTCCGTTCCGTACGGGTCATCGCCGGCCGAGGCAACCGCCTGGACGGCGTATTGCTGCTCGTCCTTGCCCGTGAAACGTCGTTGCCTGAAGGGGTGCGTGGTTGCCTTCTCGGTGACCAGGCCGAAGGAATCCAGGCATGCGGCGATGGACGCGTACGAGGACGTGCGCAGCACGAAAGCCGCGACCCACACCGGGTCCTGGGCGCAGTCCAGGATCGGTTGGAAGGTCCGGGGGGAAAGGAAGGACGACCCTCCGGTGATCGTGATCAGACGGGCGTGCCGCGCGGCGCGGAGCAGGGGCTGGGAGGGAGGCGCGGATTCGAGGTTCTCGGCGAAGCCCGCTTCGATCAGACCGACCTCGCATGCGTAGGAGATGGCGTTCGCGGCCATGTCGAGTCCGATCACGCGGGCCGGGTTGTCGCGCCGACGAGCCGCGTAGTAGCCGCGGTCCCATTCGATCAGTTCGGCTGTGGTGAGGGCGGTGGCGTGCGGCGACGTGTAGTGGGCGCAGAGGTCGTCCAGCGTCACTTCGTGGTTGAGAAGGGCCGCGTTGATGCCGTAAGAGCAGCAGATGTCCATCACGGTTACCGGTTCCGGTGCGCGGACCCCCCCGCTGAGGGCCGCGAGCGCCCGCCGAAAGATGTTCTGTCCGTGATGGGGAGTCTGGTATTCCAGTGGGCCCAGTGCCTGGAAATAGGCCCGGGGATCCGGCTGGTCGTAAATGTCGTCGAACGGCGTCATACCCTCCGCGGCGGGGGTCTTTGACGGCTGCCGGCCGTCCGCAGCGACGTTCTCGTGTCCCCGGTTCCGCACTCCGCTCATGCAGGTTCTCCTCACACCGCGCGGGTGGCTGTCGGGTCAGAGTCGGTGACTCGGGGGCCGTACCGGAAGAAGGCGGGAACGAAACCGGCCACGCGCCGTGAAAGGCCCTGCGCTGAGTCCTGCTGAGTCCATCGACGCCACCGCCGGTGACTTGGCACCCTTCGGCACCGCCGACCGGCCGCGTCGCCCGAGCCCGGCCCGGGACCCGGCCCCCGGGCCCGGCCGCAGCCCGCCGACGACCCCGGTTCAGGGCGCGGTGGCCTCCCAAGCCGCATCGATCATCCGGAAGACCAGCCCATCCGGTCGATCTGCCCGCCGGGGTCGGACTGGACGCCGCCGGCGTGGTGGACGAGGTCGGCGAGGGCGTCGTGGGGGTCGAGGTCGGCGACCGCGTGTTCGGCGAGGGCGCCGACACGTACGCCGAATTCGCCGTGCTGTCGGCCTGGGCCCGGATGCCCGAGGGACTGTCCTTCGAGGAGGCGGCCGGGTACCCGTCTGTGGTGGAGACCGCGCTGCGCGTCATCCGTGAGGTCGGCGTGCGGCCCGGGCAGACACTGCTGGTCAGCGGCGCGTCCGGCGGTGTCGGGTCGGCTGTGCTGCAGATCGCCCGCGCGCGGGGCATCACCGTGATCGGCACGGCCGGGGCCGCGAACCAGGACTACCTGCGCGGCCTGGGCGCCCTCGCCACGACCTACCACGAGGGCTGGGTCGAACGGGTGCGGCACCTGGGCCGGGTCGACGCGGCCCTCGACCTGGCCGGCTCGGGCGTGATCCGCGAACTCGTCGAGCTGACAGGCGACCCGCGCAAGGTCGTCTCCATCGCCGACCTCGATGCGCCGCGGCTGGGCGTCCGGTTCTCCGGCGCGGCCGGGAGCGTACCGGACGCGCTCGCCGAGGCCGTCGACCTCATCTCCCGGGGCATGCTCCACATCCCGGTCGAGAAGTCGTACTCGCTCACCGAGGCAGCGGCGGCGCACGCTGACAGCCGCAGCGGCCACACCCGGGGGCGCCGGGTCCTGGTCATCTGAGCCGCGGCCCACCCGGCGTCCGCTCCAAACGGCCGTTCAGCAGCGGGTGTTGAAAGGGTTCGGCGGTGCGGTGTGACGGCCGGGGCCGGGGCTGCGGCGGTGGATACCAGGCAGGTCAACAAGCTCGCGCCACTGCCTGTCGGTGCCCTGGTTTAGGGTCGGCAGCATGGCCGAGCCCTCCTTTCTGACCGCTGTCCGGGAGTCGTACGACACGGTCGCCGACGAGTACGTCCAACGTGTCCCGTCTCCAGCGGAGATGGACCCGTTGTCCCGCGCGATGCTGGCGGGGTTTGCCGAACTCGTGCGGACGGCCGACCTGGGGCCGGTCGCAGACCTGGGGTGCGGCCCCGGCCGCGTGACGGCGCACCTGGCCGGGCTGGGGGTGTCCGCGTTCGGCGTCGATCTGTCACCGAAGATGATCGGGCTGGCCCGTCAGGCCTATCCGGACCTGCGGTTCACCGAGGGCTCGATGACGGCCCTGGAGACGGGGGACGACGAACTCGGCGGCATCCTGGCCTGGTATTCCACCCACCACACGCCCCCGCAATGGCTGCCCGCGGTGTTCGCTGAATTCCACCGCACGCTCGCGCCCGGCGGCTTCCTGCTGTGGGGAGACTACGTGGGCGATGAACGGCTGCGGCCGACTCACGGCTATGGCCGTCCCGTGTCCTATGAGTCGCATCTGCTGCCCCTGGGCCACTTGGTCAGCTTGCTGGGCGAGGCCGGACTCGTCGTCACGGCACGGCTGGAGCAGGAGCCCGGCGGTCGGGTGAACAGGCCGCACGCCTGCCTCCTGGCCCGTAAGCCCGAAAGACCTTGATGGGGCGAGTTCTTGCGGGGCGAGTTCTTGCGGCGAGGTCGTCCGTGCCGGGGCGCCGACGGCGTGTCCGTGCCGGCTCGTCCGTGCCGGAGCACTGACGGCGTCCGAAACCCACTCCCTCGTCAGGGCCCCTGAAATCGGTCATCTAGGCTGGCGCGGTGACTGATGAGCAGGAGCGGGTGCAGCCGTCGGGAGTGTGGGCCACAGCGGTCGGGGTGGCCCGAGTGCGGGCGCTGGAGACCGAGCGGGAGAACGCGCTGTTCCGCGACCCACTGGCACAGGCCTTCGCCGCCGCCGGCGGTCTGTGGCCGTCCTCGCCGCCACTAGCCGATGACGAGGCCGCGCGTCGCCGCCGGTTGGGCGTGTCGTTCTCCATCGTCATCAGGACGAAGTTCCTCGATGATCTGTTGGAGCAGGCCTGCGCGTCCGGGGTCCGGCAGGTCGTGCTACTCGGCGCCGGCATGGACAGCCGCGCCTTCCGGATGGACTGGCCCGAGGGCACCCGGTTGTTCGAGGTCGACACCGCCGCCCCCTTGGACTTCAAGGCTTCGGTGCTGCGCCAGGAGCGGGCCGTCGCGGCCTGCGAGCGGATCACCGTCCCGGTGGATCTGCGTGAGGACTGGCCCGGCGCACTGGTCGCCGCAGGGCACGACCCGGCCGTGCCGACCGCGTGGATCGCCGAAGGACTACTGATCTACCTCCCCGATGACGCGGTGGAGCTCCTGCTGTCCCGGATCAGCACGCAGTCGGCGGCAGGCAGTTGGATGGGGCTGACGCTGGGCTCGCGCGGTGTGATCGAACGCTTCGGCGCGGACGCGGCACCGGGGTCCGCGGCGTCCATGTGGATCTCGGAGATGCCCGAGGACCCGGTGGGCTGGCTGGCCGGGCACGGCTGGGAGGCCGACAGTCACACCCTGCGCGAGCGCGCTGCCGCCTACGGCCGCCCGATGAGTTCCCCGCCGCAGTCCGAGGAGGGGCCCGGCGGACTGATCTCGGCGGTTCGGCGATAGAACGCCTCCCGGTTCACCGGATGCCCCAAGACCTGCCGTCAGGCCGGGTCCCGAGCCCCTGCGCTCCGGCCGTGAGCCTCACACCGTCTTGATGCCGCCGCCATCGACGACATAGTCGGCGCCGGTCATGCTCGCCGCGCGGTCCGAGGCGAGGAACGCGACGACGGCCGCGACCTCGTCTGGTTCGACCATGCGGCCGGTGGTCATACCCATCCCCGCCGGCACCCCGGACACGAAGTCCCGGTGCCCGATGCCATGGGCCTCGGCAAGTCGGGCGCCGAAGCTGTCGTCGTCCTCCCACATGCCCGTACGCGTCGGGCCGGGCGAGACGGTGTTCACGCGTACGCCCTGGGGCCCGAACTCCTCGGACAGCGCCTTGCCGAACGCGTTGAGACCCGCCTTCGCGACGCCGTACTCGATCGGGCCCGTGCCCGGCAGACGCGCACTCATCGATGAGATGTTCACGATCGAGCCGCGGCGTTCCAGGATGCTCGGCAGCAGTCGGCGAGTGACCCGGACCGTGCCGAACAGGTTGACTTCGAAGCTCTGCGCCCACAGGGCGTCGTCGGTCGCGAGGAACCCGTGCAGATTGAACGCGTCCCCGCCGCCCAGGTTGTTGACCAGGATGTCCACGCCGCCGAGTTCCGCGAGCGCCTGCGCCCCCAACTCCTCCGCGCCTGCCGGCGTACTCAGGTCGACTGCCACCGGGTGGGCCCCGGCCTCCTTCAGTTCGGAGGTGATCGTGCGGGCCGCGCCGACGACTCGGACCCCCTCGGCGACGAGCTGCCGCGTGATCGCGAGGCCGACCCCTCGGCTGGCCCCGGTGACGACCGCCGTCTTCCCTACGAGATTGAGCTCCATGTCAGATCTCCTTGCAGATTTTTGAACTACAGGTACAAAACAAGCCCACAAAAATGAGGGCCCGGCCGGGGGGCCAACCGGCGGCACTGAACTACAAGGACTCCATCGCCGCGTCCACGACTCGCCTCAACTGCGTGGCATCCTGAGCGGTCTTCGCCAGTACCCGCATACCGATCACCGTCGCGAGCAGCCAGGCGGCCACCGCCGCCGCGTCGCGAGCACCGTCGATCTCACCGGCTCGCTGGCCCTCCTCGACGGTCGCCCGGAACGCGCCCTCCGTCCGCGCGAACATCTTGCGTACGGTGTCGGCCGTCTCGGCGTCGGAAGGGGCAGACTCCGCAGCGGTGTTGACCGCCATGCAGCCACGCCGACCCGGGTCGCCCAGGTCGAGCTCGACCAGCGCCTCCAGTGCGCCCCGCAGCCGGTCCCTCGCCGAACCGGGATGGTCGAGGAGTGCGGTCAGCCACGCGACCTGCGAGTCGCGGTAGCGCGCCAACGCCCGCTCGAACAGCGCGTGCTTGCTGCCGAAGGTGTTATACAGGCTGCCCTTGCCGATGCCGATCTCGTCCACGAGGTCCTGCGGCGTAGTCGCCGCATACCCCTTGCGCCAGAACACGTCCATCGCGCGCTCCACCGCCACGTCCGGATCGAACTGCTTCGGCCTGCCCATGGCGCTACCGTAGCAGGGTTTTTGACCTTGAGGTCAAATAGTTGGCCGGACAACGCCACCGGGTCGGGGTGATGGGCGGGGTCGTATGCGTACAGCGGGAGCAGCAACGCTTTCCCGCACCGGGCGCGGCCGGGGCAGGATCCGATCCGCAGCGCCCATCATGCTGCAACCTGCTTCCCGGACCGGAGAACGGCGGGATAGGGTCGAAAGGTCCCGGGCGCCGGCAAGTTCGGGGCCATGGGCCGACGACCGCGCCCACCTAGCTCCTGCACGGAGTGGGGTCCGTCTCATGACGGGCGGTCGTCGGACACACCGCCCTCCCCCACTGCCGGGTCAGGCGTCAACGTCAGGCCTGCCCTGCCATGCTTAGCGCGACCGCGATATGGCTCGAGAGGACGCTGCCGCCCGGCGCCCGCTCGTTCGCAGGCCCCTGGCGCGACGGATGCTGGGTGACGAAGCACTCGGTGAGGCGCAGGCGCGTTCCACTTCTGCGCAGGGGTTTGTGTCACCCACCCCCGCGCCAACGGGAGCCGCCCGCCACACCGCGCTGACGAGACGCGCTCACACCTGACGCCGTCGCCTCAGGACGATGTAACCGATACCCGCGGCGCCGGTCACCAGGACCACACCTGCCCCGATCTCAAGCCTGCCGGGGCCGGCCTCTGAGGTGCCCCCCATCCCACCCTGAGCACCACGAGTAGGTATCGCGGTGGGGCCGAAGGGTGCCGGCGTGGGCAGGACATTGCCCCTCCTGGGCAATGTCTCGCAGGCGATTCCGTCGTGATCCTCATCCAACCGGAAGGGATCACTGCGGTCCCTGTCGAAGACGGCTTGCGCTTCCTCCTGGAAGCGGAAGTCACTGCAGTCCAGATCCGTCTGCGCATGGGCAGTGCCGGAAGACAGAGCACAAGAAGCGAAAGCCAGCACTATGCAGGCCGCGCCAGCACGACGATCCACAGGAGCCTCCTCACGATCCCCGAGAGGTTGATTCGACCCTAAGAGGGTTGCCGCGAACGCGCGTCGAGAGGCAGACCGAACGGGTTAAACCAACTGCCGCCTACACCAACGCAGGCGGCCGACGGCGTCATGGACTCGGGACTGGTCAGGCCTGGTCACCCGCGCGGAGAAGACCGCCACCGTCTCCCCGACCGGACACCACACCCCGGGCGTCTTCATCCGGTCCGCCCGCTGATCCAGAAGAAGGAACTCAGGTCAAGCGCGCCACGGCCAGAGGCAGCGCCCGGTCGAGCGCCGTCTCGGCGTCGCACAGCACATCGGGCTGGACTCCGGTGCCCTCCCAGTTGGTGCCCGAGACCGGGTTGACCGCGCGGGCGACAGGCACGCTGAGTTCCAGGTGCGGGTGCACCGTCCAGCCCTCGCGCGGGTGCGCGCCGCCCCGGGTGGCCTCCCCGACGATCTCGGCGCGCCCGAGCTGCTGCAGGTCGTACGCGAGCTCCTCGCCCGCCGAGAAGGTGTTTCCACTCGTCAGCACGGAAAGCGGCTTGCTGCCACCGAAGCGGGCACCCGGTACGAACGGGGGCGTCCAGGACTGCTCAGCCACCTTCCCCTGCTGCGAGACCATGGTGTTGAGGTGTGTCCGGCCGTCGAGCAGATAGCCGCAGATGAAGGCGACCGTGTCCGGATCGCCACCGGTGTTGCGGCGCAGGTCCAGGATGAGGGCGCGGGCGGGGGCCACCAGGGAGAGCGCCGCGGCCAGCGGCTGCGCCGCCCAGTCCAGCGGGAACATCTTGGGTGCGATCTCCAGGACCGCGACGTCGCCGTCGAGGAGCTCCACGCGCGGGACACCACACAGAGAGGCGTCGAATTCTCTCCGCATCGCGGCGAGTGCCGCCGCGCCCTGCTCAGTCGGCACCGGCACGGCGTGGTACTTGAGTGCCAGGTGCAGGTCGCCGTTGACGGACCGTAGGTCCGCGGTGACCGCTTCGGCCAACTCCTCGGCGGATGCGGCCCGGTAGGAGCCCTCGACGCTCCGGCGCCGCAGCAGGTCCGCCACTTGTCGGGCGGCATCGGGGAAGACGTAGTTCTCACAGACCAGGTCGGCGATCGACTCGACGACGGCGTCCAGCGCACGTGGCGATGTGGTGGAAATCATGGAAGGGAGTAGACCAGCGCCTTGCCAAAGCGTCAACCGTACTTAACGCTTGATCTGGTGAACCACCAACCAGACGACGGCGTCCAGCGGATCAGCACGCCTCTGCAGCACACCGCACTCGCCCACCCCCTGCGACAGCGACTGCTCTTCGCCCTGAGCAGCCGGCCGTCCACGATCAGCCGCCTCGCCGCACAGTTGGGAGCGAACAAGGGCAGCGTCTCCCACCACCTCAGGGTGCTGTGCGAGGCGGGGTTGGTCCAGGACGCGGGAACGCGACGGGTGCGTGGTGGCACCGAGAAGTACTACCGGCGGACCGCCGAGCGACTGCTCGTCGCCGAACCGCAGGCCGAGGGTACGGCCGCACTGTTCGGCGCCGTCGCTCAGGAGTTGGACCGCTCCCCCGTCGACCACCTTCTGACACTGCGGCACATCCGGCTCAGCCCGGCCAAGGCAGCGCGGCTCGCCGAGGCACTGGCCGCACTGGTCGACGAGACGGAGGAGGATTCGGAGGGTGAGCCGGTGCACGGCCTCCTGGTGACGCTCTACCAGCAGGCCGGGGCGTAGGGGCCGTCTGCTGACGAGCGGGTAACGGGGCCTCTGCCACTCACCATCATGCGCTTCTCGAACGGTTGCCGTCTTCCAGCCCGGGGCCGGCCGGGCACAAGGCGCGACCTGACGGGTTCATCTCGGTGAGCCTCACGCGGGCCCGGAGCGTGAGAGCTCACCGCGGCAGCGGCGAGTTGCCTGCTCCTACGTTGCGTGGAACGCTGAAAACAGTATCCGAATGCCCGGATCGGAGGCTTCCGATGCGTCTCGGACCATTGACCGGCCTCGTGGCCGTTGTTCTGATCGCCGTCGCTTTCGGTGTGGGTGGCGATACGCCGGGTATCGGGGATTCCGGGCCGCAGATCAGGCTGTTCTTCCAGGAGCACGACACGCGGCAGGCGGTTTCCCTGTACCTGTTGATCCTGGCGGGCGTCCTCCTGGTTTTCTTCGCCGGTAGTCTTCGGCACCACCTCGCCGAGTCCGACCGGCACGGCTGGCTGCCTCAAGTCGCCTTCGCCGGAGGGATATTGTCGGCCGCGGGTTTCTGGTTGGGATCGGCGGTGACGCTCGCGCTGATCGACGCGAGCGACAAGCAGAAAGTCGGCGGGCCTGCCCTTCAGGCCATGAATGTCCTCAGCAACGACCTCTTCATTCCCTTTGTCGGCGGAATCGGCACCATGCTGCTCGCCGCCGGGCTGGACACAGCGCGCAGCGGAACGCCCTTGCCTCGCTGGCTCGGCTGGGCCGGCATCGTGCTCGGTGTGCTGATGTTCATCCCCTGGGCCGGCTTCATCGCCTTCCTCGTATCGGGATTGTGGATCATCATCGCCAGCGTGCTGCTCGCCCGGCGGCCGAACACCCCGGACGTCGCGAGGACCCCGAACGTACCGACCTCCTGATTCGCTCTTGCGCCCGACACGCATCGGCGTCGGCGACTGAGGGGCGAGCCGCCGGGACGACGCGGCGCGGGCCGGTTGGGCGGTGTCCGGCCCGCCCTTCGGGTATCCCCCACCCGGCCATCCCCGGCCTCAGCCGTTGAGGTTCCGCATCAGTTCGGGGGCGTAACGGTCGCCGGAGACGATGCCGCGCGGGGCGACCGCGTCGATGGCGGCCAGTTCCTCATCGGTGATCGCCACGGTGGTGGCGGCGACGTTCTCCTCCAGATAGCGGCGGCGCTTGGTCCCGGGGATGGCGACCGCTCCCTGGTGCAGCACCCAGGCAAGGGCCAGCTGGGACGGCGAGACCTGCTTGGCGGCGGCCAGGCGGCGGACCTGGTCGACGACGGCCAGGTTGCGGCCGAAGTTCTCGCCCTGGAAGCGCGGGTCGGTGCGGCGGAAGTCGTCGGCCGCGAAGTCGTCGGGGCTGGTGATCGCACCGGTAAGGAACCCGCGTCCGAGCGGCGAGTAGGCGACCAGGCCGATCCCGAGCTCGTTCAGGGTGGCCATGACCCCGTCGTCCTCGATGCCGCGCTCGAAGAGCGAGTACTCGGTCTGAACCGCCGTGATCGGGTGGACGGCGTGGGCACGGCGAATGGTCTGCGGGGCGACCTCGCACAGGCCGATATGGCGGACCTTGCCGGCGTCCACCAGCTCGCCCATGGCGCCGACCGTCTCCTCGATCGGCACCTGCGGGTCGACCCGGTGGAGGTAGTACAGGTCGACGTGATCGGTGCCCAGGTGACGCAGCGAGCGGTCGAGGGAGCGACGAATGTAGGCGGGGCTTCCGTTGTGGCCTCGGAGCGTCCCGTCGTCCGTGAACTCGATCCCCGTCTTCGTGGCGAGAACGGCCTGGTCACGGCGGCCCGCGAGGGCCTTGCCGAGGAGCTGCTCATTACGGAACGGGCCGTAGCTCTCGGCGGTGTCCAGCAGAGTCACGCCCAATTCCAGGGCGCGGTCGATGGTGGCGAGGGACTCGGCCTCGTCGGTGTGGCCGTAGAAGGCGCTCATGCCCATGCAGCCGAGTCCTTCAACGGAGACGGTCAGGCCCTGGCTGCCAAGGGTGCGGAGTTCCATGGTGATCTTCCTTGCTGGTGCGGGTCGTTCGCGCGGTGTGACTGGTGGGTTGTGCGTACGGTGCGGTGCGGACCCCCGGCTCGGCGGAGGCGCTGGTCGCGTGGGGCGGGTGCGGTGACGTTGTGGCGCCGACGGGCGGAGGTGCTGTACGGGCTGCCGCGTACGGCGTTCCCGGGGCACCCATGGGAGCGTGGGGCGCTCAGCGCACCCAGGTACGGGTGAGGTTCTGGACGGCGGAGCCGTCGAGGTCGGCGAGGGTGGTGGCGACGAAGTCGCGGGCCCACTGCGAGGTCTGGACGCGGTAGGGCGGGCGGGCAGCGGTCAGGGCCTCGACGATCGGGGCGGCTGCCTCGGCCGAGGTCTGGGCGGTGGAGAACGACTGACGCGTGCGGTTGATGTAGGCCTCGAGCGCCGGGCCGTAGGGCCCGGCTGCGGCCAGCTGCGCCGCGATGTCCAGGCCGAGATTGGCGACGAACTCGCTGGCTACCGCACCGGGCTCCACCACGGTGACATCGACGCCTACGGTGGCGGCGACCGGCGCGAGCGACTGCATGAAACCCTCCACCGCGAACTTGGCCGCGCAGTACGCCTCGTTGAAGGGTTGGCCGACGACGCCGCCGACGCTGGTGACGGTGATCACCCGGCCCTCGGACGCCCGCAGGTGCGGCAGTGCTGCCCTGGTCGCCGCCACCACGCCGAAGAAGTTGACCTCCATGGCCGCGCGGACGTCGTCGAGGCTGCTCTGCTCGATGGTGCCGACCTGGGCGGCGCCGGCGTTGTTGACCAGCGCGTCGAGGCGGCCGTGCTCGGCGATGACCTCGTCCAGGCAGAGGGTGATGCCCGCGGAGTCGGTCACATCCAGGCGCTTCACCTGGATCCGGTCCGCGACACCCGCTTCGGCGGCGGTCCTGAGCAGGGCCTCGGCCTTGCCGGTGTCACGCATGGTGGCGATGGTCGTCCAGCCCGCCTGGGCCGCGCCGATGGCGGCGGCCAGGCCGATACCGGAGGACGTACCGGTGATCAGAACCGTCTTGGGGGAGGTCATGAGGGTCTTCCTTGCATGGGAGCACGACGGGCCGACACCCGTAACCGGGGAGTTCCCCGGTTACCCATCACGTTAAACGGGGACCTCCCCGGTTGTCCAGCTAGACTGGTCCCCTGACGAAGGGAACAGCCTTGACCACCAAGCCGAGCGTGTTGCGCGCCGATGCCCGCCGCAACCGCGAGCGGATCCTCGAAGCAGCCGTGCGCGCCTTCTCCGAAAAGGGGCCCGACGTGGCGATCGACACGATCGCCAAGGCCGCGGGCGTCGGCTCGGCCACCCTCTACCGCCACTTCCCGACCCGGGAGGCGCTGGTCGAGGCGGCCTACCGCAACGAACTGGCGCGCGTCTGCGACAGCGCCACGACGCTGCTCGCCGATCATGCCCCGGACCGGGCACTGCGGCTGTGGATGGATCACTTCATCGACTACGTGGCGGCCAAGCAGGGCATGGCGGACGCCCTGCGGGCCGCGGTCGCATCCGGTGCGGACCCCTTCGCCGAGACCCTCGACAAGCTCGGCACCGCGCTCACCACCCTGCTGCACGCCGGTGCCGCTGCCGGTCTGGTGCGCTCCGACATCGACCCCTTGGACGTCGGCTTCAGCCTGGCCGGGGTCGCGCTGATCACCAGCGCTCCGGACCAGCGCGAACGAGCCGGCCGTCTCCTCGACCTGCTCCTCGACGGCCTCCGGTACGGAGCGGACGGGGCGAGGCAGCAGTAGGCAGGGGCGGCCGACGGCAAGCTGTTCGACTCGGCCACGGGGACCATCAGCCACACCGAATTCCTACCGGATCCCCGGCAGCGACCGTAGACCTCATCAATCTGTCGGCCTGCCTCATCGGCGAGCACCGGCTCGCCGATGAGGCCTTCACGGCCTGGAGGAAGTGGGAGGGCGCCGGCGCGCCCGTGCCGCGGCTGTCTCAGGCGCTCTGCTGGGCCGCCGCGCGGCGCTGCCGCTTGCCCAGCGGTGCCTGGGAAAGGTCCTCGGCACTGCTCCGGAGCTTGGCGTAGCCGTAGCCGCGCTCGGAGAGCCACGTCTTCGCGGCTCGTTCGGCTCGTTCGGTCGCCGCCAGGATGTCTTCTTCTTTCTCCCCCGAGTCGAGGAAGCGGAAGGTGAAGGCGGATCGCGCGGCCAGGTCGTAGCTGAGGTGCCCTTCGGAGGTGAAGGCCGCCTGAAGGACGTCATGATCCGCGGCACGGGCCAGCAGCTCGGCCCGCTGGTCGGCGCTGAGCTCGCTGAAGACGCCCCGGACGGTGATACGGAAGGTACGAGTACTCATCCCGCGACACTAAGCACACGCCGCCCGTACTTCCACCGCGTTTCCGGCGGCACGGGGCGGGGGCGTACCGGCATGTCCGGGACCACTCTCCGCGTCGGTGCACATGGCACGGGAACGCGCCCCGCTCGGGGTGCAAGTCGCATTCCGCGAAGGGATACTCGAAGTAGATACGCCTTCACCGCTGGCAGTCATGGACACAATGGACACAGCGGAAGCGAGGACCGCGCGCGTACTGCACAGCCCGCGGCCGTAAGGCACTTCGCCCTCCGAGCAGGGTCAGCGTCCACCACCGCCACCCCGAGTCGGGACAGGCAGGGTTGCTCTGGAACACGCGGAACAACCACACGAAAAGACCGGACGAGCGAGCCCTCGCGGTCGCTCCTCTTTGCAGAGGCATCCCATGACCAGGACCTGCCGCATCAGTTGCATCATTCCTCCGCACCTTCTGGAAAAGCTCCTGCGCAGCGACAACAGCGAAGTCCACCAATCGGCACTGGACACCTTGCTGACCACCGCCGGACTGCGCGGTGAGCGAGCGATTCGGGCGGGATTCGCGGGCGCCGCCACCCCGGGCAACGGACGGCGGACCGTCTTCGACTGCCAGAACGGCAGACTGCTTCCCTCGGCGGTCATGGCCCGGTCGGAAGACGGACCGGCATCGACAGACGACGCGGTCAACCGAGCGTTCAACGGCCTCGGCACGACGCACGACTTCTACCACGAGGTGTTCAACCGCGATTCGATCGACGACCGCGGGATGCGCCTGGACGGATACGTCCACTTCAGCGTGCAGTACAACAACGCTTTCTGGGACGGGCAACAGATGGTCTTCGGCGACGGAGACGGAAAGGTCTTCACCGACTTCACCGGATCCCTCGATGTCATCGCCCACGAGCTGACGCACGGAGTCACCGAGAACACCGCGGGCCTCGCCTACCACGACCAGCCGGGTGCCCTGAACGAATCCGCCTCGGACGTCTTCGGCTCGCTGGTCAAGCAGTGGTCGCTCAAGCAGTCGGCCGAGGAGGCGGACTGGCTGATCGGTCCCGATGTGTTCACCCCCGGGATCGAGGCCGACGCCCTGCGGTCGATGAAGGCCCCGGGCCAGGCGTACGACAACGCCCTGTTCGGCAAGGACCCGCAGCCCGACCACATGAGCAGGTTCGTCCACCTGCCGAACTCCGAAAGAGGTGACAACGGCGGGGTACACATCAACTCCGGCATTCCCAACAAGGCGTTCTACCTGACCGCCGCGGGCATCGGTGGATTCGCGTGGGAGGCGGCCGGCGCCATCTGGTACGAAGCGCTCAAGGCCTCCAGCGCCGAGACCCAGTTCCAGGACTTCGCGAACACCACGTACCACAAGGCCGAAGACCTGTACGGCGCCGACAGCGCCGAAAGGGCGGCTGTGCTGGCAGCGTGGCACGAGGTGGGCATCCAGATCAGCGGCGTACCCACCGGCATCGCCCGAGTGCGCAGCCGCGCGGCTCACCGGAACGGCAGCCCCGGCAGCGCGGACGCTCTGGCAGCCCTGAGCAAGCAGATCGGAGTACTCACCACCCAGGTCACGGGGCTGGCCAAGGACGTGGCTTCCCTGAAGGGCAAGAAGTGACCCAAGTTCCCTCTGTCGCTTGACGAGGCAGAGTTCCCATGGACGCCCCGGCAGCGCGGTGCCGGGGCGTCCGGGGGGCCGGGGGGCCGGGGGCGTCATAGCCGCTGCCGGCCGTCTTCGGTGCTCCAGGGCCAGGCGGCGAGGGTGGTGTGCATCAGCCGGGCGGCGGTCGGACATGGACATGACGGCCGACATCGAAATCACCTGATGCATCGTCCGACCGGATTTCTCCAGCGGTTTCTCGCCAGCATCCGTAGGATGCGGCCAGATCTTCTCGATCGATGGACACTCACTTGGGGGAAAGCGTGTCGTTCGAACAGGAGTGGAACCAGCTCAAGAGCACCGCCGCGCAGAAGCAGGACTCCGGGCGGATGCGGCTCAACCATCTGCCGGACGACGATCGCGGGGGCGGTCCGGTCAACGGCGACCTCGTGGTGAGCCAGCAGGACCTGGCCGCCGTCGGTGACGAGGCGTTCAAGCTCTACCAACGGCTCGACACCGACGGGGACCACGCCAAGCAGAGCACGAACGCCGCCGGAGCCGCGATGAAGGCGGACTTCGCACTCGGCAACGCCCTTGTCACCGTCGCCGAGCACTGGAACAACCAGGTCGACAGCCTGCTCCAGGCCTGCGCGCACATCTCCAACCACCTCGACTACACCAAGAACGCGCACGCGGGCGACGAGTACCACATCGTCACCAGCCTCAGCGCGCTCGACCTCAACCGGGCCTTCGGGGAAGGGAAGCAGGGCTGATGGAACTGGACGCACTCCGATTCGGGAACTTCACCCCGCTCGGCACGGCCGTCTCCGACTGGACAACGATGATCAGCAAACTGGAGTCGCTGCGGACGGACGCCCACAACCAGCTGGACGGCAAGTCCCAGAAGGCCAATTGGGCGGGCGCGAACGCCACGGTCACCCGGCAGTTCATCACCCGGACGGCCAACGAGTTCGGGGACGCCGTCACCGAGGCGACCACCATCCGCAACATTCTCCAGGACACGTACAACGAACTCGTCGACTGGCAGCAGAAGCTGAACGAGGCCATCGAGCACGGGCTCAAGAACAACCTGACGGTCGTCGGGACCGGCCACGGCGGGTTCACCGTCACCATGAACATCCACCCGGACCGCGCGGCCAAGGGCACCACGGTGCCCGGGCACTCCATGGCCGACGCCGAAAACCTGCGCGACGAGGTCCAGCGCATCCTCAGCAAGGCCACCGAGAGCGACACCAGCGCCGCGCAGGTGCTGACCGCGCTGATGGGACAGACCCCGCTCGGCTTCTCCGACGCCTCCTACGGCGACCGGGACTCGGCTGCCAAGGCGCTCAAGGACGCGGAGGACCTGGCGAACCTCATCAAGGGCAAGGGGGACGACATGACCCCCCAGGAGTTCGACAACCTCACCCGGCAGCTCGGTGCGTACAAGAACGACCGGCTCTTCCAGGAGAAGTTCACCACCACCCTCGGTTCGCGCGGCCTCCTCGACTTCTGGGCCGACCTCTCCGACCCGTCCGACGGAGGCCAACTGCAACGCGCCCGCCTGGACCAGCTGGGCGACCTGCAGAAGAACCTGAGCCTCACCCTGGCCGGGGCCACCCAGACCGACAGCTCCGCGATGCGTACTTGGGAGCAGGAGATGGTCGGTCTGGGCGGCCAGACGATCAGGACGCACGGCACGCAGGTGTACGGCTTCCAGCTGATGAGCAACCTGATGCGGGTCGGCGACTACGGCGACACGTTCCTCAACGACTACGGCAACGCGCTCGTCTCCACCGAGAAGAAGATGCAGCTGCCCGACCACTACTGGAACGGTGGCGTGGGCGGCCCCCCGATGCCGAAGATGAACTTCATCGGTGACGAGTTCGGGCACGATCCCATGACCGGGTTCATGACCGCCTTGTCCAAGTCCCCCGGCGCGGCGACCCAGTTCTTCAATACGACGGTCCCCCAGGACAACGCCGAGTACGTCCTCAACGGCCGCCACACCTTCGACGACACACCGCTCAACCACGGTGACGGCAACCAGGCCAGGGACGCCACCGGCAAGGCGTTGATCGCTGCCGCCACCGGAGTCGACCCGAACGACCCGAACGCCCGGCCCGTGGACCACACACCCGAGCACCGGCAGGTCCTCGACCGGTCGCTGAAATACCTGGCGGCGTCCGGTGACGACTTCGCTCCCGAGTTCCGCGACGACATGGCGATCGTCCTCGGCAACCACTCAGACGAGGTCCACTACTCGATGAGCGCGCTCGCCAACGATCCGAACGACCCGAAGCTGCTCGACCGGGGTCAGCTCCTGGAAGTCACCAAGCAGATCTCGCGCAGCCAGGACTCGTACGGAAAGCTCAACGACTTCATGAACCAGGAGATGGTGCGGGACATCTACCAGGACCATCCCAAGGACCCGCACGAGACACTCCAGCGGGCCGGGCAGACCACGGGTTTCCTGGAGGAGGCCCGCTACCAGGCGCTCAAGACCGACAAGCACGACCCGTCCTGGGACGCCAAGTGGATGTACCACGGCTTCGGCGCGGCAGTGAACTTCATCCCCGAGGTCGGCGACATCGCCCAGCGCGGGGTCGACGCGCTGACCTACCAGTGGCAGCTGGACGAACAGGCCCGCATCAACCACGAGATCCAGGAGCAGAACGGCAAGGTGTTCACCGGCCGGGAGGGTCAGCTCAAGGCGCTGGCCGAACAGTGGGACAAGGTCAACCCCAACAGCGGCAAGGACGCGTACACGCTGACCAACGAGGCCAGCACCGCCGCGCTCAACGGCAACGCGGCGGCCCAGGGCCTGGCGGGTGACCAGTGACCCGCACGCTCCGCGTTCTCGCGCTGTGCGCCGCGCTGGGGGTCCTCGCGGGGTGCTCCGCTTCCGATGACTACACCGTGCCCGACGCCCTGTGCGGTGTGCCCGTAGGGGCGAAGCCGCTGGCCCCGCTGCTGCCGGACGGACAGAAGCTGGACCAGTCGCGGAAGGACCTCAGTCCCCGGAGCTCCGTCTGCGCGCTCTCCGTGGACAACAAGCAGACGGTGTACCTCACGGACGACGTGACCGACGCGGCCACCGATCCGGTCGCCGTGCAGCACAGCGCCCTGGTACGGATGGGCAATCCGCGGAAGGCCGTCATCGGGGACGACGCCCGGATCGCGGACCGGGGCGGAGTGGCGGTCAATGCCTGTACGTACGAGGGCAGGCGGCAGAAATTCGTGACCCTGATCGACCTCACCTCACCGCATCCGGCTCCGGAGGGGACCGCCGAGCGCCGCAGAGCGCTGGAGGAGTTCCTTCGCGCGTATCTGCCGAAGGCTCTGGAGGCCCGGGGGTGCCGACGGTAGCGGGGGCTGCCGTTGCGGGGTTCAGGAAGCGAAATGGTTCGCGGATCAACCGCTTGGTTCGTAGCCTGCTCTCCGTGATGACCCTTGGGCTTTCTGACAAAGCGGGGCGACGTGTCGTCCTGCGTGAGGTGGACGACGAGAACTGGCGTGCCGTAGCGGATATCGCTCCACGGGACGACCAGCGTGGATACGTGGCCGCATTGGCGGCCCGCTACCTGCTTTTGTCGTCGCGGGAAGGCATCTGGCACTCGCTGGCGGTCTACGCCGATGACACGGTGGTGGGTCACCTCATGTGGGGCCGCGACGACGACGGCTCGTACTGGCTCGGGGGCATGGTGATCGACGCCCCCGAGCAGGGCAGGGGGATCGGTCGGGCGGCAGTGCGCACCCTCGTGGAGTGGCTGGCCCGACGCGAGGACTGCCGCGAGCTGCGACTGTCCTATCACCCGGACAACACCGTGGCCGCGGAGCTGTACGCCTCCGTGGGCTTCCAGCCGACGGCAGCCTCCTCCGGTGACGAGGTCATCGCCCGCCTGACCGTGCTCGACGGCCATCCGACAGTGCCGAACTCCCCGTCGCCGTGACGGGGCCTCTCCGGGGCGTCACGGAGTGCGGCGAGGAACGGAGCTGAAGGGCACGAGTGACTGACAACAAGTCGGTCGTGGTTCGTCGGCTGTGGGCCGGCCGTTCTCGGTGGCTACGGCCAGTTGTCGCGGCCGTATTTGACGAGTGCGTTGAGGGCCGGTCCACCCGCCACGATGTTGTTGTCCTCGCTGCCGATGCCGAGCGGCCCGGAGATCTCCTCGTAGCCGCTGACCGTGCCGATGGCGTACGGGCCGTCGTCCCAGGTCGCGAAGAAGGGGCCGCCCGAGTCACCGCCGGTGTCGTCGCCGTGGTGCTCCAGTTCCTGCGCGTCGCCGTCCTCGTCGTCGTCGATGACGTGAATGGCTGCCTGGAAGCTGGGGCGCTCGGAGGTCACCGCACTCGGGTAGCCCGCCAGGGTCCAGTAGTTGCCGCCCTCCCAGCCGTCGTCGTACGCCTTGGTGCCGAGGGAGCCGAGCCAGCCGCCGAGCGGGTCGGCCAGTCGCAGGACGGCCATGTCGTGGGCGGTCACGTCGTGGCCGGAATAACCGTGGGCGTTGGTGACCCAGGACTGGCCGCCGCTGCCGGCGCTGGAGCTGCCGTCGTAGTAGCCGGCGATGAACTGCGCCGCCCAGTTGGACGCGCCCCACGGAACCATATGAGCGGCCGTCAGTACTGTGCGGTCGCCCACGAGTGCCGCCGTGCCGTAGGAGTCCCAGTTCGGCTGGCTCGCGTCGCTCCACACAAACAGCCGACCGATGCACGCCCACGGGTAGCCCGACGGGTAGTAGGTTTGTCTGGTCGTGTACTCCCCGTACACATGGCCGCTGTCGGTCGGGACGACGACCGTGCGGCCGTTGATCCGGCGCAGCCGTGTCTCCGGCACCCCGGTCATGCGGGGGTAGTGCAGTTGCGGCTGCCACAGCGGCCGGTAGGGACGCGGCGGATCGTCCGGCGGTGCCAGCGAGTCGGGTTCGTGGAGCCGGGTCTCGTCCACGGTCCGGCCGTGGAAGGAGCCCTCGGGCAGGACGATGGTGGGGCCGTCGTGGTGCAGCAGCTGCTGCCCTGAGGGGACGGTCACGGTGACACGAGCAGATGCCAGTCCCGCCTGTGCCTCGTCGGATTGCTTTTCGGTGGCGGGGATGTCTTCACGGCGGGCCAGTTCATCCAAGGTGAGCGGTGGTGCCTGTCGGCCGTAGCGGTCACTCATGGTGGTTGCCTCCTCGGTGGGGTTCCGGAGGCGCGCCGACGCGGAGGTGTTCGGCGCCTGCGCCGACCTCTCTTCCATGGTGGACCCGGAGCGGGAGGCGCGGCCACCGGGGGTTTCCTACCAACGGCCGCGGGGAGTCAGACGGCGCTGACCTGGGCGGTTGTGTGGAGAGAAGGGAGTGGCCCCGGTCCGTCAGGTGTCTCAGTCGATGCTCGCCTTGGCCTGCGGGGCGACGGGGGGAACGTCCGGGTAGGGGCGGGGATACCGGGTGCCGATGCCGAAGCGGTCGGCGAGGACATCGGCGAAGGCGGCGGCGATGCGGATCTCGCCGTTGGGGTTGGGGTGGGTGCCGTCCCAGGTGTGGTCCGCCGCGACGAACTCCGCGGCTGTCTCGGCAACCACCACCGGGGAGGACGCGGTGGCGAGATCCTCGGCCACGGCGCGCAGCCGGTCGTTGCTGGCGTCGACCCGGGCGCCGAAGTCCGGATCATCGACCACTTTGCGGCATTGCAGGATGGTGCCGAGAACGATCGCGAGGTGTCCGTCGGCCCGGCGGGCGGCGGCGATGAACTCCCGCAGGTTCGCCTCGAACTGCGCGGGTTCGATGCCGTACCAGAACAGGTCGTTGATGCCGAGCAGCACCAGCAGGTAGTCGGGCCGGTGCTCACGGACCTTGGCCTCGATCTCGTCCTTCTCGGTGACGTAGGGGCGGCCCCACTGGGCGTCGTGATCGGGGTCGAACCGGGACTCGGCGTACGTGGCGTCGTCGTCGCCGACCTCGGCGGTACGGATGTTGTCGAGGGTGTCCTTGGGACCCACCAGGTCGACGCTGACGTCGCGCTCGTGGAGGTGTTTCCAGAACCGGTAGCGCCAGGTCCAGTCGCCGCTGCTGCCATGGCTGATCGAGTCGCCGACGATCATGATGTTCACCATGTCGGGCGTACGGGCGGGGTGGGCCAGAGACATGATCCTCCCTAGGGACACGGGGCCGTCATCAGGAGCGCAGGGGCTGACAGCCGATAGGGCGGTCGAGTTCTGTGCGGATGTGGTTCTGGTCGGAAGAGGTGGACGTACGGGGCGACGACGAACACATGGGCGCCGATCGCCAGGGAGGGGGGAGCCACCCCATGACTCCCCCATGGCTGCTCGACCCATGACCCCGCGCCACGAGTGACCCCGCGCCACGAGCCACCGCGGCTCGCAGTCGGCGGCGGCCTTCCAGCGCGGGACGGCCACGGCACCGATCGGCTGTCCAGGACATGCCCTCACGCTACGCAGACCACCACGGCCGCGCCGCCCGGACGCGCTCGCTCGGGTGACAGAGCAGAACCAGCCGCGGCCGGGTGCCGGTGTCATGCCGGGTGGATGAGGCGGCTCTCGTAGGCGAAGATCACGGCTTGTATCCGGTCACGGAGTCCGAGCTTCGGCAGCATCCGCCCCAGGTGGGACTTCACGGTCGCCTCCGCGAGATGCAGGGTGGCCGCGATCTCGGTGTTGGTCAGGCCGCGGCCCACCTGGATGAGCACCTCGCGCTCGCGGGGGGTGAGCCGTCGCAGCCGCTCGTCGTCGCGGCCGGAGTCGCTGCCGTCGGGGATGTGGGGACAGAAGTTCTCCAGCAGCAGGCGGGTGATCCGCGGGGAGACCACGGCGTCGCCCGCGGCCACGTTGCGTATCGCGGTGAGCAGCTCCTCGGGCCTGGTGTTCTTCAGCAGGAAGCCCGAAGCTCCGGCCCGGAGGCCCGCGAAGGCGTATTCATCGAGGTCGAAGGTGGTGAGGATCAGCACTCTGCTGCGCGGGCTGGCCCCGGTGATCTGTCGGGTCGCTTCGATCCCGTCGGTCCCGGGCATCCGGACGTCCATGAGGACGACGTCGGGCCGCAGTTCCCGGGCGAGGCGTACGGCCTCGGTGCCGTCCGCGGCCTCGCCGACCGGTGCCATGTCGGGCTGCGCCTCCAGAACCGTGCTGAAGGCCATACGGAGCAGCGCCTCGTCGTCGACGATCAGGACGCGAATCGTCATGAGGAAGCCTCCTCACCGCTGCCGAGGTCGAGACGGGTATGGACTCCCCAGCCGCCGCCCGGGAGCGGTCCGGCCCGCACCGTGCCCCCGTAGGCCGCCGCACGCTCACGCATGCCCGGGATGCCGTGACCGCCGGACGGTGGAGCGCCGCGGTGGAGGGACGGTGGGCCGCTGTCGGTGACGTCCACGGTGACGGTCTCGGCTGAGCACCGCACGCGGACCTTGGCGTGCGTGCCGGTCGGTGTGTGCTTGAGGGCGTTGGTCAATGCTTCCTGTACCAGGCGGTAGACGGTCAGTTGGGCGGTGGCGGGAATGTGGCTGTACTCGCCGTGGGTTTCCAGGCGGGTCGGCAGCCCGGCGGCGCCCATCTGGTCGGCGAGGGAAGGCAGTTGAGCGATGCCGGGCAGCGGGTGGCGCACCGCGTCCGGTTCGTCGGTCCGTAGGACACCGAGGGAGCGCCGCATGTCGGTCAGGGCCTGTCGGCCTGTTTCGGAGATCTGGAGCATCGCGGTGGTGGCCCTCTCGGGCGACCGGTGCTGGGCGTAGAGGGCGGCGTCGGTGAGCGCCACCATGACGGACAGGTTGTGGGTGACGATGTCGTGCATCTCCCGGGTGATACGTGTCCTTTCCTCGGCGACGGCCAGTCGCGCCTGCTGTTCCTGCTCGTGTTCCAGGCGTGCGGCCCGTTCCTCGACGGCCGCGAGGTAGTCGCCCCTGGTCCGTACGTTCACACCGAGGACGGCGGCGGCGACGACCATCGCGGTCACCGCCACGAAGGGGGTCAGAAATACGTCGTCCGCCACCCAGCGCAGACAGGCCAGCAGGACTCCCGCTTCCACGACGGCACCGGCGAGGAGCGTGCCGCGCCGCCCCGAGTGCGCGGCCACCGTGTAGAGCGCCACCAGCAGGGCGATGTCCGCCAGCAGTTGGACGTCCATCAGCCACTGGACGAAGGCGGCGGCTGCCACGACACCGAACACCGTGCGCGGGGCCCGGCGCCGCCACACCAGGGGCAGCGCGAGGGCGGCGGTGAGTGCCACGGACACCGGCCATCTCTGCGGGACGAGCGTGGTCATGATGTTGAGGAGGAGCAGCGCCGGCAACAGCGCATCGGCCACCGTGGGCGGCAGCCGGGAGCCCCAGCGCCGGGCCGCACTGATCGGTCGCACCGCTCGTGCGGAGGCCAGGCCGACGTACCTTCTCAGCTGTACGGCCGTCCACGCCCGCAGCACCAGGTCCCGGCGGCCCGCCGGGTGGGCACTGCCGGTCTCCGCAGCCGCCTCGGTCATCGCATGTCCCTGTCGATTCAGCGTCCTTGGCCCCGGACGGGGTTGCCCCGCGTACAACTGGAGCTCGGTCGGGCACGGGAAAAGCAGGATCCGCCGCGCTGCCCGGCACGTACCGCGGTCCTGTCACGGTAGGCCGCGGGCCGGTCGAGCGCATGAGTCCAGCGTCTGATCACACCGCGCCGAGGTACGACCACAGGAGGAGTCCCCCTACCTCCCCCGGTCGCAAAGCGGCCTCTGACCCGGCGGGCGCAAGGACGACTCCGGTCGCACGGGCGAGGCATCCGGATGCGACTGGGATCGCACACAGGACGTGTCCGCGGTAGCGACCCCGGTCGCATACGACGGCGACCCGGGGTCGATGTGGCGGCCCGTACCACGCGCCGAGGAGGGCCCGGTGACCGAAATCATCTCGGGACCGCACATGTCCCCCCTGGAAATCCTCGCCCTGCTGGGTGCCGTCGCGCTGGTGGCGGCACGCTGGCTTCCCCCCGCCGCTCGCCCACCCGTCACGATCGCGGCGGGAGCGGGTTTCGTCGTGTCCGCGATCGCGCTGGGCGTGACGGGGTTCCGCTGGCAGATGCTGCCGGTACTGGCCGGCGCCGCCCTCGCGTTGCCGTTCGCCGTCTCGCCCCTGATGCGACGGCGTACCGGGCGGGCGACGAGGCGGGCCCGCTGGTGGGTGGCTTTGCCGGGGTCGGTGGTCTGCGTCGGTCTGATCGCCACCGGCCCGGTGGCCGCCTGGGCCTTTCCCATCCCGGTGTTCCCCGAGCCCACGGGCCGGTTCGCGGTCGGTACCCAGGTGACGCAGTGGACCGACCCGAACCGCCCCGAGACCGCCACTCCCGAACCCGGCGACCGGCGCACGGTCGTGGTCCAGCTCTGGTATCCCGCGCAGAAGAGCCCCGCCGGCGCGCGGCGAGCTCCGTACCTGGGCCGCACGGAACAGGAGGCGCGCACCGTCTCCGATGCCCTCGCGCGCTATGCCGGCCTCCCCAGTTTCCTGGTCGACGGTGTCCCGCGTGCCCACACCCACGCGGTGTTCGACGCTCCGGTGGTCCACGGTGGCGAACGGTTCCCGCTCGTGGTGTTCTCTCCCGGGCTGGGGGGCGTACGCACGCAGAACACCGCGTGGGCGGAGGAACTGGCCAGCAACGGTTACGTGGTCGCCGCCCTCGACCACCCGTACGACTCCGCCGCCGTCGTCCTCGCCGACGGCCGGACGATCAACACGCGGATCGCCTCCACCGGCGACGACGACGAAGACGACAAACGGGCCGTCGAAACCACGAGGATTCGGGCCGCGGACCTCAGCTTCGTCCTCACTCAACTGGGCCGCCTCGACCGAGGTGACATCGCCGGCCCGCTGACCGGGCGTCTTGACACCGGCCGGGCCGCGGTGACCGGACACTCCCTGGGGGGCGCCGCCGCCCTGCAAGCAGCACGCCAGGACCGCCGGTTCGCGGCGGTCGTCGATCTGGACGGCTACCCCCGCGACCCCGAGCCGCTCCCCTTCCACCAGCCGGTGCTCGCGCTCACCCAGGCCATCGGCAGGGAAACCGACCCGCGCTACATACCCCGCCTCACCAAGGTCCTCAAGCTGAGCACCTCGACGAGCTACCGGCTCACCGTCCCCGGCGCCGCACACCTCACCTTCATGGACGCCCCCCTGTACCTGCCGCCCGTGCCCTCCATGGTCGGCTCCCTGGGCCGCACCAGGAGTGCGCGCGTGGTCGCCGCAAGCACTCTCGCCTTCCTGGACGCCACCCTGCGGCACAAACCGGGTGACGTGGCCGGCACTCTGTCGGCCTACGGCGACCTCAGCCTCTATCGCCCGGGCAGCAACGGATGATCCGCCGAGCACGGACACGCCCCGCGTAAGTCACGTCATACGAAGAGGAGTTGACGCCTGCCCGGGTGCCCTGGGCTTGGATAGCCTCGGCCCATGGCTCCCGCCCCCCGTATTCGTCAATGTCCGTGACTTCGACGCCGTTCCCGGCCCCGACGGCCGTGCGACCTGCTCGGACGCGTTCCAGAACGCCGTGGACGCCCTGGACAAGAACGCCGGGGGGATCGTCTTCGTCCCCGCCGACCCGCAGCCCTATGAATTCCTGCGCTCCGTGCTGGTCGACAGCAACCGGGTCCGTATCGTCGGCGAGGGCGGGCGCACGAGTGCCCTGCGGGCCATCGGGGCCACACCCCCGCTGACCTTCGGGCTGCGTCGTGTCACCCACGACCGGCCGCTGAGCGAGGGCCACTGGGCGAACCTGAGCGGCATGCTCGACGCCTCGGTCACCGACCAGCGGTGGGGCTGCCGCACCCGGGTCCCCTCCCCCGTGGCCGGGGGGCCGACGAGCGAGGCCACCGTCAGCCTGCCCTGCTCGCCCTTCCAGTTCGGCCCGACCGACGGTGACTACTGGGCGGGCGTGCGGCAGCTGACGGTGGACTTCGTGGTCCGCAACGAGTCATGCCCTGGTCGGTGCAGCCGCTGTTCGGCATGGTCGACGCGTTCAACCGGCCCTCCCCCTTCTACGCGTACGTCAACGCGCACGAGAACCCGCCGGCCGTCGTCTTCGCGTTCCTCACCTCGGACGGGCTGCACCGCGAGATCCGCATCCCCTTCGAACCGGCGCAGCCCGTCCTGCGTTGCTCACGAACGGCAAGGTCAACGACCTGCGGTGGCTCACCGTCGAGAGCCGGGTCTTCGGAGCCCTGACGATGCGGGAACCGGTGCACAAGAGCCCCGCGGGCGTGCCCGACCTGCAGTTCCTGTGGGAAGGGGACGTAGGGCTCTTCGGGCGCGGGTTCTTCATCCCGCACGACCTGGCCGAATACGTCGAGGGCAACGGCTGCGAGAAACTCAACGTGCGGGGATTCTCCTTCGCGCCGAAGGCGACCCACTACGGACAGGCCATCGGCCTCGGCCTCGTGTACAACTTCTCGATGGACGACGTGGTGGTGGAGTTCGGCGCCCAGGGCCTGAGCTCACACCACTTCGGGGTGAACTACCCGGTGTCGCTGCGTTCCTGTCGCTTCGAGCACCAGACCGACTGCGCCATCTACAGTTTCGGCCAGTACACCACCGCCACCGATCTGGCCCTCGCCTACTACGGACGGTCGGCGTTCAAGGCTCTCAGATCCCGGGTGGCCTACCGCGATGTGCCCTGCACCGACTCCGCGGTGTGCGAATCGGCGGTGAAGCTGTTCCAGACCGAAGCGGTCCTCGACAACTGGATGATCGATTTCGAGCACTTCGATGCGGACCTGCCGCGCGACAGCTACATCTGGGCGAGCCTCGCGGAGGACATCGGAGGACCGACCCAGCTGGTCGTCCGCGACTGCGTCGGAAGCGCCGGAGGCGAACACGCCGTGGCGATCCGGCTCGTCGGCAGCGAGCGCGGGGCGCTCGGGGACGTGCACAAGGGCCTCGGCTGGTGCAAGGTCGAGCGCTCGTTCAACCATCACGCGGACCTCCGTATGCGCGCCTTGATTGCGGTGGACGGGCCGCTGTGGCAGGGCCTCTACGAAGGCCTCCCGCCGGCGGACAAGGCCCTCGCGGTCAACACGGCCACGCCCGGGGCCTCGGCCCGGATCGGTATCGGAGCGGTGCCGCCCGCGGTGTCGGCGCCGCCGCTCGCCTCCTCGCCGTACGACCCGCTGCCCGGTCTGCCCGGTCTGATCGGCTACTACCGCGCCGACGCCCTTCTCGACGGCGGCGAACCGCTCAGGGACGGCAGCCCCGTCACCGCGCTCACCGACCTGAGCCCCGCCCACCACCACGGCACCGCCGTGGGCAGCCCCGCTGTGTTCGAGTCCGCGGCCGTCAACGGCCTCGCGGCGCTGCGCTTCACCGGCGGCCACTACGGATTCCCCACCCTCCAGGGCAGCAGCGGCGCCGCGACGTGGTTCTTCGTGGCCAAGCGTCTGCCCACCTTCGACTCGGCGCCCGGCCGGCCCGGCGGTCTGCGCAGCAACGGGCAGGGCTGGCAACTGGACTATCTACTGCTGTCACGCACCGCCGAGTCGGACAACGGCTGGGCGGTCTACGCCGTCCGCTCCACCGCGGGCGCGGCCCGCCGCCTCCAGACCTACACCAACGGGTATCCATACGAACTGCGCAGGGACGACCGGGTCCGTACGGTCGGCTGGGCGGCGCCGGTCTTCGGCTACCTCTCCGACCACGGCCACATGCTCCAGGGGCTGGTGGTCACGGCGGTCCTCTGCGACGCGGCGCTGAGCGACCAGCAGGTGGCCGACACCTGCCGCTATCTGCTCCATCGCTACCAGATCCCGGTGTGACCCGCACCGTGCCCGTGATCCGGCACGTCAGGGGAGCTGTGCCTCGATCTGGGCGAGGTGGGCGGCGAGGATTTCCTCGAATGCGGCCGGGCGGTCCGCTCCGAGGGGGCGCAGGTCGCGGGCGAAGTGGGCCAGGGCGGGGAAGCGCTCGGGATCGGCACCGAGCACCGCGACACGGAACTGCTCCATGCCCTGCTCGTACTCCTTGGGGGCGATGGTGCTGATACCGGCCTCGGAGGTGATCAGCGAGGCGAGGAGGACCACGATGCGGTGGTATCGCACCGGGACCTCCTCGTCGGGCAGGCCGGACGCGCGCAGGGCCTGCAGCAGTTCCTCCATGACCAGTCGGGATCCGGTGCCGCCGGACCCGTAGCGCCCCCACACCACGGCGAGTTGGACTTGCTCGCCGAAGGCCTGGCGCAGGCACAGGGCCAGGGCGGCGACGCGCTGCTTCCAGTCGCCCTCGGGGCGGTAACCGTCCATGGCGGCCAGCAGGATCCGGTCGGCAACCGCGCGCAGCAGTTCGGTCTTGTTGCGGAAGTGCCGGTAGAGGCTGGAGGAGTCGGTCCCGAGCGCCGCGGCGAGTTTGCGTACGCTGAACGACTCGGCGTCGCTCGTGCGCAGCAGTTCCGCCGCCGTGTCCAGGATCTCGTCGGTCGACCATCGCCGTCGGCCAGTCATCGCGCTCCTCTCACCGTCCGGGCTCACCCTAACTCGCGCACTTGATGATGCACGCACCGCGCGCGCATGGGGTTACGCTCTCGATCCAGTCCCCTCCGGATGTAGTCCACGTAGCCCAGCACTCCTGGGAAGTCCAACGCTCCGGAGTCGCGGCCGACGCCAACTTGCCTGGTTCTCCTACGAATCCACCAAAGTCGAGTCCAGTGCAACCGTGAGTTCGGGTCAGGCGTCGATCAAGGAGTGCGCACTGACGTACGCACCGCCCGGCCGCGTTCCGAAGGGTCTCTCCAACCGCAGGGCCCGAAGCGCTCGTTCCGGATATTTCATTGAATAAGGCGTACAACCCTCCTTCTTCCTCATAGGTCTTGGTGGGTGTCGCGTTGCTCCACCGCACCGCACGTCCTTCTACGAGGAGGCTCATCCCATGTCACGCGCCCGCACCCTCTCCCCCGGCTCCGGCTGATGGCCGCAGTCACCGTCGCCCTGGCCGCCACCACCGCCGGCACACTCGCCGGCCCGGCCGCCGCCGCGCCGACGGCCTCCACCAGTGCGGCCGTGGTCGCGCAACAGGGCGCCCGGGACGGGGTCTTCCCGTTCCTCAACAGCGCCCTCGCGACCGCCGGGCCCAACGGCTTCCTCGCCGTCCGGACGGACGACGTCGTCTGGACGCGGTACGCGGACGGCTCCAGCGTCACGTTCCCGAAGAGCGCCGCCGTCACCTATCGGGGCGCCGCCGGAGCCGACGTCGTCGTGGCGAGCGAGGGAACCCGCCACACCATCCACGACATGGCCAAGGGCGGCTCCCCCGTCGTCATCGACATCCCCTACGAGCTGCGCGAGGTCAACGGCTCGACGCTGGTAATGGTCGACCCGGCCACCCACGAACTCCACCTCGTGAGCCGGGCTCCCGGCGGCGAGGTCGTCGACCGCAAGGTGACGGGTATGCCGGCCGGAGTCCCCTGGGAGTTCTACGGCTCCACACCCGGTACGCTCGCCGTGCAGACCTCGGCATCCGAGGGCGGCTTCCATCTCGGCGTGGTCGACGTGGCCACGGCCGCCACCACCGAGACGTACGACCTCGACCGCTACAGCGGCTTCGCGCAGGTCACACCCGACCGTGTGCTTTGGGCGCCCGCAACCGGCCAGACCAGAATCGTGGACCGCAAGACCAAGCGGGCCGAGACCCTTCCCTACCGGGCGCAGATCGTCCTGGGCGGCGACTGGCTGGCCATCACAGGCGGTGACAAGGTCGTCGTCGACGGGGTCACCTACCCGAACAAGCCGATCGTCCTCAAGTCGCTCAAGGACGGCCGGAAGGTCCCTCTCCTCGATCTCGCGAGTGGTGTGGCCCCGGTCGGGGACGGCACGCTCCTGGTGTCCGGCGGCACCTTCGCGCAGGGCCAGGGCCTCTTCCACATCACACTCGGCCCCGACGGCACCCCGGTGGCCACCATGATCGGGGACGCGCGGAATCCCCTGGAAATGGTCTTGAAGGGGGTGAACATACCGAGCGTGTTCCACTTCGACGGCTCCGACAAGCACGTGACCTGGGAGGCCAACCAGCCGGACCTGGGTGTCGCCCTGGAACTGACCCACGTGGCCACCGGCCGCAAGGTGTCGCTGTGGAGCTACTACGACACCTACATCAACTGGAAGGGATACCTCGACCAGGTGACCGGCGCCTACAACGGCGCGTACACCTGGAAGATGACCGCCTATCCGGCGTCCGGCGTCGGCCCCGCCGCCGTGAAGACCGGTACCACCACGGTCGAGCGCGGCACCGCGCCGCGCGACTTCAACGACAACGCGCAGGCGGACGCCCTCGTCCGCGACAGCTCGGGCAACCTCTCGGCGTACGACCTCAGCCAGCTGCGCGCCATGGGCAACAGCCCCGACTGCCAGGACGAGGGCTGCCCGCCGGTCGTCCACGACCCGAAGCCGGACGTGCTGGGCACCGGCTGGGACTCGTACACCCTGATGGCCTCCCCCGGAAACCTGGCAGGCTCAGCCGCGGACGACGTCGTCGGCCGGGACCGTGACGGTGTGCTCTGGCTCCACCAGGGCGACAAGCAGAAGCTGCTGCCCCGCACGAAGATAGGCGGCGGCTGGAACGTCTACACCCAGATCACCGGCGGGTCCGACCTGAACGGCGACGGCCGGGGTGATCTCCTCGCCACCGACAAGGACGGCGTGCTGTGGTTCTACGCCTCCACCGGCGACGCGGCTGCCCCCTTCAAGCCGCGCCAGAAGGTCGGCGGCGGCTGGGACGTCTACAACCTCCTCACCGCCCCGGGCAACATCGCCGGTGCCTCCGGCGGCGACCTCCTCGCCCGCGACAAGGACGGTGTCCTCTGGCTCTACCTGGGCAAGGGCGACGGCAACTTCACCGCCCGACGCCAGGTCGGCGGCGGCTGGCAGAAGTACACCGACATCATCCCGGCGGGCAGGAACAGTAGCGGCGTGGCCGACATCTACGCCATCGGCCCTTCCGGCTCCGCCTACTACTCCGGTCTCAACAGCACCACCCGCCCCTTCGCAGCGGCCCACCCCCTGCCCCTGAGCAGCGACTCCACCCGCTTCAAGAAATTCTTCTGATCCCTGTCCTACGCGTCACGGTCCTACGCGTCACGCCCGACAGACCACCCGCGTCCGGGACGCTCCCGCCCGCGTGAGGCTGTGAGCCACAGGTTGCTGCCGCTCGCCGTGTTGGCGAGCGGCGGCAGCGGGTACTGCTGGGGCGTGCCGGACTTCGAACCCCGCCCTGTGCCGTTTTTACGCAGGAAGGTCTCCAGCCGTTCGGCGAAGCCCGGTGCCGCGGCGACGAAGTGACCAGCCCCCGGATGCACACCGCGCTCGCCATCGAGCGTCTCCGCGAGCGCGTCACAGATCCGCTCAAGCGCAGCCTCGTGGTCTCCGGACGCGACGAGTACCGGGACGCCGGCCTGCCGGATCACGTCGAGCCGCGGGCGCGCCTGGCTCGTCGGTCGACTGCCGTGCGCCCGCCGAACGCCGGCGACCACGTTCTTGGGGAGCGGACCGTGGCCGATGGGCGCGCCCGCGATACGGAGGAACTCGCGCAGCTCGGCCGGGTCCGACTCCATCCCGTGGGTGAGGACCGCATCGCCGATGCGCTCCAGTCGCGCCACCTCGGGGTCGTCCGGCACAAGGTAGTTGAGCGGTGGCTCGATCAACGTGAGCGAGCGCACGCTGTCCGGCGCGGCAGCGACCGCGATCAGCGTCCCCAGGACGCCGTAGGAGTGGGCGACCACGTGCGGGCGGCCCACGAGCAGCGGTGCCAGGTCCAAGGCGTCCACCTCGAAGTCCTGACGCTCCTGCGGCGGCGGACTCGGCGGATATCCTCGCCGGTGGACGTATGCCAGCGTCCACCGCTCCGCCAGCGCGGCCATACCGCCCCACGTCGTCCTCGGACCGGCACCGCCATGCACCAGCAGGACTTCCGGCCCACTGCCCTCGCGTACCACCGCGACCTCGCCCACGCGATGGAGCATAGCGGCGCGCGGTGAGACACCGGGCGTACAGGCCGTGGCAGGCAGTGCCGAAAGGCGGGTTCCTCATCCCGTCAGCCGCTGCTCGTCACTGCGCTCCCGTGGCCACCAGGATCGCGGTGACGGGTTCGAGCTCGGTGACCAGCTCGTCGAGCTCGGCGGGAGCCAGGACTTCGTAGGGAGGGGCGGCGAGCGCATCGGTCAGGGCCTCGCTCCCCGCACGCTCAGTCGATACAGAACTCGTTGCCCTCGATGTCCAGCATCGGAATGCACGCATCATTGCCGTCGTACAGCGTTTGCACGTGTACCGCGCCGAGCGGGATCAGCCGTGCGCATTCGGCCTCAAGTACGGCGAGACGTTCTTCGCCCACGAGTCCGGTGCCGACCCGCACATCAAGGTGCACCCGGTTCTTGGCGGCCTTCCCCTCGGGGACGCGCTGGAAGTACAGCCGCGGACCCACACCTGAGGGATCGATGCAGGCGAACCATGAGTCCCGCTGCTCAGGTGGCTGCGCCCGCTTGTATTCATCCCATGTGGCGAACCCTTCCGGGGGCGGCGGTATGACGTACCCCAGCACCTCGCACCAGAAGCGAGCGAGTCGCTCGGGTTCTGCGCAGTCGAAGGTGACTTGGAACTTCTTGATCGCTGACACCGGTGCACCGTAGCAACGGGACGCGGGGCTCTGCCGGTGATTTCCCGAGCGGGAGCCGCCAAGAGCGCGAGCACGAGGAGCAGACGGTTACGTACGACGGTCACCGCCCGCCCGTGAAGTGGCCGGCTACTTCACCGCTGAGGCGGCCGTGCGGCAGACGGCGCGCGAAGGCGAGCAGAAGGAGGTCCTGGGCGTCGCCGTGCTGCCCAAGGGCGAGGACAGCCCTGATCTCGACAGGCATCGGCGGACACTGACCATCGTCAGCGGGACCTGGCAGGGCACGGCTTCCCCCTCTTCCGTGCCCGGCCAGGCGGTCCCATTCTGTCCGGGCGGAGCGTACGGCGTCGTTGGCCGCCAGCGCACGCTTGTTGGCGTAGAACGCCCTGTCGGTTCGGGAGCCTGTGCCCTTTACTGCCTGCTTGGGGTCACTGTTGCCACAGCGCGCGGGGGTAGGAATGCGTTCCACAGTCATCGACACCGCGGAACTTCCCGTCAGCGAGCGGCCTGCGGCATGGGCCGAAGCGATGGCCGTGGCGCAGGTGCCCCAGCGCGTCGCTCCCCGTGACACGGGGACCTTCACGGCGCGGGTCGAGATGATGCCGCTGGGGGCCGGGCAGGTGTCTGTCCTGTCCTCGTACGCCTCCGTGAGCGCGCAACGGACACCCCGGCACGTCCGCCAGTCCGACCCGGAGATGTACCGCGTCCACCTCGTCACCTCCGGAGAGGTCGGCATCGAGCAGTACCGGCAGCGGTTCGTGCTCAAGCCCGGAGAGATGGGGTTCGGCGACAGCTCCGAGCCCATAAACATCCACGCCGACGACACCCCGGGCAGGCATCTCGTCTATCAGTTCCCCAAGAAGCTCCTGAGGCTTCCGCACGAGCACTTCACCCGGTTGTGCGGGCTGCCCGTGCCGGGGAGAGGTGGTGTCGACCGTCTGTTCAGCCAGTTCCTCAGCGGACTTGCCCACGAGTACGCGCAGTACACGGCGCGGGATGTCGCCCGCCTGGAAGCCACCGCGCTGGACCTGTTGTCAGCCGTCCTGGCGCACCACCTCGACCACGACACGCCATCCGGCGCCCCGGCCGTGTCCGGTGCCTCCAGCCGGCAGGCACTGTTCCTCAGGATGAGCGCCTTCGTCTCCGAGCACCTGGCGGACCCGGCCCTGGGGCCGGAGGTCCTCGCCGCGGCCCACCATCTCTCCCTGCGGTACCTGCACCGCGTCTTCCAGCACCACAACACCACACCCCGCACCTTCATCCGCCAGCAACGGCTCGACCGCTGCCGCAGAGACCTCGGCGACCCGGCTCTGCGACATCTGTCCATCCACACCATCGCCGCGCGCTGGGGGTACCCCCAGCCCGACAGCTTCTCCCGCGCCTTCCGCACGGCCACCGGGATGTCGCCCAGCGAATACCGCGCCGCCAAGGTCTGTTCCACGGGCCCCCGCCGTGCCGATGAGGAGGACGAGGCTCCCGGTGATGCCGGGGTGCGCACCGTGCGTTGACGCAAGTAAGCCCGTCAGTTCTTCTTCAGCTCCTCGGCGAGCATCACAAGGATGCCGCTGGGACCACGGACGTACGTGAGCTTGTAGACGTCCTCATAGATCGCCACTCCGCGAAGCGGATGGCATCCGTGCTTCGCGGCTGTCTCAAGGGCTTCGTCGATGTCGTCGACCGAGAAGGCGACGCGATGCATTCCGATCTCGTTGGGGCGGGTGGGCCCCGACTCGATCGCGTCGGGGTGGATGTACTCGAAGAGCTCAAGGCGGCCGTGACCGTCCGGCGTCTGGAGCATCGCGATCTTGGCGTGATTGCCATCAAGCCCGACGGCGGTGTCGGTCCACTCACCGCTGACCGTGTCACGGCCGACGACCGTGAGTCCGAGGTCGGTGAAGAAGGAAACCGTTGCTTCGAGGTCGCGAACAGCGATGCCGACGTTCTCAAGTCTGATGGCCATGCGCGGCATGCTACTGATTCCTAGACGACATCGAATTCGTTGCCCTCCGGGTCCCGCAGCAGCACGGCGTACTGTCCCATGGCCGGTTCATCCGTGATCCGAAGCACGCCGGCGCCGGCTTTGACCAGTCGCTCCACTGTGGCGGTGACCCGTTGCGTACGGACCGCCAACGGGACATCGCGTCCCCCGCCGACCTTCAGGTCGAGGTGTATGCGGTTCTTGGTGGCTTTGGGTTCCGGAACCTGCTGGAACCACACCCGGGGCCCTTGTCCTGCGGGATCGACGATCGACTCCGCGAGGTCGCCCGCGCCTTCGGGCAACTCCTCCTCGGGCACCCCCAAGGCTGCCCAGTACTCCCGCCACGTGGCATGTCCGCCCGGTGGGGGCTCGGGTACGTATCCCAGGGCCTCGCTCCAGAACGCCACCAGCCTCTGCGGGTCGGCGCAATCAATCGTCAATTGCAGCGTCATCTCCATAACCAGAGCCTGACAGACGGGTCTGACACTCATGCTGGGCTCGCCCCAACTCCCGCTCCCCCAAGGGGTGACGGTGCTCTGTTCAGGCTTAAACAGCTGCTGCACCCGCGCGCCCCGCCCACCTCTCAGGCGGGACCGTACGGCGGGTGAACCAGCGGAGCCTCGCTCACGTCCGTCAGGATGGTGAAGGCACTCGTCGTACCGGTGAGGTCGAACAGCCGCTGCATCCGGGTGGGCAAGGGACCTACAAGAATCAGCTCGCTGCGGCGGCGGGCCCGCAACAGGACGGTCAGCAACGCGCAGTCGCCGAACCCGCAGCCAGACAGGTCCACGACGACCCGCCGCGCCCCGGCGCACAGGAGCGCGTAGTCCAGGACGGGCGCGGTCTCTATGTCAACATCCCCGAACACACGCACGAGCACGGTCCGTGGTGTCGACCCGGCCACGGCGGTCTGCACGACGCGGACCGGCCGTCGGTCGGGCACCGCGCAGACGTCGGTCACGGCAGCGGGGCCCGGCAGCAGGCAGCGGAAGGTGCGCGGTTCTGAGGGCTTCACCATCTGGGGCCGTCCCTGGCTGGGAGGGGAGCTACTCCCCTTCCGCAAGGCAGTGTTGGGAAGGAAGCGCGCGGCCTTCTACCGGGGCCGCGCGGTTGAAGAGGACCGTACCGGGTGCGCCCCTCGGTCTGGGAAGGACGCAGCGGCGCGGTGGACACCAACGGCTGAGCTCACCGTACCGCTCATCCACGCCCCCAGACAGAGCGCCTCACGGTACGTCTGCCGGTCGGCCCCGCCCAACGCTCGTAAGGGTGAACGGCGATCGGGCCTTGCCTCGGGCCGTGGCACGCCAGATTCAGCCTCGGGCTCGCCTCCTCTGGCCCCCAGGCCCGTGACGCTCAGGAGTCCCACCCCTGGGATGCGGTCCGTGCGAGGGCGCTCCTCGGCGCCAGGCGTGTGCCGCCCGGCGTGTGACCCACGTGAAGTAAGGGACGAACCGGCACGATGGGGGCACTGGGATTGGTGCGGTGCCCGCCACGGGTGCGCACGACATCGGTCAGCAGAGTTGCTCCCCCCACGGCGGCACGTTGCCGGAAGGAAGGTCCTGGATGACGACCGTCGGCGTGGAAGAGGAGTACATGCTGCTCGATCCGGCCACGGGCCGACTGGTGGCGCAGGCCGAGAAGGTACGTGCCGCCGCCGGGCTCGAACCCTTCGTCGCCACGCGTGAGATCCAGTCGGAATTGCTCCAGGCCCAGGTCGAAGTGGCCACGCCGGTGTGTGACTCGCTGGAAGAGGTCGGCGGCCATCTGCTGCGCCTGCGGCTCGCCGTGACCGGGGCGGCGGAGGCACACGGCTGCCGCGTGATGGCCGGCGGGACGCCACCTCTGCGGCAGACACTGCCGGTGCCCGTCACCGACCAGGTCCGCTACCGGGCCATCCAGCAGCAGGCACCGCAGCTGGTGGCCGAACAGCTGGTCAACGGCATGCACGTCCACGTCGCCGTACCCGATCGCCACATGGGGGTCGAGGTGCTCAACCGGATTCGCGTCTGGCTGCCGATTCTGACCGCCATAGCGGCAAACTCGCCCTTCTGGGAAGGGCATGACACCGGTTTCGCGAGCTGGCGCACCGTGGTGTTCGACCGCTGGCCCGTCAGCGGTCTGCCTCCCTCCTTCGCCGATGCCACGGACTACGACGCACGGGTGGAGCGGCTGCTGGCGACCCGGGTCATCCGGGACACCGGCCAGCTGTACTGGCAGGCGCGCCTGTCCGACTCCTACCCCACCGTCGAAGTACGTGCCCTGGACGTCCAGTTGCGTACGGACGAGGCGGTGATGTTCGCCGGGCTGGTACGTGCCCTGGTCGCGACCGCCACGAAGGAGGCCGGGGCGGGGATCGGCTTGCCCGACATCCCTCCTGAGCTCTTGGGCCTGGGAATGTGGCAGGCCGCACGCCATGGACTCAGTGGTGAGTTGGTCATGCCCGAAGGGGAACGCTGTCGGGCGGCCGACGCCGTGGCCCTGCTGATGCGCCATGTGGGGCCCGCTCTGGAGGAGGCGGGCGACGCTCGTGAAGTCACCTCGCTCGTCGATCGTCTGCTGCGGCACGGATCGGGAGCGGACCGCCAGCGCCGGGCGCTGGAGGCCGGAGGCTTCGAGGCAGTCGTCGACCTTCTGACCGAGGCCGACACGGGCGTGCGGGCCGACATGGCCTGGCCCGAAGGCGCCCAGGACGCCCAGGACGCCCAGGGCAACAAGGGCGACCAGGTGGACGGCGTCTGACCGGTGCGCTGTCCGACCGTGGTCAGGGGCGTAGATACCGTTCCATCCAGTCGGCGGCGGTACGGCGGAACAGTCGACGATTGTCCGCGCGCAGGAAGTCATGGCCTTCCTCGTGCAGGGTCAGAAGCTCGGCGGGGACACCGCGTTCCCGGGCGGCCCGGACGAACTGTTCGGATTCCCCGGTCGGCACATTCGTGTCGTGTTCGCCGTGCACCGCGAGCACGGGGGCGCGCAGGGCGTCGATCCGGCTCATCGGGGAGAGGGCTTGCAACAGCTCGCGGTCACGTTCGGGGTGGCCGTATTTGTGTGCCGCCGACTCCGCGATCCACGGCTCCGTACCGGCGAAGAACGTCGAGAAGTCGGACATGCCGCAGACGGCGATCCCGGTACGGAACAGGTCGGGGTGCCATACGAGGGAGGCGAATGTCAGGTATCCGCCGTAGGAGCGTCCCATGACCGCCAGTCGGGAGGGGTCGACGAGGCCTGCCGTGATGATGTGGGCCGCGCAGTCCGCGACGTCGTCGAGAGCGGCGAAGCGGCCGGGGCCCAGGTCGGCGTCGACGAATGACCTGCCGTGTCCGGAGGAGCCGCGGACATCCGGCGCGAAGACGTCCAGTCCTCGGCCGAGCAACTCGTGGTAAAGCGGGTTGAAGACGGGCCGTTCCTGTTCCTCGGGGCCGCCGTGCAGGTGTATCACGCAAGGTGTCCGCTCCCCCGCCGCGCTTCCCGGGGCCTTGTAGTACCAGCCGCTCAGGGGCAGTCCGTCGCGTGCGGCGAAACGCAAGGGGACGGGGCGTACCGGCGAGCGGCCGGGAGCAGCGGCGGCGATGTCGAGGGAGGACCAGGGTGTGCGCGACAGGGCCCCGTCGTCATGGGCCCACCACACGCCGGGACGGCGCTGCGAACCGGACAGCGCCAGCAGGAGGCGGCCCGGTCCGGCCGGAGTGACACGTGTGACGACCTCGTGGGGAAGGGAAAGCGGTCTGGCCGGGCCGGTCCTGTCCTGGGCCTCGTGTGCCGGGAACGTGTCCATGAGGTCGGTTTCGCTGGCGCCCTGCATGTTCCATACCAGTACGGCCGTATGCCCTGCATGGTCCATCGAAAGCAACTCCAGGTCGTGGCCTTCGCGTTCCGCCACCACGGAGCTGCCGTACGGCTCGCCGTCGGCGCCGAGCGCCACCGCGAACAGCGCCGCGTACTCCCGGCCGGCATTGCTGCGCAACCACAGCGTCGCCCCGTCGGGGGAGAACCTGCCGACCCATGGATCGCCGTCGGCGACGGGCATCGTATACGTGGTCGCGCGGTCGGCCACGCGCCGGACGACCCCCTCCCGCCGTCCGCGTGGCCCCCGGCGCAGCAGCGCGAGCGTCCCGTCGTGGCTGAGGTCGCACACGCGCAGGGACGCGGCGCCGGTTTCGCCGGCCAGCAGCACGGGGGAGGTGTGGGCGTCGGGGTCGATCAGATAGGCGGACAGGTTCCCGCCCGCCTGGGCCGTGGAGGACGTGGTGGCCGGTGCCGCAAGATCCAGGGGCCCGGGTGCCGGAGCTGTCCCGGGTGCGATGAGGAGCCGGTCCTCCCCCAGGAGCGTCGCCCGCCCGTCCCGGTCGGGCGTGTGCGCTCGCGGTGAGGTGACGGCCGGGCCGGACGATGGCGGGGCGTGTGCCGGGCGGGCGGCCGGGGCGGCGACGGTCACGGTGACGGCCGAGCCGTCGTGCGTCCAGCAGCCGAGGTAGGCGGAGCTGCCTCGGTCGCCCCCGGCCAGCACGCGACGACCGGTGCCGTCGGGCCGTACGCACAACACGCGTCCGTGTTCGCCACCGCCTGGTGTGATGGTGTACGCGATCCAGCGGCCGTCCGGAGACCAGGACACTTCAGTGACGGGTTCCGTCGAGGAGTCCAGCAGCCGGGCGTCGTCACGGTCCACGGACGCGGCCCACAGCTGGGGCACACCGCCCCGGTCGCTGATGAAGGCCACCTGGGTGCCGTCGGGGTTGGGGCTGGGATACCAGCAACCGTGCGCGCGCAGCACGGTCACGGCGTCTCGTGGACCGCTCGCCTCGGGCAACAGCGCCGGCGTCGGGTCGAAGCCGGTGGATCCAGTCCCGGTCGCCGACCACAGGCCCGCCGACCGGAGTGCATCTGCCACGGAACCGGTGGGTCCCGAGGCGGGCGCGGCCATCGACCAGTCGGGCGGTACTCGCCGGGGCCGCGACCAGGGCTCGCCGGTCATGTGATTCCGTGCGTCTGCAGCCATATCTCCAGCAGGGCCACCTGCCAGAGCGCATTGGCCCCGCGCCTGGTGCGGTGTTCGTCGGGCGAGGCGAGCAGCTCGGCCACATACGTCTCCTGGAACAGACCGCGTCGCTTGGCCGCGGGTGCCTCCATCGCCTCACGCACCCGGTCCAGAACCGGACCCGCCATGTGCCGGATGGCCGGTACCGGGAAGTATCCCTTGGGCCGGTCGACGATCTCGCGGGGCAACAGTTTGCGGCCGGCTTCCTTCAGTACGCCCTTGCCGCCGTCCGCCAGCTTGAGTTCGGGCGGGCAGGCCGCGGCCAGTTCCACCAGTTCGTGGTCGAGGAAGGGCACACGGGCCTCCAGCCCCCAGGCCATGGTCATGTTGTCGACGCGCTTGACCGGGTCATCGACGAGCATGACGTGCGTATCCAACCGTAGGGCGGCGTCCAGCGCGGTCTCCGCCCCGGGCGCCGCCATGTGCTCCTCGACGAAGCGGGCCGAGACATCCTCGGCCGGCAGCATGTGTGGCTGGAGGATCTGTGCGAGGTCGGCGTGCGCACGGTCGAAGTAGGTCTTGGCGTACCTCTCCGGCTCGTCCTCTCGGGCGACCTCCGCCAGCTCCGGGTACCAGCGGTACCCGGCGAAGACCTCGTCCGCCCCCTGGCCGCTCTGGACCACCTTCACCTCCTTGGACACCTGCTCGGACAGCAGATGGAAGGCGACCACGTCGTGGCTGACCATCGGCTCGCTCATCGCCGCCACAGCCCCGTCCAGGTCCGCGGAGACGCGGTCCGACGGAACCATCAACTGGTGGTGGGCGGTGCCGAACTCGCGGGCGACCAGGTCGGAGTACCGGAACTCGTCGCCCTTCTCACCGCCCTCGGTCTCGAAACCGACACTGAACGTCATCAGGTCGTGCTGGCCCTCGTCGGCCAGGAGCGCCACGATCAGGCTGGAGTCCAGGCCACCGGAGAGCAGGACTCCGACCTGGACATCGGAGACCATCCGACGGCGCACCGCGGTGCGCAGGGCTTCCAGCACCGCGTCACGCCATTCGTCCGGGGACATACCGGCGTGCTCGGGCCGACGCACGTACGACGGCTCCCAGTACCGGTGGTCGCGGTGGGTCCCGTCCGGCTCCACGACGCGCACGGTGGCAGGGGGGAGCTTGCCCACTCCCTTGAGGACGGTGCGCGGTGCCGCGACGGTGGCATGCCAGCTCAGGTACTGGTGCAGGGCGATCGGGTCGAGGGAGGTGTCCACGCCTCCGGCGGCGAGGAGCGCGGGCAGCGAGGAGGCGAACCGCAGACGTTCGGGTGTGCCCGCCACGTACAGGGGTTTGATGCCCAGCCGGTCGCGGGCCAGGACCACACGACCGGTGCGGTGTTCGACGATGGCGAAGGCGAACATGCCGAAGAGGCGCTCGACACAGGCCGTCCCCCACTGCCGGTATGCCTTCAGTATCACCTCGGTGTCGGACGTCGACTCGAAGCGGTGACCCATCCCCCGCAGTTCTTCACGCAGTTCCCGGTAGTTGTAGACGCAGCCGTTGAAGACACCGGTCAGCTCTCCGCTGGCGTCGGTCATGGGCTGGTCTCCATGGTCCGACAGGTCGATGATCTTCAATCGGCGATGCCCGAGAGCCACCGCGCCGCGCGTCCAGATTCCGCTGCCGTCGGGTCCACGAGCAGCCAACTGCTCACTCATGCGCTCCACGGCAGCGACATCGGGGCGCTCGCCATCGAAGCGGATTTCTCCGCTCAGACCACACATCGAGGTTCGCTTCCTTCCGGACGTCGGACAGCGGGCGGCGCGGGGGCTTGCCTGGTGTGTCTCGGAGTCCGCCACGGGACCCGCCCTTACGCCTTCCACCGCGAGTACACCCCGGCCCACGTAGCGTTCTTGGTGACAACGGGTGCCCGGGACAGAGGTGAATAACCCCTGCAACGCCTTTTGGGGCATTCAGCCCCACAGACCGGCTCGGGGACGGGTCGGCCCGAGCCGCCGAATTGGTCGAACCGAAGAGGTGAGCGCACGGACGGCGTGGGAACTTGGATCACAGGCACCCATGAGAGGTAGCACAAATGAGCGAAAACACTCCGTCCCAGGCCGAGGGCGAGCGCGATGCGACCGACGAGGAGGCGAACGGGACGACTCCGGACGAGCGGGCCGAGCCGCCCCGCACCACGCCGTCGCAGGCCGAGGGGGACGACGACGAGTCCGCTGACGGCGAGAACGACGCAGACGGCTGAGCTGGAGGAGGCCACCGCGCAGGCCGGCGCAGGCCGCGTTCCGCACACCCACCGAGGCCACCTGCTGACTTCGTCGGCGGCCGGCACGCCCTGAAGATCGCGAATCTGGGCGACCGACTGGAGGGACCGGGACCGCCTCACCGCTCTCCGCCGGCGGGGCGGGCTCGGTTGCGGCCGTCGAGCCGCGGCGAGTAGCGTCCCTTGTGATCAACTGTCTCTTGACATGGGGGAAGTACCGATGACGAAGGGCCCCTTCGTAGCCATGGCGGCGGCGACCGCAGCGCTGGGAACCGTGCTCAGCTTTTTCGCGCTTCAGCTTCGCGCAGAGGGCTACGAGCAGTACGTCGAGTCCGTCGCCACGTTCAGTGTGCTGATGTACATCACCTCGGTCCTGACCATCGTGACCTGGGTACGTGACGGCCGGCCGCAGGCAGGCTGACCCGAGTACGCCGCCGGGCGAGCGAGGACATCCCTGACCTCCTCGTCCGCCCAGGCGGCAGCGGACCAGGCATCCGTCAGGTCCAGTCGCCCAGTCGCCGCCGCCACTTCGCGCGCTGTGTCGACGACGGAGCGCCCGGCGGTCACCACGCGCACCGCCCCGCCGGCCGCTCTGCGACGGTGGGCCACGCCGGTCATCTTTCGACGCGGGGAAGCACGAGTGCCGAGTCGGTGTGGAGGGTGATGCGTACGGGTGTGAAGGTGGTGGCGTCCGCGGGCGACTCGCCGGTGCCGGGGTTGCGGGCGTAGCGCGGGTGGGCGCCTGCGCTGATCTGCCAGCGTATGCGGTGACCGACGGGGAACCGGTGGGCGGTGGAGCTCATCGGCACAGTGAGGCGAGTGGGTGCCTGTTCGTCCGTCCGGAACCGGCTGAATCCATCACAGATGTTGACGGAACGGCCTTGGGGGTCCACATCACACAGGCGCGTGAAGATGTCCGCGTGTCCGGTGTCGGTGGAGAGACTCAGCTGCGCGAAGACGGGGCCCATGATGTCCATCGGTTCGGTCAGAAGCGGACCGGTGAATGTCAGAACGTCGTCCCGGATCTCCAAAGTGCCGTTGTCGCGGGGGCCGGCAGTGCGCGAGAGCAGCGGGCCGCCGAGGGACGGGGTGGGATCCGCCGGGTCGTAGCGGAACGTCGTCAGGGGTGCCGAGTCCGCGGGTCCCTGTTGCGTGAGATGGCCGCCGGGAATGGGGTACCACGGGGTGGAAGCCGCGGCGGGCGGCCAGTCGCCGAGGTCCTGCCAGGTGTCTTCGCCGCCGATGTGTACCCGTACCGGGGTCGGTCGCAAGCCGGAGGCGTCGGCGTACAGGTGGGCGCGCAGCCACGCCAGGCTTTCGGCGAACACCGCGGGCCATCCCTGCGAAGCCCTCTCCGCCCCCGGACGCGCCCTCACCCCCGAGGCCACCTTCACCCGGTTCCTGGGCCGCCTGATCGACGGTCTCGACACGGGCTGACGCCATCACCTACCGGAAAGGAGCGGCGGTCACGCGGTCTCCTCGGACACCTCGTCCTCCCAGCGCAGCAGATCGCCGGGCTGGCATTGGAGCACCTCGCAGAGCGCGGCGAGCGTCGTGAAGCGCACCGCCTTGGCGCGGCCGTTCTTGAGTACCGCGAGGTTGGCGGGTGTGATCCCTATCCGGTCCGCGAGCTCACCCACCGACATCTTCCGCCTGGCCAGCATCACATCGATGTCGACGGCGATCGGCATCAGATCACCTCGTTCAACTCGGCCCGCATCTGCGCCGCTTCGACGTCGCGGGCGACGGCTTGGGCGAGCAGCATCCGCAGCACGAGCACGATGAGCGCGACCCCCAGGATGGCGACACCGACCCCGCCCATGATGAGGGTGACGCCGGGGTCGTCCCGCTGGCCCGGTGCGTTGATGACCGTGACCGCGAACCACACCAGGGCAGCCGCCACGATCGCCCCGATCACCCCGTCCACGTACCGGAAGGCGGCGTGGGAGAACACGGTTCCGCGCCGCACCATCGTCACCAGCCGCCATACGCAGACCAGGGCGACCTGGACCGACACCATGCCCAGGACCGTGGCGACACGCAGCGCGGTCAGCGGGAGCGACCCGTCCTCCGGGTCGCTCCCGCTGACCAGTGTCCACACCATCAGTGCCTGCACGGAGGCGGTGCCGACGATCACCACCCCGAGCACGGCGCGCAGCGCACGCACGGCCAGCTTTCCCATGACCCACCCTTCCATCGAATCTCGATGCGAATCTATCGAAATTCGATAGGTGAGGCAAGGGCGGTGGGACGGAGGGTGGGTGCCGTGTCCGTACGGCAGCGGGAACCACCGCGGGAGGCGGCGGGCCCCGCCGCCTCCCGTGGCAGGGCAGTTGCGTGGACCGTCCTGATCCTGCCGAGCCGCCGCCCGTCGGACGCCCGACCAGGCGCCGCCCCGGTTACAGGTACGGGCGGGTGATCAGCTCGATCGCGTGGCCGGCGGGGTCTTTGAAGTACACGCCGCGACCGCCGTGCTCGTTGTTGATCTCGTTGGGGCGTCGCATCTGCGGGTCGGCCCAGTGCTCGATACCGCGCTCTCGCAGCCGCCGGTACGCCCGGTCGAACAGCTCGTCGTCGATCAGGAACGCGTAATGCTGCATCTGGATCTCCACCGGCGGCTCGGCGAACTGCAGCAGCACGCCGTCGGAGAGCTGGATGTTGGCGAACGGGCCCCAGGACGGCGCTTCGGGGAGTTCCAGCAGCTCGCGAAAGAACTGCGCCGACTCGTTGCGGTCCTTGGAGGCGATGATGGTGTGGTTGAACGTGACTGTCATTCAGCTGACCTCGTTGTGGTTCGACACGGAGAACGGACGCGTAATGCACGAGCGTCGGGGGGTCCGCGTGCCGAACTGAGGGGGTGCCTTCCGCGCACCCGCTGTGCGATCAGCCCACCACCGGGTGGCCAATCCGTGTGTGGCGTAGCGCCGGTCCGGTGTTCACGTCGCGTGACCTTACTTGATCTCGTCGACTGCGACAACAGTTTGTCGATCTGCCGAAGCACCCTGCCGGTGACATCAACCGGTATCGCTTGAGCACCGCACCATCGTTCCTGTGCGGCAGCGGCCGGGGGCAGTTACGAGGGTGTGCAGCTACCGGCTGGGGGACCAGGTAACAGGGAGGTCGACGGGGCCCCGGATGAGGACATCGGTCTGCCACGCGACGTCCTCGGAGGGAACAGCCAGACGCATGGTCGGAAACCTGCCGGTCAGGGTGGTGACCAGGATTTCCGCCTCCATCCGCGCCAGGAGGGGGCCGACGCAGGCATGGGGACCGAAGCCGAACGCCACGTGTGGCGGTCCCTTGCGCTCGAAGTCGATCCGGCCGGGATCGGGGTACACGCGTTCGTCCCAGTTGGCAGCCACATAGGAGACGTAGACGAACTCCCCCTCGCGGATCAGTACGCCGCCCACTTCTACGTCCTCCGTGGCGACCCGGGGCTGTCCGACACCGTGCTTGTGGGGGATCCAGCGCAGGAGTTCGTCCACGGCCGGAAGGATCCGGCCGGGATGCCGGTGTAGCCAGTCCCTCAGCTGTGGCTGCGTGAGCAGGACGAAAATCATGTTGGTGACGTTGTTGCACACGGCGTGCCAGCCGTTGAGGCCCATGAGCGTGGCCAGGGCCAGGAGCTCTTCCTCGTCGATCCGTCCCGCGTCCACCGCGGCCACCAGCGCGCTCATGACGTCCTTGCGCGGCTCGGCGCGGCGCTGGGCTGCCAGCGAGCTGAAGTAGGCGCGGGCCGCCCGCTTGGCTTCTTCCGCCCGGCGCGCCTGAGCGTCATCCGAGGCCCGCGTCAGGATGGTCTGCGCCCATGCCCGGATCTGGGGCTGGTCGTCGGCTGGAATGCCCATCACCTCGCTGATCACGCCCAGGGCGAAGGGTGAGATGACGTGGCCCACGAGGTCGGCGGGTGCGCCCTCGGCTTCCAGCTCACGGCAGCGTTCTTCCAGGAGCTGATTCGCGCGGGCCCGGTGCCGGTCGATGCCGCGCTGGGTGAAGTAGGGGGCGACCACGGAGCGGACCCGGGCGTGGTCGGGAGGGTCGACGAAGCTGACGGCGCGGTCCAGGGGGATGAAGTGTCTGGTCATCTTGGGAACGGAGCGACCCAGAATGTCCCGGCTGAATCGTCGGTCGGAAGTGACGAACCGAACGTCCTCGTGCCGAGTGACGAGCCAGCACTCTCCTGTGCCGTGCGGAAGACGGATCCGGGACACCGGCGCGTCGGTCAGGGATTCCCACAGGAAAGGATCGAAGTCCAGGCCAGGAAGGTCATGGACGTCATAGACACGGACATCGTCGCTTTCGGACACGTCGGCCTCCCGGTAATGGCGTTCACCGCGAGGCTGAGTCTGGGGGATCAGGGCGTCCTGTGGGGTGCGTTGAAGGAAGTGTCATGCTTCCTGACGGAGTTGCACATGCGTTCGGCGTACTGTGGCACGACCAGCGCACGTTGGGTCACGCGTACCGTTGGCTCCGTTGGCGTTCTTGTTCCGTGTGTTTCGCTTAGTTCTTGCTCTTCGGCCTGCTGGCGCGGGCGGTAGGAGCGCTACAGTCGTGAGTGTGAGGGCCGGTCTGTGCCTGCCTCTTCATTGTCGGGGGTGAGGCCGATGGGCCGGGCCTGGGGGTACGTCGTCAGCGCGGTGGTCGCGGTGACCGGGGAAGTCACGGTCAGTGTGATCGCCAATTCGATGACGATGCCAAAGAAGTACTACCTGACACCGCTCTTCCTCTTCTTGGCACTGTGTCTTCTCATGGCGGCGGCCGACTTCCTTCGGGAGCGCGGACAGCGGCAAAACCCCCCATCGCAAGGCCGGCGGCCTGCCGGCCCGACCGGACCGAGGATCGTGCTGCGCCGCGGGTGGGACGAGGAGCCCCGGCTGATGGTGATGATCGGCCTGTTCGGACTGTTCGCGCTACTGAACGCGCAAGTGTTCTTCGGTGGCCATCCGGGCGTCCATTGGACGGTGGCACAGCAGCAAGTGGCGGACATCGTGGTCGCGGGGTGCACAGGGGTACTGGGGCCCACGATTGCCTGGCTGCTCGTCAGCCGGCGGCCCGGGATCATCGTGTCCGCCCAGGAGGTGGTGGTGTTCGACCGGCGCGGAACACGCATCGTGCTGCCCTGGTCCGAGGTGAACGACATCTACACGGATGCCGGGCGGGGCGGGGCCTGGCTGCTGGCCACGGTGCCGCCCCACTCCCCCTTGATCTACCAGTCACCCACGGCCAAGCTCTACGACTCCAAACAGGGCGTCCTCAAGGTCTGCGACCTCCGACACCTCAGCCTCCTCCAGCACCAGGTTGACGGCGCACTCAACGCCTTCCACCCGTGACAATCGCGCAACTGCCGCCGGGTGTACGGATTCCCGCGCGGCCCATCAACGGCGCACACGACGTGGGGCCCGGCCGAAATCGGCCGGGCCCCACGTCAACCTGTGTCGCCAGCGGTGATCCTCACCGCTGGCGAGAAGCCGCCTACCAGCGGTACCAACGGCCCCGACGACCGCCACTGTCCGCGGACCGGGCAACGAAGCCCAGGAGCCACACGGCCAGCACGATCACCGCGATCCACCACAGTGCCTTCAGTGCGAAGCCCGCACCGAAGAGGATCAAAGCCAGCAGAAGAACGAGAAGCAGCGGAACCATTGTTATCAACCTCCTGGCCACCGGATGCCCTTACATCGCTCCTACATGCATACAATCTGTCAGTTTCTGCGGCGAAGTTCAGGGCAAGCGCATGGGCCATGACGTTGCCCGCGTTACTGCGTCTGATGCGTCACGAGCAACCCACGCTCTCCGCGCCTCGACCGCGGTCGCGCTCGCCCTCGCGGTCTCGACGGAGTCGCCGCGCGGCTGGGTCACACCGTTCGCGCAGTCGGTGGACGAGCGCCCTGGCCGAGGCGACGAGGAGCGCGGCCGGGAGTTCGCCGAGCAGCCCATGAATGATCTCTGCCGACAGGTCGTGCAGCATCGTGCGCGCCTCCTTGAGAAGGAGTGAGGAACTGGTGCGCACAGATCAGTCCCATTCGGCCCGCAGTGGGCTCAGACTGCGGACTTGTTTCGTAATCTGCGTCGGGATCGGCAAAGCCACTGATCGGGCGGGCGCAGGGCTCCTAGGATCCATGGAGAAACAGCGCTGGCTGAGGGGGACTGCGTGGCGGAACCGGTCGGGGTACGGAATCAGGCACAGCTCGTCCAGCAGGTCCGGCTGCTCCTGGAGCAAGCACGGATCCCGGTGCAGGAACTGGCCCGGAGTGCGGGGGTGTCGGAGAACACCATTCGGGGGATGACGAAGGACTCCGCGGGGTTTCCGCAACAAGGAACTCTCGAGCGCCTCGTCAAGGCCTTGGGCAAGGATCCGAGGCCGTGGATGGACGCCTGGCACCGGGCCAACGACTCACGCCCTCGGGTGAAGCGGACCGCAGGCTCCACGCCGACGCAGGCGAAAATCGATGAACTTGGTGACACCGTACGTCAGTTGGCGGGCCGGGTAGCGCAGCTGACCATCGCACAGAGCGCGGCGGACGAGGAACAGGCCGACCGGACGAAGAAGGAGGAGCTCTACCACCGGTTTCTGCACAGCCTGCCCCACCCGCAGTTTCCTCAGGGCACCTGGCTGAACCCCGAGCACACCGAGCCGGGACTCACCTCCGTCCCGGACAAGCCCTGCTACTACAGCTCGGTCGTGTACCAGACCGTGAAGAACATCGGATACCAGGCGGCGAACACCGACAGCCTGCCGAACCTCCTGGGCTATCTGAATTCCCTGGTCTTCTCTCCCGTGACAGGTCACGACCTCGCCAACGAGGGCCCAGCGGCGCCCGACATCGTTCACCAGGCCGCTGTCGACCAATACCTCGGTCAGGTACGCCAGTGTCTGCGCACCTACTTTGCGGAGTTGGCGGAGAACACCGTTTCCCACCCTGACGGGCACGAAAGCCCACCCACCTGACGAGCTCGTGCCGCCAGGGCTCGCCGGGTGGGTGAGGTCGAACGTCAGGCCGGGCCACCTGTCGAAGAGGGTGGCAGGGTGGCCCGGTCTCGCTTCAGGTGCCGGGTGAAGAACTGGGCCGCGGCGTCCCCCGCGAACTGCGGGACGCCAGTGTGCCCGCCGAGATTGGCGTGCAGGGTTTTCTCCCGCGTGCCGAAGGCGTCGAACAGGTCCAGGGCCGCCTGCCGGTCGTTCCCTTCGTCGTCCCACTGCAACAGGACGTGCAGCGGAATGGTGATCTGGCGGGCCTCCTCGAACATGGCGCGGGGTACGAAACTCCCGGCGAACAACACGGCCGCCGAGATGCGCGGCTCCACCACCGCCAGCCTGACCCCGATGGAGATCACTCCCCCCGAGTACCCGACCGGACCGCCGATCTCAGGCAACGCGAGGAGGGCGTCCAGGGCGGCCTGCCATTCAGGGACGCCCTTTTCCACGAGCGGGAGGATGAGGGCGTCGATGATCTCGTCGCTGACCGGCTCGCCGGCCTGCAAGGCCCGGCGCAGGTCGGCGCGCGCCTGCTCGACGGCCGGCCAGCGGGGCCGTTCACCGCTCCCGGGGAGCTCGATGGTGGCGCTGGCGAAGCCGTCCGCCGCGGAGTGCCGGGCCCGTCCCGCCAGCCGGGGGTACAGCTTGGGCAGACCGCCGGGGTGGCCGAGCAGGATCAGCGGCACCGGCGTGGATGCGGACGCCGAGGTGGGCGTCCACAGGATTCCGGGGATGTCGCCGAGCGTGAATGCGCGCTCGATGACATCGTCGTCGAGGCTCTGCTCAGAAGTGAAGTGCATGGTCGTGCCTTTCGGGAGTGCTCAGAGCGGCGCTCCCGGACGACCTGCCTAGCGTCCGACCGTGACCCCGGAGGGGAGCACCCATGTCGATTCCGCGTTCACGGGTACCACCTCCTCGTTCTCTCGCACGGCCGCCGGAAACGTAGCAGCGGTCGCGGTGGCCTGCCAAACGGATTACCGCGCGGAGGTTCCGGATCGAACCGAACGCGCGGCCCGGTGGCGCTGCCGTCGGGGCCCATGAGGCGCGTTCGACGACCTCGACAAGGTCCCTCCGGTCCTCGACACGCCTCATTCCCTCCGTGGGAGTTCCGATGCGTCGCTCCGATCTGCTGACTCTGCTCATCGCCCACACCGGTGATCTACGGCCCGGTGACGGAAGCACCCACGCAGAACTCACGGACCTCCGCCGAGCCGTCCTCGCCGCGGCGCCGCACGCCGTACCGGACGGGCACCGCTCCTCGCAGTCGGCGCCGGACGAGGCATTGCGCCGGGAACTGGAATATCTTGTCGAATCCCACATCACCGGCAACGCGTCCGCGCCGCCCGGACTGCGCCTGTGGCGGCGCGGCACGCCCGGCGACGGCGGCACCCCGCCGGACTGGGCCGTCGCGATGCGTCCCGAGCGGACCTTCGGCCCGTTCCTGGATTCCGAAGGCGGACGCGTCTGGTACGACCTGTTCCATGCGGCCGAGCGCTGGTTCACGGTCCGGTACGAGAGCGGGGGGCCCGTGCTGCTCGCGCTGCCCTGGGAGCCGCGACCGGACGAACGGCACCCGCTGACGGCGGGCATCCCGGCGGGTACGGTGTGGATCGCCGCAGGTCGACTGGACCCGGCAGCACCCGCCAACGCCTGGGCCGGGCTGCGGATCACGTCCATCCAGGCCGACGGACAGGACTGGCGCAACGTCCTGCTGCAGACGCAGTACGCCACCGCAGCCGACGAAGCCCCTCACGACGCGGCCGACCGCCCCTTCTTCCAGAGCATCGTTGTCTTCCCCCACACCACCGTCCGCCAGCGCCTGACCGCCCTGGGCCTGCCGGACGACGCCTCGCTGAGCGTTGTGGCCGTCGAGCTCCTGCCGGCGCGCACCGGTGAACCGCTCGGCACCGACTTGGGCGGCACACGGGTGCTACGGACCTCCGCGCTGACGCCCGTCCCGGAGGTCTGCACACCCGTCAAACCGCTGGTCGCGCTGGGGCATCCGCCGGGCGCCACCAGGGCGGGCCGGCCGCGCCCGTAGACCGTTCACGGCGCCACCGTGCCGGTCAACGCGCCTACTGGCGGGGGGATTTCGGTACATCGCCGGCCGACTCGCGTCCAAAGTGTTGACAGTCAGGGGGAGTTACCTATTATCAATCCTCGTCCGTAATCGCGACCATAGTTCGAAACTTCGAACATGCAGATGTCATGTACATGCCTTTAGGAGCCTCTGGGCTCCTTCGCCCGCGTCGGTGAACGCCGCCGTCCTCACCCACCCCCGGGAGAGAAACCATGTCTGTGGGATCGGTTCGCTCAAGGCCGACCAGGCCATTGGCTCTACTGGCGCTCATGCTGGCCATGGCCGCGGCTCTGCTCGGCGGTCAGGTGTCCGCCGGCAGCAGGGCCGCAGCCGCCGGCTCGCTGCCCTGTGACCTGTACGCAGCCGGTGGCACGCCCTGCGTCGCCGCACACAGCACGACCCGCGCCCTGTACTCCTCCTACAGTGGCCGCTTGTACCAGGTCAAGCGCTCCTCGGACGGTTCCGTGCGGGACATCGGCGTGCTCGGCGCGGGCGGCTACGCCGACGCCGCCGCGCAGGACGCGTTCTGCGCGGGGACGAGCTGCCTCATCACCGTCCTCTACGACCAGTCCGGCCGCGGCAACCACCTCACCCAGGCACCGCCCGGCGGATTCCAGGGTCCCGCGGCGGGCGGGTACGACAACCTCGCCGAAGCCTCCGCCGCACCCGTCACCGTGGGCGGCCACAAGGCGTACGGCGTGTTCATCGCCCCTGGCACCGGGTACCGCAACAACCAGACCAACGGCATCGCGACCGGAGACCGGCCGGAAGGCATGTACGCGATCCTCGACGGCAGCCACTACAACGGCGGCTGCTGCTTCGACTACGGAAACGCCGAGACCAACAGCCGGGACAACGGCAACGGCACGATGGAAACCATCTACTTCGGCAACAGCAAGACCTGGGGCTACGGGACGGGCAACGGCCCCTGGGTCATGGCTGACCTGGAGAACGGCCTGTTCTCCGGAGTCAACCGCGGCTACAACGCCAACAATCCCAGCGTCAGCCACCGCTTCCTGACCGCCCTCGTCAAGGGCGAGCCCAACCACTGGGCGATCCGGTCCGGAAACGCCCAGTCCGGCGGCCTGTCCACCGCGTACAACGGCCCCCGCCCCAACGTCGCCGGATACAACCCGATGAAGAAGGAAGGAGCCATCATCCTCGGTATCGGCGGCGACAACAGCAACGGTTCCGCCGGCACCTTCTACGAGGGCGTCATGACATCCGGCTATCCGACCGACGCCACCGAGAACGCTGTACAGGCCAACATCATCACGGCCGGGTACACCGCGTCCCCCGTGGCCGGCGCGCCCACCGCGGGCTCCCGGGTCTCGCTGCGCGCCACCACCCCTTGCTGCACCAACGACTACCTGCGGCACAACACCGCCGACAGCAACGCCGTCATCGCGGCGACCTCCGCTTCCAGCCCGGCCGCCGACAAGGCCGCCGCCACCTGGATCGTGCGCGCGGGCCTGGGCGACGCCTCGTGCGTCTCCTTCGAGTCCGCCGACAAGCCGGGACAGTACCTGCGCCACTACGACTACCGGCTGCGCGTCGACAGCATCGGCGACGGCCTGTCCCGGCAGGACGCCACCTTCTGTCCGCAGGCCGGCCACCACGGCCAGGGCATCTCGCTCCGGTCCGCCAACTACCCGAGCGACTTCGTCCGCCACTACAACTACGCCACCTACATCGCCGGCGACGGCGGACCGAACGCCTGGGACAGCGCCACCTCCTGGGCCGACGACACGAGTTGGACCGTGACCTCCCCCTGGGCCTGACCCGGACCTGTTGGGCGATGGACCCCATGAGCCTCCGCGGCGGACTGGGGTCCATCGCCTGCCGCCGCGCGGAAGAGCAGGACCCGGTGGCGCCGGTGACCCGTACCCGGAGCCGGCACCGCCCTCCAGGTCCGGAAAGAGCGTTGCCCGCCCGGCACCACGATCCGACTGCGTGTCACCTTCATGCCTTCCTCGGCCGCTGACGCTGCCGCGCACACAACGGGGACATCAGCCACAGTGCTACCAAGAAGCGACCTCGCGCGGGGAGGTGTGTCATGAAGATGATCAAGGGTACTGGGGCGTGGTCGGGCTCGGCCGGCGGCACGGCCGATGGGTGCGGTCGACGCGAGCGAGCGATGAGTTCGGGCGGCGGATCAGGTCTGCCCTGACATGACTCGATTCACCGGCGATCTCCAGGCCGACGCCTCAGTGCCTCTCGACGGCTACGTCACCAGACCCGGTCCCAGCCCGGACACCGGTTCGCACAACTGCCCGGACACCGGCGCCGAGTCCGTGCGCGCACGGTCGTCTTCCGCCGGCCCGAAGGCCGCCACGGGCTGCCCGAAGGGACCGCTCGGCGGGGCGTCGTCGCCGCCCGCCGGCATCTCTTCGATGTGGCCGGCGGGCTCCTCTGCGGCAGGGCCACGATCGACTCGGCCGGTCTACAACGTCTTCCGGTGACCCGATGAGCACGGTCCACGTCAATGGGATCACCTTGGGCATCGAGTCGTTCGGTGGCGAGGACGCGCCACTCGTCCTGCTCGCGGGCGGGACGACGATGCTCTCCTGGCCCGACGCGCTGTGCGAGCGCCTCGCCGCCGGCGGGCGCCGTGTGGTGCGCTACGACCTGCGCGACAGCGGGGAGTCGACGACGGCGGATCCGCAAGCACCCGCCTACACCTTGCGCGACCTGGCCGCCGACGCGGCGGCCCTCATTGACGCGCTCGGCGGCAGGCCCGCGCACCTCGCGGGGATCGGTCTCGGCGGGATGGTCGCCCAGGTGGCGGTGCTCGACCATCCGGGCGCGTTCTCGGCGCTCACACTGGTCGGTACCCGCGCGGTTGCCCCTGGTCCGCCCGATGATGACCTTCCCGGCCATGACGACGAGGCGATGGGTCGACTGTTCACACGTCCGATGCCCGATTGGGCCGACCGTGAGGCGGTCGCGCAGTTCGTCGCCACAGGTGCGGAGATCCTCGGCGACGACCCCGAGGCCGCGCGCGCAACCGCCGCGCGCATCTGGGACCGCACGCCCGGCACCGCACCTCCGGTCCAGATGGCCAACCAGATGGGCATGGCGTTCTCCGGGCTCGACTGCACGCCCCGCTGGCGCGAGCGCCTGGCCGAGATCGAGACCCCCACGCTCGTCGTCCACGGCCACCGCAACCGGTTCTTCCCCTCGGCAATGGCGAGGCGATCGCGCGCGAAATTCCCGGGGCACGGCTGCTCGTCCTCGAAGAGGCCGCCACGGCGATCCCCGAAGGGGCGGTCGGCGACGTAACGGAGGCGATGCTCGCGCTGGGATGAATGGCGGTGCCGCGCCGCGACTATCGACGACCCCCGATGCCCGCCCGACAAGACCCCGGACGCGGGAAAAACCGACAGTTGTAGGCCACGCGGAATCACGTGGCCTACACTGCCGATTCGGTCAGGAGTGAATTCATCCGAGGGGAAATTCACTCAGGACAGGAAGATGACAGGACCGCGGGACCCGAGTCGGCGCGGCATTCCAGGACATCACCTGCCCGCTCGACCGTTACAGGATTTCGATGTCCTTGACCCGCGGGGGACGGTTCGGGAAAGTAATGTCCGTCCACCGGTTGATACGGACCGAGTCGCCATTCGCGTCGTAGTAGATGAGATCGTTGTTGCCCGTCGAGATGCGGTCGACCCACCAGCTACCGAAGGACTTCCGCCCCTTGTTGGCGTAGCAGTCCACGCTGCTCTTGCCGTCCAGGTGCGACCAGATCTTGAGGAAGTTCTCGCCGCCACGGCACTCGACGTGGTCGATGGCGAACGCGTTGCCCGTGGGCATGGCCACGGTGACGGCCGTGGTGGCGGCAAACGCCACGATCACGGAGCGGGCAATCCTCTTCGTCTTCGAGATCACAAGTTCTCCTTCATTCGATGCTCGAACGGGGAGGCCACATCGGGGTCGCAGAAAGGAAGGCATATTCAAACATTCACCCACCTCAGCGCGAACCTGCCATTTTTTCCATCCCCGGTATCCGTTTTTCATTCGTCAAGAAGACGGCATCTCCTCCCCCCTTTCTCGCCCCGCGGGGAACGGGCACGCCACCTCTCTCGTTGCGGTCCCTTACTTCTTGTACCGACCATGCACATCACCGGCCAAGGGCTGAACGGGCAGTCCGGGAGGCACGCTCGCTGCCCGGCGGCGCACCTGGGCATCACACCGACCGCACGGAGAGCCATTCCATACCGTCACGCACGGTGACGTGAACGAGCGCCTCAGTGACGATCGGCTTAGCCTGACCGGGGAGGTGCCCAGGCCCGGACAGACTCCGAGCCGTTCAGCACTCGTCGGGTCCTCCCCCGGTCCACGGATACGTGGAGGTTCCATGCGACTCGCCCACATGTACTCAGCAGCTGCCGCATCCGCGACGCTGGTTCTGGCCGGCGCCACGACCGCCTTCGGTGCGCCCAGCCCGTCCCCGGCCGCGGCCCCGGACACGGTCTTCCTGCAAACGATCCACCAGGCCAACCTCGCGGAGATAGCCGCGGGCAAGGACGCCCGTACACACGCGAAGAGTGCCTGCGTGAAACAGGTCGCCGCGATCCTCGTGCGCGACCACACCATGCTCGACAACAAGGGCGCGGCTCTCGCCAAGACCAAGGGCCTGTCCCTGCCCAACGCACCCACAGCGGCCCAGCAGAAGCAGTTGAGCGCGCTGAGGTCGAAGAACGGCACGACCGGCTACGACACCGCGTGGCTCAAGGACCAGAACACCAGCCACCAGCAGGCCCTCGCGCTGATCGACAAGGAAGTCTCCACGGGCAAGGACACGCAGATCCGTGCGGCGGCCAAGGCGGCGCGGCCGGTGGTGGCCGAGCACCTCAAGATGGTCCAGGGCGGCACGTGTCACATGCCGACCCCCTCTTCCACCGCCTCGCCCAAGCGGTAGCGCAGAGCCCGCGCACGCCCAACCATCACCGGCGCAGCACGGCCCCACCACCCTGGCGGCGCGCGGCCGAAGGGAGCGCAGACCGGCGGTGCGGTTGGGCCAACAACCTTGAATGCGGCGGGCGCGTCCTGTCCACGGTGAACGGCCGTGGACAGGGCGCGCCCGTTCGTTCGTCCACGGGGAGGAAACATGGTGGGAACGAAATGGTCTGCCGCTTCAGGGGGGCGCGGGGCTTGCCCCGCTTGCCGTGATGGCATCTGCCGGAGCACCTTGCCGGGGCCGGCAGGGTTTCGGGCGTCGTGGAGGGGTGAGCGCTGCCCAGATACCCACTCAGCAGCGCACCAGTTTGCCGCTCTTCAGAGTGGATTTGTCGCTGAACAGCCAGCCTTCGGTGGTCGTGCCCTGGATACGGGCGTAGATCCACTTGTTGCCCTGGGCATTGGTGACGTAGCAGTGGTAGTACACCTTCACCCCGGACTTGACCACGGTCACATAGGAGCACACCGCGTACGGCCCGGTGTAGAGGTGGGTGTTCTGGGCCACGTAGCCGTAGCCGTCACTGCGGTTCGAGTGCGCCCAGCCGGTGCACGTCGTCGATACCGGGACGGGCTCCTTCACCGTGGAACTGGGCTTGGCCTTCGGCGAGTCGGAGGGGGACGCGGTCGGTTTGCCGCCGGGCTTCGGCGTTGCCCCGGTCTCCCGACCCCCGCCCTTCTTCGGCGAGGAGCCGGACGGACTCTCGTCGGGGCCGATGGACGTCAGGTCCCCCGGGAACGTGGGGCCGTCGGTCGTGTCGGACATGTCACCGCCGGTGGCACTGCGCGCAGGGGAATGCGCCGCGTCCGTCCCGCCGCCGTCCCCGCCGCCCCGCATGTCCACCAGGGCGTAGGCGCCTCCGCCGCAGGCGAGGACGGTTGCAGCCGCGACCGCGACAACGGTACGGGTACGACGGCTGCGCCCGCGGACCTTCGTCGTACTGGTCTCGGGACGGCCCCCGAAACCACCGTCCGCGCCGAACGCCCCATCTGGCCGCGGCGGGCCGCCGTAGCCGCCGGTCGGCGGCGTGTGGGCGACGACGGACCCGGGGGCCGGCTGGAGGAACGGCGCCGCGGCGGGACCGAAGCCGGGCGGGGGGCCGTGCTGGAGGGGCGGTGCCGGCGCGGGGTCCGGGATCCCGCCCCCGGCGACCGCTTCCAGCATTTCGCGCGCCTGCGCGGCGTCGGGCCGTTGCGCCGGATCCTTGGCCATCAGAGCCTGGAGCACCGCGGTGAGCGGCCCGGCTCGCCGTGGCGCCGGCAGCGGCTCGCCGACGATCGCCGCCAGCGTGGACCACACCGACGTACGGCGGAAGGGCGCAGAGCCCTCCACCGCCGCGTACAGCGTCATACCGAGCGCCCAGATGTCCGAGGCGGCACCCGGCTCCCGGCCCTGTGCGCGTTCCGGGGGCAGATAGTCGAGGGAGCCGACGATCTGGCCGCTCTGGGTGAGCTTGGCCAAGGCGTCCTCGCCGGTGGTCTCCATGCTGGCGATGCCGAAATCGGTGAGGACGACCCGGCCGCTTCGTTCAAGGAGGACGTTTCCGGGCTTCACGTCCCGGTGCAGGACCCCGGCCCGGTGTGCCGCGTCGAGCGCGTCCATCAACTTGGCGCCGATCGCCGCCGCTTCGCGCGGGTCCAGCGAGCCGCGCTCCGCCAGCACGTCGTCGAGGGAGGGCCCGTCGACCAGTTCCATGACGATGACCGGCAGCCCCTGCTCCTCGACCACGTCGTGGACGGTGACCACGCCGCTGTGCCGGATACGGGCCGCGGCCTGCGCCTCCCGCCGCATCCGCACCCGCAGATCGGCCAGTTCGGCCTGGGAGGCGTCGGTGTAGGTCCGTACGACCTTGACGGCGACCTCGCGGTTCAGCAGCTCGTCCACCGCCCGGGCGACCACACCCATGCCACCGCGTCCGATCATCGCGGTCACGCGGTACCGCCCGCCCAGCACTACTCCGACCAGCTCCGCGCCGTTCGCCCCCGTCACCTGTCACGCTCCTTCGTCGCACGTCCAAGATCCGCCACGTGGCAGGCACCAGCGTAGGGGGACGCGGGCGGGCGGGTTCGCACGGCCCATCCGTGAAGGCTCCGACGCGCCTTCACACCGCCACGAGAGCTGCCCTGCTGCGACCGTCGTTCGTCCCACCCGGCTGGGGAATCACCGGCAGAGCGGCCTGTGGGTACCGGGGCCGGCCCCGCTCACATCACTGGGCGGGGACCTTATGGACGGTGGTGTCGTCGGGGTTCAGCCGTCGCCCGTCCGCGGACAGGACTTCCAGTGGGCGCAGACGCCGCCCCTCTCGGCGGTCGACCAACTCCGAGTGCGGTTCGTCGGGGGCGAAGAAGTTCTGTTCGCCCCATTGCCGCAGTGCCACGATGACGGGGAAGAGCGCCTCGCCCTTGGGAGTCAGTACGTACTCGCGGTAGGCGCTGCCGTCCGACGCGGGGACGGATTCGAGCACACCCCCGTCGACCAGGGTGCGCAGACGCGCGGTGAGGATGTTCTTCGCCACGCCCAGGCTGCGCTGGAACTCTCCGAAGCGCCGGCTTCCGTCGAAGGCGTCCCGCACGATCAGCAGGGACCACCAGTCGCCGATCGCGTCCACCGACCGGGCGACGGGACATTCACTGTCGTCGAAGCGCGTCCTGGTCACCATGGCGTCCGCGTCCCTCACTCTCCTGATGGTTGCAACATGCTACCAAGAAAGTTACGGTCAGCACTGGTAGCAAGATGAAACCAGAATGTGGAGGAGTGCTGATGCCCGGCAACAGCGAGGCCGCGACGCAGCGGCCTGAGGCCCGGAGTGAGGAAGACACCGCGTTCGTTCTGCCCCGGGGTCTCGTCCTCCTGTTCGCCGTCGCCTGCGGAGCCGCGGTGGCCAACGTCTATTTCTCCCAGCCGCTCCTGGTGACGATGGGCCACGACCTCGGCATGAGTCCGGCGCTGGTCGGCAGCCTGGTCACCCTCACCCAAGTCGGCTACGCGCTGGGGCTCTTCTTCCTCGTGCCGCTGGGTGACGTGGCCGACCGCAGACGGCTCATCGTGGTCCAGCTGCTGCTCCTCGTCGTGGCGTTGACCGTGACAGCCACCGCCCGCACAGCGGCGATCCTGCTCGCAGGCATGGCCGCGATGGGGCTTCTCGCGGTCGTCACCCAGACGCTGGTGGCCTTCGCGGCATCCCTGGCCCCTCCCGCCGGGCGCGGACGCGTCGTCGGTACGGTCACCAGCGGTGTGGTCAGCGGCATCCTGCTCGCCCGCACGGCATCCGGCCTGCTGGCCGATCTCGCGGGCTGGCGCTCCGTCTACTTCGCCTCGGCATCCCTCACCGCCCTGCTCGCCCTGGTCCTGCACCGCGTGCTGCCGCGCCCCGGTGACGCGCCGACGACAGCCCTGCGCTACGGACAGCTCCTGCGCTCCACGATCGCCCTGTTCGCGCGGGAACCGCTGTTGCGCTTACGGGCCCTGCTCGGTCTGCTGATCTTCGCCGCCTTCAGCACCCTGTGGAGCAGCGTCGCGCTGCCGCTCAGCGAAGCGCCGTACTTCCTGTCCCACAGCGCGATCGGGGCGCTGGGGCTGATCGGTGTCGCCGGCGCCCTGGCCGCGGCCGTGGCGGGCCGCCTGAACGACCGCGGACTTTCCCGGCGGACCACCGGCATCGCCCTGGCCCTGCTCGCCGCCTCGTGGCTGCCCTTGGCGTTCACCCGCGACTCGCTCTGGGCCCTGTTCGTCGGGGTGATCCTTCTCGACCTCGCCGTACAGGCGGTCCATGTCACCAACCAGACCCTGATCTACGCGCTGCACCCCGACGCGGGCAGTCGGTTGATCGGCGGATACATGGTCTTCTACTCGATCGGCAGCGCCACTGGTGCCATCGCCGCGACCTCCCTCTACACGGTGGCCGGCTGGGGAGCGGTATGTGCCCTGGGAGCGGCGTTCAGCTGCCTCGCACTGGCGTTGTGGGCGTTCACCCGACACAGCACCCCGGGCCCCGCCGCCGGCTAGATCCTGCGGTCCGTGGCGGAGGCGAAGCCCAGCCAGGTGTGGCGGTTGCCCCACCAGCACCAGCCGACCTTCGGGGCGTCGCGTCGGTCACGGCCGTCCCGCCCGGTGCCGTTGCTGATCCAGATCGCGGGAGTGCGGGCGTCCAGGAAGCCGTTGGCCTTGCGCAGCCGGGACCCGATGGTCATGAAGCAGTGGTTGCGTTCAAGAGCCGCCGGCTGCTGGAGCACCCAGTGGATGCCTTCGGTGAGCAGCAGCGGGGTGCGGTTCTTCTCGGTGAGGGCGGGCAGCGCCTCTTCCGGACTCCAGTTGGCCAGGTGGTCCCCGCGGTCGACGCCGGTGATGAGGTAGAGGGGAGCGTCGGGCAACTCGACGGCGCGGGGGGCGAAGTGGTCGACGTCCGGCATGTCGGTGACGACGAAGCCCGGCTTGCCCTCGCGGCGCAGCAGCGGTGCGAGGGCGGACGCGGGGACGCGGTCCGGGTGGACGGCGAGCAGGGCGTGGCTGTCGGCGCGGCCGGCGTCTCTCGCGAAGGCGCGCAGGTCCTCGGCCGGCAATCCCGCGAGCTGATGCACACCAAGGGCGATCAGGTGTTCCGCCTGGGTGCTGAGCGGCGGGAGAGAGAGCACGGTGACGGTGGACGACGTAGCGGGCAAGGTACTCCTTCGGTCGCGGCGTGGAGCGGCAGACCTGGGGTCAACGAAGCGCCCCCTCTCGGTGTTCCCGGCGACCGCGCCGCGACAGGCCCAGGCAGGTGTCAGTACTGCCAATGGGGACGGCCGCTCACCATCCGGCAGTGAATCGTCCTGCCGTTCGCGGCATGCGTGGACCGCCCCAGGTCGGCTTTGCGGCAGAACTGGCCCGCGTTGTAGCAGTTGCCGGCGTTGGAGACGATCTCGCAACTGCCGGAGTGGACGGAGCCGGTGGCCTTCGCACTGGGGTGGCTGGTCGGCGTCGCTGACTTCGGGGTGCGCGGCTTGGTGGGTGCGGGTGCCTGGGTGTGCGGCTTCGTGCTCGCGTGGTTCGGCGCGGGAGCGGAGGAGGTGGCGACGGGCGTGGCCGGAGAGGAGGGGGAAGGGGAGGCGCCGGCCGTGGTGGCGGTGACCGAGGGCGGTGGCGGGGTCGCGGTGGAGTCGCCGTCCTGGCAGCCCGCCAGGGTCAGGGCGGCCACCAGGGCCGCGCCCACCACAGCGGCTCTGCCGCGCCGCACACGGGAGGGTCTGGGTATGTCCATGGCTGAGCACTCCTCGTACGGGATCGAATCGGGCACGCGGCGTCCCTGCCGCTCGTGCCGCGCAGCAGGCTACGCTCCCGGCACCCGTCATACGGGGCGAACGGGCGACTCACTGGGGCCGCTGAGGGTCCGTCGGTCCGGGAGTGGCGGGAAACCGCGAGACACCCATGGCATGGCCCGTGCGGACCGCCCGGGACGAGGGATGGGCGATGGCTCTGGTCGACTGTCCTTCCTCGATACCCGGACCGTGACGCAGCTGGTGTGCCTGGTCCATCAGGCGTACGGCGGGTGCGTGGTTGCCCAGCGCCCATTCGACCTTGGCGAGGAGGCGGTAGGCGTAGCTGAGCGACGCGGGATCGGCGATCGCCGCGAACCGCTCCAGGGCAAGGCGTGCGGGGGAATGCGCCTTCTCGGGGTCCCCCGTCTTGCGCAGCGCCTCGGCCACCGTCGCGAACGCGTGCGCCGCCCCCTCCCGATCGTCTCGCTCGTCCAGCAGCAGGGCCGCCCGCCGAGCCGGTTCCACCGCCTGCGCATACTGCCCGGCGTAGATGCGCAGCGCCGCCTCGCCGACAAGGCACTCGGCCAGCAACCCCTGCTCCCCGGCCTCCTCCGCGTGGGAAAGTGCCTCGGTCTGGAACCGCAGGGCCTCGTCGACGAGGTCGGCGGCCAGCGCCCGCTCGGCGAGGGTCATGAGGTGCCGGCCGTACGAAGTCCCGTTCGGGGGCGCCTGCGCAGCCGCGCGGACCAGGGCGGCGGCCACGTCCTGGCGGGTGGCCGAGGAGCCGGACACCGCCCACAGGGCCTGGTCCTGCCGGGGGTGGGTGCCCAGACGGGCGAGCGTCGCCCGGGCCCGGTCTGCCCCGGGCCGGTCGCTGCTGCCCGTGGCATACCGATAGGCGGCGTCGGCCTCCTCCCTGGCTTCGTCGGTCCTTTCCTCCGCGTCCAGCGCGTCGGCCACGTCACAGCTCAGCTCGGCCGCCGGGCTCCACCGGTCCTGACGCGCCGCACGCGCCGCCGCACGCAGCTCTCCCAGTGCGGCGGCCCGCCAGGTCCGGGGCGGCCCGTCGTGGTGCGCGGCCCCCAGTCGACTGCGCAGATGCCCGTACAGGGCGGCCCGCCGCCGGGCCTCCGCCGCGGGCGTGGTGCGCGAATAGCTGCGGTAGAGCTCGTGGAAGGCGTAGCGGGCGCCCGCGCGCTGGAGGAGGCCGACATCGACCAGCTCTTCCAGCATCAACCCGCAGATGCCCGGCGGCAGATGACACAGCGCCGCGGCGGAGTGGCGGTCGAAGTCGGGCCCGGGGTGGGCGGCACAGTCCTGGAGCGCCCGCTGTTGCTGATCGCTGAGAGCCTCGTACGAGACGGTGAAGGCCGTACGGACGCGGTCGTCGTCCTCGTGGAGGTGTTGCAGCGGCCGGTCCGACTCGCGCATGGCGTCGAGGAGCAGGTCGGGCGGGGTGCGGCGGAGCCGGGCGGCGATGGGGCGCAGTGCGAGCGGGAAGCAGCTCAGCAGTTCGGCGATCTCGGTGAGTTCGCCGGTGTGGCCGGTGAGCCCGCTGATGTCCTGAAGCAGCGCCACCGCGTCGGCCACCCGAAGCGGGGCCAGTGCGTAGTGGCGCACCTGGTGCGGCGCCAAAGCGTCGGAGAGCGAGGCCCGGCTGGTGACCACGATCAGGGCGTCGAGGGGCGTGGCGTCGGTCCGGGAGAGGTCGGCGAGACTCGTTATGTCGTCGAGCAGGACGACCGGCACTCCCGCGGTCCTCGGCTCCTCGCTGTTCTCGCTGGCCTCGCTGTCCTCGCCGGCCTCGGCGAGCCCTTGGCAGAGCTCCACCGCGAGCGCCGACTTGCCCACCCCGGGAGGGCCGTGGACGACGAGGACGCCGGGGCCGTGGGCCGCCAGCGCGGTGAGCTCCCGCAGCTCACGCTCGCGCCCGAACAACCGGGTGGCGGGCAGCGGTTGCGGCACACCGGAGTCTCGGCCGGCTTCGGGCGGGGTCGGCGCGGTGAACGCCGGGTTCCGGAAGATGGCGATCCGCTCACCGGAGTTGTGGGCGCCGATCTGCGGGTGCTGGGGGTGCTCGCGGGTACTGAGGGTCTGGTGCAGCCGGGTGTGGAGGGTGCCGAAGTCGAGTACCGGACCGGCCTCGGGCACGCCGGTGCGCAGCAGCGCAAGCATGGCGCCGGTGAAGGCCGACAACTCCTCGTCGGCCGGGGCGTAGGCCACCTCGGTGGCCGCGCTGGAGGTCAGGACGCACACGCCGTCAATGTCGGCGGCCTGCCGCAGCAGGGTCTCCGGGGCGCTCATGCCTCCTTCCACGGCCGCCCCGCTGAAGCAGCAGTCGAGGATCATGGCGCACTTGAGGCCGTGCCGCCGGTGTGCCGCCCGTACTTCGTCACGGATGTGCGCGTACGGCAGGGCCCGCCACATCTGCTGTTCGTTGGAGTCGTGCAGGGCGAGATGGAGTTCGGTGGGCCGGTCGGGGTGCAGCAGGCCGTGCCCGGCGTAGTAGACGAGCAGCGTGTCGGTGGCTTCGCCCACCGCCGCGTAGATGGCGCGCATGACGTCACCGCCGTGGGCCTCGCCGTCGAGTACGCGGCAGCTCTCCGGTGCCAGACCCCACACGGCGTCGTCGCACAGGGCGTCCCGCAGCGCCTTGATGTTCCGCTCCACGGAGGGGATTTGGGTGAGGCGGCCGTCCGGGGAGTACCGGGGCACGCCGATGAGGACCGCCCGGGAGGCCGCCGGGTCGGACAGCAGAGCCGTCATGCGTCGGACTGCTCCCGCTCCTCGCGGGCTCGCAGTATGGACAGCACGTCCTCGGCCGTTCCCTCAAGGACGGTCCCGTCGCGCTCGGTGATCCGCACGATCGGCTTCCGTACGCCCCGTGGGCGCCGCCAGGCGGCCGTGGTCACGAGCAGCCCGAGCAGGCCGACCGTGCTGTTCGCCACGGCGGTGATCGTGTCCACGGACCCCATGGCCGTGGCCGGTGACGCGGGAGCGGCCATGGGCTCGATGGTGATGCCCGCGCGCGCCACGGACGGGTCGCGGCGCAACCACCCGGTCAGGGCTGTGGCACTCGCCGCGCTCTCCGCACTGATCCGTACCTCGGCCATCCCGCTCCCCCGTGGATCATGTGACCACCATCAGCTCAGCATGGTCAGGATCCCAGTTCGGTCGGGCGATTGGGAAGACTTCCCGGCCTTTCCCCCGGCAGAGGGACAGGGTTCCGCGGGGCCGGTCCACCACTTGGCAGGGGCCGCTCCGGTACCGCCGGGCCTCACCCCGGGAAGCGGCCCGTGGAGCGCAGTCGCCAGCGCCGTTCGGCATAGGCGAGGTCGTCCCGCCAGAGCCGTCCGGCGGCGGCGCGGATCAGCGGGCGCAGCACCGGGGCGGCCCGGCGTGCCAGGGCGAAGCCCGCGCGGTCGGAGGAGGCGACGACCGCCTCGACGACCGCTGTGCGCGGGCGGCCCCGTTCATCGGGTCCCAGTGGGGTGGCATGCGTCTCCACGACGCTGCCGGCGCCCTCCCCGCGCGTGATGCGCATGACCACGGTGCGCGGTTCCGGGGCGGTGAACACCGCCCGCACCGGCACCACCAGCCGTCCGGCGACCTTGAACGACACGTCCACGGTGAAGCTGTCGTCGTCCTCGCGGGCGCTGTGCCCGGGCACGTCCAGCACGGTGAGATCGACGAACGAGTACGGGTGGAACCAGGCGCCGTGCCAGGGGTCCAGCCGATTGGCCAGGACGTCTTCGGGCTCGCAGGTCCCCACGCCGGTGTAGACGGCCGACACGGCCCGGGCCGGTGCGGGGCGGACGGGGACGACGGGTGCGTCGAGCGGCTGCTCGCCCCCGACGTCGTCCAGCCGGACCCACACCAGCACCCCGTCGTCGTGGACCGGCCACGGGCTCCAGCCCGCGAACGGGGCGCCCGCCAGGGCGAGTCCGTGCCAGTGGCACACCAGCCGCCCGCAGCGTACGGGGCTGTCCTTCAGCGGAGCCCCCAGGTGCGGGCAGATGCCGGGCCCTCCCACCGCGCGCCCCTCGGCGTCGCGCCAGACGACTACTTCGTGCCCGGCCACGGTCTGGGCCAGCGGCCGGCCGCCGTCCAGGCCGTGCGAGGCGCCCACGACGTACCAGTTCCCCGACGGACGCGCCTGGGCCCGCTTGACGGCCGCGGCGATCAGGCCCGGCTTGGCCTCGCGCCAGGTGGGCTGCTGACGCGCCCAGGGAAGCGCCCGCCCGCGCAGGGACAGGGGCAGCCGGGCGCGCCGGTCCGCCGGTTCGGGCTTCACGCGACCTCCTCGTGAACCGGGCGGCGCGAGCCGGTGGACGCGGGAGGGGACGGGAGGTCTGCATCCGGCTGCCGCCCGCGGACGCGCAGCCGTGCCGCCGCGACGCGCACCAGCCCGTCGGCGGCGACCGTCGCACGGCGTCTTCGGGACACCGCCGCGCGGCGGTGCACCACGGCGTACCCGTCGGCGGCCACGGCGTCCAGGATGCCCCCGTACAGCACGCAGGCGGTACGGACGCACGGCCGCGAGACGTCGGCGAGCATGGGGATCCCGGGCACGGCCTCGCGGTAGACGCCGCGGGTCAGGGCTTCGAACTCGCGCAGCGCGGCCGTGATACGCCGGTCGGGGCGGCCCGTCGCGCGGCTCCAGCGCAGCAGCGGCCGGTCGGCGCCGTGTGCCGCGAGCAGGTCGGCGGGCAGGTACACCCGGCCGCGGTCGAGATCCTCGCCCACGTCGCGCAGGAAGTTGGTGAGCTGGAAGGCGACACCGAGCGCAGCCGCGTGCGGAGCGGCCACCTCCCGTGGCGCGACCGTGCCCAGGACGGGCAGCATCTGGAGTCCGATCACGGCCGCGGACCCGTGCATGTAGGAACGCAGCTCGGCGTAGGTGGCGTAGCCGGTGACCGACAGGTCCGCGCGCATCGCCGCCATGAAGTCGGCGAACAGTCGGTGGTCGATGGCGTACCGGCGTGCCGTGTCGGCCAGGGCCAGTACCACCGGCTCGTCGCCGCCGCTCCCCCGCAGGCCCTCGGCCAGCGTGCCGTGCAGGGCGCGGAGCGCGGCGTCGCGGTCGTCGACGCCGACCGTGGGATCGAGGGTGTCCACGATGTCGTCGGCCCAGCGCGCGAATCCGTAGAGGGCGTGCACGGCCGCCCGGTGTTCCACCGGGAGCAGCCGGGTGGCGAGGAAGTAGGTCCTGCCGTGGCGGGCGTTGAGCCGGCGGCACTGGCGGTAGGCCCGGCGCAGCGCGGGATCGGTGATGCCGGCGGCGTCGAGTTCGCGATCGGTCATGCGGGGGTCTCCTGGGGAGGGACGCGCGGGCCGTGCCGGTGTGCACGGGCAGTGGCTCCGGTGATGCGCGCCGCCGCGAGCTTGCCGGAGAGCAGCACGGTCGGCACGCCGACGCCCGGGGTGGTGCCGCAGCCCGCCAGGACGGCGTTGTCGGTGCCGCGGACCAGGTTGCGGGGCCGGAAGGGGCCGGTCTGGGGGAAGGTGTGCGCGGCGGAGAAGGGGGTGCCCGCGGCGTGTCCGAGCGCGTGCCAGGAGGCGGGGGTGACGAGGCACTCCTCCTCGATGGCGGACGCGATGCCGTCCAGGCCGCGCCGCTCCAGCTCTCGCAGGAGGGTGGCGCGGTAGCGGGGTGCCAGGTCGTTCCAGGCGCCGGGGCCGGGTCCGATGTCGGTGTTGGGGCACGGCGCGAGGACGTAGTGCAGGTGTTTGCCGGGTGGGGCCAGGCCGGGGTCGGTGGCGGTGGGCCGGGTGATCAGCAGGGAGGGGTCGCTCATCAGGTGTCCGGTGCGGGTGAGTTCGTCGAAGGTGCTGTGCCAGGCCGCGCCGAAGGAGAGGGTGTGGTGCGCCAGGTTCGGCCAGGTGCGGTCGGTGCCCAGGTGCAGCACCACCGCGGACGGCGCGTGCCGCAGGCGCAGCGGCCGGCGGGGGCCGCGGCCCAGAAGCCGGTAGGCGACGGGCAGATCGGTGGTGAGGACGACGGCGTCGCAGGGGATGCGGTCGTGGTCGGTGACGACGGCGGTGACGGTGCCGCCGGAGCGTTCCAGGCGCACCACCTCCTGGCCCAGGCGCAGTTCGGCGCCCGCGTCCACCGCTGCCGCCGCCATGGCCCGGGGCAGTGCGTGCATGCCGCCGCGGGGGAAGTACACCCCGGCGACGGTGTCCATATAGGCGATGACCGCGTACGCGGCGAGCGCCCGGGCCGGGGGGACTCCGGCGTACAGGGACTGGAAGGTGAAGACGCGGCGCAGCCGCTCGTCCTTCAGGAAGCGCCCGATGCGGGCGTCCAGTCGGCCGAATCCGCCCAGGGCGGCCAGCCGCGCCAGGTCGGGGGTGAGCAGGTTCAGCGGCGAGTCGAAGTTCGCGTCGATGAAGCGGCGCATCTGGGCGCGGTAGACGCGCTGGAGCCATTGCCGCAGTTCGCGGTAGCCCGCGGCCTCCCGGGCCCCGGCGAAGCGCTCGACCTCCGCGCTCATCGCCTCCGCGTCGGTGTGCACGTCGAGGCCGCTGCCGTCGGCGAAGGTGGCGCGGTAGGCGGGGTGGAGCGGGATGAGTTCGACGCGTCGGCGCAGGCTGTCCCCGACGGCGGCGAAGGCCTCGTCGGCGAGGTGGGGCATGGTCAGGACGGTGGGACCGGTGTCGAGCCGGTAGCCGCCGAGGTCGAGGCGTCCGGCACGGCCGCCGGGCAGCGGGTCGCGTTCGACGACCGTCACGCGCCGTCCGGCGCCCAGCAGGTGCAGGGCGGCCGACAGTCCGGCGAGCCCGGCCCCCACGACCACCACGTGGTCGGTGCGTCCCGGCACCGTGCGCATCACGAACGCGCCCTCTCGGAGCGGCGCTCCACCGGCTCGGAGCGGCACTCCAGCCGCTCCGGGCGGCCGGTGCCGGACCCGTCGCCGCCGGCTCCTCCCGTACCGCCACCGCCTCCCGCACCCGCCACGGAGTGCAGCAGCGCGCCCAGTCTCCGCCCGGCGACCGGATCCAGGGCGGCGCCGTCGAGGTGGCGCAGCGCCTGGTCCACGAGCTCCTCGATCCGGGCCTCGGCGCTGTCCCTGGCGCCCGTCGCCACCAGGACCTCGCGGACCTCGTCGAGGTCGGCGCGCGTCAGGTCCGGGCGGCCCAGCGCGCGTTCGAGTACGGCCAGGGCATGCCGGTCACCGGCGGTTTCGAGCCGCTGCCTGGCCAGGGCGACCAGCCAGGTCGGCTTGCCCTCGCGGATGTCGCTGCCCGCGGGCTTGCCGGTGAGCCGGGGGTCGCCGAAGACGTCATTGAGGTCGTCGCGCAGTTGGAAGGCCATCCCGACGCGCTGACCGGCGCGGCACAGCTCCCGCCGCGTGGCCTCGTCCGCGCGTGCCAGGGCGGCACCGAGCGCGAGCGGCCGTTCGACTGAGTAGCGGGCGCTCTTGAGGCACGCGGTCCGCTGCGCGCGGACCAGCGAGTGCGAAGCCGTGGCCTGACCCTGGACGTCCAGGTACTGACCGGCGATCATCTCCGTCCGTATGTCGCTCCACAGCCGGCGCACCGCGATCGCGGTCCCGGCCGCCAGTGGTGTCTCCGCCAGCAGATCGTCCGCCCAGGACAGCGCCAGGTCCCCGGCGAGGATCGCGGAGGCGTCGGCGAAGGAGGCGAGGCGTACGGGTGGGACGGCGCGGGCGTACTGCTCGCGCACGTCGGTGTGCAGGGCGGGCCGTCCGCGGCGCAGAGCGGACCCGTCCATGACGTCGTCGTGGACGAGCGCACAGGTCTGCAGCAGTTCCAGGGCGGCGCCGATGCGCAGCGCGGCGGCGACCGGCGCCCCGTCCGCACCGCCGCACGCCCGCAACGACCACCACAGCAGCTGGGAACGGGTCCGGCCGCCGCCCCGGCTGAAGCGCGCGACCCGTTCGGCGATGTCCGCGGCGAAGAGCGGGTCCAGTGTCCGTGCCCGCGCGACCCGGTGGGCCAGGACCTGGTCCAGCACGCGCCCCACGGCGCCCCGCACGTCCTGGTCCACGCGGTGGGCCGCCGCGGGCTTCGCGCACGGCGACTGCGCCACGGCGCCGCGCGCGCGGCCCGCCGTTGGAGCCGTGCGGCCATATGGCCGCACCCAGGCGGTGGAGGCCGACACGGCTGTCGTGCGCGGTACGGAAGGCGGACCGTCCGTCAGGTGATCGGTCGCCGGTGAGCGGCGCATCCCGGTTCCTCTCGTCGTGCTTGCGTGCATCGCTTCGTCCCCGCTGACTACGCGCCGAACAGCCGGCACGGATGCACAAGGGGCGACATACGCCACGGACACGGGCGCATGTGTTCCCGTCCCTGGCCGGTTCGCGCACCGACAGGCCGCAGTCACCCGAGCGAGTGGCCTGCATCCGATCGGGCCCCCGGACAGGAATGCTGGGGGCGGGGCATCACGAGAGCTGGAAGAAGGAGGCCGCGGTGTTCGAGGCGGATGTCGTCATCATCGGCGCGGGAGCGGCCGGACTGTCGCTGGCGCACCGGCTGTCCGGGCCCCGTTTCCGGGCGCGCGCGGGCACGGTAGCCCTCATCGACGCGCCGCCCGGCCCGCTGCGTCCGCCCCGCCGGACCTGGTGTTTCTGGGAGTCTGGTGCCGGCCGCTTCGACGCCGCGGTCTGCGCGTCGTGGCAGCGGTTACGTGTCCGGCCGCGCACCGGCGCGCCCGTCGAGGGCGATATCGCACCGCTGCGGTACAAGATGATCAGGTCGGACGCGTTCGAGGCGCTGGTGGCCGCACAACTGGCCCACCATCCGGCCGTGCGGCGGCTGGAGGCCACCGTGGAGGCGGTGGACGACGGCCACCTCGGGGCCCGCGTCCATCTGCGCGACGCCCAGGACCGTCCGCGCGTGCTGCGCGCCCGCTGGGTGTTCGACTCCCGTCCGCCGGGCAGCCTGCCCGCCGCGCGCACCACCCTGCTGCAGCACTTCCACGGGTGCTTCGTCCGCACCGCGCGCCCCGTCTTCGACCCCGCCACCGCCGATCTGATGGACTTCCGCACCCCCCAGCCCGTACGCGGCCTGTCCTTCGGCTATCTGCTGCCGCTCACGCCCCACGAGGCCCTGGTGGAGTACACCGAGTTCTCGCCGCAGGTCCTGACGGCCGCTCAGTACGAGGCGGCGGTAGGCCACTACACCACGGATGTGCTGGGCCTCGGCGCGCTGGAGGTGGTCTCCACCGAGACCGGCGTCATCCCGATGTCGGACGCCCCGCTGACCCGCCAGACAGGGGCGTCCGTGTTCCGTATCGGCGCCGCGGGCGGCGCGACCCGGCCCGCGACCGGCTACACCTTCGCCGGACTGCAACGCCAGACCCGGGCGGTGGCCACGGCGCTGCACCAGGGCCGCAGACCCGTGCCGCCGCCCGCCCACTCGGCCCGCTCCCGCGCGATGGACGCCGTGCTGCTGCGCGCCCTGGAAAGCGGCCGGGTCGAGGGACCGGAGCTCTTCGCCCGCCTGTTCAGGAGGGTGCCGCCGGGGCGGCTCCTGCGGTTCCTGGACGGACGCACCCGGCTCCACCAGGACCTCGCCATCGGGCTGCGCACCCCTGTGGCACCCATGCTGCGCTCCGCGCTGGAGCTGCCGTTCCTGCCCCGCCGCCCCTACGAGCTCACCTGACCGCACACCGCACACAGGAGACCGCATGACCTTGCTGCGCGACCAGGACCTGGCCGTCGCGTTCGACCACGCCGCCCGCGGTTACGACGCTCTGGTGGCCGTCAACCCCGGCTACCACTCCCACCTGCGCCGTTCGGTACGACGTCTGGGCTTCACGGGCGGCGGCCGGGGCCTGCGCATCCTGGATCTCGGCTGCGGCACCGGCGCCTCCACCGCCGCCCTGCACACCGTCCTGCCGGACGCCGTCATCACGGCCGTGGACGCCTCCGCGGGCATGCTGCGACGGGCCGCCGCCAAACCCTGGCCCTCCCACGTCACCTTCGTCCACGCGCCCGCCGAGCGGCTCGCCGAGGCCGGTGTCCAGGGCCCGTTCGACGCCGTGTTCGCCGCCTACCTCTTTCGCAACCTCTCCGACCCGGACCCCGTGCTCGGCGCCGTACACCGTCTGCTCGCCCCGTCCGGCCGGCTCGCCGTGCACGAGTACACCCTCAGCGGCCACCGCGTCGACCGGGCGGTGTGGACCCTGGTGTGCCGCGGTCTCGTCCAGCCCCTCGCCGAGGCGCTGGGAGACGGTGATCTCTACCGCCATCTGTGGCGCAGCGTCGTGGACTTCGACACCGCGGACCGCTTCGCCACCCGTCTGCGCACCGCCGGATTCGACGCGGTACGCGTGCTGCCGCTGCCCGGCTGGCAGACCGGTATCACGCACACCTTCGTCGCCCGCCGCGCCGACACTCCCACCGGAACCGAGGGAGCACGATGACCCGACCGCGCGGGAACACGACCCCGCACCCCGGCCGGGACCGGCGGGCACGCGCGCTGCCGCCTCCGGCCGGATCCGCACACATCCGGGGCGAGCGGCCGAGCACGGCGGTGGTGGGGGGCGGCATCGCGGGCCTGGCGGCGGCGACCGCGCTGGCCGAGCGGGGCGTGGCCGTGACGGTGTACGAGCGCGAGCCCTATCTGGGCGGCCGGGTCGGGGCCTGGCCCACCCGGTTGGCGGACGGGACACGGGCCACCATGAGCCGCGGCTTTCACGCGTTCTTCCGCCAGTACTACAACCTGCGCGGCCTGCTGCGGCGCGCCGACCCCTCACTCGCCCGCCTCACACCCCTGCCGGACTACCCGCTCCGCCACCGCGACGGGATGCGGGACAGCTTCCGCCACGTCCCGCGCACCCCGCCCTGGAGCGCGGTGGGGTTCGCCGCGCTCAGCCCCTCCTTCGGCCTGCGCGACCTGCGCCGGATGCGTCCGGCCGCGGCCCTGCCGCTCCTCGACGTCCGCGTCCCCGACGTCTACCTGCGCCTCGACCGCACCAGCGCGCACGACTTCCTGGAACACATCCGCTTCCCGCCCAGCGCCCGCCATCTCGCCTTCGAGGTGTTCTCCCGCAGCTTCTTCGCCGACCCGCGCCAACTGTCGGCGGCCGAGATGGCCCTGATGTTCCACATCTACTTCCTGGGCTCCTCGGAGGGGCTGCTCTTCGACGTGCCCGACGCGCCCTTCACCGAGGCCCTGTGGAACCCCCTCGCCGCCCACCTGGGGCGGCACGGCGCCGATGTACGTACCTCCAGCCCCGTGGAGCACATCGCCCCGCTGCCCGACGGCGGTTTCGAGGTGACCACCGGCGCCGGGGACCACCAGCGCCACGACGCCGTCGTGCTGGCCCTGGACACCGGTGGACTGCGCTCGTTGGTGGGCCGCTGCGACCGGCTGGGCGACGCGGCGTGGCGCGAGCGCGTCGCCCGGCTGCGCACCGCCCCGCCCTTCCTGGTCACGCGGCTGTGGCTGGACCGGCCCGTCGCCCGCGACCGGCCGGGCTTCCTGGGGACCAGCGGTTACGCGAACCTCGACAACGTCAGCGTGCTGGAACGCTGGGACGGCGAGGCCGCCCGGTGGTCGGCACGCACCGGCGGGTCCGTCGTGGAACTCCACGCCTACGCGCTGCCCGCGGGCCAACCCCGGGATGTGGAACAGAAGCGTCTGGTCGACCAGCTCCATGTGGTGTACCCGGAGACCCGCGCCGCCGCAATCGTCGATGTCCGTCACGAGTGGCGGGCCGACTGCCCCCTGTTCCCGGTCGGCGGCCACACCGACCGCCCGCCGGTGCGCACCCCGGATCCGTGTCTGGTGATGGCCGGGGACCTGGTGCGGGTGGATCTGCCCGTGGCACTGATGGAGCGGGCGGCGACTACCGGGTTCCTCGCCGCCAACGCCCTCCTGACCCGGTGGAACGTACGCGGGGAGCCGCTGTGGACCGTCCCCGACCGGGGCCGTGGCCCGCTGCTGCGCGCTGTGAGCCGATGGGGAGGAGGCCAGCCGGTCCGGGCGGCGCGCGTCACCCCGGGGTCTCCCCGGCCGTAGGGACGAAGTCACCTGTCAGATGGCTCGCATCGGTCTCGCATCGGTGGTCTCCTCCCGTCATGCCGGGGCGCCGCTCTCCCGCAGACAGCGGGCGAGGGCGTGCAGCCCACGGCGGGCGTGGCTCTTGACCGTGCCCAGCGGCCACCCCGTCAACTGGGCGATCTGGGCGTGCGTGAGGTCGTCGTAGTAGGCGAGCCCGAGGACGCGGCGCTGCGTCGCGGGGAGTTTCGCCAGCTCCTGCCGGACCAGCACCCGGTCGAGCACGGCTTCTGGCCGCGCCGCCGGATCGTGCTCCTGGTGGACGAGTGCGGCGCCCGCCGCCGTGACCAGCTCGGCACGGCGTGTCCGGGCGGACAGCGTGTCCGCGATCGTGCGCCGGGTGATGCCGACGAGCCAGCCGGCCAGGACACCCCGCGTGGGTGAATAGGTGGAGCGCCCGCGCCACGCGGCCAGGAACACCGCCTGCGTGACGTCCTCGGCCTCGCGCGCGTCGTCCAGTGCCCGCCGCGCCAGCGTGTAGACCAGGGCGCTCCAGCGCTGGTGCGCCGCGACGAGGCAGGCCTCCTCGCCACGGGCGAATCCCTCGGCCAACTCCAGCTCGCCGAGCGCCCCTTGGGCCGGGACCCGTGACGGTTGCCTGGTGGCGCGGTCGGCGCCGCCGACGCCGGGACAGATGGCCCGCGCTGCGGTCATGATCGGTCCTCCTCCTCGGCCACGCCAACGCGGCCGGTTCACACGGCAGATGACGGCCGACGGGGCGGACGCCCGGTACGGTTCCGCCTCTCGCGGTGTCCGCCTCCCCAGCCTGCAAAGACCCGCACCGACAGCTCAACTCGCATCGAATGTGCGTCGTATAGTGCGGGCGTGAGTACCGACCACGCGCTCGGGCCTACTCGGTCCGAGGACATCGGCATCACCACCGGCGTGCTCGCACAGCGGCTCGGCGTGTCACCGGTGACCATCCGGTCCTGGGACCGTCGTTACGGCCTCGGCCCCGCGCGGCACCAGGGCGGCCGGCACCGCCGCTGGAGGGCGTGGGACATCGCCCTGGTCGAGGAGATGTGCCGGCTGACGGCCCTCGGAGTACCTCCCGCCGAGGCGGCCCGCGCCGCGCGGGCGGCCACCCGCTCCGCCCCCGTCGCCCCGGCTCCGGCCACCGGCCGGCCCACGCCCACGCCTGCGGACGCCCCGCCGCCGCGGCCCGAGGACGCCACGGGACCACGTCCCGCCTCCGTCCCGCCCGCCGCACCGACAGGAGGCGGCCCACTGCCCCTCGGCACCATCCGCCGGGAGACGCGCGGCCTGGCCCGCGCGGCCGTACGCCTGGACGCTCCCGCCGTACAGGCCTGCCTCAACGCGTTCATCCAGGAGCACGGCGTGCTGACGGCCTGGGAGGAGATGATGATGCCCACCCTGTACGCGGTGGGCCGCAAGTGGGAGTCCGGCGGCGACCGTTACGTGGAGGTCGAGCACATGCTCTCCTGGCTCATCTCCACCGCCCTGCGCAGCGTCCCGCTCCTGCTGCCCTGCCCGCGGCCCGCGCCCGAAGCCCCTCCCGCCCTGCTCGCCTGCGTCCCCGACGAGCAGCACACCCTGCCGCTGGAGGCGCTGGAGGCGGCGCTGCGCGAACGCGGAGCCGCCGTCCGCATCCTCGGTGGCGCCGTGCCCACCGAAGCGCTGACGGCCGCGGTGCGCCGCACCGGCCCCGCAGCGGTGGTGCTGTGGTCACAGACCCGCTCGACCGCCAGCCTCCCCCTCGCCCAGCACATCGCCGACACCCACTGGGGGATGCGAGGAGCGCGGCGCGGCCCCGTCGTCCTGCTCGCGGGACCCGGCTGGGGCCACCGCACGGCCTCGTCGGGCCTGCTGCGCCCGCACGGCCTCGGCGAGGCACTCGCCATGTTGTCCCGGGTGCGGAAACCGTGACGGACGGACGTCGAGGGTCACGGGGTTTACGGGCCGCCGATGCGAGCAGCAGGGCGGATACGACCATCCGGTTCTACGACGAGGAGGTCCGCATGTCGGGCGAGGAGAAGACCAAGGCCCACACCGAGCAGGCCAAGGGCAAGGTCAAGGAGACCGTCGGCCGCGCCACGGGCAACGAGCGCATGACCGACGAGGGCCGCGCCGAGCAGGCCAAGGGCGACGCCCGCCAGGCCAAGGAGTCCGCCAAGGACGCGTTCCGCCACTGACACGGCACGCACGCCTGGTACAGCGAGGGCCCCGACCCACTCTCCCGGGTCGGGGCCCCGCCGCGTCCCACCCCGGACACGCGTCCGTCCGGTCCCGCACCCGCCGAGGCATCTCCTCGGCGATCTCCCGTCGCGGGAGGCCTCCCCCGGGTTTCTCTCCGCGGCTTCTTCCTACGGCTTCTTCTTCAGCGCGCCGGGCTTGTGCACGGCCGTACGTCCAGACTTGTCGCTGCGCACCTCGTACTGGGGCTCGTCCGGCGAGGCGTCGACCGTGCGACCGGCCGCGCGGGTGCGTTCGGTGAGCTTGCGCTCGACCGTGCCCTCGGTTTCGCTGCCGTGGCTGCGCCACGCCACCTGGTCCCCACTGGACAGCTCCTGCTTCCCCGAGGACTTCTTCCTCTTCGCCACAGCTCGCTCCTTCCCAGCCCGCACGGCCTTCCCGCGGGAACCGCTCTCCACCCTGCGGGCGAACCACGAGGGGCGCATCCGGGGACCAGAGCCCGCAGGCGCCGCCCCGGGGCGATGAGACCCGAACCGCCTAGACTGGGGCAAAAGACCTGGACCAGCTCCGCGCGGGACTGCTGCGCCCGGCGGGCAGGGCACGAAAAAGCGAGCGGAGTGGAGATGCGGCGGCGCCCCCAGGATCCGGGCCATGAGGCCGAAGGACTCTTCGGCATGGAGGAGCTCATGGCCGTGGCCGCGCCGTCGGACACGGAAGCAGCCCGCCCCTTCCGTGACGGCCCGGAGGCGCACCGACTACTGCGGGTGACGGAGATCCACGCCGAGCCCGCCGCCGCCGCGTCCTGGCGAGGCCGGCAGATCATCGCGCGCTTCCCCGACGCCCGGCTCGTCGAGACATCCTCCCACTGGCGCATCCCCCACCTGCACGGCAACGAGGGAAACGTGGAGCGCTGGGTACGGATCAAGAGGGAAACCCTGGTCCTGGGTGAACGCACCTCCCTCGCCGTCCGGCCGAACGGACGCTCCGCCGACTGGATCGCCCCGGGTCTGTCCAACGGATGCGCCATGGCCTGTGCGTACTGCTACGTCCCGCGCCGCAAGGGGTTCGCCAATCCCATCACCGTCTTCACCAACGTCGACCGCGTCCTCGGCGCCCTGCGCCGCCACATCACCGCCGCCGGCCCCAAGACGGAACCCAACCAGTGCGACGAGCGGGCGTGGGTCTACGACATCGGAGAGAACGGCGACTGCTCGGTGGACGACCTGATCAGCGACAACACCGCCGATCTCGTCAACGCCTTCCGTCAGTGGCCCACGGCCAAGGCTTCCTTCGCGACCAAGCTGGTCAACCCGGACCTCCTGCGGCTCGACCCGCGGGGCCGCACGCGCATCCGGTTCTCCCTCATGCCGCCCAAGGACTCCCGCCTCCTCGACATCCGGACCAGCCCCGTCGCCGCCCGCGTCGAGGCCGCGGCCGACTTCCTGGACGCGGGGTACGAGGTGCACTTCAACCTCTCCCCCGTGGTGATCCGGCCCGGCTGGCAGCAGGACTGGGACGAGCTGCTGCGGATGATGGACGACGTACTGCCACGCCGGGTGAAGGAACAGAGCGCGGCGGAGATCATCATGCTCACCCACAACAAGGACCTGCACGAGGTCAACCTCGGCTGGCACCCCCGGGCCGAGGACGTCCTGTGGCGGGAGGACCTCCAGCAGCCCAAACGGTCCGAGAACGGCGCGTGGAACGTGCGCTACCGCACCGGGGTGAAGCACGAGGCCGTGGAATCCCTCTCCGACATGATCGCGGCCCGCGCACCCTGGCTGCGGGTGCGCTACGCGTTCTGACTCCCGGGCCGTAAACCGGGCCGCGCAGACCTCGCCGCTTGTCCGGGGCCGGGCAGGTCCACCGCCCATCCCCGCGAGCGGCGTCGGCCGCCCTCTTCTCCGCCGGATCCGGCCCCGCCCGCTGAGGACTCGCGTTCACCGAGGACACGCCCCGGCGTCATGAACCCGTTGCCTCGCGTTGCGCACGGGTGCGGATCATGAGCCCGCCGGGGTGGGTGTCCACCCGTGTGTTCACCGCAAGGGAGTTCAGATGAACCCGCGCCACCTGCGCAGGCCCGCAGCCATGGTGCTGCCGCTGACCGCGCTGGCCCTCGTGTCCGCCGTGGGAACGGTCGGCGCGGCCCCGGCGAGGCACACCCCCGTGCCGCGGGTTGTCTCCACCGCGACCCTGCCGGACATTCCCCTGGCCTCCTTCAGCAACCGCCTGCTGCCGGGCAGCGTCCGTGACGACCGCGGAATCCACCTCGGCGGCATCGGCAGCGACTTGTACCCGGCCGAACGGCCCGGCGAGTACTGGACGGTGACCGACCGCGGGCCCAACGGACAGATAGCCGTCGGCAAGGACAAGCGGCGCACCTTTCCCGTCCCCGGCTTCGACCCGGCCATCGTGAAGATCCGTCAAACAGGCGGCCGGATCCAGGTGCTCCAGGCCATCCCGCTGACCACGGCCACCGGGAAGCCCGTGACGGGGCTGCCCAACCAGCCCGCACGCGACGAGGCTCCGTACACCTACGACGCCTCCGCCCCGCTCGCGTACAACCCCGACGGCCTGGACACCGAGGGTCTGGTGCGGGACCGGGACGGAAGCTTCTGGCTGGCCGACGAGTACGGCCCCTCGCTGGTCCATGTCTCACCGCGCGGCCGGGTCCTGGCCCGCCACGTTCCGCGGGGCCTTCACCTCACCGGTGCCGACTATCCCGTGGTGGAGTCCTTGCCGTCGACCTTCCTCAAGCGGAAGGTCAACCGCGGGTTCGAAGGACTGGCGCTGCTTCCCGGCGGTGACCTGGTCCTCGCGTTGCAGAGTCCGCTGCTCAACCCCGACAAGGCGGGAGGGGAGGACTCCCGCACCACCCGTCTGCTGCGGTTCTCACCCCGGAAGAACCGGGTCACCGCCGAGTACGCCTACCGCTTCGATCCGGTCGGCGTCGTCGAGCCCGGCCAGATGAAGACCTCCGAGCTCAAGATCTCCGCGCTGGTCGCACTGGGCCGTGACCGTCTGCTGGTCCAGGAGCGCACCGACAAGTCCAGCCGACTTCACGAAGTGCGCCTGCGCTCCGGCTCCGACATCCTCGGATCGCGCTGGGAGGCCGCCACAAGCCCGTCCCTGGAACAGCTCGACGATCCGGCGGCGGCCGGCGTCCCGGTGCTGTCCAAGCGTCTGGTGGTCGACCTGAACACGGTCGTCGGGGTACCCGGCAAGATCGAGGGCGTCGCGGTCGACGGCTCCTCGACCCTCGTCCTGCTCAACGACAACGACTTCGGCATGAGCGACGGCGCTGGGGCGTTCGACGCGGCCGGCCGTCTGGTGGACACCGGTATCGAGACCACCCTCGTCCGGGTACGCCTGCCGCGCCCCCTGCGCTGACCGGTACGCAGCGTTTCCCCGGCTTCAGCGGCCCATGAGGACATCGTTTCGAAGGGCGTCGCGCAGGTCCTGCAACCCGGTGACCAGGGCCAGACCGGTCTGGTTGACCGGCGTGAGGCGGTCGATGACGGCGCGGCTGCGGACGGTGTCCTCCGCGTTGATGCGTTCCATGATCTGAGCCAGCGTCGACTTGAGACGGGACTGGTGCTGCAGGTGGTGATGGTCGACCGCGTCGATGAGGAGGCGGCCCTGGCTCTGGGTGACGCTCTCGAAAGCACTGCGGGCCTGTTTCACCTGTTCGTCGATCATGTCCTTACGCTCCTGGCGTGCCCTTTCGACCTTGGACTCGCGGTCCTTGAGGGCATCGGTGACTTTCGCGATGGCAATGGCTGTCAGCACGGCCGCTCCCGCCGGAACCGCGATGGTGGCGAGACTCAGGCTGGTCGTGAGCCATACGGCCCCGGCGGCGATGGGGCTGGCGACGCCGAGGGTATTCGCCGCGGCCTGCACCACCCCATAGGCCGTCAGGGGCTGGCGGCTGTCGGTCTGCATCGGGAAGTAACTCGTGTCGAGCGGTTCGGGAGAGACCAGTTGGGAGCCGGTGTTCACTCCGAGGTCCGCCCGGATCAGCTGCCTGGCGCTGGCGTCGAGCGCCTGCAACTCGCCGGCCCACAAGGTGGCGGGGCCCGCGGCTGACGTCATCCACTGGCTGAACAGCTGGACCTGGAGCACGTCGACCTCGTTGGCGTGTTCGGCGCTCAGGTTGCCTCGGTCGATCAAGGGGTCCAGCTGCTGGTGCAGTTCGTCGGCCAACCCGTTGAACGGGGCGCGCGCTGTGCGGATTCTGCGTTGCAGCTCGCGTCCGAGTTCGGTCCGGATGCGGTCAAGGGAGCGCTCGGCACCCCCGATGCGGACACGAAGACCGTCCTGTTGTGCCTCCAGGTCCTCCACGGCCAACTGGTGGGTGTCGAGCATGTCGGCGAGCTGCCGCTGGCGACGGCGTACGAGCCATCGCGCCTCGTCGGCCACCTGGCGCAGGTGCGCGTGGCCCGCGCCGGATTCCATCAGGCCCCGGAGGTGGTCGCGCAGTGTCTCCATGCCGCTGAGCCGACGAAGAGTGCTGCCGTCGTCGCCCTGGGAGTCCTTGAAGTCCGCCTCGGCTTCCCAGGCGGCCGAGACCGGCAGGAAGCCTTCCCCGATGAATTGTCCGCCCGGGGTACCGAAGTGGGTACGGAGGTAGGCGTTGTTGGTGGCCAGCACGCTCTTCCAGGCGGCCTGGCCCTGCTCACGCTGGGTCGCCAGGTCGATTCCCGTGAGGACCCACAACACCTTCTTGTTGGCGTTGCTCTGCATGTGGTGTGCGTACAGGTCACGGATGAGCTGGAGTTCGTTCGCGGTCAGGGCGGATGTCGCGTGACTCACGTAGACGAAGCAGTCCGCCTTCGCCCACGCTTCCCGCATGATGACCTCGTGCTCTTCGATCGGTGACTCCGAGCCGGGCAGGTCGAAGAGCTTGACCGGCAGACGAGCGTCGGAGATGAGCACTTCGATCGACTCGACACGGAGGTTGATGTGCTCGCGGCGCCGGTTGGTGACGTTGCCGTCCACCGCTCCGTATGCGGCCACGACGGCGGGCGGCAGGTCCGTGCCGATATCTTCGGCCCTGCCACCGGTGAAGTTCGCCCGCAGCAGTGCCCGGCCCCCGTCCCGGCCGGAGGGATCGTCTCCCACGGGGATGACCGTGCACGGACATGCCGTGGTCGGGCGCGCCGATGACGGAAGGACTCCCAGGAACTCCGCCGACGGCATACCGTCCTCGTCGGTGATGGGGATGTACTCCAGGGCGCCTTGCAGGCCGCTGATCAGGAAGCTCTTTCCGGATGACTGCCGTCCCAGCAGGGCCACGTTGAGCATGGACGACAGGACGCGTGTACGCAGGGCCTCCATGCGCGCGGCGTCCCCGGCCAGGCCTGCCGCATCGGGAAGGAGATCGCGCACCCCTTCCTCGTCGCACAACCAGCGCTCGCAACGGCTCAGCAGGTGCTTGAGTTCGTCCCGGGCTTCCTCGACGGGCATCATGCTGTACTTCTACCGCAGGACACCGCTCCGGCGCCCGCCAAACCGGTCAACACCGCCCCATCCAGGGAGAATTGCACACCGGACCTCCATCAACCCCGCCGACCACGGCCTCCTCCTCGGAGACCCCGTCTCACCCCCACCGAGTTGGAGTGGGGGAACCGGGGCAGACGGGAGCCATGGGTGATCATGGAATAGCCGCGTACGGGGAAGCCGGGCACATATGACCGCGCCACTGGACCGACAGGCCGCGACGGTGAGCCGACGGGCCTTCAGCCTCCGCCAGACCGTGCTGGTCTTCGCCCTGCTGGCCCTGCTCCTGTGGGGGGTCGCGCTCACGGCGAAGACCCTCGCCCAAGCAGCCGGCGGCGGCCCCCCGGGGGCGGGCGTGGCCATGACGGTGTGCGCGTCGGCGGCCCTGCTCGGCCTGCGCCGGTCCCGCCGCCGTCGCCTGACGGACCGTCTGGTCGAAGCGGCCGACGCGATCAGCCAGGAGCTCGCCGAAACGCCTCAGCCGGCGGCCCCGCCGACCCACCCGGCCGATCTCGCGCCGTACGAGCGTGAGGCGGGCCCGCCGCCCACCCAGGCCGTCGTCTTCACGGCGGAGGAATACGGCGCCATGGACGCGGACACGTTCGAGGAGGCGATAGCCGCCCTGTGCGAACGGGACGGCTGCACCGACGTGGAGGTCGTCGGCGGCGCGGGCGACCTGGGCGCGGACGTGGTCGCGACCGCCCCCGACGGCCGTTCGGTGGTCATCCAGTGCAAACGCTACGGGCCGGTGAACAAAGTGGGCTCGCAGGAGCTCCAGCGCTTCGGCGGCACCTGTTTCGCCGTCCACGAGGCACAGGTGGCCGCCGTGGTGACGACGGGCGAGTTCACCCAGCCCGCCGTCGAATACGCCGAGCAGTGCGGCATCCGTTGCGTGGACCACCTGGGCCTCGCCGCCTGGACCGATGGCACCGGCCCCGCACCCTGGAACGACACGGCGCCCTGACGGACCAGCACGTGTGACGGTCCTGGGGACGGCGGAGCGGGGCCCGGCCGAGGAACCGGCCAGACCCCGCGGGTGGTGCTGTTCCGACCGGACGGCCGACTGCTCGGCCGCCTCGTACGGTGGGACACGTCAGGGGCGTGCCCACTTGGCATTGGTGCCGGTGCCGCACTGCCACAGGCCGACGACCGAGCCGTTGGCGGTGGCCGCGCCGAAGACGTTGACGCACTGGTCGAGCTTGACGGCGCTGGTGATCGTGGCCGTGGTGCCGTTGACGTCCCACTTCTGCTCACCGCGCCCGTCGCAGGGCAGCGCCTTGAGGTGGGAGCCCTGGTTGGCCCCGGCATCCGCGGTCAGGCATTTACCCCCGACCCGCAGCTCCTCGATGACCGCGTGGACGACCTGGCCCCGTGGATCGACCACATACGTCAGACCACCCCCGAGGTGCGTCTGCAGTCGCTGATCCCGAACATCACCTCGGTGATGACGAGCGGTGACTTCAACGGCGACGGCATCACCGACATCGCCGCCGTATGGGGCAACGGAGCGCTGCGCCTATACGCCCGGTCGCCTCTCCACGGAGGTGGCCGGCCGCACTCGTTCCCGCGCCAACCCGCCTCCCGGCCTCAGACCGCGCCCGGCGGACGCGCCGATTCGGCATCGGCCAGGCGCCTGCCGTTGGCGCGTCGCGCTTCTTCGAGTTGGTCTTCGAGGATGACGATGCGGCAGGCGGCCTCGACGGGAGTGCCGTGGTCGACGAGTTCGCGGGCGCGGGCAGCGATACGCAGTTGGTGGCGGGTATAGCGGCGGTGTCCGCCCGGCGAGCGCAGTGGCGTGATGAGGCGGTGTTCGCCGATGGCGCGGAGGAAGCCCTGGGTGGTGCCGAGTATTTCGGCGGCCCGGCCCATGGTGTAGGCGGGATAGTCGTCGTCATCAAGACGGCTGATCGAAACGTCTGCTGTCATTGCACCTCTCTCATGGACCATGGGGCACGTGGAGGGGCCCGGGTGCCATAACCGGCACCCGGGCCCCGAAGGAACTGCTACACCATCTGCCGACTTTGATACTGCGCCGGCCTTCTGTTTCCGTTGCCCCGACCGAGAAGGTGCCGGGGATACGGGGATCGCGGTTGCTTGACCGGAGACCACCTCACTATCGATGTCCTGCGGTACCCGGACTCCGTAACGCTCGTCCGGGCGATCCTGATGGCGTCCAATCCCTCCGTTCTTCCCTCTGGGATCAATCACTTACTGGTACTGCGAACTACTGGTGATGCGGGTACTGCCGTACTGCTGTCGAACTTCCCCGGTGCGCGCGCCCGCAGCCGACGCCTTCACCGGGAGACCACTGAACTGCACTTCACTGCGGAGTACTGCGAACTGCGTTTACCACTGTTTCCTGCGGTACTGCTGATGGCGGCCCCTGATCACTGCGGGCCACCCGGTCCGGTCGCCAGTCCCGTCGCCGTCCTGCAACCGCTATGGCTTCGACACTCCACCACCGCACCGCCCTGCGAACTGCAACTACCTGTACTGCGGGTACTGCTGCCCAGCAGTTCGTCTCTGCCGGGCCCTGCGTCTCTCTGCGTTACGAGAGAAACCATAACCATGCCAGCATCCAATGTCTACTCCGGCCGACATAGATTTTCAGGCGCGGAGTCATCAGGTAGTCGTCACCGGGCCCACCAGGGCAGATGCCGGCTGCGGGGCGGGGCCGACCCCGAGGGAGGGGCCGGCGAACAGCAGGAAGGCCACTCTCACCGCCCCCGCGCACAGTCGGCCGGGTGGAATCGCGGGTGACCAGGCGGCGCCACGGGCGTTGAATGACGCATGACGACCACGACAATCCGGCGCAGGCCTGTCATCGGCGCGCAGCGCGGGGGCGGTGACGCGGCCCCTCTGCCCGAACTGGAGCCCATCTTCACGGAGCTCGTCCGTCGGTGGGAGACGACCGGTCGCCTTGTCCCCGGCCGCCATGACGAGGAATGGGCCATCCTCACGCGCCCGTACCCCTGGCCGAACTATCACCCGCGGTGACAGCCGCCCGAGCCGCCGCGGCGGACACCCGGCCATCGACCAAAGCTCTCCGCCGTCCCACCACACTGCGGCCGGGCCCCGCCCCCGACTGTCGGGGTGAAGGGCGGGACTGTCAGGACCGGCCCCCGCGGGCCTGCCGGCTCTCGGCAGCCCGTCCGGTGTACAGCCTCGCGTATACGTCGCCGGCGAAGCTCATCATCTGGGACTGGAGGGGGCCGGTCATGTTCGCGTATCGCTCCGCGTCGCGGGCCTCGCGTCCACCGCCGGGCGGGCCGCTGAGCAACCATTCCTCCACGTCGTCGATCAAGGCCTGATGGGCCGCGTAGAGGGCGTCGGTCAGACGTGTGACCATGGCCTGCTCCTGGTCGGAGAGCATGAGGCGAAGCAACCACTCGGCTGCCTGCATCTCACGTAACCGGTCATGCACCGCGGCTCGCTTCTCCTGCAACTGCGCGTCCGTTCCGCGCACGTCGGCGCGCTCGCGCAGATGGTCCCGTACGACCCGCATCTGCCGACGCGTAGTGTCCACGGCCAGGATCAACGCCGAGCATGCGGCGCGCTTCTGGGCGGTGGTCTCCGCGTCGTGCTGGGCGTCGTGCTGCACCTGGGCCAGCTCCATCTGCGTACGCGCGTGAAGGCGCGTTCCGGCCCAGGACGTGAGCGCTCCGACGACTGCCCCACTGGCACCCAGCCCCGCACCGACCACCACAGCCCACTGTCCGTCCATGTCCCGACGTTAGGGCGCGGCCCGCCGGGGCCGGGTGGGATCGCTGAATCGAGGCACGTTCCGTACCGGCTGAACGTAAAGGTGACCTTGAGGGTTTTTGTCCTATACGTCCCGCAAGCGGAACGGGGAAGTCATTCGCTATGGTGCCTGCTCGACGAAGCCGGGGAAGATCGGGCGTGGGCGCTTTCGCCCGGGTCCGTCGCAGCGAGGAGATGCGCATGGACGCGATCGAGACGGTGCTGCAGAAAGCGCTGACTATTGAAGGCGCCACTGGCGTGGCCGTGGTCGATTTCCACCAGCGCCGCGTCCTGGGCTCCCTGGACCGCGGCAGCGGGCTCGACATGGACAAGGTCGCCTACGGCGACAGCGACGTCATGCGCGCCAAGCTCTACACACTGGAGCTTCTCGGGTACGCCTCCGACAGCGTCGAGGACATCCTCATCACCCTACAGAGTGAACTTCACATGATTCGCCCCCTCCCTCGTTTGCGTGAAGACGGACTCTTCATCTACCTCGTTCTCCACCGCGACCAGACGCCGCCCCTGGACGAGATCCGCCGACAGCTGCACGCCCTGGAACCTCTGCTGGAGCTTTAGGCACCGGTACGTACACATCCCACATCGCGGAGGCCACCAGGGGTCGGCCGAAGCAGTCCGGCGTGACCCACGGCCACCCGTGAAGGCCGCGCCCCCCGGGAGCGGCCTCAGACTCGGCCCCTCGCAGCCGCCAGGGCCTCCTTGACCTCCCGCACCAGGCGCGCCGCGTCCTCGGCGTTGTTCACCACATCCGTGTCGTTCATATCGACGACGAGGACGTCGCTGGCCGAGTAGTGCCGGTGCACCCAGTCGTCATATCCGGACCACAGCGTCCGGTAGTACTCGACGAGATGCACGTCCTGCTCGAAATCGCGGCCCCGCAGCCCGATACGGTGCAACACCGTCTGGAAGTCCGCCTTGAGGTAGACCATGAGGTCGGGTGCCTTGCGGTACGGCAGGCCCTCGATCTCACGCATCATCTCGCCGAGCAGCCCCTCGTACACCCGCATCTCGAGGGAGCTGATCCGGCCCAGGTCGTGGTTGACCTTCGCGAAATACCAGTCCTCGTAGATGGACCGGTCCAGGACGTTGTCGCCCTGCTTGTACGCCTCCTTGATCGAGGCGAATCGCGTCTGAAGGAAGTAGAGCTGCAAAAGGAACGGGTATCGCTTGGCCTGGATCTCCTCGGGGCTCGCCGTGTAGAACAGCGGAAGGATCGGATTGTCATCCACGCTCTCGTAGAAGACGCTGCTGCCGAGCTCCTTGGCGAGCAGTTCGGCGACGCTCGTCTTGCCGATCCCGATCATGCCTCCGACGCAGATCACTGCCATACCTCACTTCTCCCCGGGGGGTCCTCTGTCCGCGGGCGGATGGGCCGGGCGGGCTGGGTGGCCCACATCACCCGGACACATGCCGACGGGGCCGTTCATTCTTTCGCCGTGGTCATGCTCAGCCTCACGGGGTCCTCGCCCAGGCCGAGGAACCGACGCGGTCTGTCGTCCCCCACCAGGCGGGGACCAGCCTCTTCGCAGGGACCACGCCCGACGGCGAGCCCCCTCCGCGGCTGCCCTGAAGCATAAACGGCGATCCGCCCGACGCCCGCCAGAGCACCGCCATCCCCCGCGCCCGCCAGATGGCACATGGACGGCGCCGGGCATCAGACAGCGGGCATCGGGCATCGGGCATCAGGCATCGGGCATCGGGCATCGGGCATCGGGCATCGGTCTGATCTTCCCGAGGTCGATCGATGCCCTGGAAGCGCAACGCCTGAGCCCGGACGTATCCGGGCGAGGACGGGGTAGGGCACGTACACGAGGCGCCGTCGGCGCGTCGCTGTGACCGCGCAGGAGGAGAGTCGATGACGTACCAACAGCCACTGCCCGACCCCGAGTCGGCGGTGGAGGGACCCACCGAGGCCGAGCACGCGGGGCGGGCGGCGGTACGTCGCCAGGCCCAGGGGATGACCCATCATGAGGCGGCCAAGGCCTTCCACCGGCTGGCCGCGCGTGCGGACAGCCCGGCGCCGGAGGAGATCGGGGACCCGTCGGCACAGCCGGACGGTGGACGCCGGGCCGCCGAACTCGCCGAGTGGGAGCGCATCGTGGACCAGCTCGCCGTGCACGCGGGCACCTACGACGTCGAGTTGGACCCGTATGTCCAGGGGGAACGCGCCGCTTCCCACGACTCGTAGGGAGTGATCCGTCCCGGGTCAGCGAGCGTCTTGGTGGGCGTACGCGGACGTGGTTTCCGGCGCCGCCATCTCCGCCAGTTCGTGTGCCACGGCGTCGGCGATCAACTGGGAGTCGTGTGCGCGGAGGTGGCTGACCACCGTGAGCATGTAGGCATCAGCGGTCTGGACGAGGGTGAGGTTCGCCGTGCCGGGAGTGGAGACCGCGGGCAGGGGGGCGATACCCGTCAAGCGGCGGCTGTGCAGATGGCTCGGGTTGTCACGCCATTTGAACGCTGTGCACACCGTGGTGGTGACATCGGGCCGTACCATGCGTTTGGCCAGCGCTGTCGTCAGGGCGGGCATCGCTCGTACGAGACCGTCCACGAGGGGAAGAACCGTGGTGTGGGCCCGCCCGCGGCTGGGGAGGGCGGCCATGAGTTCTTGGCACGCGTGCAGGCGCCCGGCCGGGGAGTCGATGCCGACGGGCAGCGGCATACGGATGCCGGTGATGAAGTTGCCGAGTTTCTGCGTCTCGTAGCGGCCGCGCAGGTCCACGGGCACGGTCGCGTAGACCGAGGCGGACCCCTGTGGCCAGGACGCGGACGGTGTGCTGTAGCAGGCGGGAAGGGCGCCGGCCACGGCGCCGAGGAGCAGTTCGTTCAGGGTTGCGCCGCGTCCGCCGGCCGGAAGGCAGCGGGCCGAGCGCATGACGTCGGTGTCCAGTCGGGTGACGGCGACCGAGGGGCATAGGTCGCCGGGTGCTACCGGCAGGGGCTCACCCAACACGTTGTTGTCACGGAACTCCCTGAACAGTGCTGCGGGACCCACGCGCTGTCGCGGCGTTTTGGCGATCGCCCCCGGGGGCCGGCTTCTGGTGGGCGGGGCCTCGTCCATCAGGAGACGCAGAAGGGTCTCCAGGGAACTGCCGTCAAGGAGTGCGTGGTGGGTCAGCAACACCAGGCCGTGTTCGCCGCCGGGAGCCGCTTTGGGTAGCAGAAGCCGCCACAAGGGCCGGTCGGACGGCAGCCGCTGACTGACTGCCGTCGTCAGGAGTGGTCGCAGTTCCTGTGCGGAGGCGGTGACATGGTGAGCGGGGTCGAACGGCTTTCCCGCATCCCAGCGGTGACCGGACAGCGCGGCCGGCCCTCGGGGCTTTTTGAGGATCTGCCGCATTCGCTCCAGGCCTCCCCAACGCTCGCTGACGCGAGACCGGAGTTCGGCCAGGTCGAAGGGGTCTCCGGTGAACAGCGCGGCAACGCCGATCGTCCCGGGCAGCCCGCTGCGCACGTAGGCTTCATCAATTCCCGACAGCCCCATGTGACGCCCCTTTTGCTCTGTAGCGCTCTGTGTCGTTCTGTATTGCCCTGACGGGGCACCGGAGCCCTGAGCCGGGCCCCCTTACCGGCGGCTGCCGCAGCCTGCCTGGTTTACGGAGGTCGGGCAGAGGGCCTGCCTGGTCAACGCTGGGCTGCGTCGAGGACGACGCAGGCGTTGTGCCCTCCGAAACCGAAACTGTTGCTGATCGCGGGCCCGGCGGAGAGCTTGCGGGGCTCAACGACGACGTCCAGCTCGCACTGGGGGTCCAGCCGCGTGAGATGGGCGGTCGGAGGTACGAGCCCCTCGTGCAGCGACAGAGCGGTGATCACGGCTTCCAGCGCACCCGCCGCCCCGAGAGAGTGCCCGGTGACCGACTTGGGTGCGGTCACCGGTACCGCGCGGGCGCCGAAGACCGCGGTGATGGCGCGGGCTTCCGCCTCGTCGTTGAGGAGGGTGCCGGTGCCGTGTGCGTTGACGTGGGTGACGGCGTCAGCAGTGATACTGGCGTCGGCAAGTGCCTGTTCCATACATGCTCTCGCGCCGGCACCGTCGGGCCGCGGTGCCGTGATGTGGTGGGCGTCGGATGTGCACCCGTAACCGGTAAGGGTGGCGTAGATACGCGCGTTGCGGAGAAGGGCGAGGTCCAGCCGTTCGAGCACCAGGAACGCCGCCGCCTCCGCGATGAGGAAGCCCTGCCGGTCCGCGTCGAACGGCCGGGACGCACGGGCCGGATCCTCACACTCGGTGATCATGGCGCCGGACCGTCCGAAGGCAAGCGCGGTCGAGGCCGTCAGCGCGCTGTCGTGACCACCGGCCACAACGGCGTCGGCGCGCCCGGTGCGGATCAGTTGCAGGGCCTCACCCACGGCGTACGTACCCGAGGCGCATGCCATGGAGAGGGTCAGCGTGGGACCGGTGACGCCACACTTGGCGCTGATCCAGTACGCGGCGGCATTGGGCATCAGCCGCGCCGGGTAGAGCACATCGGGCTGCCCGAGGCCCTGCTCCTGGCTGATCACGCCGCCGTAGATGGTGCCGGTGACGACCGCCCTGCGGTCGGCGGGCGTGTGCAGGCCTCCCGCGTCGGTGACCGCGTCCATGGCAGCGCAGACCGCCATCTGCACGGTCCGGTCCGTCCGCCGCACCTCCTTCGTCGCAAGGTAGCCCTCGGGCGTGAACCCGGGCACGGGGCAGGCGGGAAACACGACGGTGCCTTCGTCGTCGAAGGTGTGCAGCGTGGCCGTGGAGCGGCTGTGGAGCAGGTTCTGCCACAGCTCACCCGTCGTCGATCCGGCCCCGCAGCGGACCCCGAGGCCCGTGACCGCGACCGCGTCCCTGAGGGTCATGCCACCGCGCCGGGGACTCGTTGGGCACGCAGCGTCGCGACGAGCGAGGCGACGTCACCGACGGTGGACACCGCCGCGCGGTCGGTCCCCCTGAGGGATACGCCGAAGCGCTCTTCCGAGGCGACCTGCAGTTCGTTGATGTCCAGGCTGTCGGCTCCGAGATCCGCGACGAGCCGCGCGTGCGGTACTACCGCCTCCAGGGGCACGGACATGACGTGCGCGCAGAGGGTGCGCAACTCAGCCCATACATCCACGTGTTCTGGTTCCACGGTGCTTTTCTTTCTTCTGGTGGCGTCATGCCGGGCAGGGCCCGTCTGCGGCAGCGCTGCGGGCGCTGGGGTGCCGCTGACCGCCACAGCGCAACCGACACCGCTCAGCACCGTTCGGCATCTGCGGTCGTAGTCACAGAAAGCAACGAGAGTCACCGCCGAAAGTTACGATGCGGAGCGCCACTCGTCGGCGACGCCCAACTGTGCCCCACCGGCCCTGCGTTGGCGGCAACGTTCGGCGCCGTACCCGGCTGTCGTTCAGGCGCTTCCGTGTCAACCGGTGTGCTGCGGTGGCGTGCCGGCCAGTTGTGCCGGAGCGCTCGGGTCGGGTCTGCCGACACGGGCGAGGGACGTCAGTTCGCGTACGAAGGCGTCGGCCAGCGCCTGGGCATAACCGGCGGGAGTGTGACTGACCACGCAGAGCGTGAAGGCCCCCGCGCAGTCCGTCAGGACCAGGTTGACGGCCCCCCGGCCTTCTGCCGGTGCCAGCGGAATCACCCGCTCCAGAGGTGCGCCGCTCAGGGACCACGGACCTCGGGGCCACCGAAGTGCCGTACACAGCACGGGATTCCAACTGGGTGAGGTGGCTCGCTTGGAGAGCCGGCGCAGCGCCCAGGGGCCCAGCCGGGCGGCGGCTCCGATCACACGGGCGACGGTCTCCGCACCAGTTCCGAAGACCGAGGCGGCCAGTAGAGCTCGGCATGCCGCCAGGCGCTCCCCGGGACTCTCGGCCGCCAGGGGAAGCGGTACTCGCACCACCGAGACGATGTTGCCCAGCCTCTCGTCCTCCTGCGGTGTGCGCAGGTCCACGGAGAGCACGCCGTACAGCGGGCGGTGGCGGGTCCCGGGCCAGGCGTCCGGGTCGCCGTGGACAGCCCGGAGGGCACCTGCGGATGCCGCCAGCAGTAGCTCGTTGAGGGTGGCGCCGAGCCCCGGCAGGGCCCGGCGGGCCGCACGTACCGTGTCGGTCTCCAAGTCCACCCAGGCCAGGTCCCTCGTCGGACTGGGCGCTCCGGACGGCAGCGGCAGAGCCTGTCCGTAACCCAACAGGCGGGGCAATCGATCGGTAGCGCCGATCCGATGGCCCGCCAACTTCCCTTCCGGGCGGGCTGCTTGAAGTCTGCGGGCGGCCGTCGCCCTGGCGCCGCTGAGCTTGTCGCCGTGACCGGTACCGCCGTCGAGAAGCTTGCTCAGCAGAGTCTCGAAGGAGCGTCCGTCCATGAGGGCGTGATGGGCGGACAGTACGAGTGCGAAGCGCTCATCCCCGTCCGGCCGGGGCTCCAAGCGCACAAGCCGCAACCACCAGGGCGGCAGCCCGCCGGGCACGGGCTGGGTGACCAGCCTGCCGAGCAGGTCCGTGAACGCCCTGTCGTCGATACCGCCGTCCCCGCACCGCCCCTCGGCGTGGACATCGAGGACATGCGTGCGTACGTCGAAGTCATCGAGCGGCAGCCAGCGGTGCCGACGCAGCCAGAGGTGCCGGGCGGGCCGCAGCAGAGTCCGGTGCAGCAGCGGAATTCCGCCCCAGCGCTCAGCCACACGCTCACGCAGATCGTCGAGGCTCGGCGGCGCCCCCGTGAACAGAACGGCCATTCCACTGGGAGGCTCGGGGAGCGCGCCCGTGCCGCAGAGGAACTCCTCGACAGGCGAGAGGGCGGTGCTGTTCTTCATGCGTTGACCTGCTCGCTTTTCGCGTGGTCGTGCTCGTGGTGGTGCTCTGGCAAGGAAGGCGACGGCAGAGGGGACATCCGGTCGAAGCCCAGGGCGGTCCGGGCGGCTTCGAAGTCCTCGTGCCACAGGGCCGCGCAGCCCTCATCACGGTCCACGACCCGGCTGCCGCCACACCCGCTCTGTCACGGCGCTGTCAACTCGGCGTCGACGCCCGGCGAGGCATCGATGACTGCGGCGATCTGGCCGACCGTCGTGTCCAACGTGATCTGGCTCTCATGGAACCGCAGACCGGTCCGCTCCTCCAGCGCGACGGCGAACAAGACCTGTCCGAGCGAGTCCAGGTCCACGTCCTCCATCGTGGCGTCGGGCGACAACTGGCTCTCCACGCACTGGAATTCGCTTACTAGAACGTTTACCACTGTGCCGTATCCCTGGCCCATCACATCTCCTGGTGACGTCAATCGAACCCCCCGGTTTCCCGGCCCCCACCCGACCCCCCATACTCACGGCGCACCCCGGCAGAAACAGCCGTCCTGGGGCGTTTCACCTATACGAGGTAGCGGGTTGACGCTTCCGGCGTCGCTTGACACCTTCCGGTCCGTCCGTCCGTCCGACCGACCGGGCGGTAACCGTCATTGAGGGGCGTCCCACTCCACGTGCAGCCGTGACAGCCCACGGGTGAGCAGGCCTTCCTTCCACACCACCGGTTCGGCTGGTCCGGCGGCCAGTCGCAACTCGGCGAATCGTCGCAGCAGCAGATCGAGGGCGATCCTCACCTGCAAGGTGGCCAGCGACGCGCCAGGACACCTGTGTACACCGTGACCGAACGTCAGATGAGGCACCGGCCGTCCCTCCCCCGCAAGGTTTTCCGACCCCGTGAAGGCATCCTTGTCGCGGTTCCCGTGCAGCAGGGACACGACCACCGCCTCGCCGGCGGCGACGGTGACGCCGTTCAGCTCGACCGCTTCTCTGGCGACCCTCGCGAAACTGACCGGCGCGGCGGGTGTGAGCCGTAGGAGCTCATCGACTGCCGCGGGCAGTAACGCGGGCCGTCGGCGCAGCCGTTCGTATTCGGTGGGGTCGGACAGCACGGCGAGCGCCGACAGTCCGATCTGAGCCGCGGTGGTCTCATAACCCGCCATCAACAGGGTCAGCCCCATGGTGATGAGCTCGGAGAGCGACAGATCCCCTCGGTCGTGCGCCTGGACCATACGGGTGAGCAGATCGTCGTCCGGCTGCCGCCGTTTGCACGCGATCAGCCCGGTCATATAGGCGACCAGCTTGATACGCCGCTCGGTCTTCTCCCGTACGGACCCGTCCGTGATGTCGAAGAGTTCCTCCACCAGATGACAGAAATGATCCCCGTCCTGCGGTGGGACACCGAGCAGAGAGCACAGCACGCCGAGCGACAGGGGCAGAGCCAGCCCTTCGATGAGGTCGGCGGGCGGCCCCATCGCCAAGAGCCGGTCGATGTGCTCATTGGCCTGCCGCTCCACCGTCGGTGCCAGCGCGGCTATCCGGGAAGCGGAGAAGGCGCCCATCACCACGCGCCGCAACCGCGCGTGCTCGGGGCCGTCCCTGCTCATCATCGACTCCGGAACGGGCTGGACCGGGATGAACTTCGGCGCCCACGCCTTGACGGCCTCGCTCCGGCTGAAGCGGCTGTCGGTCAGTACCTGCCGCCCCAGCGCGTAATCACGGACCAGCCACACCTTGTCGCCGGTCGGCGCCTCCACCAGGACGACATCCTCCGTGCCGTCCACCATGAACGCCGGCAACGGTCCCAACTGATCAGAATACAAACGCCTCTGCCTCATCCACGTTCCATCGCGTGCGGCAGGACCGGGGCGGTACGCATCCGCCAGGCCTCGGCCACCCGTTCCTCCGCACCGGCTCCCCAGGCGGCGGGGGCGGTACGCGGCTTACGCGTCACCCGCCTCGCCCGCCCGGCAGAGAGCGGACCGCCGCCGCCGGCCTGCCCGGCGACCACGGACGGTTCAGCAGGTGCGGCCGGTGTAGTGCGCCCCTTGGATCTTCGAGGCGGGGCCGAGCCACGACCTACCGGGGCCGACACACCGCTCGTAGTCGGGAGCCATCGCCACCCTCACCTTGATGACCACATTCGAACCGTCCGAAGTGCAGTGGTTGTAGAAGGCGTCGGACGAGGTCTCGTAGAAACCACAGGGGTTGGCAGCCGCGGGACTCGCGGTGACGACACCGGTACCGGCGCCGAGCAAGGCGGCAGCCAGGGCGACCCGGACAAGACGGCGTACACGCATGGGCAACTCCTCCAGGGGGAAGACCCATCACGTCCACAAAACGGATATACGGGTCACTGATTTCCTGGCGACGCACTCTACGGCACGGTTCACGTGGAGAAACGATTCTCTGGACCGCTCGTCACACCAACGTGTGCATGCCCGTTGACGGCGCGGCCGACGAAGAAGACTCCTGCGGATACCTGTCAGGCCGCGGCTGCCGCCCCGTGTTCCGGAGCGCTGCGGTCGCGGCCACCCGGGTGGCGGTGGCGCCAGAACCAGAAGATCCCGCACGACAGCAGGGACCAGCCGGCCAGGACGAGGTAGGGGAACGCGTGCTGGGCGTCGGCGAAGTACACGGCGGTGTGCTGGGCGTTCACCGACGCGCCGGGCGGCAGCCACCGCCCGACGTGGCCGAAGACGGACGGCAGCAGCGGCCAGGACACCGCACCACCGGAGGAGGGGTTGCCGAGCAGCACCATGAGTCCCCAGGTCGGCAGCATGGCCCAGCGGCCGATCAGGGTGTTGAACATGGTGAAGACCATCCCCGAAGTGAACATCGTGAACGCGAGGATCGATGAGGACTCCACGAACGGCAGCCGTACCGCGCCGAGTCCCCAGTCGACCACCGCGGCGATGGTGAACCCACCGAGCAGGGAGTACGCCATCGTGAACGCGATGCGCTCCAGCGGGTTCAGGGCGCGCGCGTGCACGCTCAGCTGGATGGAGCCGACGAATCCCAGGACGACGGCGGCCAGGGAGATGTAGAACAGGGCGAGGCCTCGCGGGTCGCCCTGCTGGAGCGGCTTGACGTCGGTGATCGTCATCGGTACGCCGATGGACTTGGCCACCTGGGGCGCGGTCTGCGTGAGCACCTGCGCCACAGACGCACCGGCCGCGCCCGCGACTCGCAGGCTCACCCCACCGGGCCGTACGTCGATGATGGCGAAGACGCTCTGGTCCTCCATGGCCTCCCGGGCCGCGCGCTCGTCCGCGTACGGGCGCGGCGCGAGCGAGGTGTTGAGGGCCCGGTCCATCCCCGCCACAAACCTCTTCGCGACGACCGAGTCGGCCGGTGCGACCAGCGCGCTGGGGATGTGGTGCGGGGTGGGATTGGCCATGGAATACGTGTACGAGCCGGCGAACAGTCCAGCGGCGGCGGCCAGGATGAAGACCAGCACGGTCGCCGGGAGGAACGGGGAGTCCTTGAACTCCAGCCACGCCCGGCCGGCCGTCCCACGCGCTGCGGCGTGCGCCCCGTGCTTGCCGTGCCCGCCGGACGGGTCCTCCCGCTCGGCCCGACGGCCGGCGCCTTCTTCTTCCATCGACATGTACGACCGCTCCGTGACCGGGGACATTGTCTGCGCCGCCTACCCCGCCCGACCTGCCCGCTCACGGGACCGGTGCTGCGGCGCGGGGAAATGGATTGCCGTTATGGGCATCATTGCGCGGATTGGCGTGAATTCGGTGCTTGGACGTGCCGGGCGGCACGTAAAACAGCGGCGTGATACCGGAACGAGCCTTCGGCGTAGGCGACGGACGACGCCGCCGCGCGGCCCGCCCCGCGCGGTTTGCGGGCTCTCGCCGGGGCGGGTCCCGGAGGCATTGTGGTGTTCGGCGGGAACAACCGGTACGGCCGAAACTGTTGCACCGGCATGAGACCGGTGCCGCGCGGACGCGGAACACCCAGAGCGGCAGGCCGCCCCGACGCGGTGCGGCGCCCGCGGGGTCGCGGCACGCCCGCTCATCCGACAAATCGACAGTGAGGGGCGACTGCCCATGCGCCCGCCACTGCCTCGGACCGAGACTTTTCCACGCTGGAGGACTGTTTCATGAACAACCGGCCCCTGACACTCATGGCGGTGCACGCCCACCCCGACGATGAGGCCACGGGAACAGGAGGAGTCCTTGCCCGGTACGCGGCGGAGGGCGTCCGCACGGTCCTCGTGACATGTACCGACGGCGGTTGCGGTGACGGACCGGGGGGCGTCAAGCCGGGCGACCCCGGACACGACCCGGCGGCCGTGGCCTTGATGCGGCGTCAGGAACTTGAGGCCAGCTGCGAAATCCTGAAGGTCAGTCACCTGGAGATGCTCGACTACGCCGACTCGGGGATGATGGGCTGGGCGACCAACGACGCCCCCGGCTCCTTCTGGAAGACACCCGTCGAGGAGGGCGCCGCCCGGCTCGCGGAACTCTTCCGGCGCTATGAACCGGATGTGGTCGTCACCTACGACGAGAACGGCTTCTACGGGCACCCCGATCACATCCAGGCCAACCGCATCACGATGGCGGCGCTGAAGATGACCGAGCTGACCCCGAAGGTGTACTGGACGACTGCGCCGCGCTCGATGATGCAGCGGTTCGGGGAGGTCATGCGCGAGTTCGGTACGGAGGGGCAGGAGCCCGATCCCGCTGAGGCCGCCGCACTGGCCGAGATCGGACTTCCCGACGAGGAGATCACCACCTGGGTGGACGCCAGCGGGTTCGGCGGCCAGAAGTTCGAGGCGCTGGCCGCGCACGCCAGCCAGGGCGAGAACATCTTCTTCCTCAAGATGGGCCAGGAGAGGTTCACCGAATTGATGGGCGTCGAGACCTTCGTACGCGTCCAGGACACCACGGGCGCGGCCGTGCCCGAGAACGACCTCTTCGCCGGACTGCACTGATTGATCAGTGATTGACCGCGCGCGTTGATCACCGATCGTTCGCGGGCACCTTGAGCAGGGCCGGCTGAACACATGTCAGGGCGGGTGCGGGGGATTCACTAGGCCGCTTCGTAGTGGTGGGCGCGCCCGCCCCGCCACTCGATCATCTGCGAGTCCCCCGCCACCATGTCCTCGGCAACGCTCTCCTCGATTCCGGCACGACGCAGGATCTCGGCCAGGTCCCGGTCGGAGTAGGCCAGACCGACGATCTGCCCGCGGATCGTCACCCGCCGCCCACCCGTGCCGCGCGGCGGGTGCACGACTATCGGAGCCTCATTCATGGTTCCAGGGTCCCCCGCAAGGGTCATGGCGGCATGCTGGGGCCCACATCTCCCTGCCGGGGTATTCCGCTGACGACGAGCGAGGGAGGGGAGGAGGGAGGAGAATTGAGGAGTGTCATACCTGAGGGCAGATACCCGGGTACCGCACGTACTCTGCCCCGCCTCTCCCCCACTTTCCCCTGACTCATGTCATTCGTCGCGCAGATCCTCTGCAGATCGCTGACCGGCGTACTGGTGAGTATCGCGGTTGCGTGGGCTCCTGCGGCCCATTCGGCACCCAGCCCGTCCACGTCCCCGTCGGTTTCCCTCAGCCCGTCCGAGGGGGCCCCGAATACTTCCGTGAGCGTCAGTATGGCCAGTTGCTCCTCGCCCGGCTATATCAGCGAAATCGACTGGGACGGGAGCCGCCTCGATTTCACGAAGACGGATGACGCCGGGGTCGTCTCCATCTCCGTGCCGGCCGACGCCACTCCCACGTCTCATGAAGTGCAGGCGTGGTGTATAGACGCCAACAGACAGACGTCCTACGCCACCGCCCCCTTCGTCGTCACGGCACCTGCTGACGCCGAAATCACGCTGGACCCCACCGAAGGCGCGTCGGGGACATCTGTCACGGTAAGCGGTTCTAAGTTCAACTGCTCATATGTGGATCTGAAGTGGGACGACACCCCGCTCCCGGGAGCCGACGTCACGAGCGACGGAACGTTCACCACGCGGTTTGCCGTTCCGGCAGATGCAACCGCGACGACCCACCATGTATACGCCACCTGCACGGATTATCCCGACCGGAACGCCACCGCTGATTTCGTGGTGCCGGAGCCCACAACGAACGGAACCACGACCACGGGTGGGACCGATCACGGAGACAGCGACGGAAACTCCACGGGAAACGACACGGGCACCACCGGCAACGACACGGGCACCACCGGCAATGACACCGGCACCACGGGCAATGACACGAGCACCACGGGTAGCACCGACGGGAGCACTGGCGGAACCGACCAAGGCAGCGAGACGATCCCCACCGCTTGGGTGGTCGGGCCCACCCTCTTCGGAGCCGTCCTGCTCCTGGCCGTCCTGTTCTCCCTGCTCAACCACCGCCAGCGTGGACCACGTTGGGCCCACGACCACGTTCGCGCCACGCTGCGCCCCGGAGCCGGCACGGTCGCCCTTCATGAGGAGCGGGACACCGGTTCGGCCAATCGCTCCGTACGGCTCGAACCTCACACGGATCCGGGTGACCAGCGTCTGTACTGACCTCTGTTGATCTCCATCGGCCCTCTCAACCTCCTCCGAGGTGAAGCCATGACCACGACTGCTCCGGCGACAGAGCCGTTCTCGGTGCGCGCTTTCCTGTTCGGCCAGGAGGACGGCAGCCCGGCCGACGCGCTCATCGGCCCGCTCCAGGGCACCGGCGCGGCCCGAGTAGTGCTCGCGGGAACGAGCCGCCCGCTGACGGCCGCAGCACAACGGGCCGTCGAGGGCGAGATGGCCTCCGTCATCGGTTCCTTCCTCAGCATGGATCTCTTCGACGTGGCAGCGGGCGGCTGGCGCAAGCACGCCGCGCTCAAGGAGGCCGCGCGCCGCACCCGCGCCGCCCCGGGCAGCGAGGAGGTCGTCGCTCTCGCGACCCACGAGATCACCTCGCGCCACCGCCCCTACGTCGACGTGCTCGTGGACGGCGTCAACCTCGGCACCCTCGATGTGGGTCTCGACCTGGCCTTCAAGGTCACGGGGCTTGTCGCCGTCGTACGCAACGCCCGACTGGTCGCCCTGCGCAGTGGGGAATGCAAGCTCACCGCGTTTCTCACCGTCCAGCAGATCCTGGTGGTGAAACGCCAGGCCCAACTGGACCTCCCGGGCATCTGGCGCCTGCATGCCCCGCTCCCCCTGCTCCGCGAGGAACAGCCGCCGTCGGCTCCGCCACCCCCGCCGCCTCCCCCGCCCCCCACGCAGGACGCGTACTGGAGCGGTCCACGCGGCCGATGATCACGAACCCCCCGCGCCTCAGCCCGTCGCCTGTGCCTGCGGCTGGTCGCCGAGGGAGATCAGCAAGGTGCGCAGGAGCCCCTCCAGCTGTGTGCGCTCGGTGGGGGCCAGACCGTCGAGAAGGCGTTCCTCGTTGGCCAAGTGGTGTCCTACGAGCTCCTCGGTGGCGCGGATGCCCGCGTCGGTCAGGGAGATGAGGACACGGCGCCGGTGAGTGGCGTCGACCTCGCGGTCGACCAGGCCCTTGTCGGCGAGCCGGTCGATACGGTTGGTGAGCGCGGCGGAGCTCACCATCGCGGCCGTGCTGAGCTCTCCCGCGCTGACCGTGTACGGCGGCCCGGAGCGGTACAGCGTCGCGAGGACGTCGAACTCCCACGGCTCGACGCCGTACTGCGCGAAGTGCTCCTTGAGGGCTCGCTCCAGCAGACGGGACGCGCGTGAGAGACGGCCGATCACGGCCATCGGTGAGCAGTCGAGGTCGGGGCGGACCTGCTGCCACTGCCGGATGATCGCGTCCACGCCGTCGCCCTGTGGGGTTGCCGCCATGTGTCCTCCCTTGAGGGATCCTGCCTCGCCCGACTTGCGTGCCGAGCCTGCTTCGCCCTGACCTTAACATTTCGACGTCGAAGTTTTTGACATCGCGGTGGGCCTGTGTCTAATATTTCGACATCGAAATTTTCGACCGGCGCTCAACCGTGGCGTTCGGCTTCCGCGAAAGGGTGATCTCCGTGAAGGTCCTTCTCATCGGTGCCTCCGGCTACATCGGCTCGGCCGTCTCCGCGCACCTGGCCGACGCCGGTCACCAGGTGGTCGCCCTGGTTCGTACCGCCGGACACAAGGAGGCGGGGCATGAGCAGCGTGTCGGAGACCTGACCGACCCCGCCTCCCTCACCCGGGCAGTCACCTCCGACATCGACGCCGTGGTCAACCTCGCGCCCCCGACCGGTGACGCCGAGGTGGACGCCGCGGCCGTCACCGCGCTCACCGATCCGCTGCGCGGCACCGGGCGCGCGTTCGTGTACGCCAGCGGGGTGTGGGTCCTCGGGGCCACCGGCCCCGAAGCCGCCGACGAGAGCGCACCGGTCAACCCGCTGCCCATCGTCGGATACCGCCCGGCGATCGAGCGCCAGGTGCTCGACACCGCCGCAGACGGCGTGCGGGCCACGGCGATCCGTCCCGGGATCGTGCACGGAAACGGCGGCGGCATACCCGCCCTGCTCGTCGAACTCGCCCGTAAGCACGGCGTCGGTACGTATGTCGGCGAGGAGTCCGTGCACTGGCCGATGGTGCACGTCGACGACCTCGCCGACCTGTTCGTCGCCACCGTGGAGAAGGCACCCGCCGGCACGCTGTGGCACGGTGTCACCGAGCCCGCGGTCGCGGTACGCGACCTGGCGGCGGCTGCCGGAGCAGTGGCCGGGGTCGAAGACGAGCCGCGGTCGTGGCCCCTGGAGGACGCCCGCGCGGAGCTCGGCGCGCCGTTCGCCGACGCGCTCGCCCTCGACCAGACCGTGAGCGGGGACGCGGCGCGCGAAAACCTCGGCTGGCTGCCGCGGCGCGCGGGAGCGGTCGCGGACGTCCGCGAGCTCTCCTACCTCCCGGTGGACACGAGCGGCATCGAGGTGTTCGGCGCGGCGGACGGGCAGCGGGGCGACGTCGAGGCCATCGTCCGCTTCGTGGCGGGCGTCCAGTACGCGCAGCAGAACGAACTGGTCGACGCGTTCATGAGCAACTTCCGCACACAGCACCCGGTGTGGACGACCGCGCACGGCAAGCGGCTGTCGGGGTGGGACGAGATCGACGCCTTCACCCGCCAGGTGCTGCCCGGCGCGATGGCGCAGTCGACGGCCACCTACGAGGTCGCGCGGATCCTGTTCATCCGCCCGGACATCGCCGCGGTCAACGTCCACCAGCGGCCGGTCACCCTCGACGGGCAGCCCCTTCAGGACCAGCCGGAGGGCCGCCCGCTGTACGTCCTCGCCAAGGAGAACGGACGCTGGCGGATCGCGGCAGCGCAGAACACCCGGGTCTTCTCCGGCTGACGCACCGGATGCCCCCCCGGGAGGGGGGGGGGGGGGGGGGGGGGGGGGGGGGGGGGGGGGGGGGGGGGGGGGGGGGGGGGGGGGGGGGGGGGGGGGGGGGGGGGGGGGGGGGG
>NZ_JBVILC010000025.1:90049-104788 GCF_055580545.1 Streptomyces sp. NPDC031670 | reverse complement strand
ACACCGCGCTGTTCGGTTGGACCGTCGCCCCATCGGACCCCAACGGCTACAGGCTCTGCACGCTGCGCGGACAACTCGTCGCCGCCCTGGGGCCGGCCGAGGACGCCGGCGCACCCTACTGGACGATCAACGTCACCGTGTCGGACATCCAAGCCACCGCCACCCGCTTCACGAACCTGGGCGCCCAGATCATCGTGGCACCCACCGAAGTCGGGACACTCGGCCACTACGCCGTCGCTCTCGACCCCGTCGGCGCACCACTGTCACTCTGGCAGCCCGGCGCCCACACCGGCATGCAGCTGAACCACGAACCGGGCACCTTCGCCGGCATCAGCCTGCTCACCGACCACTCCGAGCAGGCCGCCGCCTTCTACCGACCAGCCCTGCACTGGAAATCCAACCCTGAGCACACCGAGTTCCGGTTGCGGGACAACTCCATCGCCGCCACCAGCCCGCCGCCAGGGAAACCAACGGCACAGCGATCACTCTGGCTGGTCAGTTTCGCCAGCAACAGACCCGATGCCGACGCCAAGCAGGCGCGACAGCTCGGTGCGACCGAAGTTCGCCAGGACTCCAACGGAGACGTGGTCTTGCGCGATCCCACCGGCGCTCTCTTCGGCCTTACCCAGCACGCCCGATAGCGCCACTCCGCCCGAACGCGTTGCCCCAGGCAATCGCGCACCAAGTTGTAAGCCGGACCCGCGCGGTGCGGGCCGCCCGGACCCGCTCCGCGCTCCCGGGTCCGGCCCGGGGCCGACGGGCCGGATGCGATCAGCGTTCAGCAGGACCGTCGCGTACCGCCACTCGCCTAGGGGTTGGTCACCGGTACCCGCCACACCAGCACCGTCCCGCCGTCCTGGGCCGCGTCGAGCTCCAGGAGGCCGCCCAGCTGCTGGGCCCGTTCCGCCATGTTGCGCAGCCCGCTGCGGCGGCCTCCGGAGGGGATGCCCACACCGTTGTCGGTCACCGACAGCCGTACCGCCCGTCCGTCGGTGGCCAGGACCACCTCGGCGCGGGACGCCTGGGCGTGCCGGGCGATGTTCGTCAGAGACTCCGAGAGCACGGCCACCAGGTGGTCGGCGATCTCCTTGGGGACATCGGTGTCCAGCAGGCCCTCCATGCGCACGGCCGGCGCGAAGCCCAGGACCGGCGCCGCCTCCCCCACCACCCGCACCGCCCGCGCCCGCAGGCCCGCCTCCCGGCCGCCCTCGCGGCTGCGCAGGCCGAAGATCGTCGACCTAATGATCTTGATGGTCTCGTCCAGGTCGTCGACCGCCCGCGCCACGCGCTCACCGGCCTCCCCGTGCCCGATGAAACGCCCGGCGCTCTGCAGGGTCATCCCGGTGGCGAACAGCCGCTGGATCGCCAGATCATGCAGGTCCCGAGCGATACGGTCACGGTCCTTGAGGACGGCGACCTCCTCCGCGTCCTGCCGGCGCTCCGCGAGCTCCATCGCGACGGCAGCCTGCGCGGCGAAAGCCTGCAGCGTCTCGGTCTCGGTGGCCGTGAACACCGGCCGGCCGTCCTCGCGCGCCAGCAGGACCACTCCGCGCGCGCCCGCCTGACCCGTGCCGATCGGGACGGCCACGGCCGGGCCGAGTCCCGCGAAGCGCGGGGGCTCCGGGGAGATCCGCTCATCCTCACGGACGTTCTCACTGGTGACCGGGGCGGCCGAGGAGAACGCCAGCCCCATCAGGGTCGTGTCCATGGGCAGCACCAACCCCCGGTGTGCCTCGGCGTCCATCCCGACCGCGATTTCCACGGTCAGCGAGCCCGTGTCAGCCATCGGCAGCGCCACCGCCGCCAACGCCGCACTCGTGATCTCCCCGGCCCGCTCGGCGATCAGGTTGAGAACATTCATGCGCCCGTTGCCGGACATCACGCGGTGGGTGATCTCCGCGTTCGCCCGCAGCCACCGCTCACGCAGCCGCGACTCCTCGTACAGGCGGGCGTTGTCGATCGCCACACCGGCCGCCACCGCCAGCGTCAGGGTGACGGAGACGTCCTCCTCGTCGAACTCCCCGCCCCCACGCTTCTCGGTCAGGTACAGATTGCCGAAGACCTGGTCCCGCACCCGGATCGGCACACCCAGGAAGGTGTTCATCGGCGGATGGTGGGCCGGGAAGCCGTACGAGGACGGATGATCGGAGATCTTCTCCAGCCGCAGGGGCTCGGGGTGGCTGATGAGTTCGCCGAGGATGCCATGACCCTCCGGGTAGGGGCCGATCCGTGCGATCTGCTCCTCGTCGACACCCACCGTGTGGAAGGCGGACAGCCGCCTGCCGTCCGGGCCGATCACGCCCAGCGCCGCGTACTCCGCGTCGACGAGCACCGCCGCCGCCTCCACGATCCTGCGCAGCGCCTGCTCCAGATCGAGCTCACGGCCGACCGACAGCACCGCCTCCAGCAGGCTGTGCACCCGGTCCCGGGTACCACGGGCCGCGTCCAGACGCCCCTGCAGCTCCTCCAGCAGCTCGTCCAGCCGCAGCTGAGGCAGCCGTACACGGGCCTCCTCGGGACTCTCCACCCGCACTCCTCCAGGTCCCCTCGACACACGGACCCCACCGGTCCGGTCATGTGCCACGGTAATGCCCCGCCGCCAGGGACAACACCGAATCCGGGCGAGTTCGCCGCTCTCCGCCCCACCCACCGAGATATCCGGCCGGTGGGCCGATCGGCCCCCTCTGAGGGGACCGACAGCATCTGCCCCCGCACGGCCCGGTCGTCCGACGCTGGAGGTCCACTGGCCCACGACCGACGACGAGGAGACCAGCGTCATGGTCCGTTACGTGTACGACTTCACGGAGGGCGGCCGGGACCTGGCCGGTCTGCTCGGCGGCAAGGGCGCGAACCTGGCCGAGATGACGCGGCTGGGCCTTCCCGTCCCGCCGGGCTTCACCGTCACCACCGAGGCCTGCCGCGCCTTCCTCGCCACCGGATCCGAGCCCGACGGTGTCTACGACGAGCTCACCCGGCACCTGGCCGCCCTGGAGAAGACCGCCGGGCGGCGCCTGGGCCAGCCCGACGACCCGCTGCTGCTGTCCGTCCGCTCCGGGGCCCGCTTCTCGATGCCCGGCATGATGGAGACGATCCTCGACATAGGTCTGAACGACCACTCCGTCCTGGGCCTCGCCGAGACCTCCGGAAACGAACGCTTCGCCTGGGACTCCTACCGTCGACTCGTACAGATGTTCGGCAGCACGGTCATGGGAGTCGACGCCGGGCTCTTCGAGAAGGCCCTGGCCGACCTGAAGGAAGCCCGGGGAGCCGAGAACGACCTGGGCCTGAACGCGGCGGACCTGGCCGGTCTCGTCGGTGCCTTCAAGGACCTGATCGTCCGGGAGACCGGCACGACGTTCCCGCAGTCACCCGTGGAGCAGCTGCGCCGCGCCGTCCTCGCCGTCTTCGCCTCCTGGAGGGGCGAGCGCGCCCGGGTCTACCGCCGCCGCGAACACATCCCGGACGACCTGGGCACCGCGGTGAACGTGCAGACCATGGTCTTCGGCAACCTCGGCCCCGGTTCCGGCAGCGGCGTCGCCTTCACCCGGGACCCGGCCACGGGGCAGGCCGGCCCGTACGGCGACTACCTGCCGAACGCCCAGGGCGAGGACGTCGTCGCCGGTATCCGCAACACCGTCCCGCTCACCGCACTGGGGCGGCTCGACCCGGTCTCCTACGAGGAACTGCGCAAGCACATGCGGACGTTGGAGAGGCACTACCGGGATCTGTGCGACATCGAGTTCACCATCGAGCGCGGGCGGCTGTGGATGCTGCAGACCCGGGTGGGCAAACGCACCGCCGAGGCCGCGTTCACGATCGCGGCCCAGCTCGTCGACGAAACCCTCATCTCCCGCGACGAGGGCCTGGTCCGCGTCGACGGCGACGGGCTCGCCCGCCTGATGTTCCCCCGCTTCGACACCTCGGCCGTCGGCAGGGCACTGGCCCACGGCGTCCCGGCGTCTCCGGGGGCGGCCGTGGGCGCCGCGGTGTTCGACTCGGCCGAGGCCGTCCGCCGCGCCGCGACGGGTGAGAAGGTCGTCCTCGTACGCCAGGAGACCACTCCCGACGATCTGCCCGGCATGATCGCCGCGCAGGCCGTACTGACCAGCCGGGGAGGCAAGACCAGCCACGCGGCCGTGGTCGCGCGCGGCATGGGAAGGGTATGTGTGTGCGGCGCCGAACAGCTCGCCGTGGACACCGCCGCACGCCGCTTCACCGTGGGTGACACCGTCGTCGAGGAGGGCACACTCCTGTCCGTCGACGGCTCCGAGGGCACGGTGTTCCTGGATGCCGCCCCGCTCGTCGACTCCCCGGTCATGCGGTACTTCGAGACGGGTGAAAGGCCGGCCGGCCTGGTCGACGCGGTGGCCCGCGCCATGGAGCGGGCCGACGACGTGCGGCGCCTGGAGGTACGGGCCAACGCCGACACCCCCGAGGACGCCGCACGGGCCCGGCGCTTCGGCGCGCAGGGCATCGGGCTGTGCCGCACCGAGCACATGTTCCTCGGTGAGCGGCGCAAGCTGGTCGAGGCGATGATCCTGGCCCACGACGAGCCGGGGCGCGAACAGGCGCTCAGCGCCCTGCTGCCACTCCAGCGAGAAGACTTCACCAGCATCCTGGAGGCGATGGACGGCCTGCCCGTCACCATCCGCCTCATCGACCCGCCCCTGCACGAGTTCCTGCCCGACCGCACCGACCTCGCCGTCCGCATCGCCACCGCGCAGGCCCGCGGCGACGCGGCCGACCCGCACGAGGGCGAACTGCTCGAAGCCGTCACCCGGATGCACGAGGAGAACCCCATGCTCGGGCTGCGCGGCGTCCGCCTGGGGCTGGTCGTCCCGGGGCTGGTCGCCATGCAGGTGCGCGCGATCGCCGAAGCGGTCGTGGCACTCACCCGGGCCGGAGGCTCGCCCCGGGCGGAGATCATGGTGCCGCTGGTGGGCGCCGTCGAGGAGCTGCGCATCGAGCGCGAGGAGGTGGAACGCGTCCTCGCCGAGGTGTCCAAGGAGTCCGGTATCCCGGTCCACTGCCCGGTCGGCACCATGATCGAGCTTCCCCGGGCCGCGCTCACCGCCGGACGCATCGCCCAGGAGGCCCAGTTCTTCTCCTTCGGCACCAATGACCTCACCCAGACCACCTGGGGCTTCTCCCGGGACGACGTCGAGGCCGCGTTCTTCTCCACCTATCTCGACAAGGGCATCTTCACGGCATCACCGTTCGAGACGCTCGACCGCGCGGGCGTGGGCCGCCTGGTGCGGATCGCGGTCGACGAAGGCCGCGCCACCCGCCCTGACCTGAAGATCGGTGTCTGCGGGGAACACGGCGGGGACCCGGACTCCGTGCACTTCTTCCACGAGGCGGGCCTCGACTACGTCTCTTGCTCGCCTTACCGCGTCCCCGTCGCACGGCTGGAAGCCGGCCGGGCCGCCCTCGCCACCACGGCGACGAGCAACAGCACCTGAGCGGGACGGGACGTTGTACCCGGACCGTCCCGGCAATCGCCCACCGCGTCACGGGCGGGTCGGTCCCTGCGGCGGGAAGCTCGGCCCCTGTCCGGGCCGGGGCCGGGCGAGCAGCCTGGAACTGCGTACCGGAGCCGGGCGAGAAGGGCCCCGGCCCGGACACCGGCCCCGGACAGCGGCTGCGGCACAACGGCCCGGCCCCACGAGCGGATGAGGAAGGAAGTGGGCGGCATGACCCGCATCATCGGTGAGGTGATGACCCGCGAGGTCGTCGAGGCGCAGCGCGAGACACCGATCAAGGATGTGGTGCGGCTGCTGGACCGGCACCGCATCAGCGGCATGCCCGTCGTGGACGACGACGACAAGGTCGTCGGAGTGATCTCCGAAACGGACCTGCTCCACCGCCAGGCGGCGCGCTCCACCGGCCCCCCGTCGCGGCGCCTCACCCTGCCCGCCCTGCGCCGCTCAGCCCGTCGCTCCGCCGCCGTCGCCCGCACCGCGCAGGAGCTGATGTCGAGCCCGGCGGTCACCGTGCATCCGGAACAGCGCGTCGCGGATGCCGCGCGGGTCATGGAGCGCCACGGGATCGAGCGCCTGCCGGTCGTCGACGAGGAGGACCGGCTCATCGGCATCGCCACCCGGCGCGACCTCCTGCGTGTCTTCCTGCGCACGGACGAGGAGATCCGCCGGGAGGTCCTGGACACGGTGGTGGCCCAGCTGCCCGGGCGCCCACCCCGCCAGGTGTCCGTCTCGGTCCGGGACGGCATGGTCACGCTCCAGGGGTCCCTGGAGCAGCGCACCGACATCCCCCTGGCGCTCCGGCTGACCTACCGGGTGGACGGGGTGGTGGGCGTCGTGAACGGCCTGAAGGTCCGTACGGGTAGGGGGCCGATCGGTCCCTGAGCAGGACCATCGGGACCTGGGAGGGGCCCCGCGGAAAGGAGAGGGTGTGGATGGAAGCGGTACCGGTTCCCTGCGGACGCCGCTCCTGCCCGCCGCCCCGCGGCCCAGCCCTCTCCTGTACGGAGGCTCGCCCTCATGACCCGCCACGACGACCCGAGCACGACCGCCTCCCCGGCCGGCGCGCCGTCCGACACCGCCATAGCGGTGGACCGGCTGGTGACCAACGCCCTGAAGGCCCTGGCCGATTACGAGGCCCTCGACCAGGAACAGGTCGACCACATCGTGAACAAGGCCTCGGTCGCCGCCCTCGACCAGCACACCGCGCTCGCACGGCTGGCCGTGGAGGAGACCGGACGCGGCGTCGTCGAGGACAAGGCCGCCAAGAACATGTTCGCCTGCGAGCACGTCACGCACAGCATGGGCCCGATGAAGACGGTCGGCGTCATCGCCCGGGACGACATCGACGACATGACCGAGATCGCCGAGCCCGTCGGCGTGGTGTGCGCGGTCACCCCCGTCACCAACCCGACCTCCACCACCATCTTCAAGGCCCTGATGGCTCTCAAGACCCGTAACCCGGTCGTCTTCGCCTTCCACCCCGCTGCGCAGCGGTGCAGCGCGCAGGCGGCCCGCATCGTGCGCGACGCGGCGCTCGCCGCGGGTGCGCCCGAGCACTGCGTGCAGTGGATCGAGGCCCCGTCCGTCGAGGCGACCGGCGCCCTGATGCGCCACCCGGGCGTCTCCCTCATCCTGGCCACCGGCGGCAACGCCATGGTCAAGGCCGCCTACTCGGCCGGCAAGCCCGCCCTGGGCGTGGGCGCCGGCAACGTTCCCGCCTATGTGCACAAGAGCGCCGATCTGCGCCGGGCCGTCAACGACCTGGTGCTGTCCAAAGCTTTCGACAACGGCATGATCTGCGCCTCCGAACAGGCCGTCATCCTGGACGAGGAGATCTACGACGCGGCCCTGGAGGAGTTCCGCACCCTGCACGCACACGTGGCGACGGCCGAGGAGAAGGCGAAGCTGGCGGCGTTCCTCTTCCCCGCGGGCGCCGCGGGGGCGGGCTGCGAACCCAAGGTCAACTCCGCGGCCGTGGGACAGAGCGCGGCCTGGATCGCCGAGCAGGCGGGCTTCGCCGTGCCGCACGACACCTCACTCATCCTCGTCGAGGCCGACCGGGTCGGCCCGGTGGAGCCGCTCACCCGCGAGAAGCTCTGCCCCGTCCTCGCCGTCCTGCGGGCCGGCTCCGCGCAGCACGGCTTCGACCTGGCCGCCGACATGGTCGCCTTCAACGGCCAGGGCCACAGCGCCGTCATCCACACCGAGGACACCGCGCTGGCGGAGGAGTACGGCAAGCGCATCAAGACCGTACGCATCATCGTCAACGCACCGTCCTCGCAAGGGGCGATCGGCGGCATCTACAACAGCCTGCTGCCGTCGCTGACGCTGGGATGCGGCTCCTGGGGCAGCACCTCGGTGTCGAACAACGTCTCCGCCGCCCAGCTCCTGAACGTCAAGCGGGTCTCGGTCCGCCGCAACAACCTGCAGTGGTTCAAGGTCCCGCCGAAGATCTACTTCGAGCCGCAGGCCATCCGCTACCTCGCCGACATGCCGGACGTGCACCGCGTCACCGTCGTCACGGACGCGACGATGACACGCCTCGGCCTCGTCGGCCGCATCGAGCGCGTACTGCGACAGCGCCGGGAACCGGTCACCATCCAGGTCATCGACGGCGTCGAGCCCGAGCCGAGCATCGACTCCGTCCGCCGCGGCGCCCGTCTCATGGGCGACTTCCGCCCGGACACCATCATCGCGCTCGGCGGCGGCTCCCCGATGGACGCGGCCAAGGTGATGTGGCTGCTGTACGAGGAGCAGGCCGATGGCAGGGACGTCGACTTCGCCGACATGCGCCACAAGTTCTCCGACATCCGCAAGCGCGCCTTCCGCTTCCCCACCCTGGGCAAGCTGGCTCGTCTGGTGTGCATCCCGACCACGTCCGGGACCGGCGCCGAGGTCACCCCGTTCGCCGTCATCTCCGACCCCGCCACCGGCAAGAAGTACCCCCTGGCCGACTATGCCCTGACCCCCAGCGTGGCCATCGTCGACCCGCTGCTCACCACCGGCCTGCCCCGGGCGCTCGCCGCCGACAGCGGTTTCGACGCCCTCACCCACGCCATCGAGGCCTATGTGTCGGTGTACGCCAACGACTTCACCGACGGGCCCGCCCTGCACGCCATCCGGCTGATCTTCGACAACATCGAGGCAGCGGTCAACGACCGCGCGGCGCAGCCGCGGGCCCGGGAGAAAATGCACAACGCCGGCACCATCGCGGGCATGGCCTTCGGCAGCGCCTTCCTGGGCATCGTGCACGCGATGTCCCACACCCTCGGTGCCACCTTCCACATCGCGCACGGGCGGACGAACGCCGTACTGCTGCCGCACGTCATCCGCTACAACGGCACCGTCCCCGGCAAGTTGACCGGCTGGCCCAAGTACGAGCACTACCGGGCCCCCGAACGCTTCCAGGACATCGCCCGCACCCTCGGCCTGCCCGCCGCCACCGCGGCTGAGGGCGTCGAGTCACTGGCCTCGGCGGTGGAACGGCTGCGCGACGCCGTGGGCATCGAACCGAGCTTCCAGGCCCTCGGCGTCGACGAACACGCCTTCCTCGACGCCCTGCCACAGCAAGCCCTCAACGCCTTCGACGACCAGTGCGCACCCGCCAACCCGCGGATGCCCATGCTCGACGACATGCAAGCACTCATGCGCACGGCCTACTACGGCCGTGTCCCGGCCCGGCCGGACACCGCCCAGGCCGAGCGCGCGTAGCGCCCGCCCGCAATCCTCCTTCCGCCTGTTCCCCCTCGGCGACTCGCCGTCACCCTTCTCCTCACTGGAGGTCCCATGCTGTCCGCGGAATCCGCCGCCCTCGTCCGAGCCACCCTGCCCACCGTGGCCGGAGCACTCGACGAGATCACCACCCGCTTCTACGGCTCGATGTTCCAGGACCGGCCGGAACTGCTCGACGGCATGTTCAACCGGGGAAACCAGGCCAGCGGCGCCCAGCGGCGAGCCCTGGCCGGATCGATCGCCGCCTTCGCCACCGCCCTGCTCGACAACCCCGACACCCGTCCCGACACCCTGCTGGCGAGGATCGCCCACAAGCACGCCGCGGTCGGCGTCACCGACGACCAGTACACGATCGTGCACAAGTACCTCTTCGGCGCGATCGCCGAGGTCCTCGGCGACGCCCTCACCCCGGATGTGGCAGCCGCCTGGGACGAGGTGTACTGGCTGATGGCCGGCGCCCTGATCAGCCAGGAAGCACGCCTCTACCACGACGCGCAGGTCGAACCCGGTGAGATCTGGCGGCGCTGGACGGTCGTCGCGCGCCGCACCGAGACCCCCGACGTCGTCTCCTTCCTGCTGCGCCCGGCGGACGGCGAACCGGCCCCGCGCGCCCGCGCGGGCCAGTACGTGAGCGTCCGCGTGCGCATGGACGACGGCATCCACCAGCTGCGCCAGTACAGCCTGTCCTCGGCCCCCGGCCAGGACCTGCGCCGCATCACCGTGAAGCGCGTCACCGGCGACGCCGAAGAGCCGGACGGCGAGGTCTCCACCCTGCTGCACGAACGGGTTCAGGTGGGCGACGAACTGTCGCTGTCCGCGCCGTTCGGCGATGTCTTCCTCGACGAACCGGCCGATGCCGCCACCCCGCTCGTCCTGATCTCGGCCGGCATCGGCTGCACCCCCATGGCCGGCATCCTGACCCACCTCGCCGCTCTCGGCTCGACCCGCCCGCTCCTGGTCATGCACGCCGACCGCTCCCCCGGCCACCACGCCCTGCGCACCGAGACCCACGACCTCCTGCGCCGACTGGCCGGCGCCCGCTCCGTCCTCTGGTACGAGCACCCCGGCTCGGAGGAGCCCGGTGCGCGCCCCGGCCTGATGGACCTCACCGGACTCGACATCCCGGACGGCGCCACGGTGTTCCTGTGCGGCCCGCTGCCCTTCATGCGCGCCGTACGCGGACAGCTGCGCGACGCCGGCGTCCCCGCGCAGCGCATCCGCTACGAAGTCTTCGGCCCCGACCTGTGGCTGCCCGAGCCGACGGTCTGAACCGTGAGCACCCCCTCCGATCTCCCGAAAGAGGCATCCCGCATGACCACCGAACCCAGGCCCACAGTCCTGCTGCGCTGCGACGGCGCCGTGGACGAGGACACCCTTGCCTACGCCCAGGCCAAGATCGACGCCCTCGCGCACCGGTCCGGTCTGCCCGCGATCACCGGTGAGATACGCATCGTAGGGGCCACCGTCCACCACGCCGGCCGCCCCTGGTCGGCCACCGCCGACCTCTACGTGGGCGGCCGGCACATCGTCGCCACCGCCGAGGAGGCCACCGGCACCGAACTCGTCGACCGGCTCCAGGACCGGCTGCGCCGTCAGACCGAGAAGGCGGCCCACCGACACGGCCACCACACTGCGGCCCCGCCCTGGCGCGCCACCGGCGGCACCACCCGGACCGCCGTGGACACGGCCGGCACGGCGGAAGGCAGTCACACGGCATGAACACACGCCACGTATCCGCAGGACATACGAGCGCGGCCGACCGGGGACGACGGGGAGGTGCATGATGGCCCAGGCCTATCTGGTGGGCAGTGGAATCGCGGCGCTGGCCGCGGCCGCCTTCCTGATCCGTGACGGCGGCTTCGAGGGATGCGACATCCATCTCTTCGAAGAACAGCGGATCCCCGGCGGCAGCCTCGACGCGGGCGGCACGCCGGACACCGGCTACAGCATGCGCGGCGGGCGGATGTTCGAAGCCGAGTACCGCTGCACATACGACCTGTTGTCCACCATTCCCACCCTCGACGATCCCGCGGTCTCCGTGACCGAGGAGATCATGGCCGGACACGAGGACTTCGCCTGGGACGACATCGCTCGTCTCGTCGACGGGGACGGCAAGATCCTGGACACGACGTCGATGGGCCTGTCCGAACGCGACCGACTGGAGCTGGTCCGCTGTCTGGCCACCCCCGAGGGACACCTGGACGGCAAGCGGATCACCGACTGCATGGGGGAACACTTCTTCACCACCCCCTTCTGGCTCATGTGGTGCACGACCTTCGCCTTCCAGCCCTGGCACAGCGCCATCGAATTCCGCCGCTACCTGCGGCGCTTCGTCCACCTCCTGCCCCAGTTCGCCACCATGTCGGGCATCCACCGGACCCGCTACAACCAGTACGACTCCATCGTGCTGCCGCTGGTGGCGTGGCTGCGTGAGCGAGGTGTCACCGTGCACACCGGCTGCCGCGTCACCGACCTCGGGTTCGGACCCGGCCCCCGCAGCGGCACGGTCGAGACCCTGCATCTGACCCGGCACGGACGGGCCGAGAAGATCGCCGTCGCTCCCGAGGACCTGGTCCTCGTCACCAACGGCTCCATGACCGACGCCTCCAGCCTCGGCACACACACCTCGCCTCCCCCGCCGGCGCCGCACCGCTCGGACGCCTGGCTGCTGTGGCACCGGCTGGCCCGTGGACGCGACGACTTCGGCACGCCTGCCGTCTTCGACAAGAACGTCAAGGAGTCCGGCTGGGAGTCGTTCACGGTCACGTCGAAGGACCCCGCCTTCCTCACGGCCCTGGAGGAGTTCAGCGGCCGGCCCACCGGGCGCGGCGGTCTGATGACCTTCACCGGCTCCAACTGGCTTCTCACCATCGTCGCCAACCGCCAACCCGTCTACCGCGGCCAGCCGCAGGACACCGGGGTCTGGTGGGGCTACGGCCTCTTCCCCGACCGGGTGGGTAATCATCTGCCCAAGCCGATGACGATGTGCTCCGGTCGCGAGATCCTCGAAGAGGTGCTGCACCATCTTCCGTTCGACAAACCGACCTCGGCCCGCGTCCTGGAAAGCTCCACCGTCGTGCCCTGTGTGATGCCGTACATCACCAGCCAGTTCTTGGTCCGGCGCCGTGCGGACCGGCCCCGAGTGGTTCCCGAAGGCTCGGTCAACCTCGCGTTCATCGGTCAGTTCGCGGAAGTCGCCGACGACGTCGTCTTCACCGTCGAGTACTCCGTACGAACCGCCTGGACGGCCGTGGCGCAGCTCCTGGATCTGAAGGGTCCGCCGGAGGTCTACCCCGGCCACCACGACCCGCACGTACTGGCCGCCGCGTTGGAGAGCGTGCACCGCCGGTAGTCCTTACCCCGGGCACACGGTCCGTTCGGCCCTGCGTGGAGGACGTTCGGCACCTACGACAAGCGCGCGACACGCACAACAGTGGCAACAGGAGCGGCGTCGGCCCCCGCGGCGCCGCTCCCCCGCAGTCAGGCCGGCCACCCTGCGGATGACCGGCGGAACGGCGAGCGCCCCGACCCCTACGGAAAAACCGTCATGACTGGCTACAAGAACCTGCCGAACGGCTCACCGGCACACAGCAGCGTCGACCTGGACCGCGATGCGGCGCTGCGGCTGCTGGGCAGCGTGTCCCTGGGGCGGGTGGTCTTCACCCAACACGCGTTGCCGACCGTGCGTCCGGTCAACCATGCCCTGATCGAGGGCGACCTCGTCATCCGCACCCACGGTGACGCAGCTCTGACGCGGTACACCCGGCAGGCCGGAGAACAGGGCGCGGTCGTCGCCTACGAGGCCGACGACATCGACCCCCGCACCCACCTCGGCTGGAGTGTGGTCGTCACCGGCTACGCCCGCCTGGTCACCGACGCGGCGGAACTGGCGCGCTATCAGGAGCGGCTGCTCCCCTGGGGGACGCAGCGCATGGATCACGCCGTCCGCATCCGCCCCGACCTGGTCACCGGGGTCCGCCTCACGACCGAGAATTCCTGCGGCCCCACACCCTTGCACTGAGCGTCGCGGCCTCGCACACGGCCGGCTGCGCACCGTCCACTCCGGCCTGCCGAGCCTGACGAGGCAGTCAACAGCCCCTCAGCAACCCTTCGGCACCCCCTCGGCAACGCGGAACGGCCCCTGAAGCAGGGGCCGTTCGTAGTGTGGCCGGACGACGCCGCGCGCCCGGACGAGGAGCGGGGGCGCGCCGACCGCATGCCTCCCGTCAGCCCGCCGGGACGGCGACCTCGTCGTGCGGGGCCGGGCCGAGCACCACTTTGAGCGCGCCGGTGTCGGCGGCCCGGGCGAAGACGTCGTACGCCTCCTCCATCCGCTCCAGCGGGAAGGTGTGGGTGACCAGCTGCCCGGTCGGCAGCCGGCCGGCCGCAGCCATGCGCAGCAGGGTCGGAGTGGAACGGGTGTCCACCAGACCGGTGGTGAGGGTGATGTTCTTGATCCACAGGTCTTCCAGGTGCAGGGTGGCGGGCTTCCCGTGGACCCCGATGTTGGCCACATGGCCGCCGGGCCGCACCATGCGTGTGCACAGCTCGAAGCTCTCCGGCACACCGACCGCCTCGATGACCACGTCCGCGCCGAGCCCGTCCGTGAGGTCGGCGACCAGTTGCTCGGGACGCTCCGCGGCACTGGCGACGGCGTCCGCGCCGAACCGGCGGGCTGCCTCCAGCCGGGAGTGGGCCACATCGACGGCGACGATCCGTCCGGGCGTGAACAGCCGGGCGGTGGCGATGGCCGCGAGGCCGATGGGACCGGCTCCGACGACGGCCACGGTGTCGCCCGGCCGCACGTTCCCGTTGAGTACGCCCACCTCGTACGAGGTGGGGAAGATGTCCGCCAGCAGGACGGCGTCCTTGCTCTCCACGGTGCTGGGCAGCGCGTGCACGGACAGGTCGGCGTAGGGGACGCGCACGTACTCGGCCTGCGTGCCGTCGATCAGGTGGCCGAGGATCCAGCCGCCCCCGCCCCGGCACTGCCCGTAGGCACTCTCGCGGCAGTAGCGGCAGCGGCCGCAGGCGGTGATGCAGGAAACCAGGACCCGGTCCCCCGGCCGCACGGTCCGCACATCGCTGCCGACCTCCACGATCTCGCCGACGGCCTCGTGCCCCAGGACCGTACCCGGACGGACCTCGGGCACATCTCCCTTGAGGATGTGCAGGTCCGTCCCGCAGATCGTGACGGCTCCCACGCGCACGATGGCGTCGGCGGGCTCCTTGATCGCGGGGTCGGGGACCTCTTCCCAGGCGGATTGCCCGGGGCCGTGGAAGACGAAGCCTTTCATGACGCTCGTCACCGTCTTTTGTCCGAATGCCGGGGCGATCCCCCGTACGTCCAGCTTCTCCGGCGGGTCCGCGCCGCGCTTGGGCCGTCCGGCCCCATCCAGGTGCCGGACCGGGGCCCGGAGTCGGGCCCGGACCGTCGTGACACCACCGCGGGGGGGGGGGGGGGGGGGGGGGGGGGGGGGGGGGGGGCAGGGGTGGTGAGACTTTTCGCGGGAAGGGGGAGGAG
>NZ_JBVILC010000025.1:0-90039 GCF_055580545.1 Streptomyces sp. NPDC031670 | reverse complement strand
CCCCCCCCCCCCCCCCCCCCCCCCCCCCCCCCCCCCCCCCCCCCCCTCCCCCCCCGCCCCCCCCCCCCCCCCCCCCCCGGTGACATGGTCCGGCCTTCCTCAGCGTAGTCGGCGCAGATAGGGGTCCTGCGTATGACGCGGCAGCAGGCGGACGCGCGCGTCCAGCACGGTGACTCCGCTCGGCGCCGCCAGGACCGGGTTGAAGTCGGCCTCGGCGAGCTGCGGCAGGTCCGCCGCCATCCGCGACAGCCGCAGGAGCAGCTGCTCCAGACCCTCCAGGTCGGCGCAGGAGCCACCGCCGGCGCCCAGCAGCAGCGGGGCGCAGCGCGGCGACGTGATCAGCTCGTGCACATCGAGGTCGGTGAGTGGGGCCAGCCGGGCCGCGTGGTCGGCCAGGACCTCGGTGGCCGTACCTCCGAGGCCGAAGAGGACCAGCGGGCCGAAGACCTCGTCCTGGACCGTGCCCGCGAACAGTTCGGTGCCGCGGTCGGCGAGCGGTTGCAGGACGACCCCGGTCAAGAGCCCCGCGAAGCGGGTCTGCAGGTCGCGGAAGGCGGCCCGCACCTGGGCGTCGCCGCGCAGGTCCAGATGGACCGCGTGCTGCTGCGACTTGTGCAGCAGGCCCGGCCAGTGCGCCTTCATCACCACTCGGCCGTCGAAACCGCGCAGCCGGTCGGCGGCGAGAACGGCGTCGTCCTCGGTCTCGGCCCAGGCCCACGGGATCTGCGGAATGCCGTAGCAGGCCAGCAGTTCGGCGCAGGTGCGCGGGTCGAGCCAGCCTCCGTCCGGATGCGCGGCGAGGTACTCCGCCACGACCGTGCGGGCCGCCCCCGTCTCGATGCCGTCCAGTTCGGGAACGGTGCCGACGGGCCTGGCGAGCCACGCGGTGCGGTCGGCGGCGTGGGCCAGGGCGCGGGCCGCCGCCTGCGGTTCGGCGTAGGCGGGGATCGTGCCGCCGTCGGCCGCGGGCAGCAGCCGGACGGGCAGGTCCTGTTCCAGGCATACGGCGAGCACGGGCCGCGCCCGCCGCGCCGCGGCACCGGTGAGGGCGCGCACGAGGTCGTCGCCGGTGGCCTGGGCGAGCGCCGTGGGAACGAGCGCCACGATCACGGCGTCGATGCCGGGGCAGTGGGTGAGACGCTCGACGCACGCCGTGAGCTGCTCCTCGGAGACCGCGGCGGTGGCGTCGACGGGATTGCCGACGGCGGCGCCCTCGGGCAGTACGGCCAGCAGCTCGTCGACCATCGCGGAGGTGAAGGCGGGCAGGGCCAGTCCCGCCTCCGCGCAGGCGTCGGCGGTCAGTACGCCGGCGCCGCCCGCGTTGGTGACGATCGCCACGCGGGCTCCTTGCGGCAGCGGCTGGGAGTGCAACAGGGCGGCGGTCTCCAGGAGTTCCCCCACCGAGCGGGTCGCGGTGACGCCGGCCTGGTTGAACAGCGCGGCGCGGGTCATGGTGCGGGTCGCGGCTGCGGCCGTGTGGGAGGCGGCCGCCATGCGGCCCGCCTCGGTGCGCCCGGCGTCGACCGTCAGCACCGGGATTCGGCGTGTCACACGCCGGGCGGTACGGGAGAAGGCGCGCGGGTTACCGAAGGATTCCAGGTGCAGCAGGGCCAGTTCGGTATGGCCGTCGCTCTCCCACCACTGGAGCATGTCGTTGCCGCTGACGTCGTACTTGTCGCCCAGCGAGACGAAGGACGACACGCCGATGCCCAGCCGCGACAGGCCGTCGAGCAGGGCGATGCCGACCCCGCCGGACTGCACCGCGACACCGGCCGTCCCCGGGCGCGGGTGTCCGGCCGCGAAGGTGGCGTCCAGGCGCAGCTCCGGTTCGGTGTTCGAGATGCCCAGGCAGTTGGGACCGACGAGCCGCATGCCGTAGGTCCGGCAGGCGTTCAGCAGGGCCTGCGCCTGGAGGTGGTCGAGTCCCGCGGTGACGGTGACCAGGGCACGTACCCCGGCCCTGCCGCACTCCTCGGCGACGGATGGCACAGCGGCGGCCGAGACGGCCACGATCACCAGGTCCGGGGTCTTGGGCAGGGCCGCTACGGACGGGTAGCAGGGGACCGAGAGGAGCGAGCTGACGCTGGGGTTCACGGCGAACAGGTGGCGGGTGAAGCCTCCCGTGTGCAGGTGGTGCAGGATCGCCCGGCCCACCGAGCCGGGCTTGCGTCCGGCGCCGACGACGGCGACCACGGACGGCTTCAGCAGGGGCAGCAGGCTGGAGACGTCCGCGGCGCGGCCCCGGGCCTCCACGGCGTCCAGATAGGTGTCGTCCTGGTCGAGGTGGGCGCTCCAGCGCACCTCGGGCCCCTCGAAACGGCGGGAGGTGCGCAGGCCGAGGTCGGCGAAGAGGCGCAGGACCTCGTGGTTCTCGCTGAGCGCGTCGGCCGTGAAGGTGGTGATGCCCTCCGCCCGCGCCGCCGAGACCAGGTGCTCGACGAGCAGGGTGCCCACGCCCCGGTGGTGCAGCCCGTCCGCGACGGCGATGGAGATCTCCGCGCCGTCCTTGTCCCCGCCCGTGTCGTATTCGGCAAGCCCGATCATGCGGCCCTCCGACTCCGCGAGCAGGGCCCGGTAGCCGGGGCGGGTGGTGGCGCAGGCCCGCTCGGCCGCGTCGACCGCCGAGCGCGGGTTCGCCGAGAAGAACCGCAGGCGCAGATTCTCCGGGCACATCTCCTCGTAGAACCCTTGCAGCCAAGCACGGTCACCGGGCAGGACGGACCGTATGCACACCGTGGTGCCGTCCGTGAGCAGGGCGTGGACCGGGGGCCGGTCGAGCAGGTCGTCCGTCATCGCAGGTCTCCTCCATGGCTTGTGACACGTCGATCGTCCACCGGAGTGAGGGGGCGTCACATGGGCCGCACGGAGGCCGGGCCGGGCCGGTCGGCTCTCTTCTCGCAGCCGACCGGCCCCCGCTCGGCGCCGTGGTCGGACCAGTGCGGCGCGGCCGGGTCGCGAGAGCCGTGACGGTGATGCGCCGCCAGTCGACGGTGAGGGGCTGTCGTCGCGGCGGACGTCACGTCCGGTGGTGCGCGGGCCCGGAGCGGCTCGATGAGCGGGCGGTCGGCCGGCCGGACGATCCGGCCCGCCGCACGGCAGTCGGCGGCACGCCCGTGCGCGTCCAGGGTGCGCGGCCCACCCTCGGAAAGTACCGTGGCGTCCTGGTGTTCGACCCGGGTCATGGGCGGGGCTCCAGAAGTCGTCGGGACGGGTCATCGGGCGGTGGAGGCGGCATGGCCGGCAAGAAGGCAGCGACGCTGCCGCGCAAGGCGTACGAGAGGGAACTGCTGCGTCTGCAGACGGAGTTGGTGAAGCTCCAGGAGTGGGTGCGGACGAGCGGCGCCCGCCTGGTGGTGGTCTTCGAGGGGCGGGACGCGGCCGGCAAGGGCGGCACGATCAAACGGGTGGCCGAGCACCTCAACCCGCGTGTGGCCCGGATCGTGGCCCTGCCCAAGCCGACCGAGCGCGAGCGCACCCAGTGGTACTTCCAGCGGTACGTGGAGCATCTGCCCGCCGCGGGGGAGATCGTGCTGTTCGACCGTTCCTGGTACAACCGGGCCGGGGTCGAACACGTCATGGGTTTCTGCACCCAGGAGGAGTACCAGCGCTTCCTGCGTCAGTGCCCGATCTTCGAGCGGATGCTGGTCGAGGACGGCATCCTGCTGCGCAAGTACTGGTTCTCGGTGAGCGACACCGAGCAGCAGGACCGGTTCCGGCGCCGGCTGGAGGACCCGCTGCGGCGCTGGAAACTCTCCCCGATGGACCTTCAGTCGATCACTCACTGGGAGGCGTACTCCCGCGCCAAGGACGACATGCTGGTCCACACCGACATCGCCGAGGCCCCTTGGTACGTGGCGGAGAGCGACGACAAGCGCCGGGCCCGGTTGAACACGATCGCCCACCTGCTGTCCTCCGTCCCGTACGAGGAGACGGCGCCGCAGGTGCTCCGGCTGCCGGAGCGTCCGCCGTCGACCGGATACGAACGCCCGCCGCGCAACCTGCAGACCTACGTCCCCGACCACGCGGCAACACTCTGATCAGGCGTCCCTGTGCTCCGCACAGGGTGTGTCAGCTGTGCGGAACGACCGCGACGGGTGCGACGCAGTGATGCAGCACGGCATGCGCCACATGGCCGATATGGGCGCCCAGCGGGGCCCGCCGGGCGCGTCGGCCGACGACCACCAGCGAGGCCGCCTGTGCGGCCTCCAGAAGCAGCTCCGCGGCGCTGCCGTAGCGGGACTCCTCGACGATCTCCACCTCGGGGTACTTCTGCCGCCAGGGACGCAGCACTTCGGCCAGAACCTGCGAGTGGCCCAGAGCGAGCGCCTCGTGCAGCGCGGGGTTCGTGGCCGTCCCGTAGGCGTAGTACGGGGGTGGGAACCAGCCGTGCACGACGTGCAGGGTCGTGGCGCGGCGCCGGGCGGCGTCGAACGCGAACCCGATCAGGGTGTCGTCGGGGTGGTCCGTGTCCAGGCCCAGGACGACGGGCCGGAAAGGCGCCGCGGCGCTGGGAACTCCCGCCGGGTCCATGACGTGTTCACCGGCGGCCTGCTCCCCCGCCCTGACCAGCACGACGGGCCGCTGGGTGCGGGCCACGACGCCCGTCCCTACGGAGCCGACCAGGAAACCGCCGATCCCGCTCAGCCCGCGTGAGCCCAGGACGACCAGTTCGGCGTCCTTGGCGGCCTCGCAGAGGACGTCGCCGGGGTGCCCGGACAGCTGCTCGCTGGTGACCTCGACGCCGGGGTGGCGCAGCCGCAGTCCCTCGGCGGTTTCGCGGGGGATCCGCTCGGTCCAGTGCTGCTGGGTCTCCGCGCCGAGCAGTGGCGCCTGCGCCATCGGCTCCGGCACCGGTTCCCACACATGGACGATCCTCAGGGGAAGACCGCGCAGGTGCGCCTCGCGGGCCGCCCATTCTGCGGCGGCCCGGCTCTCCGGCGAGCCGTCGAGTCCTACGGTGACGGTACGGGGCATGATCTCCAACCTCCTGTGCACGGGACTTCGGTCCCATCGTCATCGGTCGCGGGGCGGCGGGGCAGGGACCAGAGGTCCCTGATCGCGTCCGACCGTCCCTGGCCCGCAGGGGGCCGGCCGGCCGGCCGTCTAGTAGGCCGCGACACCATGCTGCCGGAAGCAGGCGCGGACGGCCTCCGTCAGGGCCGGGTCGGGTACCGGTTGGTCGCGCAGGGGGAAGGGGATGCCGAGGGTGTCGTACTTCGCGGCCCCGAGTTTGTGGAAGGGCAGGACGTCGACCCGCTCCGCCGTGCCCAGCCCCGCCAGGAAGCGGGCCAGGGCGTCCACCTGGCGCAGGTCGTCCGTCCAGCCGGGGACCAGCACGTACCGGATCCACATCGGCACGCCCAGCCGGTTCAGCCGGGTGGCGAAGTTCAGGGTGGGGCCGAGCTCGCCGCCGGTCAGCTTCCGGTAGGTGGCCCGGTCGAAGGACTTGATGTCCAGCAGGACCAGATCGGTGGCGGCCAGGAGGTCGTCGCAGGCGCGCGCGCCGAGAAAGCCGGAGGTGTCCAGGGCGGTGTGCAGTCCGGCCTCCTTGCAGCGGTGCAGCAGCTCCGCGGTGAACGCGGACTGGAGCAGCGGCTCGCCGCCGGTGAGGGTGACCCCGCCGCCGGCCGTGGTGAGGAAGGCCCGGTACTTCTCGATCTCCGCCATGACCTGGTCCACGGTCCGCTCGCGGCCGTCGCGCATGTGCCAGGTGTCCGGGTTGGCGCAGTACAGGCAGCGCAGGGGGCAGCCGCTGAGGAAGAGGACGAACCGGGTCCCGGGGCCGTCCACACCGGTGGACAGGTCCCAGGAGTGGATCCGGCCGGTCGTCGCCCTCGTCGTCCGCGTCATGGCGCTCACAGCGTTCCGTGGAAGGTGCGGCTGATCACGTCGAGCTGCTGCTCGCGGGTCAGGCGGACGAAGTTGACGGCGTATCCGGAGACGCGGATGGTCAGGTCCGGGTACTTCTCCGGGTGCTCCATCGCGTCCTGAAGGGTGGCGCGGTCGAGCACGTTGACGTTCATGTGAAAGCCGCCGGCGCCCGTGTAGGCGTCGAGGATGCCCACCAGGTGGCCCGCCCGCTCCTGCGGGACGTGTCCGAGCCCTTCGGGGGTGATGGTCGTGGTCAGCGATATGCCGTCACGGGCCTGCTCGTAGGGCAGCTTGGCGACCGAGAGCGCGGACGCGGCCACGCCGTGCCGGTCGCGGCCGTTCATCGGGTTGGCGCCGGGCGCGAAGGGCTGTCCGGTGCGCCGCCCGTCGGGCGTGTTGCCGGTGTGCTTGCCGTACACGACGTTCGAGGTGATCGTCAGGACCGACTGGGTGTGCTCGGCGCCGCGGTAGGCGGGGTGTTCGCGGAGCTTGGCCATGAAGGACTCGACCAGCCCTACGGCGATGGCGTCGGCGCGGTCGTCGTTGTTGCCGTAGGCGGGGTACTCCCCCTCGACCTCGTAGTCCACGGCCAGCCCCGTGGCGTCGCGGGTCACCCGCACACGCGCGTACTTCACCGCGGACAGGCTGTCCGCCGCAACCGAGAGGCCCGCGATGCCGCAGGCCATGAACCGGTGCACGGGATGGTCGTGCAACGCCATCTCGATCCGCTCGTAGGCGTACTTGTCGTGCATGTAGTGGATGACGTTGAGGGCGTTGACATAGGTCCGGGCGAGCCAGTCCAGCATGCGGTCGTATGCCGCCCAGAGTTCGTCGAAATCCAGGACGTCCCCGGTCAGCGGGGCGCTCGCGGGGGCGATCTGGTCCCCCGTCAGTTCGTCGCGACCGCCGTTGACGGCGTAGAGCAGCGCCTTGGCCAGGTTGACCCGGGCGCCGAAGAACTGCATCTGCTTCCCCACCGCCATCGCCGAGACACAGCAGGCGATCGCGGTGTCGTCGCCGGTGCGCGGACGGGTCAGCTCGTCGGACTCGTACTGGATGGAGCTGGTGTCGATGGACACCTGGGCGCAGAACTCCTTGAACCCGGCGGGCAGCCCCGGCGACCACAGCACGGTGAGATTGGGTTCGGGCGCGGGCCCGAGGTTGTAGAGCGTCTGCAGGAAGCGGAAGGAGGTGCGGGTGACCAGCGGACGGCCGTCGGCGCCGATGCCACCGATGGACTCGGTCACCCAGGTGGGGTCGCCGGAGAACAGGGCGTCGTACTCGGGGGTGCGCAGGAAACGGACGATCCGCAGTTTGATGACGAAGTCGTCGATCAGCTCCTGGGCGCCGCACTCGTCGAGCAGGCCCTCCTCCCGGTCCCGCTGGAAGTAGATGTCCAGGAACGTCGAGGTGCGGCCCAGCGACATCGCGGCGCCGTTCTGCTCCTTCACCGCCGCGAGGTAGCCGAGGTAGAGCCACTGGACGGCCTCGCGCGCGGTGGTCGCGGGGCGGGAGACGTCACAGCCGTACATGGCCGCCATCCGCGTCAGCTCCTCCAGCGCGCGTATCTGCTCGGCGAGCTCCTCGCGGTCGCGGATAACGTGCTCGGTGGAAGGCTGGTCGTCCAGCAGCGCCTTCTCGGCGTGCTTGGCCCGGATCAGCCGGTCGGTTCCGTACAGCGCGACGCGCCGGTAGTCGCCGATGATGCGGCCCCGGCCGTAGGCGTCGGGCAGGCCGGTGATGATGCCGGCTTTGCGCGCGGCACGCATCTCAGGCGTGTAGGCGTCGAAGACCCCGTCGTTGTGGGTCCTGCGGTAGTTCCCGAAGACCTTGGTGACGAACGGGTCGGGCTCGTAGCCGTACGCCCGCAGGCCGTTCTCCACCATGCGCAGCCCGCCGGTAGGCATGATCGCCCGCTTGAGCGGGGCGTCGGTCTGCAGACCGACGATCAGCTCGCGGTCGCGGTCGATCCAGCCCGGGGCGTGCGAGGTGATCGTGGAAGGCGTGGCCGGGTCGACATCGAGGACACCCTTGCGCCGCTCCTCGGGGAACAGGGAGCTCACCTTCTCCCAGACGGCCCGGGTGCGGTCGGTGGGCCCGCTGAGGAACGAGGCGTCGCCCTCGTACGGGGTGACGTTGGCCTGGATGAAGGCGCGGACGTCGATCCGCTCGCACCAGGTGGTCCCGGCGAAGCCTCGCCAGGCCCCGGTGCCCCTGTCTCCGGCCGTCATGGTGGTGGTCATCGCCGTCCCTCTCCTCAATTCTCGCCGGTCCTGCACTTCGCATGCTTGTCGTTCGCCCCGGCGGCGGGGAGTGCCACAGGGCGCCCTCTCCCGGCCGTCCGGCCCCGCCCCCAGGGGCCGAACGGCCCGGGTGTGCCGCTGCCCGGTCAGCCGGCGGCGAGGTCCGGGCGGACCAGCGTGCCCGACCTGCCGTGCACGATCTCGTACGCCGCGTCCAGTGCTCCGATGGCGGCGATCCCTCCGGTCCGCTCCACAAAACGGGCGGCGGCCTCGGCCTTGGGCCCCATGGAGCCGTCCGGGAAGCCCTCGCGGCGCAGCTCGGCGGGGGTGGCGTCGAGGACGGGCCGTTGTGCGGGCCTCCCGTAGTCCCGGTACACACAGGGCACGTCGGTGAGGACGAGCAGGAAGTCGGCCTTCACCTCCTCGGCGAGCAGGGCGGCGGTGAGGTCCTTGTCGATGACCGCCTCCACGCCCGTCAGCGCGCCGGTGCGGGCATCGGCGGTGACGGGAACGCCCCCGCCGCCGGCGCAGACGACCAGCGCCCCGCCGTTGAGCAGCTCGTGGACGGTGTCGGTCTCCACGATCCGTTCGGGCGCCGGAGAGGGCACCACCCGGCGCCAGCCGCCGGTGTCCTGCGCGATGTGCCAGCCGCGCTCGCGCGCGAGGGCGAGGGCGACGTCGTGCGGATAGACCTGGCCGACGAACTTGGTGGGCCGTACGAAGGCCGGGTCGTCGGCCCTGACCACGGTGTGGGTGACCAGGGCCGCGATGCGGCGGCCCGGCAGGACGTCGTGCAGCGTGCAGGCCAGCAGGGAGCCGATCATGCCCTGGGTCTGGGCGCCGAGCAGATGCAGCGGGTAGGGGGCGCTCAGCGCGGGGTCGGCCGCGCTCTCCACGGCCAGCATGCCGATCTGGGGGCCGTTGCCGTGGGTGATGACGAGCTCGTGTTCGCGGGCGAGGGCGGCCAGTGCGGTGGCGACCCGGTCGATGTTGGTCTGCTGGATGGCGGCGTCGGGCCGTTCACCGCGGTGGAGCAGGGCGTTGCCGCCGAGGGCGACGACGATGCGCATGGTGTCAGTCCTCCAAAGTGGCGACGAGTACGGCCTTGATGGTGTGCAGCCGGTTCTCCGCCTGGTCGAAGACGAGGGACGCCGGTGAGGAGAAGACCTCGTCGGTGACCTCCAGGCCGTCCAGGCCGTGGGTCTCGTAGAGGCTGCGGCCGAGGCGGGTGCTGCGGTCGTGCAGCGCCGGCAGGCAGTGCATGAACTTGACGAACGGGTTGCCGGTGAGGGCGATCGTCTTGTCGTTGACCTGGTACGGCAGCAGCAGTTCGATCCGCTCTCGCCAGGTGTCGGCGGGTTCGCCCATGGAGACCCATACGTCGGTGTGGAGGAAATCGGCGCCCCGCACGGCGGTCTCGACGTCCTCTGTGAGGGTGATGCGGGCCCCGGTGCGCTCCGCCAGCGCCCGGCACGTGGCGACGAGGCCGCTGTCGGGCCACAGCCGGGCGGGGGCGGCGATGCGTACGTCCATGCCGAGTAGCGCGCCCATGGACAGCAGGGAGTTGCCCATGTTGTTGCGGGCGTCGCCGAGGTAGCAGTAGGCGATCTCCGTCAGGGGCTTGGGGCTGTGCTCGCGCATGGTCAGGACGTCGCACAGGCTCTGGGTGGGGTGGGCGGTGTCGGTGAGGCCGTTGTAGACGGGGACGCCGCTGCGGGCGGCGAGTTCGGTGACGATCGCCTGGTCGCTGCCCCGGTACTCGATGGCGTCGAACATGCGGCCGAGCACCCGGGCGGTGTCGGCGATGGACTCCTTGGCGCCGATGTGGGTGTCGCCGGGCCCGAGGTAGGTGGTGGCGGCTCCCTGGTCGGCGGCGGCGACCTCGAAGGCGCACCGGGTGCGCGTCGAGGTCTTCTCGAAGATCAGCGCGAGGTTCCGGCCGACGAGCCGGGCCCGCTCGGTGCCCGCGTGCTTGGCGGCCTTCAGGTCTGCCGCGAGGTCGAGGAGGTGGTGGATCTCCTCGGGCGTGAAGTCGAGTTCGCTCAGGTAGGAGCGGCCTCGCAGAATGCTGGTCATGTGGGTTCCCTTGTGCTGGGTGGAGGGGTTCAGGAGGCCGGGTCGCGCTCGATGGGGCAGCTCATGCAGCGCGGACCGCCGCGGCCTCGGCCGAGTTCGGCGCCGGCGACGGTGACGATCTCGATGCCCTGCTTGCGCAGGTAGGTGTTGGTGGTGACGTTGCGCTCGTAGCCGACGACGACGCCGGGAGATAGGGCGAGGAAGTTGCTGCCGTCGTCCCACTGCTCGCGCTCGGCGCCGCGGTTGTCCTGGGGCGCGGACAGCATCCGTACCTTGTCCACATCGAGCGCTTCGGCCAGGGCGGTCGCCAGGTCGGAGTCGGCCGTGACGGTGAAGCCGGAGGGACGGGAGGCGTCGGGCACCAGCGTCCAGGAGCGCAGCGAGTCGGCCAGGCCGGGGTAGATGGCGAAGGCGTCCCGGTCGATCATGGTCAGGACCGTGTCCAGGTGCATATAGGCCCGGGTGGACGGCAGTTGCACGGCGATCAGCCGCTGCGCGGTGCCTGCGGCGAACAGCCGGGCCGCCAGGTTCTCCACGGCCTGCGCGGTGGTGCGCTCGCCCATGCCGACCATGACGGCACCGTTGCCGAGGACGTGGACGTCCCCGCCTTCCAGGGTGCCCGCCCCGGCATCGAGGAGCGGCGCGGGCGCCGTGCCGGCGAACATCGGGTGGAAGCGGTAGACGGCCTCGGCGTGCAGGCTCTCGCGCCGGCGCGCCGCCTTGGCCATCGGATTGACCGACAGACGGTCGTACACCCAGCAGGAGTTGTCCCGCGGGAACAGGTGGTTGGGCAGCGGGGCCAGGGCGAATTCGTCCTCGCCCAGCGCGTTCCAGACCAGGCTGTGCGGGGCGGCCAGCGCCAGGTCGCTCTTGAGCAGTCCGCCGATGAGGTGCCCGGCGAGGGTCTGCCCGTCGAGTTCGGCGCACAGCTTGCGCACCGGGTCGATCAGGGCCGGCCCGACGGTGGCCGGGGTGACCACGCGCTCCAGCAGCCAGTCGCGGGCCTCGCCGATGTCGAGGGCCTGGGCCAGCAGGTCGGCGAAGTAGTGCACCCGGGTGCCGTGGTCGCGCAGCACCTGGGCGAAGGCGTCGTGCTCCTCGCGGGCGCGCTTGGCCCACAGGATGTCGTCGAAGAGCAGGGCGTCGACGTTGCGGGGGGTCAGGCGGGAGAGTTCGATGCCGGGGCGGTGCAGGACGACCTGGCGCAGGCGGCCGACTTCGGAGTCGACGTGGAAGGTGTTCATGGCGGTGTGTCCTCTGTCGTCTTTCGTGGGTCGTACGTCGTGGGAGCGGCGGCGCTCCCGGGCGGGGCGCGGTCAGTCCTGGTGGCGGAGGTTGCGGCGGCGCGGTCCGCGGACGCGGCTGGTGTTCACCCCGAGCGAGGGCTGCTTGGCGAGGGCCGGCGTCTCGGGGGCGCGCTCCTGGTCCGCGGCGCGGACGGCCGGTACCGCGGCGATCGCGTCGCCGTAGGTGCCCTGGCCGCGCTTGAGCCAGATGTAGACCGGCACACCGAGCAGCAGCACGAACAGTCCGTAGTAGACGGTCTGGTAGCCGCTGCCCTGGACCGACCAGTACGAGAAGGCCATCGCCACTACGGCGACGCAGATGTCACGGGCCAGGCGGCGCGGGGTCAGGGTCTCCCGTCCGCGCACCAGCAGCCAGTACAGCTGGGCGGCGGCCGAGAACAGATAGGGGATGACCGCGGTCAGCACGCTCAGCAGCACGATCTTGGTGAAGACGTCGTCGAAGCGGGTGTAGCTGAACACGGTGATCAGCGAGGCCAGTGCGGTGGAGGCGACGATACCGAAGACCGGGACGCCGTTGCCGCCGCGGAGCTTGGCGAAGGCCTGCGGGAAGAGACCGTCGCGGGCGGCGGCGTAGGGCATCTCGGCGCACAGCATGGTCCAGCCGTTGAGTGCGCCGATGCCGGAGACGATGGCGGCCACCGCGACGGCGTCACCGGCCCAGGTGCCGCCGAAGATGTTGTTGGCCGCGTCGGTGAACGGGGCCGTGGAGGAGCCGAGGTCCGCGTGCGAGACGGTGCCGAAGACCGCCAGGGTGCCCAGGATGTAGATGACGGCGCAGACGAGCGTGCCGTAGACGGTGGCACGCGGCACGTTCCGCTCCGGCTCGCGCACCCGGCCGGCGACCACTGAGGCGGCCTCCAGACCGAGGTAGCTGAACAGGGCGATGGCTCCCGCCGCGGAGACCGCTCCCAGTGCGGAGTCGCCGCTGGCGTTGAAGGCGCCGAAGTTGTCCGGGTCGATAAAGAAGATGCCGATGCCGGCCATGAAGATGAGCGGAATGAACTTCAGCACGGTCGTGATGACTTGGAACGCGCCGATGTTGCGTACTCCGCTGAGGTTGATCGCGGCAGGTATCCACAGGCCGATCAGCGCGATGACCACGGAGATCCACGTCTTGTGGCCCGTGTTCACGAAGACCTCCACGTACCCGACCCAGGCCACCACGATCGCCGCGTTCCCGGCCCAGGCGGTGATCCAGTAGGACCAGGCGTTGAGGAATCCCGCGAACTCCCCGAAGGCCTCCCGGGCGTAGACGTAGGGCCCGCCGCTCGCTGGAGCACGCTTGGAGAGCGAGCCGAAGGTCGCCGCGAGCGCGAGCGCGCCCAGGGTCACGGCGACGAAGGCCACCAGGGAGATGGGTCCGTACGCCGCGAGGGCGGACGGCAGTGCGAAGACTCCGGTGCCGATGATGCTGCCGATCACCAACGCGGAGGCGGCGGGCAGGCCGAGAGCGGCTTGCGGCGCCGTGCGCTCGCCACCCGTCGTGGTCCTGGACATGACTGTGCTCCTCGTACAAGTGGCTGGGGATGTGTTGATCCGCGACCGATGTTTCTGTGCCGCGGGGGATCGGCGAAACGGCCGGACGGATCAATGACGGCTCCAAAGGTCCCGCTCCTCGAGGGCCACCCAGGCCCCCTCACCCCTGGCCCCGGACCGGCCGCGTCGCGGGGTCGGCCGCCTCGCGGCATCAAGGCGAGTTGGGCCTGTCGGCCCTAGTGCATTCGGCTCCGGCACGTGATGATCGGCACCAAGGACTGCCCGCCGTCTGCCTTCCCCCGGGGAACGAGGAATCGCCATGCCAGAGCCGCGCACTTTCACCGAGCAGAACCCGATCCGTGTGTTCCTGCTGGACGACCACGAGGTCGTCCGCCGCGGCCTGGCCGACCTGCTCGACGCCGAACCGGACATCTCCGTGGTGGGCGACGCCGGCACGGTCGACCACGCCCTCGCCCGGGGCCCGGCGCTGCGCCCCGACGTCGCCGTCCTGGACGTGCGGCTCCCGGACGGCAACGGCATCACCGTGTGCCGGGAGCTGCGGGACCAGATGCCGGAACTGGCCTGTCTGATGCTGACCTCGTTCGACGACGAGGAAGCCCTGCTCGACGCGATCATGGCAGGTGCGGCCGGCTACGTCCTGAAGCAGATCAAGGGCTCGGACCTGGTCTCGGCGGTACGCGCCGTCGCCTCCGGCCAGTCGATGCTCGACCCCGCGACCACGGCCCGGCTGATGCACTCGCTGCGAGCGGACCCTGCCGGGAGTCCCGCCGTACCGTCCGAACTCGCCGGCCTCTCACCCCGGGAGCGGGACATCCTCGCCCTGATCGGTGACGGCCTGACCAACCGTGAGATCGGCCAGCGGCTCTACCTGTCGGAGAAGACCGTCAAGAACCACATCTCCCGCCTGCTGGCCAAGCTCGGCGTACAGCGCCGGGTCCAGGCCGCGGTCCTCGCCTCACAGCTGGACCAGCCGGAGAAGAGCGAGCGCCCGACCGGGTGAAGAGGGCCGTTCGGCGCCTGTCGGGCCCCTTGGCCCCTGCCCCGTCGACATGTGCCGGGCCACCATGAGGGCCAGAAGCCGCCGACGGTTGGAGGAGTCATGACACAGTTCACCGGCGGACGCGGCCTCGTGGTGGGTGTCGACGGAACCGAGGAGTCCGTGGCCGCACTGCGCTGGGCCGCCCAGCAGGCACGTGCGCTGCACACGGAGGTCGTGGCCGTCCACGCCTGGGAACCGGTCGGCCCCCTGCACGCGCCCTACGCCCCGCCCTCGGCCCGCCCCACGGCCGCCGAACAGCGGGCCCGGGCCGCCCGACTGCTCACCATGACACTGCGGGCCGCCTTCGGTCCGCAGATGGACGGCACGGTACGCGCCGTCCTGGCCGAAGGGCGCCCCGCACGGGTGCTGCTCCAGCACGCCCACGATGCCGTGCTGCTCGCCCTGGGGCTCAAGACCCACTCGGAGTACGGAGCCGCACCCCTCGGGGCCGTCGGCCGCGAGTGCCTGCGCCACGCGACGGTTCCCGTGGTGGCCGTCCCCGGGCCCGAGCGAGCGGCACCGGCGAAGACACCCGCACACCATGCCGCAGTGGTGCGCCCCCTCGTGCGCGGCGGAGCCGTCCAGCCGCCCGCCCCGCGCGCCCCGCAGCCCGCGGGCGCTCGGAAACCCGCGCACCGATGAACCGATTGAGCCGATGACATGGTGCGAGGCGACGACCCGGGGGTCGTCGCCTCGCACCTCGCAAGCCGCCGCACCGCACAAGCCGGGCCTGCGTCACCCGGCCGTCCCCAGCGCCTCAGCCGTGGGGGACGACCGCCACCGGGCACAGCACATGGTGGATGACGGAGTGGGCGACCGGGCCGAGCCGGTCGGTCCGGCGGCCGATGACCACCAGGCTCGCGCCGGTGGAAGCCAGCACCAGATGGCGGCCGGCCCGGCCGTGGACCGTACGCTCGACCACTTCCGTCTCGGGGAACTTGCCCCGCCACGGTGCGAGCACGGCCGCCAGGGCACGGGCCTTGTCCGCCACGGGATCCTCCGCGTCCGCCGACGGCACCAGCGGGATGGCCCAGGCGTGCCACACGTGCAGCGCGGCCTGACGGCTCGCGGCGGCGTCGAAGGCGTACGCGAGCAGGGCGTCGCACGGGTGGTCCAGGTCCAGGCCGAGGACGACCGGCCGGTACGCCCCGGTCCCCGAGGCATCCTGCCGCTCGTCCTGCGGGTGCTCCCCGGCCCGGACGAGGACGACGGGGCCGGCGGCCCGGGCGGTCACCGCCAGCGCGACCGACCCGACGAGGAACGCGGCGCACCCGGTGAACCCGCGCGAGCCGAGGACGAGGACCTCCGAGGTCGCGGCGGCGTCGAGGATCGCGGCCGTCGGGGGACCGGGCGCGACCACGGGGTGGATCTCCAGGGTGGGGTGGCGCTGCGCGAGCTGAGCGGCCACCCGGTCCAGGGCCGAACGCTCGCGCTCGCCGGAGGCGTCCAGTTCGGGAAGCCCGGTCCGGGCGGCGGGTTCGTCGTCCACATGGAGCAGGTGCAGCGGCAGTCCTCGGCGCACCGCTTCGCGAGCCGCCCAGCCGGCCGCGTCCACGCTTTCGCGGGAACCGTCCACGCCTGCGGTGATGTGGGGTTGCATGATCGACCTCCGGTGGTCCGTGGGCACTCGGGCAGGTCAGCCGTTTCAGGGGCAGAGGGCTTCAGACCGACAGGTTCCTCGGCGCGCATCCGCCCGAGCCGGTCCTCACCGCCCCCACCGCACAGACTCCCACCGGCCCGACCACGCCGGCAGAGGCGAACGGGCCCTGCGGACGGAGCCGTTCGGCACCCGGCCGTCCTCATCGCACTGCCAGCACCTCATGCACACCGCGCCTGGGGCTGCGCGGCCCCGCCGGGCCGTAGCCCAGCCTGAGGACCATCTGCACGTGCTGCATGGCGGAGAGCGGATCACGGGAGGCCCAGCGCAGCTCGCGGCGTTCCAGGGCCTGGCTGCTCAGCCCCGCCACCAGGTCGTGACCGGTGGCGAGGAGCAGGACGCGCTGAAGGGCTTGGCCGGCGCGCAGCCAGGCGGCGGGTGTGTCGTCGGCGGTTCCCAGGAGGGCGAGCTGGGGAGCGGTTTCGAAGTCCACGGTCCCCCGGTCCGCCACACTGCGCCCCGCCGAGAAGTCCCGCACCACGGGGCCGCCGCCCCGTCGGCGCGGGCCGAAGGCGTACTCGGGCACACCGTCCACGGCCACGTCGGAGACGTCCCGGCCCAGCCGGGTCCAGTGCTCCAGCTCGGCGGCGCGGCCGGCGTCCTCGGCGTCGTACCACTGCGCGTCGCCGATGAGTGCGAGCACCGTCTGGACGTGCCACGGCCCGGGCACCACGAGCGCGGCGCCCTCGGCACGGGCCGCCGCGACAAGGGCGTCCCAGACCTCCTGCGGGACCCGTTCGTCCGCGAACGGGTAGCGGCTGGTGTGCCGGCGGTGCACGGACGGGTACAGAGCGCGCAGATCCGCGTCGGCGTGCGCGGTCGGGCGCATCCGCACGGACGCCAACAGGCCGGGCCGAGCGGGGTCGGGCAGCAGCGAGACCTCAGCCTCCCAGCCCCGCTGGGCGGTCGCCACCCGCAGGGTGAACAGCGCGGCTCCGCAGCTGATGTGCAGCGCCCGTCCGTCCGGGTCCGTGTACGGCAGCTGGCGGCTCGGATCGGCGTGCAATTCCAGCACGTCCTGTGCCGAGCGGAACACGAACGCCCAGGGCTGGGCGTTGTGCAGGGAGGGTGCGGTCGTGGCGTCACGCACGAGTTCCGTCACCGTCTGTGTGTCATGGGCCGAGATCACCGTGCTCGCCGTCCTCTCCGCACCGAAAGGCCGCTTTCTCGCCGCCTGTGTGTCCACGATCCGCCGCGCCGGGGCCCGCCTCCCAGTGCCGATCGGGTACACACGGGGGCCGGAGGGCCCGCACAAGGGCCGAAGCGGCCCTGTCGCACGGGCGTCGGCTGCGCCAGAGTCTGCGCAAGGCCATGCGGTACGGGAGCGAAGGAGCGGTGGCTGCCATGGGCATGCCGTTGGTGGTGGGCGTCGACGGATCCGCGTCGAGCCTGCGCGCACTGGACTGGGCCGCGGACGAGGCGGAGCGTCGACTTTCCCTGCGGATCGTCCACGCGTCCCTCTGGGATCGCTACGAGCTCACCGAGCCACGCGGGCCCGGTATGGCGATCCCCTCGGCGCAGGTGTCGGACCAGGGGCTGCTGACCGCCTCGCTCGAGCGCGTCCGGCGCCGTGTGCCCGACCTGGAGGCCGAGGCCGAGGAGCTGACGGAGGACCCCGAGGCCGCCCTGCTGAAGGAGGCATACCACCGCCTCGCTGATCACCGGCTCACGCGGAGCGCGGCATGACGGCCGAGCTCCTGCTGGGATCGGTGAGCCCGGCCGTGGCGGCCCTGGCACGCTGCCCGGTCATCGTCGTCCGCGGCAGCGAGGACATTGTCAAGGCGCGGCACCACCGCATCGTGCTCGGCGTCGGGGACCATGCCACCGCGGGCGCGGCTGCCCTGTTCGCCATGCGTGAGGCACAGACGCGCGGGTGCCTGCTGGAAGCCGTACGGGCGTGGCGCTGTCCCGCCAATGAGGGTGTCGACGACCCTCTTCTGGCCGCCGGGCCTGCGCATGAGCACCGCGAAAGGGCGACCACGCTGATCGCCGAGGCGCTCCGCGACCGGTCGCCCCCCGCGCGGGAGTCGAGGTCATCCGCACTGCCTGTGAGGGCCCGGCCCACCAAGTGCTCCGCGACCGGTCGGCCACGGCGGACCTTCTGGTGCTGGGGCCCGAAGGCGGCACAGCCACCTCGGCCCTCCAGCTGGGCCGAGTGGCCCACACCCTGCTCCACCACCCCGACTGCCCGGTGGCCATCGTCCCCCGGCACGCACGAAGGCCGCATCATCCACTGGAAGCGAGGAGGCTGCCATGACCGCAGACGGTGATACCCGGGGGCACCCCCCGGCGGCTCCGGGGGGCGCCCCCGCGCTCCCCGGTCCGCTCCGCGGCGTCCGTTCGGCCGTCTTCGACACCGACGGAGTGGTCACCGACTCCGCCCGTGCGCACGCGGCGGCCTGGAAGCAGGCGTTCGACGCCTACCTCGAACGGCACCCTGCACCCGGCGGCACGCACCGGGCCTTCGACGTGCGCACCGACTACCTGCGCTACGTGGACGGCAAGTCCCGGCGCGACGGTGCCGCCTCGTTCCTGGCTTCGCGCGGGCTGCCCACCGACGAGGAGACCGTCGGCGCGGTGTGCCGGGACAAGGAGCGCCTCTTCGTGGAGCGGCTGCGGCGCGGAAACATCCCGGCCTACCCGGGCACCGTCCGGCTGCTGCACGCCCTGAGGGCCGCCGGTGTCCCCCTCGCCGCCGCCTCCGCCTCGCACCACGCGCGCGAACTCCTCGCCCGGGCCGGAGTCCTCGACCTGTTCGAGGTGCTGGTCGACGGAGCCGAGGCGGCCCGGCTCGGCCTGCCGGGCAAACCGGATCCGGCCCTGTTCTTGGAGGCCGCCCGGCGCCTGGGCGCACCGCCGGCACACACCGCCGTGGTGGAGGACGCGCTGGCCGGTGTCGAAGCCGGGCGGCGCGGCGGTTTCACGCCAGTGATCGGCGTGGACCGGGCGTCGGCAGCCGGGAGCGCCGAGGCACTGCGCGAACACGGTGCCACCGTCATCGTCCGCGACCTGGCGGAGCTGCTCGTCGAGGACCCCCGCCCATGAGCGCCGCGACGGACGACTGGACCTGGCGGTACGAGGGCTATGACGCTGCCCAGGAGCGGCTGCGCGAGTCCTTATGCACGTTGGGCAACGGACGCTTCGCCACCCGCGGAGCATTCCCCGAATGCTCCGCGGACTCCGTCCACTACCCGGGAACCTACGCGGCCGGCTGCTACAACCGTCTGACGTCGAAGGTGGCCGACCGCCACGTCGTCAGCGAGGACATGGTGAACCTGCCCAACTGGCTCCCGCTGCGCTTCCGGGTCGTGGATCCGCACCGGGACACCGACTGGTTCTCCCCCGACGGTCCGGAGCTCGCCGCCCACCGGCAGCGGCTCGACCTGCGCTCGGGCGTGCTGGAACGCGAGACGCGCTACGTGGACGCCCAGGACCGCACCCTCCTCGTACGGCAGTGGCGTCTGGTGCACATGGGCGACCCCCATCTCGCCGCCCTGCGCACGGAGTTCACTGCCGGCAACTGGCGGGGCGAGCTGGAGGTGGAGTCCGCGCTCGACGGCTCGGTGCGCAACGAGGGGGTCGAGCGCTACCGCTCGCTCGCCTCGCGGCACCTCACCCACGTCCACAGCGGCTCCGCCGCCCCCGACACGGTCTGGCTGCGCTGCCGCACCAGTTCCTCCGACATCCGTTTCGGCCTGGCAGCGCGTACCACCGCCCCGGCCAGCGCGCAGGTGCTGGGCGCTGGCCACCAGGCCACCCAGCGCCTGCGCATCCTCCTGTCTCCCGGCCACCCTGCCACTGTCGACAAGACGGCCGCGCTGCACACCTCGCGCGACGACGCCATCAGCGACCCGCTCGGCGCGGCCCTCGCCCGGGTCGCGGCGGCCCCGGACTTCGACGCGCTGCTGGGCACCCACCGCGCGGCCTGGCAGGAGCTGTGGCGCCGGGCCGAACTGGACGTTCCGGGCGAGCCGGGGCGGATACTGCGCCTGCACCTCTTCCATGTCCTGCAGACCCTTTCCCCGCACACCGCGGACCTGGACGCCGGGGTACCCGCCCGCGGTCTGCACGGCGAGGCGTACCGTGGCCATGTTTTCTGGGACGAACTCTTCGTCCTGCCCTATCTGAACCTGCACTTCCCTGAGGTCTCCCGAGCCGTACTCACCTACCGCCACCGGCGGCTGGGGCAGGCCTGCGCCGCGGCCCGCGAGGCCGGCCGGTCCGGGGCGATGTACCCCTGGCAGAGCGGGAGCGACGGCCGCGAAGAGAGCCAGCGACTGCACCTCAATCCCCGCTCGGGCCGCTGGCTGCCCGACCACTCACACCTCCAGCACCACGTGGGCTCGGCCGTCGCGTACAACGTCTGGCGCTACTGCGAGGCGACCGCCGACACGGCGTTCCTGCACACCCGGGGCGCCGACATGCTGCTGGAGATTGCCCGTTTCTGGTCGGACGCGGCCCAGTACGACACGGCTCTCGGCCGGTACCGGATCCGCGGCGTGATCGGCCCCGACGAATACCACGACGCCTACCCCGACGCCAAGGAACCGGGCGTCGACGACAACGCCTACACAAACGTCACCGCGGCATGGGTCCTGGAACGCGCCCTGGAACTGCTGGAGACGCTGCCCGAGACACGCAGGCGCGAACTCACCGAACGCCACGGCTGCCACCGTGATGAGACGGACCGCTGGCAGGAGATCTCCCGCAAGCTCCACGTCCCCTTCCACGCGGGCGTCATCAGCCAGTTCGAGGGCTACGGCGAGCTGGCCGAGCTCGACTGGGAGCGCTACCACTCCCGTTATCCCGACATCCGCAGGCTCGACCGGATCCTGGAGGCCGAGGACGACTCGGTCAATCGCTACCAGGCATCCAAACAGGCCGATGTGCTCATGCTCGGCTACCTCTTCCCACCCGCGGAACTGGCCGCCCTGTTCGCCCGGCTCGGGCACCGGCTCGACGACGACCTCTGGCACCGCACCGTCGACCACTACCTCCGGCGGACCAGCCACGGCTCCACCCTCAGCGGCCTGGTGCACGGCTGGGTGCTGGCCCGCGACCGACGGGCGGAAGCGTGGCGGTTCGTCCAGGAAGCCCTGCGCGGTGACATCGCGGACATCCAGGGCGGCACCACCGGCGAGGGCGTCCACCTGGGCGCCATGGCCGGCACCCTGGACCTGGTCGAGCGCGGACTCACCGGTCTGCGCGTCCGGCGCGGCGCCCTGTGCCTGGACCCCGTACCCCTGGCCGGGTTATCCGAGTACGGCTTCGCCGTTCGCTTTCAGGACCACTGGCACGTGCGGTTGCGCATGCGCCCCGGTGTGCTGCGCGTGGAGGTACCGTCGTCGGGGCTGCCGCCGCTGGAGGTCGAGCTACCGGGCCGTTCCGTGACCGTGCGTGCGGGTGAGGTGTGCGACCTGCGGCTGGCCGACTGACATGGCCTCCGGCGGTGCTCCGCCCCACGGACTGCAGCGCCGACGGGGAGCCATCCAGCTCTGCAATACGGGACTCCTCGGCCCTCGCGCCCGGCCCGGCCCCGTGCCACGCTGGCCGGGACAAGCCCCGGAGGCCCGCCATGACCAGCAGGTACACCGTCTCCATGGTGATGACCCAAGCGGTCGTCGCCGTCTCGCGCAGTGCGCACTTCAAAGAGATCGTCACCGCGATGCAGCGGTGGACAGTGACTGGCGTGCCCGTCCTCGACGACGACGGACGGGTCGCCGGGGTCGTCTCACAGGCGGACCTCCTGGTCAAGGAGGAGTTCCACGGGGACGGCCCCGCCCCGATCGAGCAGGCGCAACGCCTCGCCGACACCCGCAAGGCCGGCGCGACACGGGCGGAGGACCTGATGACGGCCCCGGCCGTGACCATCGGCCCCGACGCCACCCTCCCCCAGGCCGCCCGCCTGATGGCCCGCCACCACATCAAGCGGCTCCCCGTCGTCGACGGGGCCGGCCGCCTCGTGGGCATCGTCAGCCGCGCCGACCTGCTCAAGGTCTTCCTGCGCTCCGACGACGAGCTGGCCGCGCAGATCCGCCGCGAGGTCGTCGTACCGCTCTTCCCCGTCTCGCACCGGACCATCCGCATACGCGTCGCCGACGGCATCGTCACCCTCAGGGCCGACCCTCGCGACAGCGAACTCCTGCCCACGGCGGCGCGTCTCGCTCTGGCGGTGGAAGGCGTGGTGGGAGTCAGGCACGAGCCGCCGACCGCGGACGACCAGCACTGAAAACGCCGTTGCCAGGACCTCGCGGCAGGAGTGCTCTCAGCGGTGCGCCACCACGGCGACCGGCGTACGCGCGTGATGCAGCACCCCATGGGTCACAGGGCCGATATGCGTGACCCCGCCGCGAACAAGGCGCCCGACCACCAGCAGCGAGGCATCCTCGGCCGCCTCGACCAGACGTTCCGCGGGCCGGTCCGCGACGCACTGCGTCTGGATGTGCACCGAGGGGTACTTGGCCCGCCACGGCTCCACGACGTCCGCGAGCGCACGCGCCTCCGCGACCCCGAGCGCGACGATGTGCTGAGGGTCCACCGCCGCCGGGTCGTACCCGAAAATGGGCGGCGTCCTCCATGTGTGGACCACCCTCAGGGTGGCGCCACGGGTCAGGGCGGCTTCCACCGCGTAATCGAGCAACGCGTCGCAGGGGCGGGAGAAGTCGAGTCCGAGCACCACGTCACGCGCCTCGTCCCGCGATCCCGCCCCCGGGCCGTCGGCAGACGGCTGCGGCGGCCGGACGAGGACGACCGGGCGCCGCGCACGGGGCGAGGACGGCCATCGAGACGGACCCCGTCAGGAAGCCCGTCAGCGCGCTCGGCGCCCGCGATCCCAGGACCAGGACCGCGGCCTCGTCGGACGCGGCCACCAGGACGTCGACCGGCTGGCCGAGGACCTGCTCGGCGGCGATGTCCCCGCCGGGACGAGCGTCGCGCACCTGCGCGTAAACCTCCTCCAGCATGCGCCGCGCGCCGCTTTCGTCATCGCCCGGAGCATCCGTCAGCACGGCCGCGGTACCCAGCGGCGCGTAGCCGAAGGCCGGCTGCCACGGCTGCCAGACGTGCAGCAGCGTCAGCGGCAGCCCACGCCGGGCCGCCTCGTCCGCCGCCCACACGGCCGCGGCCCGCGACTCGGGCGAACCGTCGATTGCAGCGATGACCGTATCCGGCATGGCGTCCTCCCGAGAGCGCGAATCCTGTCGACAGGCTCAGCTTCTCCCGCGTCCCGCGGGGGCCGCGAGGGCCGAACGGTCCGGAACAGCATGCGAAGCGGGACCACCGGTCCCGCCCCCTGGCCCGAACGCCCCCACCACAACGGCCGCGTCCGGCGCCACATTGGTCAAGGCCACGCACCGGGCGTGGGCATGACCAGAAAGCCGAGGACCATGGCAGTCCACCCCAACCCCCCTGCTCACGCACGCGACCACTTCACCTTCCTGTTCGGGACCAGGAAGGCCGGCACGGCGCGTGCCGCCTCCGCCGACCGCACCGCGACGGCATCACCGGCCCTGGCCCGCACGCTGGGGGGACTGCGACTCGTCACGGCGTTCACGTTCCTGTGGGCGTTCTTCGACAAGACCTTCGGCTGGGGCTACTCCACCCGCGGCGGCAAGGGATGGATCGACGGCGGATCCCCCACCAAGGGCTTCCTCAGCGGCGTCGCCGCAGGGCCCATGGAGTCCACCTTCCACCACTGGGCCGGAGACACCTGGGCCGACTGGCTGTTCATGCTCGGCCTGCTCGGCATCGGCCTCGCCCTGGCCGGCGGAATCGCCCTACGGCTCGCCGCCGTGGCGGGCACCGCACTGATGGCGCTGATGTGGACGGCCGAATGGCCGCCCGCCAAGCACCTGTCCGACGGCTCCCTCAGCGCCTCCACCAACCCGCTGATCGACTACCACGTGGTGTACGCCGCCGTCCTGATCGCTCTGGCCGTCGCCGGTGCCGGACGGGTCTGGGGACTGGGCCGCCTGTGGGAGCGGCTGCCCTTCGTCGGTGAGCGGCGCTGGTTGCGGTGAACCGTCGAACACCGGCCCCCAGCCCTCTCGGCCGCCAGTCACCGCGGCCGGGAGCGCCGCGGGAGCCCTGGCACGCGACGGGAGTGCAGCGGTCCCTGGGATGGGTCCGTCGGCCCGTCGCGGCCTCGCAGGAATGGCGGCTACGGCCACCGCGACCATTCGGCCGCCGCACTGCGGCGTTCCCGTCATAGCTCAGCAAGACATCCGCCCGCTCGGCCTTGACGATCTCCACGAGCCGCCCCGCGGCCTCCTCCGCTTCCGCCCTGGCGAAGCGGACGCGGCCGAGGGGGTCGGGCAGCATCGGCTCCTATCTGCCGCTGTCCGCACAGCCGAGACAGACGACGCGGTGGACACTCAACGCGGCTGAGCTTGCCCGCAGTACACGCAACCTCAGAAACTCCTCGCTGGTCACACGACTGTTGTTGCCGTCCGTCGCGGTGACCACGACGACGCGGTGCCCTTCGGCCGCGGCACAGGCCAGGGTGCCGCCCTTCATGAGGACTTCATCATCGGGGTGGGCGTGGAACGCCACGACAGTCACCATGCGGCCGTCTTCCACGGCCCGGCTCCGAAGAGAGCTTCAGGGCCGCTTCGGTCCCCCGCATGGGAGAAGGACGAGTTGACGGCCGTGTCGCGTTCACCCTGAGCACAACCACAACCAGGCCAGACGAGACGTAGTACCTTGCCTTTCAACTCACGGTCCCGTACTGCCCTCCGCACGGGTCCCCGGTGAAATTGCCGATGCCCACCATGTAGAGCGCTGCTCCGCCGTCGCCGCGCCTCGCCGTGCAGCTATCTCGGCACTGGACCCAAGCGGCAACCGCATCCACACCCGCGCCATCTACGTCAACGGGCCTGAAGGCCTCCAGCAACAGCGCGTCTTCGATGAGCTGAGCCCCCGCGCACATCAGTACCGGCCAGTGCAGCGCTGCTCCGGGAGGCCGCCGCTGCATGCCCAAGCGGAAGACGGCGGTCCAGTGAGCAGACGGCGCCTCGCGCGACCCGCGTGGACAGCGAGCCGGGTGAGCACGGTACCGGTCCTGCGAAGCAACCGAACTGGCGGCGCCAGCCTGGCCTGTGCTCCCGCCTCAGGCCAGCCTGGTGACGGTGGGAGCAAACATGGCGGGTGGGGACCGTAACGGCTCAGCCTGCCGCCGCCACAACGCTGGGGCCGAAGATGCTCGCAGCGGTCAATCGGGCGGCAGACATGCTGTGTGCGCGTTTCGCGGACGGCACCTACTCGCCTGAACGCTTCACGCCCCCGCTCGTGCATCTCGCCTGTCAACTCGGCGTGCCCACCGGGGCCGTGGTCCAGGCAGTGCGCAAGTTGAAACGCATGGGCATCGTCGCCTCCTGCAGGCAGGGGCGGGTCCTGGTTGCCCTGACGCGCGCGCCAGGATCGAGGCCGGTACCTCGCCGGCGCCGCGGGGGCAGGTGCGGGTTCAGCGGCGGGCGGGAGCAGCCGAGGGCCAGGTGCCGGGCCGGGGCACCTGGCCCTCGGCTGCTCCTGGTGCTGTGGTCGAGCGCGGGGCCGGTCCGGGCCGCAGGCGGCAGGGGAAGACAATGGCCGGTGGGCTTGGAGTTGTCGTCTGTGGCGCCAGTGTCTCCAGGCGGGATGTGGTGAAGGGTTCGCAGTGGCAGGTGTGGGGCGCACGGTGAAGTAGTTCATATTGGCGCGCCGATCAACGCATGGCCCACGTTTCCGGTTCGGCAGACTGCCGGACAACCTCCAGGCGTACCAGTTAGGCTCACGAGTGCTCCCGAGATTCATAGGAAGACGGTGAAAGCAGCAATGGCGACAAAGATGTGGATCGACCCGAGCAGTCACTGGAAGGCGACGGGGCAGCTCCAGGCGGACGGCAGCTTGACCAACGCCACTGTCGATGACAACAACGGGACCACGAGGGAACGCAACCATACGTTCTCCTCAGAAAGCGACTTCATCTCCTGGGTGAGGCGACACACCAACTAGCCGCCTGCGTCGTAGATCCGTCAGCAGAAGTCGGCGAAGTGGCCAAAAATTCTGGCGGTTGTCCTGACGCAGATGAAGAACATGTGGCCCCGGTTGCAGCGCTTGACCAAGGCGCGGATATCTGCCTCCGGGGCCTGCACGCTCCAATGGCCCGCCGCCCGGCCCTTCACCCCGATTGACCCGTACTCGGTTGCTCCATGGGAGCCGGAGTCCGTCGAGCAAGGACCCGTGTGGAAGGGGCGCGGCATGATCGGTACATTTGTCGCCGGGTTCGCGGGCTTGGCTGGTGTCATCCTGGGTGGCTGGCTCTCCATGCGAAACCAGGACCGTATGGCGCAGCGTGATCACGAGCGGCAGTGGCGGGATGTCCGGCTGCGTTTCTACAACGACTTCCTGGCAGCGCACCGGAGGTACGTGGCGTTCATACTCGAGCCAACTGCCCAGATCACCGCGACGCCGCATCCCCGGTCGCCGGGACGTCTCATGCCGTTCTTCGATGAGGCGGGGCGACCGTACAAGGAAATGCTGGAAGCGGGGTTCACAGCGATGCGGCTTGTGGCGCTGAGTCCCGAGACGGTCGGCACGGCGGTGCAAATGGTCACGGATGCACGCCAGTTGGCGGCGGCGCGTGCAACATGCAGTGCGGCCGATCTGCCGTCGGACTTGTTCCGGAGTCTGTGGGAAGCGGAGCAGCGTTTTTTGAACGCCATCCGTGGAGAACTCGGCCTGCAGTCAATGCCGCGTGACCCACATGGAAGCGGATGAGCTTTCCTCCCTTTTCCCCGGCAACCGCGTTCCGTGCCGTTCCGCCGGAGCGTAGAGGAATACCGCGCGCCGACCGTAGTCCTGCGTGATGTGGGAGTCCACATGGCGGCCTTCTTGTAGCCGAGTCAGAATTCATACTTTTTGTTTATTCTCGCGCTGGTGCCCTTGTGGGCATAGGCGTGTGCGCACATGCCTCTGCCTGATGCTCCTCCAGGAGACCACGGTCGATCTGGGTGTACGGCGGTGCAAGGTCTCGTTGTAGGTGGTTGTGCGTCCGGGGCGCGGGTGCCTCTCGCCCGGCAGGTGCTGCCGTTGGAGCGCCGCAGGACGAGGTCGCCGTTGTCCTGCATGGTCACGATGTCACCGATGCGGTCTGGGGGTACGCAAGGCCAGGCGTGCCGCCACGTATGTTGGACGCGGCCGCCTGCGCCGGGGCCGGACCTGACCACCCCGCCCAGCTGGCGCCGGGGGGCGGGGACGGAGTTCTGCGTAGGCATGGACGTCTTCAGTCCCTGTGGCCTCCTCGCATGGCACGGGGAGGGCGATGGCCCCGGGCTCTTGGGTGACCCGCTTCGTCTGCCGGGACTGTTGCTCGTCACGTCGACGAGTCATCCTCCGGCGAACGAGGAAGCCGTCGGGCTGCCGGCTGCGGCGGATGAGGAACCGTGACCTGCGTCAGCATTCCGGTTGCCTGGAGCACGCCCACGCCTGTCGGTTGACCGCCCGGCACCACCTCGGACCGCGATCGCCGAAGTGGTCGGCTTCGTCGCGAATGGTGTCCCCGTTGGCGCGGTCTGCGGCATGAGGACTTGCTGTGCGTATACGGGGGGCAGCGGAAGCCGGGTGGTGGCGTCGACCAGCCGGGTGCCGTAGGTGTCGCCGTAGAGCGCGAAGTCCCCCCAGCACTGGAGGCGTAGATCAGTGACGGAAGAATCGGCATCCCCATCAGCTGGGACAGGACGGTGCACCGCGAGAGCGTAACGTTCAGGATCCTCAGCATCCGGGCACCAGCCCGGGCCCCCAGCGCCACCCCGACGGCCTCCACCAAGCCCTGCAGGAGCGGGGTGCGCCGCTGATAGCGGACGGCCAGGCCAGGCACCTGCTCGACGAAGGCCACCTTCGAGCGGTCCACGTTTTCGCAGTAAATACGACGTACGGACAAATCGATGCACAGAAGCCGGCCGCCGAGAGCGACATCGGCGAGGCGCCGTACATAGCGGCTGTGGCACCACGCACTGGACCGCCTGCATCCTGCATAGCCCGCTCTCTAAGGGTGCTGGAACACCACAGCGCCGACTCCCTTGCCAGGGCTGCGCCTTGGGCGGCAGGACACCCTGGCGTGCTGTGGCCATACCGGGTGCGCGATCAGGGCACTGTTGTATGCAGCAGTCTGATACTGCGTGGCTCGCCTCACTCTGGCACGGTGATCACCGGGCACTCCGCCCGGTGCAACAAGCCATGAACCACCGACCCCAGCCTCATTCCGGAGTACCCCCCGCGCCCGTGCCTGCCGACGACGACCACCAGGGCGCCGACGGAAGCGAGAGCCAGTTCCTCCACCGGATGGCCGCGCAGTACCTGATGGGTGATCTCCACATCCGGATACTTGTCCGCCCATCCCGCCACGGTCTCGGACAGGATCCGGCGCCGCTCATCAAGCCCCGCCGCTTCGTCGCCGAAGGACACGGCGGGCCGCCGCCACACCCACACGGCGCGCAGGCCGGCGCCATGCAGCGCTGCCTCTTCCACAGCGAAGTCCACGGCTGCCCTGGAGGATTCGCTGCCATCGACACCCACGACGAGATGGGGGTGCCGCTCTCCCGCGTGCTCCGGCTCCCTGACCACGACGACCGGGCAGTCCGCCTGGGCACTGACCGGAACTACCACCGAGCCCGCACTGAAGAGCTCCTCCGGTCGACTGAGCCGACGGGAACCGACGACGAGCATCCGGGCCTGCGCCGCCTTCTGGCAGAGCACCGCCGATGGAATGCCGTCCAGCAGTTCCGTCGTCAGGGGCACTTCCGCGTGCAGCGCCCGCACCGTGGCGACCGCCTCGGCGAGCGCGCTTTCGCCCTGGGCCTGTAGCATCGTGCGGCGCCAGGGTGTGTCGATGTGCTGCCCGCCGGGCAGGGAAGGTACCGCCACCACCAGTTGGAGGGGCAACCGCCTGCGGACAGCCTCGTCGACTGCCCAGGCGAGCGCCGGAACGTGCTGCTCGCATGGGTCGATCCCGACGATCACCTCATTGCGTACAGTTCTGTTCTTCATGGATCCTCCTGCCGCCTCAAGCCCTCGTTTGCCGCCTCAAGCCCTCGTTGGGAACGGACTGCGACGAGTGGGCTCGGCATCGCCGTAAATGCCCTCAGCCACGCCCTTTCATTGCCGTTTGGACGGGGCGTACCATTCACGCTGTCATCGCCGCCCCGTGCGAGCCAGGGCCTGCCAGCCTTTGTCCAGGGGCCGAAGGTCCTGCATGCGGCCTGTCCCGTTCCATTCTTTCCCTGGACGGGCTCGCCCACCGTCCTGCGCGGCCCCCGCAAGACCATCGCGCAGCCGCAGGATCCATTGCCGCCGCAGCCCACGGCCCCGGACCTTCGATCCTCCTGTCAGGACGCCCGGACCGTCAGGACATCGTGCTGCTGCCCGCCGAGAACGACCTTGAGGGCACCGGTGTCACCGGCCCGTGAGAAGACGTCGTACGCCTCTTCCATACGGTCCAGCGGGAAAGTGTGGGTGACCATGGACGCCGCAGGCAGACGGCCGGCGGCCATCATGCGCAGCAGAGTGGGTGTGGAGTACGTGTCGACAAGGCCGGTGGTGATCGTCACGTTCTTGATCCACAGGTCTTCGAGGTGCAGTGTCGCCGACCTGCCGTGCACGCCGACATTGGCCACATGCCCGCCGGGCCGCACCATGCGCATGCACGTCTCGAAACTCTCCGGCACCCCGACCGCTTCGATGACCACGTCGGCTCCGAGTCCCTCGGTGAGGTCGGCGACCAGCTGCTCTGCTTCTTCGCCCGCGGACGCCACGGCATCGGCGCCAAGGCGCTTGGCGGCCTCCAATCTCGACGGGGCGAGGTCCACGGCGATGATCTTCTCCGGGGTGTAGAGCCGAGCGGTGGCGATCGCGGCGAGGCCGATGGGCCCCGCTCCGACCACGGCGACGGTGTCTCCGGGCCGTACGCGCCCGTTCAGGACACCCACCTCATAGGCGGTGGGGAAGATGTCGGCCAGCAGGACGGCGTCCTTGCTGTCCACCGCGCCTGGTAGCGGGTAGGCGGACAGATCCGCGTACGGCACGCGGACGTACTCGGCCTGGGTGCCGTTGATCAGATGGCCGAGGATCCAGCCTCCGCCGCCGCGGCACTGTCCGTACGCCCCCTCCCGGCAGAAACGGCAGCGGCCACAGGCCGTGATGCACGAGACCAGGACGCGGTCGCCGGGGCGGACGCTGCGTACGTCGCTGCCCACCTCGACGACCTCACCGACGGCTTCATGCCCGAGCACCGTGCCGGGGCGTACCTCCGGTACATCGCCCTTGAGGATGTGCAGGTCGGTCCCGCAGATGGTCACGGCGTCGACCCGGACGATCGCGTCGGTGGCCTCTTGTGGGGCGGGGTCCGCAATCTCCTCCCAAGCGGACTTGCCGGAGCCATGGAACACGAGTGCTTTCATAACGGTCCCTTCCTGGGTTTCTGGGTACCGGTCGTGGGCAACAACAGCGACTGGGGCTCCGCCGCGCGCGCCCGCCCGCTGCCCCTGGAAGCGTCGGCGCCGAGAATGGTGGGACGCCATCAGGCGGTCACCTCCGAGCGGAACGACCTCATCTGTCCAGCCTGCCTGTGAAAGCTGCCGTCTGCACGGGCAGGCCGGTTCCCCATCGCCGGACCGTCGGGCCCGGTCGGCCCCAGGATGCCGAGCAATCGGCCCCAGCCGCGGCTCGTTCGAGTGTCACCTTCCTCTCAGGGGCGACGAGGGTTCAGTTCCAGGGCCATGGCAAGGGAGCTGGTCAGAGGTAGGGGGCGGTGCTGGTGGACCAATCCGTTACGTCGGGCAACGCGAACAAAGCGCCTTGACGGTCATCTCGCAGGGCGGCATTTCTCGTCGGCATGGTGACTGTCCACGCGGCCGGTGAGTCCTTCGCTACCGCGGCGCGAGCGTCGCTCGGCTCCAGCCGTCCTCGTGGCGAGCACTCCGGATCGGTACCGACAGCTGTGCCCCGAACCGGCGGCTGCGTAGGCCGAGGGGCTCCCTGACGGGACCGCACTGCCCTCGCGGCGTCACGCGGAAGCAGCCAGGCTGGTCATGAGCCCCCTTGGCGCCTCCTACGCCGAGATGAAGGAGTTGATCACCATGACGAACCTGGTGGGATTCCCGAAGCGCCCGGTCCGGGTGAACGCGCGTATCGACACGCCACTGTCCCGATGGTTGTGGCTCGTGAAATGGATCCTCGCCATTCCTCACTACGTGGTGCTGTGCATCCTCTGGTGCGCTTTCACCGTGGTGACCGTGATCGCGTTCTTCGCCATCCTGTTCACCGAGCGCTATCCCCGCGCCCTGTTCGACTTCAACCTCGGTGTACTGCGCTGGAGTTGGCGGGTCTCGTACTACTCTTGCGACGCCCTGGGCACCGACCGGTACCCCCCGTTCAGCCTGGGCCAGGAACCGGAATACCCGGCGCAACTGGACATCGCATACCCGGAGCGGCTCTCCCGCGGCCTGGTCCTGGTCAAGTGGTGGCTCCTGGCCATCCCGCACTACATGGTCATCGGCTTCTTCCTCGGCGGCGCCCACCTCGGCTGGTGGTCCGGCGGGCTGATCGGCGTACTGACGATCATCGCGGCCGTGATCCTGACCTTCACCGAGAAGTACCCGAAGGACCTGTTCGACCTGATCATCGGCCTCAACCGGTGGGTCCTACGCGTCACCGCCTACGCCGCTCTGATGACGGACACATACCCACCGTTCCGCCTGGACCAGGGCGGTACGGAGACGACCAGCCCCGAAGAGCGGGCGTGATCGCTCCGCTGTTGGCCGCATTCCCGATCGTTCACGGGCTGCCGGACGCCGGCGAACCCAGGGCCGGGGCCCACGAGTCCCAGGCACGGTCAGGGCCAGACCTTCGGCACCGGGTTCTGCCTCCACTCCAGGCCCTCGTCACCAGGCGAGAGCATTAGAAGCCCGAGACGGGTGCCGACTGTCTGGTTCAACTCCTGGGCGACTCCTTCGCCAGTTCGCTGCCGATACGCGCGGCCCACGCCTCGATCTGATGGAAGTCGCGGAAGTCCCCGCCCTTCCCCGAGGAGACGATCTTCCGGGCGATAAATCCCTTCGCTCCCTCTTCGAGGCAGCCGCCGAACGTGACGTGTTCCTGGACGTCGAGCCGGATCATGGCCCGGCGAACGCCGGGGACAGGTGGGATGTCGCGTTCCGAGGCCGAGGCGTCGAGGGGACCGCTGCTGAAGAACCACAGCGGACGCCGGGACAACTCGCGGGTGTGCCGCCGGACGAACCGGCGCGCGTCCCTGTGCCAGCGTCCCGCATACAGGCCCCCGCCGACCACCACGGCGTCGTACGACTCCAGACTCGTCACGGACCGGGCGGGCATCGCCTCGACCGTCAGTCCCTCCTTGCGCAGGACATCGGCGACGGCCTCCGCGATCTGCGCGGTCGACCCGTTCGTCGTCCCAAAGGCGACCAGCACCTTGCTCACCATGACGGTTCGCCTCCTCTCAAAGCCTTCGTAGCCATTCCTCCGTAACACCCTGCTCGCCGGCTCGTCCCGCCGCATGCGCATGCCCTCCAGCGGCCGTTGGAGCTCGTCGACCACCGCTCCATGTCACTTCCTCCTCAGCGCAGTCGACGCAGATAGGGGTCCCGAGGCCGACTCTGCAGCAGGCGTACGCGGGCGTCGAGCACGGTGACCTCGCCGGGTGTCGCCAGGACGGGGTTGAAGTCGGCTTCGGCCAGCTGCGGCAGGTCGCTCGCCATCCGGGACAGGCGCAGGAGCAGCTGTTCGAGCCCTTCGAGGTCGACCGGTCCGCCGCCGTGCGCGCCGAACAGCAGCGGAGCACAGCGCGGTGCGGTGATCAGGTCATGCACGTCGTGGTCGGTCAGCGGCGCGAGCCGTGCAGCATGGTCCGCGAGGACCTCGGTCGCGGTGCCGCCGAGCCCGAAGAGCACGAGCGGGCCGAAGACTTGGTCCTGCACCACGCCCGCGAACAGTTCGGTGCCGCGCGCGGCGAGCGGCTGGACCACCACTCCGGTCATGAGCCCGGCGAACCGGGTCTCGAAGTCCCGGAAGGCGGCACGCACTTGGGCGTCGCCCTGGAGATCGAGATGAATGGCGCGCTGTTCACTCTTGTGGAGCAGGCCCGGCCAGTGTGCCTTCAGGACCACCCGGCCATCGGCACCGCGCAGCCGCTCGGCGACCACGACGGCGTCGTCCTCGGTCTCGGCCCAGGCCCAGGGCAGTTGTGGGATGCCGTAGCAGGCGAGCAGTTCGGCGCAGGTGCGCGGAGCGAGCCAGCCGCCGTCCGCGTGCGCTGTCAGGTACGCCTCGGCGACCGAGTGCGCGCGGGCCGTGTCGACCTGGACCAGTGTCCGGATGGTCCCGGCCGGGCGGCTCAGCCACGCCGAACGGCGGGCCGCATGCGCCAACGCCTTTGCTGCCGCCCCGGGTTCGGCGTACGAGGGGATGGTGCCGCCGTCCGTGGCGGGCAGCAGCCTGACGGGCAGGTCCTGTTCGAGCCGTACGGCGGCGACCGGCCGTGCCCGGTGTCCGGGACCGTCGGTGAGGACCCGGATCAGGTCGTCGCCGGTCGCCTCGGCGACCGCGGTGGGAACAAGGGCCAGCAGTACGGCGTCGGTGTCCGGACACCGCATGATCCTCTCCACGCAGGCCGTGAGCTGCTCCTCCGTAACGGCGGCGGTGGCATCTACGGGATTGGCGACGGCGGCTCCGTCGGGCAACACGGCGAGCAAGGCGTCCGCCGTGTCGGGAGTGAGCTTTGGCAGGGAAAGCCCCGCCTCCGCGCAGGCGTCTGCGGCCAGGACACCCGCACCGCCCGCGTTGGTGACGATCACCACGCGGGTACCCACGGGGAGTGGCTGGGAGTGCATCAGGGCCGCGGTGTCCAGGAGTTCGCCGACCGACCGGGTGGCGGTGATGCCAGCCTGGGTGAACAGCGCTTGGCGGGTCATGGTCCGGGAGGCGGCGGCCGCGGTGTGCGAGGCTGCGGCACGCCGGCCCGCGTCGGTGCGACCGGCGTCGACGGTCAGCACCGGCATCCGGCGGGTCACGCGCCGGGCGGTGCGGGAGAAGGCGCGCGGGTTGCCGAAGGACTCCAGGTGCAGCAGGGCGAGGTCGGTGCGGCCGTCGCTCTCCCACCACTGGAGCATGTCGTTTCCGCTGACGTCGTACTTGTCGCCGAGGGAGACGAAGGACGAGACACCGATGCCGAGGCGGGTCAGCCCTTCGAGCAGGGCGATGCCCACCCCACCGGACTGCACGGCGACGCCTGCCGTGCCGGGGCTCGGATGAGCGGCCGCGAAAGTGGCGTCGAGGGAGAGTTCCGGATCGGTGTTGGAGATGCCCAGGCAGTTGGGGCCCACCAACCGCATGCCGTACGTCCGGCACGCCGCCAGCAACGCCTGAGCCTGGTCTCCGTCGAGCCCGGCGGAGACGACGACGAGTGCCCGCACTCCGGCCTTGCCGCACTCCTCCGCAGTCGCGGGGAGCGCCGCCGCGGGCACCGCGAGGACCGCCAGATCGGGGACCTTGGGCAGCGCGCTCACCGAGGGATGGCACGGCACACCCAGCACCGACGTGACGTTCGGGTTCACGGCGAAGAGCAGCCTTGTGAAACCACCCGCGTGCAGATGGTGCAGGAGAGTCCGTCCCACCGACCCCGGCCGGCGCCCGGCACCGACCACCGCTACTGTCTCCGGCCGCAGCAGTGGCGCCAGGCTGGCCACATCCGCGGCCCGGCCACGTGTCTCCACCGTCGACAGGTACGCCTCGTCCTCAGCAAGCTCGATGGTGCAGCGCACCTCTGGGCCCTCGAAGTGACGGGCTGTACGCAGTCCCAGATCGGCGAAGAGCCGGAGCACTTCGTGATTCTCGCTGAGCGCGTCAGCGGTGAACGTGCTGATGCCCTCCGCTCGAGCAGCCGAGACCAGATGCTCGACGAGGAGGGTACCGACGCCCCGGTGGTGCAGTCCCTCGGCCACGGCGATGGAGATCTCTGCGGATGTCTTGTCCTCGCCGGTCTCGTACTCGGCGAGGCCGATCACCTGGCCTTGTCCCTCTGCCAGCAGCGCTCGGTATCCGGGGCGCTGCGGCGCGCAGGCCCGGTCGGCCGCCATCGTGGCGGAGCGCCGGCTCGCGGCGAAGAACCGCAGCCGGAGATTCTCCGTGGACATCTCCTCGTACAACCTGTGCAGCTGTTCGTGATCTCGCGGCGTCACGGCCCGGATGGACACAGTCGTACCGTCCGCGAGCAGGGCGTGAACCATGGGTCGACTGCGCTCGTCGTCCGTCATCACGTGCCTCCTCGAAATCTCAGCACCCGCCGGAGACCTTCGGATTCGGGTTGCGTAGCCAGGCGCGTTCCGCGCACGTCGCGGCGATGTTCACCGCCATGATCGCTCCGGACGGACGGACGGGCGGGTCGGTGCGGAAGGAGGGAGGCGTCTCTCGTAATGCTCCCGCAGCGAGCCGCGGACAAGCCGCATGGACAGTCCGTGGCGCGCCGCCTCGTCCACCGCCTCCAGGCTGGAATCCGATCCGTCGACCCTCAAGGCCAGCGGACGCTCCATCGTCCCACCGCCTTTCTGCCCAGCCACGCTGAGAGCCCCTGTGAATACGGTCGCACCGCCCTGGGCCCACCGCGACACGCGGTTCGATTCCCGGAGTGCCTCCGCCCAGGTTGCGCCACGCCGGTTTGCGGCGATGGTGGAGTCATGCGGCCGGGAGCAAGTCGCCGCTGGGTCCCACCCCCGCCATGGCTTTCGCACCGGCCGCGTGCTGAGACGTCCGTGACCGGACAGGAGCCCGGCTCCACTTCGAGGTCGCGGAGAAGGGACGGCCATCGTGGTTGCGAGGACCGGCGTTTTCGGCGCCATGACCCAGGAGCACCACGAGCAGCTCATGTCACACGCTCGTGAGGTGTCGTTCGCGGCAGGCGAGCGCATCTTCAACGAAGGCGCCAAGGCCGACCGCTTCTGGATCATCCGCACGGGCACGGTCGCTCTCGACCTTCACGTGCCCGGCCGCCAGGCAGCGGTGGTCGAGACCCTCGGCGCCGGAAGAATGCTGGGCTGGTCCTGGCTGGTTCCGCCGCATCACTGGCATCTGGGTGCCGAGGCCACCAGCCCGGTGCGTGCCTACGAGTTCGACGCGGCGGCGGTTCGTGAGCTGTGTGCGAAGGACCCGGGGCTGGATCACGAGCTCTGTACTTATGTCTCCGGCGTGCTCGCGCGCCGGCTGAGATCCGCCCGGGTGCGACTGCTCGACCTGTACGCGCCCCACGGCGCGGGCGAGGTCCCCTGACAAGGCGAGACGAGGTGCTTCGAAGTGCCGCAGACCCCGCACATCGTCAGCGATGTGATGACTCAGACCGTCGTGGCTGTCGGCCGCGACGCGCCCTTCAAAGAGATCGTCCGGACCATGGAGCAGTGGAAAGTCAGCGCCATGCCCGTCCTTGAGGGCGAAGGCCGCGTCATCGGTGTCGTCTCCGAAGCAGACCTGCTGCCCAAGGAGGAGTTTCGTGACAGCGACCCGAGCCTCTTCGAGCAACGTCGGCGTCTGTCCGACGTCGCCAAGGCCGGGGCAGCAACGGCGGAGGAGCTCATGAGCATCCCCGCCATCACGGTCCACCCCGGCGTCACCCTGGCCCAAGCGGCAAGGATCATGGCCGTCCGCCACGTCAAGCGTCTGCCCGTGGTCGACGACATCGGCATGCTCCAGGGCATCGTCAGCCGTGCCGATCTACTGAAGGTCTTCCTGCGGTCGGACGAGGACATCGAGGAAGAGGTTCGCCGCACCGTGGTGTCCTACCTCTTCCCGGCCTTCAGCCACGCCATCCACGTGAGCGTCCACGAAGGAGTCGTCACCCTCCGCGGACACATCCGCGACACTTCGCTCATCTCGGTCGCCGTGCGCCTCGTGCGCGCCGTCGAGGGCGTTGTGGACGTCGAGCCCCATCTCACCGGCGGGTCCACCGCTCCGGCTGAACCGGGGGGATCACTGTGAGGCCATAGGGCCTCGCCGACAGACCGCGGGGCTCATCCGGGCCCAACTGGTCATATCTGCGGAACGACCGCGATCGGGCACGGGGCGTGATGTAGCACCGCATGGTTGACCAAGCCCAGCTGCATACCGAGGTGCCCATGGCGTCTCCGGGCTCCGACAACGAGCAGGTCCGCGCCGGACGCGGCCTCCAGGAGCGCCTGTCGTGCCGAGCCCTCGACCACCTCGCTCGTCACCGTCACGTCCGGATACCGCTGCTCGGGGCCGCACAGGGCGTCGGCGAGCACCTGGGCAGGCGGGCGGTCGAGGGCTTGGAGGGCGTAGCCGGACAGGCCAGGGGGCCCGGGGTTCCCGACCGGGACACTCCAGGTGTGTACCGCCAGGAGCCGACAGCGTCGCACGTGGGCCTCGCGGAACGCGAACTCCACGGCCGTACCGCTGCCTTCCCCGTCCTCGACCCCGACGACGACGCACCCGAACTCGCTGTGCCGGGGCTGCGCCCCACCTCGCACCACGACGACCGGACAGTCGGCGCGGGCCGCCACAGCCAGGCTGACCGAACCGAGGAGCAGGCCGACGAGACCCCCTAGCCCTCTGGACCCAAGTACCAGAGCGAGGGCGTTGCGCCCATCGCTGACCAGCGCGGACGCCGCGTCCTCGGACAGCACTTCACTCGACAGCCGTACCGCAGGAGCACGTTTCCTGGCTCGCTCCGAGGCAGCGGCGACCAGGTCCGACGCATCGTGGTCCGCTGCGGCCGCGTGCACGAGATGGAGCGGCACGTCGTGTCGGAGCGCCTCGTCCGCAGCCCAATCCACCGCCTCGAGGCTCGCCTCCGACCCGTCGATGCCGACAACCAGGGGAACCGCCATTGCATCCGCCTCCTCCTCATGCCGGACTTCACGTCCGTCCGTTCACCGACGTTCCGGGACCACATGCGCCGCAAAGAGATCTGGGGTACTCCTCAAGTAGAGGCGCCGTGCTCAGCGCGCCGACACAGTGCTCATACGCTGCGGCGACCACACCCACAGCCGGCCTGCACGGCCACAGCCTCACGGAGACCGCAGCAGTCCGGACAGCGGTCACACTCACCGTCCTTCCAGCTTCGTACGAGACGGAGGCAGTCGCCATGGAACGAGTCCTCACCGTGGGCCTCGACGGCTCACCCGAAAGCCTCGCCGCGGCCCATTGGGCCGCCGATGAAGCTGAGCGGCGCAGATTCACCCTGCGCCTCCTGCACGCGTGGCCCCCGCTGGCGCCGGAACCGACCGCCGTCCCCTCGGAAATCGACCAGAACTACTGGGCGAAGCGCCTCGTGCACAACGCCCAGGCGGAACTCCAGGCACACCACCCGGGCCTCGCCGTCGTCGGTAACCTGGTCGCCGACGACGCCCAGGACGCGCTGATCCAAGCGGCGGCGGAATCCGAGATGCTCGTGCTCGGCTCGCGGGGCCTGACTCCCATGGAGAGCTACTTCCTCGGCGACATCAGCATGCTCGTCGTGGCACGCGCCGCGCGGCCCGTGGTCCTCGTACGCGCCGACAAACGTGCAGAAGAGCCCTCGACACCCGAGTCGGGTGCGGCAGGCGCAGTGGTGGTGGGGCTGAAACTGCACGGCCCGTGCGACGACCTGCTCGAATTCGCCTTCACCACCGCAGCAGCTCGGGACGTGCCCCTCCGCGCCGTCCACGGCCGCGCCATCCCGATCCACGCGTACGCCCCTTGGGGCGTGGACCACACCGTGACCCGGGAGATCATCCAGGACGCGCAGAAGCATCTCAGCCAGGCCCTCCGCACCTGGCGCGAGAAGTTTCCGGGCGTGGCCGTCACGGACATGATCCGCCTCGAAAGCCCCGCCAGGGGCGTCGTAGCGTCCGCCGAGGACGCTGGACTCCTGGTCATCGGCCGACGCAACCACCCTGCCTTGGCACCACGCCTGGGTCCCGTGGCTCAGGCCGCCGTCCACCACGCACGCTGCCCAGTAGCCGTCATCCCCCACGACTGAGCCGAGTCACTACGGAAAGCCGGTGGTGTCTGACCCACTCGACGCCACGGACCCGCTGCTGCCGTCCGCAGTCTGGGCAATCGCTACGCGGCCTGCGGCACTCGGCGGCGACATGCCCTGCACAGGTCCGCCTCTCGCCTGCCGGCGCACCGGGCCGAAGCCACCGCGAGCACCCGGCATCCCCGTGGCCGCTGGCAGCGGTGACCCGAGCCCTGGTCGGTGGTGTGCTCTCCCGGTGAGCCCGCGTGGCAGGTGTGGCCGGGACCGTGACGACGGGCAGTCGAGATGTCGGGGCTCTCTGCGGGTGGCCGTAGCCGCCCGTTGCGCCGTCACCGGCGATGACGACGCCGGTGATCGAGTCAGCCCCCTGAAGCGCCGGGCCGCGAGCGCGAGCCAGTGCCGCTCGGCGGAGAGACAACTCCCGGAACGCGTGAAATGCAGGCGCTCTCCAAGGGGCGGACAGTAGAGAGTGAACCTGTGCCGCCAAGACCTGAGGAGGGAGCGGCGACATGATGCATCGACTGGTCGGAGACCTCATGACCACGGCTGTGGTGAGTGTGCGGCGGGACATGGGCTTCAAGGACATCGTCCAGGACCTCACGGAGCACGACATCACCGCGGTACCCGTCGTCGATGATCAGGGCCGCCCGATCGGCGTGGTGTCGGAAGCCGACCTGCTTCGCAGGCAGGAAAGCCACGCGGATCCAGGCGGACACCTGAGCGCCGCACACCTGTCGCCGGCGGATAGCACCAAGGCGCACGCGCTGACCGCCGGGGAGCTGATGACGAGCCCCGCCGTCACAGCGCGGCCTCAGTGGTCGGTCGTGGAGGCGGCCCGTGCCATGGCCCGCCACCACGTCAAACGGCTGCCCGTCGTGGACGACCTCGGCGTGCTGGTGGGCATCGTCAGCCGCGACGACCTGCTGCGCGTCTTCCTGCGGCGAGACATCGCCATCCAGGAGGAGATCACCACGGATGTCCTGACCCGGAGCCTCGGCCTGCGACCCGGCGAGGTCCCCGTCCGGGTCGCCGACGGACGGGTGACACTCGACGGCACCCTGCCGCAGGAAAGCCTCATCCCCATCGCGGTACGCCTGTCCGAAAGCGTTGACGGTGTCGTCGACGTCACGCATTACCTCCGCGCCGCGAGCGAGACCACAGCCGGTGCACCAGGGCGGTGAACCTCATCCACCGGTGGACGAGATGTGCCCGCCACCTTCCAGAGGAACCCGGGCACCGGCCCTGTGGTTCGGGAGGCACCGGGTCCGTCCACCAGGTGCCCGGTCAGCCCGAAGCCCGACGGAGGAGCCCGGCGTCATGGTCCGTTACGTGTACGACTTCGCAGAAGGCTGCCGCGACCAGGCCGACCTGCTCGGCGGCAAGGGCGCGAACCTGGCCGAGATGACCCGGATGGGCCTGCCTGTCCCGCCAGGCTTCACCGTGACCACCGACGCCTGCCGGGCCTTCCTGGCCACCGGTAGCGAGCCGGACACCCTGGCCCGCGAGATCTCCGCACACCTCACCGCGCTGGAGCGGGGCGCGGGACGGCGGCTGGGGCAGCCCGACGCCCCCCTGCTGCTGTCCGTCCGCTCCGGGGCGCGGTTCTCCATGCCCGGCATGATGGAGACGATCCTCGATATCGGCCTGGACGACGCCTCTGTGCTCGGCCTGGCGAAGGTCTCCTGCGACGACCGCTTCGCCTGGGACTCCTACCGCCGCCTCGTACAGATGTTCGGCACCACGGTGATGGGCGTCGACGGCTCTCTGTTCGAGAACGCTCTGGCCGACCTCAAGCGGGTTCGGGGCGTGGCGAACGATTTGGGCCTGAACGCGGCGGACCTCGCCGGGCTGGTCGGGATGTTCAAGGAGCTGATCCTCCGGGAGACCGGCGAGGATTTCCCGCAGTCCCCGGACGAGCAGCTGCGCCGGGCTGTCCTCGCCGTCTTCGAGTCCTGGAACGGCGAGCGCGCCCGGCTCTACCGCCACCGTGAGCACATCGCCGACGACCTGGGCACCGCCGTCAATGTGCAGACCATGGTATTCGGCAATCTCGGCTCCGGCTCCGGCTCCGGCAGCGGCGTCGCCTTCACCCGCGACCCGGCCACCGGCGCACCAGGCATGTATGGCGACTACCTGCCCAACGCGCAGGGCGAGGACGTCGTCGCCGGCATCCGCAACACCGTGCCGCTGCACGAACTGGGTCGCCTGAACCCGGAAGCCTTCACCCAACTGCGCGACCACATGCGGACGCTGGAGACCCACTACCGGGACCTGTGTGACATCGAGTTCACCATCGAGCGCGGGCGGCTGTGGATGCTGCAGACCCGGGTGGGCAAGCGCACCGCCGAGGCCGCGTTCGTCATCGCCGCCGAGCTGGCCGACGAGAACCTGATCACCGCCGACGAGGGCCTGGCCCGCGTCAGCGGGGACGGCCTCGCCCGCCTGATGTTCCCCCGCTTCGACACCGCGGCCGTCGGCGAGGCGCTCGCGCACGGCCTGGCTGCCTCGCCCGGCGCGGCCGTGGGTGCTGCGGTGTTCGACTCCGCCGAGGCCGTCCGCCGGGCCGCCGCCAGCGAGAAGGTCGTCCTCGTGCGTCAGGAGACCACCCCCGACGATCTGCCCGGCATGATCGCCGCACAGGCGGTGCTGACCAGCCGCGGCGGCAAGACCAGCCACGCGGCCGTGGTCGCCCGCGGCATGGGCACGGTGTGCGTGTGCGGTGCCGAGGAGATCACTGTGGACACCGCGGCGCGGCGCTTCACCGTGGGCGACACCATCGTGGAGGAGGGCACGGTCGTCTCCGTCGACGGCTCCGAGGGCGTTGTGTACCTGGGCGCCGCTCCGCTCGTCGACTCCGCGGTGATGCGCTACTTCGAGACGGGCGAGCGGTCCGCCGGACTGGTGGATGCCGTGGCCAGCGCCATGGAACGGGCCGACGACGCCCGGCGGCTGGAGGTGCGGGCCAACGCCGACACCCCCGAGGACGCCGCCCGCGCCCGGCGGTTCGGCGCGCAGGGCGTGGGGCTGTGTCGTACCGAGCACATGTTCCTCGGTACGCGCCGCAAGCTGGTCGAGACGATGATCCTGGCCCGCGACGAGACCGAGCGTGAGAAGGCACTGAGCGCGCTGCTGCCGCTGCAGCGGCAGGACTTCATCCGCATTCTCGAAGCGATGGACAGTCTGCCGGTGACCATCCGGCTCATCGACCCTCCCCTGCACGAGTTCCTGCCCGACCGCACCGACCTCGCCGTGCGCGTCGCCACCACCGAGGCACACGGCTCTGTGCCTGACCCGCACGACATCGAGCTGCTCGAAGCCGTCAACCGCATGCACGAGGAGAACCCGATGCTCGGCCTGCGCGGTGTCCGCCTGGGCTTGGTCGTGCCGGGACTGGTCGCCATGCAGGTGCGGGCCATCGCAGAGGCGGTCGTGGAACGCACGAGGGCCGGGGGCTCCCCCGAGGCGGAGATCATGGTGCCGCTGGTCGGCGCCGTCGAGGAACTGCGCATCGAGCGCGAGGAAGTGGAACGAGTGCTCGCCGAGGTCTCCATCAAGTCCGGCGTCCCCGTGCACTACCCGGTCGGCACCATGATCGAGCTTCCCCGGGCCGCGCTGACGGCCGGCCGGATCGCCGAGGAGGCGGAGTTCTTCTCCTTCGGCACCAACGACCTCACCCAGACCACCTGGGGCTTCTCCCGCGACGACGTCGAGGCGGCCTTCTTCTCCGCCTACCTGGACAAGGGGATCTTCGCCACCTCTCCCTTCGAGACCCTGGACCGCGACGGCGTGGGCCGACTGGTGCGGATCGCGGTCGACGAGGGCCGCGCCGTGCGACCCGACCTGAAGATCGGCGTCTGCGGCGAGCACGGCGGCGATCCCGAATCCGTCCACTTCTTCCACGCCGCGGGACTGGACTACGTCTCCTGCTCGCCGTTCCGCGTCCCCGTCGCACGGCTGGAGGCCGGACGGGCCGCGCTTCCCGAGGCGGGAACGAGCGACAGCAGGTGACAAGCAAGGAGGGGGTCGGCACCGCCCGAACGGACAGCTAAGCTCCGCGGGCCCGCACGGGCCAGTACGTGAGCGTCCGAGATCATCCCGGCCACCGTCCTTCGGCGCCTGCCGCCAAGCGCCCTCCGAACGTGACGTGCTCTTGGACGTCGAGTCTGACATGACCCGCTGCACGGGGCGGGATGTCCCGCTCGGCGGCCGAGGTGTCGAGCGGTCCGCTGCTGAAGAACCACACGAGGCGCAATCGATCTCCTGAGTGCCTTCCTCGGCACGGTGGAGGGCGGCGCGCAAGTGGCTGCGGCCGATGCCGTTGATGCCCCGGCGTTCGGTCGTGGCGGTGAGTTTCTTTCGGGGGTGAGGGGCGGTCAGGCGTTCCACGTCCAGTCGGCGACCTCGGGCAGGCGGTACCGTGTTCGCGGATCCAGGCGTGGTGGCGGGTGCGGGCGTCGGCCATCCGCTGGCGTACGGCGGCGGCGCGGACGGCGAGGCCGGGGACGCGGTCGATGACGTCCATGACCAGCCGGTAGCGGTCGAGGTCGTTGCGGAGGACCATATCGAAGGGTTGGTCGTGGTGCCTGGCTCCTTGTAGCCGCGCACGTGCAGGTTCTTGTGGCCGGTGCGGCGGTAGGCAAGGCGATGGATCAGCCAGGGGAGACAGCGACCGAGCAGGGTGAACACCGGTCGCCGCGGCCGACGCCGAGTGATTGCAGAACGTTCGCGAAGCGCGCCGTACGTCGGGCCAGTTCCGCGTAGGTGACGGTGGAGACGGAGTCGTCCCGGGCCACGCAGCGCAGGGCATCTTGTCCGCGTGGTCGGATGCCGCGTGCCGATCGACGGCCTTGTGGGCCATGTTGAGGCCGCCGCCGGGCAGCCCGGCGCAGCTCGGTGCGCGCCCTTGCCCAGGTGAACTCCGAGCACGCTCGGCCGTAGTCGGCGAGACGCGGTGGGACGACCGATCTGGTGTCCTTGCGGATGGTTTCCCAGTGCATCGCTACTCCCCCCGGCACTGAAGCCAACGGACCGGCCGACCGTTCAGGCTCGTGCTTCCAGACCCCTCACTCCCGGTGCAGCACGACCTTGAGGGCACCTGTGATGGCGCCCCGTGAGAACACCTCGTAGGCGTGCTCCATCCGGTCGAGGCCGAAGGTGTGGGTGACCAGCTGGGAGACGGGCAGGCGTCCGAACCTCAGCAGCTCCAGCAGCCACGGCGTGGAGGACGTGTCCACCTGGCCGGTGCTGATCGTCACGTTCTTCCGCCACAGGGACTCGAGGTGCAACGTGACCGGTCTGCCGTGCGTCCCGATGTTGGCGATGTTCCCTCCCGCCCTGACGGCCCGGGTACAGAGAACGAAGCCATCCGGTTCGCCCGATGCCTCGATGGCGACGTCGGCGCCCGGCCCCTCGGACAGCTCGGTGATCATCTTCCCCGGCACTTCGGCGGCATCGGCCACGCGTGCGGCGGCTTCCAGCCGGGCATCGGACAGATCCACCGCGATGATCCGTCGGGGTGAGTAGAGCCGTGCGACGGCGACCGTGGCGAGACCGACGGGACCGGCGCCCACGACGACAACGATGTCTCCAGGACCGACGTGTCCGTTCCGTACCCCGACCTCGTAGGCGGTGGGGAGGACCTCGGCGAGCAGGAGCGCGTCATCCAGCGGGATCGCGGGAGGCCGTCGGTGGGTGGAGTGGTCGGCGAAGGGGACCCGCACGAACTCGGCCTGGGTTCCGTTGATCTGGTTTCCGAGGATCCAGCCACCGCCTTCGCGGCACTGGCCGCGCAGGGTGTCCCGGCACGCCTGGCAGCGGCCGCAGGCCGAGACCGACGACACGATCACCTCGTGGCCGAGGCGCAGCCCGTGGACGTCACGGCCGACCTCCACGACCTCACCCACAGCCTCATGACCAAGAACCGTCCCCGGCTTCACGTCGGGGAGGTCGCCTCGCAGGATGTGCAGATCAGTGCCGCAGACGGTGGTGGCGCCGACGCGCACGATCGCGTCGGTCGCCTCCTCGATCGCGGGATCCGGGACGGTGTCCCAGGAGCCGTGCCCCGGGCCGTGATAGACGAGCGCTCGCACGCTATTCACTCCCTCGCTCCCCCACCTCCACGGTCCCCCCGGTGGAACACCCCGGCAACACCGACCGCCGCCTCGTCGTGTCTCTCCCGTCAGTCCGGCTCCATGTAGGGGCGGCGAAAGACCGGGGCCTGGCCGGTGCCCCAGGGACGTACGGCTGCCAGCGCCCCGGCGACGGCGGACTCCAACGGGCCGCCGGTGTCGACGGCGACGGCCTCGGGCCACGCGGGTTCCCTGGCCGCCATGGCGGTGGCGATGTCGACGTCGGCGTCGGACGGGCCGGAGGCACGGGTACTCAGGCGGGCAGCCGACACGTCGTCCGGGACGTGGCAGTGCAGAGCCACCAGGTCGGCGCTGGTGCGTTCGGCCACGCGCCGTGCTGCTTCACGCTGTGCCGTGTCGGACCAGGTGGCGTCCAGGACGACCGACTCGCCGGCGGACAGCAGGGCGGCCGCGCGGTCGAGGAGGGTGGCGTAGGTTCTGGCGGTCCACTCTGGTGTGTACAGCCCTTCGCCGTAGCCGGCCGCAGCGGACTGCTGCGCGGGAATGCCCGCCAGTTCCTTGCGGACGCGGTCGCTGCTGAGCAGGGTGACCCCCAGCCGGTCGGCCAGCGCACCGGAGAGGGTGGACTTCCCGCTGCCCGGCATCCCACCGACGACGGTCAGGCCGACGGCGGAGGTACGCAGGTGACGCAGCGTCGTCGAGACCAGCCTTCGTGACGCCGCCTCCGCGTCCGGCGCGCCCTGGCGGGCCTGGATCAGGGAGACCTTGGCGCGGACGAACGCGCGGTAGGCGACATAGTGGTGCCACAACGACGCGGGAGCCGGATCACCGGAGTACTCGCTGTACTGCGCGAGGAAGGAGGCTGCGGCCTCCGGGGCACCGAGCTGTTCCAGGTCCATGGCGAGGAAGGCGGCGTCGTCCAGGCCGTCGACGTAACGCAGCCGGTCGTCGAACTCCAGGCAGTCCAGGACACGGGGGCCGTCGTCGAGGCAGAAGACGTCCTCGGCGAGCAGGTCACCGTGGCCGTCGACCACCCGCCCTTGCTCGATACGGGACGCGAACAAGCGCTCGCGACCCGCGAGAAAGCGGCGCACCAGTTTTTCCGTCTCCGTCATCCCCTCGGGCATGTGCCCGTCGTCGGCCAGCGCGTGGACCTGCGCGAAGCTGGCCTCCCACCGCAACGACAGGGCGTCCCGCGTGCCCTGCTCGTCCACCTCAGGGCCGCGGGGCGCGTCCGCGTGCCAAGCTGCGAGGTGCCGGGCAAGGGTCCGAAGGACGTCGTCCGGGACGGCCCCGTCCCGTACCAGGCGGGAGAGACGACGGTCCGCGGGCATGCGTCGCATCACCACGAGGGGCTCGGAACCTTCGGCGTCCGGGCTGCTGAACCCGCCCAAGCCCAGATAGACGTCGGGGGCGAAGCGGCGGTTGAGAGTGACTTCGCGTTCGCACGCTGTCCTGCGCGCCGCCCCCGTGGTGTAGTCCAGGAACCCCAGGTCCACCGGTTTCTTGACCTTGTAGGCGCGGTCCCCGGCGAAGAACACGATCGCGGTGTGGGTCTCGCACACCTCCGCGCGCGGAGGCGGCGGCCCGTGGTGGCCGGGCTCAGTCATGGGGGACGACGGCAACGGGGCAGCGCCCGTGATGGATGGCGGCGTGGGCAACCGGACCCAGATGGGGTGCCACCCCGTGCCGGTGTGACCGTCGGCCGACGACCAGCAGCGTGGTGCCTTCGGTGGACCGCACGACGGCCTTGGCGGGGCTTGCGAGACGAATGCTGTCGGCCACGTCCACCTGCGGATACTTCTCGCGCCAGGGGCGAAGAGCCTTGCTCAGCTCCCTCTGCGCGTCCCGCGTCATCTCCTCGGTGGCGGCGTGGTCCACACCCCAGGGCACGCGCGCGTGAAGCGGCACGCTTCGGCCGTGAACGGCCAGGAGCGGAACCCCTCTGGCCGCGGCGGTATGGAACGCGAAGTCGAGCAGGTCGTCGGAGGATCCATTCAGTTTCAGAGCCACGACCACGCGACCCGCAGATGCCGGAGGTGCTCCCTCCACCCGGGTTTCGGCGCGGACCAGTACCACCGGCCGCTCCGCCCGGGCCACCACCGGCATGCTGACGTCGCCCAGGAAGTAGCTCTCGACGGGTTCCAGCCCCCGTGAGCCGAGCACGATCATCTCGGATTCCGACGCCGCCTGGAGCAGGGCCTCCTGAGCGTCGTCGGCCACCAGGCTCCCGACAATGGTCAGGCCCGGGTGGCGGGCCTGCAGTTCGGCTTTCGCGGTGTGCACGAGACGCTTCGCCCAGTAGTTCTGATCGACCTCGGGGTGGGCATGGGCGGGTTCCGGCACGAGCGAGGGCCACGCGTGCAGCAGGCGCAGCGTGAGCCGGCGCTTCTCGGCCTCGTCGGCGGCCCAGCGGGCCGCGGCGAGACTCTCGGGTGAGCCGTCGAGGCCCACGGTGACGACTGGCTGCATGGCGGCGGCCTCCGTCTCGTACGAAACTGGATACGACAGTGGGTGACGGTGAACGAGTCCGATGGCGTGCATGCTCCGGACGTCGCCGACATGCCGAGCGCGGTGTTTCTCTCCTTCGAGGAGTACCCCAATCCCCGCCCCGGCGCATGTGGAGCCGTGGAGGGGGAGGCCGGTCCCGTGGCACCCGCCACGAGAGGAGACAGGTGCGCCACCGTGCGTGTGTGGGTGACACGGGAGGGAACCTTCACCAGTCCGCCGACGAGCACTCTCAACGCGACGACCAGTGGCTGGATGGTAGGCGGTATGGCGGCCTTCGGCGTGGCCGCCGGGTCCTACGCGCCCTGGGCGGGCATGCGCCTGGTCCTGGACCGGAGAAGGTTGCACAGTGGGACGCCGAGTGGGACCTGGTGGAACCGCAGTGGTCCGCGCGCTTCCGCCGGTGACGACCGGCAAGCCGGACGGAAGCCCAGGAGGTGACACCGATGTCGGACGCGACGACCACCGATCTGTACGAAGTCACGATGGCCATGTCCTACCTGCGGGAGGGGATGACCGGCCCGGCGACGTTCAGCCTCTTCGTCCGCAACCTGCCCCCTGAACGCGGCTTCCTGGTGGCGGCGGGGCTCGAGTCGGCACTCGACTACCTGGCCGACTTTCGTGTCGGGCCCGAGGACGCCGACGCCTTCGCTTCCGCGCTGCACCGGCCGCCAGGGGACCTGGCGCCGCTGCTCGGCCTGACGTTCACCGGCCAGGTGCGGGCAGTGCCGGAGGGTCGGATCGTGTTCGCGGGTGAGCCGCTGCTGGAGGCGACCGCCCCCCTTCCGCAAGCGCAACTGGTCGAGTCGTACGTGCTCAACCGGCTCAGCCATCAGACGATGATCGCTTCGAAGGCCGCGCGCTGCGTGCTCGCGGCGGCCGGTCACCCGGTCGTCGACTTCTCCCTGCGGCGCACCCACGGCCCGCAGGCGGGGTTCGAAGCCGCCCGTCTGGGTGCGATGGCCGGCTTCGCCGGGACCAGCAACGTGGCGGCAGCCACCGCTGAGGGCATTCCCGCCGTCGGCACGATGGCCCACTCCTTCGTGGAAACGTTCGCCTCGGAGGAGGACGCGTTCCGCGCCTTCGCCCGCTGCCACCCCGGCCCGGTGACCCTGCTGGTGGACACCTACGACACGGAGGAAGGCGTCCGCGTCGCGGCTCGCGTCCTGCGGGACCTGGACCGCGGGCCCGGCTCCGCCGTGCGGCTGGACAGCGGTGACCTCGGGGACCTGGCCGTACGGACCCGGTCGATCCTCGACGACGCAGGCCTGCAGGACGTGCAGATCATCGCCAGCGGTGGTCTCGACGAATACGCGGTGGACGACCTGGTGCGCTCCGGAGCACCGATCGACACCTACGCCGTGGGCACCCGTGTCGGTGTGTCGGCCGACGCGCCGTACCTGGACTCCGCTTACAAGCTGGTCGAGTTCGACGGCCACCCGGTGATGAAGCTCTCGTCAGCGAAAGTGACAGCACCCGGCCGCAAGCAGGTGTTCCGCCGCCCCGACTGCGTCGACGTGATCGCTCTCGCCGACGAGCCGCCACCCGCCGACGGCGTTCCGCTGCTGGAGACGGTGATGCTGAACGGGCAGCGCACCGGCAGGAGGCCCACGCTCCACGAATGCCGGAAGAGACTCGCCGCTGACTTGGGGGAGCTGCCCCCGGCCGCACGCCGGATCCGAGCACCCGTCGCGCCCCGGGCGACGACCTCCGAGCGACTGAGCGTACTCACGGCCCGCCTCCGGCAACGCATCGAAGACCAGATCCTGTCGGCCCCCTCCGCGCAGCAAGCCCCGGGAGGAGACCCGCCAGGGTCGTATCGGTCGGCTCCGAGGTGAGGAGGAATGCGTTGCCACATCCGTGGTGGACGGTTCGTCTTCATCTGTTCGAGGACTGCGCGGGAACAACGAACGCACACCTGATCCTGGACACCGGCACCGGAACTCACCGGTCACGAGACCGCGCACTGCCATCCGGCGGACTCGAACGTACCGGAGACCGGTGACGAACCGGCAGCGGGCGGGCCAGGAACGACCCGGGCGTGCAACTGCTGAAGACCGCCGAGCGCGACACCGAGGGCACGGGCGCATCGCGGCCACACGGCCGGTGAGGTCGCCGGGTGACCCACGTGACCGACGGCGGCACAGCGCCCCCGAGGCAGAAGTCAAGGAGGGATCAGCCATGACACATCCCGCGCGACACAGCAGAGGTGGGCTTCCGTCAGCCCTGCGGGAGCTTGAGGACCTCCAGATCACCGTGGAGGTCGCCGAAGGCGAACTCGACATCCACGGTGAGATCCGGGAGAAGGAACGCACCGGGACGGTGCGTCGGCAGACCCCTCGCATCGGCCAGTTCGACTACCGCACGATTCTGCCGCCGAACTCCGACACCGAGCACATCAGCGCGGATCTGAACAAGGGAATCCTCGCGGTGAAGGTCCCCAAGAACCGTGAAGGGCAGGTGTTCCTTCGTGACCCAGCCTCTCGAATGGACGGACCTGCGCTGGCCGGTGCGCGACCCGATGACCGGGACGGGCTACCCGCAGGTCCTGCTGCGCCTGGGCTACGGCCCCAACGGTCCCGGCACGCCGCGCCGCCCTGTGTCGGAGGTACTCGACATCGAAGCCTGAGCCTGGGCTGTCCACGGCCGGGTCCGCGTCAGGACGTCGAGGTGGGACCGCAACCCCGAGTCGCTTTGTTCACGAGTTTGAGTTTGAGCAGCGTTTGTGCGCCAGCTTGGGAGGCGCTGAATCCGGATCGGAAATCGAACATCGGCCTCGGTGAGAACTGCGGGGCTCCGGCGTCTTGCGATGCAGCGGCGGGGCCCTCGCCGTGTCTGTAGGGGACTGGTCAGTTGCAGCCGTCGGAGCACGAGGTCGTCGTGCCATTCACGGCGGATTTGTCGTCGTCGCAGACGGGTTCGCCCTCGCAGGGTTCCTTGCCTTCCATGATGACGAAGGCGGCGATGAAGAATCCGGCGAGTGGGTCCGAGCCAGGTCCAGCCGAAGAGAGGAAGGTCAGCAGGCCGGAGGTGCACATCTGTGGGGAGCGTTTCATGCGTGGGCCGATCGGGGAACCGGCAGGTCCGGATGGCCCTGGGCGGTTCCCTGCGCGCGGAGAGAGGCTGTGGGTAACACGCCCGCGTCTGCCGGGTCGGGCGGACGCGAAGCGAACGACCCGGAGGGTGATCATCATGCGCAGAGCGAGTAGGCGGGCTGCCGCCGCACTGGCGGCCCTCGCACTGGCCGGCACGGTGGCCGCTGGATGCGCGGCAGGCAACAGCAGCCCCTCAAGTGGTGCTTCCATCCGCCCGGCCGCCCAGCCCAGCCCCTCGGCCAGCGACTGCTGGAGGTCGAACACATCGGGCGACGACTGGGATGACTGGGGCTCATGGGGGCCCGGTATGGGGCCGGGCATGATGGGCCGCGATGACTGCTCGTGGGGCCCCGGCATGACGGACGGACACTACTGGCAGCGCGGCGACGGCACCCCGGTGAAGACCCAGGACCAGGCCCGACAGCGGGCCGACGCCTTCGCGAACCGGCTCGACCTGCGCGTCGGCGAGGTCATGCAGTTCTCGAAGAACTTCTACGCCGAGCTGAAAACCCCCTCCGGGACGCTGGCCACCGAGATCCTCGTCGACCCGGCCGACGGTGACACCGGGATCGAATACGGCCCGGCAATGATGTGGAACACCGACTACGGCATGCACCCCCGCAGCCAGACCCAGACTCGCATCTCCCCCGACCAGGCTCAGGACCGCGCCCAGCAGTGGCTGAGCGACCAGGGCAGCAAACTGACCGCCGACGAGGCGGAGGCCTTCCCGGGCTATTACACCCTGCACACCCTGCGCTCCGGGAAGATCAACGGCATGCTGTCGGTCAACGCCTCCACCGGCGCCGTGTGGGACCACACCTGGCACGGCACTTACATCGCCACCAGCGAACACTGACAGGGGGCATCCTCACGGAACATTCGAACAGTGGCCTCCGCCGGTGCCGCTCGAAGTCGCGACCATCTGCTGTCCTCCGTTCTCGTGGACAAGGCCACCTGGGCGCGGTCATATGCTCCTCGGCGGTCATTGCCCCCTCCTCGGTGAGCTCGGACAGATGATCCGGGCGTCGCGTGCCGGACGGCTACCGCTGGGAGGGTCATCGCATCCCTCACGATGTGCGGGGTCTCAGGCATGTCCCAGGTTGTTGGAGCGCGCCGGGCGCTTGGTCGGGCCATACATCTCCGGCGTCGTCGCGACCCCGTGCACCGCAACCCGCCGACGGCCACCCGATCCGAGCGCCCGCCCGCATGTCGCGGCGGCCCGCGGGCGGTGCGACGGTATTCACAGGGGGTTTGTCAGCAACGGGACGGAAGGCGGTGGCCCCGATGGAACTCCCGCTGGTCGTGGGCGTCGACGGATCGGAATCTAGTCTGCTGGCGGTCGACTGGGCGGTGGACGAAGCGGCCCGTCACGGCCTGCCGCTGCGGCTTGTCCATGCGTCCCTCTGGGAGCGTTATGAGAGAGCCCGGCCCTCCCTCAGCGCCGATCGCCCAGCCGGAGAGGTCATGGCGCAGAACATCGTCGCCTCCTGCGCCCACCGAGCCCAGCTCCGCGACCCCGAGGTGAAGGTGTCCGCCGACGTCGTGGCCGCCGATGCGGTGTCCACGCTGCTTCGAGCGGGGTCCGAGGCATTCGCCCTGGTCACGGGCGTTCGTGGGCGCGGCGAGGTCGCCGGGCTGCTGCTGGGGTCGGTCAGCCTCACGGTGGCTGCTCGCGCCACGTGCCCGGTCATCGTCGTCCGAGGCGACGAGCGCAACCTTCGAGGGTCCCCTGGCCGGGTCGTGGTGGGAGTCGGCGATGCGACCGGCGGCACGGATGCCGTACGGTTCGCCGCCCAAGAGGCCGACTCCCGGGGCTGTGCCCTGACCGCCGTACGGGCCTGGCGCAGTCCGGTTCACGAGCCGGGCTCTCCTCCCGCAGAGTCCGTCCCGGGGGACCCGGGGCTCGCGGCGGAAGCCGCCGGGGCGCCCGAAGATCAGGTCTCGGCCACCCTCGACGACGCGCTGCGCGAGGTCGTGCGGGAGCATCCCGAGGTCAATGCCACGCGCAGCGCGGTCGAGGGCCCCGCCCATCGTGTCCTGCTGGAGGCTTCGGCCCATGCCGACCTGATCGTCGTCGGTGCTCTGCGCCGGCACGGGCACTTCGGTCTGCAACTCGGCAGTGTCGCCCACGCCTTGCTGCACCACTCCGCGTGCCCGGTCGCCGTCGTCCCTCATCGGTTGTGAGGTTCACCGTGCAGGCACCGCTTCCACGGCTTCCGAACTGAGGAGGGCGACGGATGTCGGAGTGGACGTGGGAGTGGAAGGGATACAACCCCGCTGCCGAACAACTGCGGGAATCGCTCTGCACGCTCGGCAACGGCTACTTCGCCACAAGAGGTGCGGTGCCCGAGTGCCGGGCGGGACTGGTGCACTACCCGGGAACCTACGCGGCCGGATGCTACAACCGCCCGGAGTCGACCGTGGCGGGACGCGAGGTGGTGAACGAGGACCTCGTCAACCTCCCGAACTGGCTGCTCCTACGCTTCCGCGTGCGCCGCGCCGAGGGAGCGTGGGGCCCTTGGTTCTCCCCTCATCCGCACACCCTCCTCGACCACCGGCACTCCCTGGATCTGCGCCGCGCCACGCTCACCCGGTTCTTCCGCCACCGGGACGAGAGAGCGGGCGTGGTCGCTGTCGAACAGACCCGCCTGGTGCACATGGGTGATCCTCATCTGGCCGCGCTGCGGACGGTGTTCACGGCCGAGGACTGGTCGGGAGAGGTCGAGATCGAGTCCTGCCTCGACGGCGAAGTGCTCAACGGCAATGTGCACCGTTACCGCGCCCTCAACCACCACCAGCTGGCCCAGGTGCGGACCGGGGCCCGGGAACCCCACACCCTCTGGCTGACGTGCCGGACCAGCACCTCCGACATCAGTGTCGCCATGGCCGCCCGGACCGTCGTCACCGACCGATCTCCGACGTCGTCGGACCTCCGCCCAGCCCGCCACCGTGCCGTGCACCGCCTGGTGCTCCCGCTCGCTCCCGGCCGTCCCGCCGCCGTGGAGAAGACCGTGGCGCTGCACACCTCACGCGACACGGCGATCAGTGATCCGCTCGGGGCGGCAGTCGACCGAGTGTCGGCGGCGGCTGACTTCGCGGGCTTGCTGAACTCCCACGTCGCGGTCTGGGAACGGTTGTGGCGGCGCGCGGAGATCCAGGTGCCCGGCCAGTCCGGGCGCATCCTGCGCTTCCACCTCTTCCACCTCCTGCAGACGCTGTCACCGCACACCGCGGACCTGGACGTGGGCGTCCCCGCCCGCGGGCTGCACGGCGAGGCGTACCGGGGCCACGTCTTCTGGGACGAGCTGTTCGTCCTGCCGTACCTCAACCTGCACTTCCCGGAGGTCTCCCGGGCTCTGCTGAACTACCGGTACCGACGCCTCCCACGGGCCTGCGAAGCCGCCGCCGCGATCGGCCGGAGCGGGGCGATGTACCCGTGGCAGAGCGGCAGCGACGGCCGCGAGGAGACCCAGGAGTGGCACCTCAACCCCCGCTCGGGGCGATGGCTGCCGGACCACTCGCGGCTCCAGCACCACGTGGGCTCGGCGATCGCCTACAACGTGTGGCAGTACTGTGAGGCCACCGGTGACACCGAGTACCTGCATACCAAGGGTGCGGAGATGCTGCTGCAGATCGCCCGCTTCTGGGCGGACCTAGCCGTCTTCGACCCCGCGACGGAGCGCTACCACATCCGCGGAGTCGTCGGCCCCGACGAATACCACGACTCCTATCCGGGCGCCGAGCTGCCGGGGCTGCAGGACAACGCGTACACCAATGTCACCGCCGCCTGGGTGCTCGGCCGCGCCCTGGACCTCCTGCGGCGCCTTCCCGCCTGGCGCCGGGAGGAGCTGCGCGACCGCATCCGACTGGACGACGACGAACCCCCGAAATGGGAGGAGATCTCCCGACGGTTGTGGGTGCCGTTCCACCGTGGCGTCATCAGCCAGTTCGAGGGCTACGGCGATCTGGCCGAGCTGGACTGGGACGCCTATCGCACACGCTACGACAACGTCCGGCGGCTGGACCGGATCCTGGAGGCGGAGGGCGACACGGTCAACCGCTACAAGGCGTCCAAGCAGGCCGACGTCCTCATGCTCGGCTACCTGTTCTCACCCGCGGAGCTTCGGCAGCTGTTCGAGCGGCTCGGCTACGACCTGGACGACGATATCTGGCGCGGGACCGTCGACTACTACCTCCGGCGCACCAGCCACGGCTCCACGCTCAGCGGCCTCGTCCACGGCCTGGTCCTCACCAGGGCCAGACGGGCCGAGGCATGGCAGTACGTCCAGGAGGCCCTTGAGGCTGACATCGCCGACATCCAGGGCGGCACGACCGGCGAAGGCATCCACCTCGGGGCGATGGCCGGAACCCTCGACCTGGTCCAGCGTGGGCTGACGGGCCTGGAGACACGTGAGGACGCCCTGTGGCTGGACCCCGTGCCTCTTCCGGCGCTCTCCGAGTACGGATTCTCGCTGCGTTACCGCGGCCACTGGGGGGTGCGCATACGCCGCCTGAGCGGACAGTTGCAGATCGGCGTGCCCGACTCGGAGGAGTCGGCGATCCGCGTGGTGCTGGCGGACCGGGCCGTGACCGTGGCGCCTGGGGAGACCTGCACGCTCGTTCTGAAGGCGGATGATCCGAGCGAATGAGCGTGGCGTACCCGCATCCGCGCTGTCCCGCGCCGCCCACGGCCTAGGCTCCAAGGCGGGTTTCCGTTTCATGCCAATAGGCCGTGGGAGACGCGGATGAAGTGGTTGGTCTCACTGGCCGGTGCCGGGCTCGTCATGGTCACCCTGCGGGACCTGTTCCACACCCTCTGGCACCCCACACGCCACGGTGGCCTGAGCCGCCTCGTGATGACAGCACTGTGGCGCCTCGCCCTGCGTTTCCGCGCGCCCGGCCGCGTGGTCGGGCTCGTCGGGCCGCTCGCCATGGTCACGGTCGTGAGCATGTGGTCCGTCACCGTCGTCCTCGGCTGGGCGATCGTCTACTGGCCCCACATGCCCGGGGCGTTCGCCTTCTCCCCCGGTTCCCAGGCAGCACAGCAGCCGGCACTGCTCGACTCCGTGTATCTGTCGCTCGTCACGGTGGCCACCCTGGGGCTGGGTGACATCGCACCCGACGAGGGCTGGCTCCGTCTGGTCTCACCGCTCGAAGCCCTCATCGGTTTCGCTCTCCTGACGGCCACTGTCTCCTGGGTGCTGGAGATCTATCCTGCGCTGACCCGCAGGAGGGTCCTGGCCGTCCGGCTGGCTCTGCTGCGCGACGCGGATCCGACGACGCGGCAGCTCGACAACACATCGGGGGCACTGCTGCTGGACAGCCTGGCCACCGATGTCGCACGCGTCCGCATCGACTTCACCCAGTACGCCGAGGCGTACTACTTCCATGACGGGGAGGACCACTCGTCGCTGGCGGCCATGGTCGGCTACGCCGCCGTGCTCGCCCAGCGCGGGCAGGCGGCGGAACGGCCTGAGGTGCGACTGGCGGGCGCCCTGCTCGCAGGCGCGATGAAAGACCTCGCCAACATCCTCGACCAACGTTTCCTCCATACGGGCGGCCCGCCGACGGAAGTGTTCGCCGCATACGCCGCCGACCACGGCCGCGACCTTGCTCAGCCGTGAGCGAGCAAGGGTGGCACTCTGAGAAACGGGGTTCCGTCCTCAAGGGGCGGCCGGTCACAGGACGGGAGCGGTTATGGCACCCAGCACGCAGAGCTGTCCGGGCATGCCTCAGCGGCGGCCGTGAACCACCGCAGTGGCAGCCAGAGGCCCGCTGCCGAGGCAAGCCGACGCTCGGACTCGGCTCCCTCGACAGGTCTGTCGTCGGAGGAGGCCGCAGGGCGTCTGAGGCGCCATGGGCCCAACGAAATCCCCTTGGAACCGCGGACCCCGGTGTGGCGGCGGGTGCTGCAGCAACTGCGTGACCCACTGATCCTCGTCCTGCTCGTGGCGGCCGCCCTGACTGTCGCCACCGGCGATCTCTCCGACGCCTCCGTGATCCTGCTCGTGATCACCGTGAACACCGTGGTCGGCGTCGTCCAGGAGGTGCGGGCGGAAGAGGCCGTACTGGCCCTGTCCGCCATGAGCGCCCCCGCCGCCAGGGTGGTGCGAGACGGTGAGGAACTCTCTGTCCCGGCAGCCGAGGTGGTTCGGGGCGACCTCGTCCTGGTGGCCGAGGGAGACATCGTCCCTGCTGACGGAGAGGTGCTCACTGCGACGTTGCTGCTGGCGGACGAGTCGTCGCTGACAGGTGAGTCCGCTCCGGTGGAGAAGGCCCCCGCCGGTGAAGGGGCGGGTGGGGTGGTGTCGGCGGGCACGGTCATCGTCCGGGGCCACGGGCGGATCGTCGTGATCGCCACCGGTACCGACAGCGCCCTCGGCCAGATCGCCGCTCTCATGGGCGCCGCGCCCGGTCTCACCCCGTTGCAGCACCGGCTGGCGAACTTCGGCCGTGCTCTCGCGATGGTCACCGTCGCACTGTGCGCGGTCGTGCTCACCCTCGGGCTGGTGCGCGGACAGCCTGTGGAACTGATGATCGTGGCGGCGATCAGCCTCGCCGTCGCCGCCGTTCCGGAGTCTCTCCCCGCCGTGGTGACACTCGCTCTCGCCCTGGGAGCCCGGCGCATGGCGGACCGGCACGCCATCGTCCGCAGACTGCCGGCGGTGGAGACGCTGGGCTCGGTGACCGTGATCGCCACCGACAAGACCGGCACCCTGACCGAGGGCCGGATGGCGGCCGAGCAGCTGTGGACGACCTCCCTCGGCGAGGCGACGGTCATGGGGACCGGCTACGCGCCCGAGGGCCGGGCCGTACGCGGCGGCGAGACCGTGACTCCGCGCGAGGCACCCGACCTGGCGGCGTTGCTGCGGGCCGCGATGCTGTGCAATGACGCGGCGCTGCAGCCCCCTTCGGACCACTCCCGGGAATGGAGCGCGCTGGGTGATCCCACCGAGGCTGCCCTGCTGGTGGCCGGGGCTCGACTCGGGCTGGACAGGACCGCACTGGACCGCGAACATCCGCGTGTGGAGGAGATCCCGTTCGACAGCGACCGTAAACGCATGACCACGGTGCACCGTCGGCCCGAGGGCGGAGTGCGGGTCGTGTGCAAGGGAGCGCCGGAATCCGTACTCCGGCCGTCAATCCTGTCCGACAGTCCCGAGGCGGTCGCCCGAGCGGCAGCACGGGCGGAGACACTGGCCCGTCACGGGTACCGCGTGCTCGCCGTCGCCGCGGCCAGCCACGAGGACACGGCACCACAACCCCCGACCTGGGAGTCCGGCCTGTCGCTCCTCGGCCTCGTCGGCATCCTGGACCCGCCCCGCAACGCATCGGAACCGACCATCACCGCCTGCAAGCGGGCCGGCATCATCCCCGTACTGATCACCGGTGACCACCCGATGACCGCACGGGCGGTGGCCGATCGCCTCGGCATCGCCACCCGGGACGAGCAGGTCACCACAGGGGACCGGATCCGGGAGGGCACGGCGGGCGACCTGACGGGTGTACGGGTCTACGCCCGCACTACTCCCGAGCAGAAGCTGGACATCGTCCAGGCGTGGCGCGAGGCCGGGCACGTGGTGGCGATGACGGGTGACGGCGTCAACGACGGTCCGGCGTTGCATCAGGCCGACATCGGTGTCGCCATGGGGCGGCGCGGCACCGAGGTGGCACGCCAGGCTGCCGATCTGGTGCTGGCCGACGACAACCCGGCCACGATCGTGTCCGCCGTCGAGGAGGGACGCCGGGTGTACGCGAACGTACGCCGGTTCCTGCTCTACGCACTCGCCGGGGGCACGGCGGAGATCCTGGTCATGCTGCTGGGCCCCTTCCTGGGGATGCCGCTACCACTCCTGCCCGCACAGATTCTGTGGGTCAACCTGCTCACACACGGTCTGCCCGGCGTCGCTCTCGGTGCGGAACCCGTCGCCCCGGACACGATGCGCCGCCCGCCTCGGCCGCCCGCGGAGAGTGTGCTGGGGGCAGGGCTGTGGCCGCGCATCCTGTTCATGGGCGCCTTCATCGCCACGGTGACGCTCGCGGCCGGCATCTGGGCGCGGGAGACCGGACGCCCCTGGCAGTCCATGATCTTCTTGGTGCTCGGGGCGACCCAGCTAGGCGTGGCACTCGGATCCCGGGCACGCCCGGGCAGCCTGGCCAACCCGTTCCTGCTGATCGCGGTGGGAACAGCCTTGAGCCTCCAGGCGGCCGGCGTGTACTTGCCGCCCCTCCAGGACCTGCTGGGTACGGAGCCTCTGTCTCCCACCGATCTGGTGATCGCCTGCGCCCTGTCCGGCCTCGGCCATGTCGTCATGCGGCTCCAGACACGGCTGAGACCGGAACGCCCGCCGCGCGGGGGCCCACCGGCAGCCCGGAACGTCATCGAGCGCACCGCCACGCGCTGACGTGAGCACCTTTTCCCCGGCATGCGCAGGGGAGGTGAGCGTCCGACACTGGTCTTGAGGACGAGACCGGCCGGGGCGGGCCCCACTCCACGAGTTCCCCGCGCTGACGACGACGCCGGAAGGACACGACCATGACGACTGCCCAGGAGATCATGCACGCCGGTGCCACCTGCGTGCAGGAGAGCGAAACACTTCAGGACGCGGCGCGCAGGATGAAGGAACTGGACGTGGGGGCCCTGCCGATCTGCGGGGAGGACGACCGACTCCACGGGATCCTCACCGACCGCGACATCGTGGTGAAGTGTCTCGCCAAGGGCAAGGACCCCAGGACCATGACCGCCGGCCAACTGGAACACGGCAAACCCATCACGATCGATGCCAAGGCCGATGCCGACCAGGTCCTGCACACCATGGAGGAGCACAGGATCCGTCGGCTGCCGGTGACCGACGATCATCGCCTCGTCGGGATGATCAGCGAGGCGGACCTCGCACGCCACCTGCCCGAGGACCAGGTGGGCCACTTCGTCGAGGTCGTCTGCGCGACCTCCTGACCGACCCGTCATTCCCCAGCGAATCTTCGTCGAACATCGGTTCAGGAGGCCCTGATGGGACGTCTCGACGAGCAAGTGGCGATCGTCACCGGTGGAGCAAGAGGGATCGGCGCCGCCGTGGCACGTCTGTTGGCCACGGAAGGCGCGGCTGTGACGGTCGCCGACGTCCTTGACACCGAAGGAGAAGAACTGGCGGCCGAGCTTGGTGGCCGCGCTCGGTATACACACCTGGACGTTGGCAGCGAGGACGACTGGCGGACGGTCGTGGCGGAGACGGAACGGGAACAAGGCCCGGTCTCGGTGCTGGTCAACAACGCCGGCATCCTCGAATGGGGAACCATCGAGGAACAGCCCCTCCAATCCTTCCGCCGCGTCATCGACGTCAACCTCCAGGGCGCCTGGCTGGGCATGCGTACGGCTGCCCCTTCTCTTCGCCGGGCGGGTGGAGGCGTGATCGTGAACATCTCCTCGATCGCCGGCACCACCGGCTATGCAGGCATCGGCGCCTATGTGGCCAGCAAGTGGGGACTGCGCGGCCTGACCAAGGCCGCGGCACTGGAACTGGCCCCGGACGGAATCCGGGTCTGCTCGGTCCATCCCGGTGCGGTGCGCACCGCGATGACAGCCGACTTCGACGACTCCTTCACGGCCGCGCAGCCCCTACCTCGGTTCGGTGAGCCCGAAGAGGTCGCCCGCATGGTGCTCTTCATCGCCGCCGACGCCACCTATTCCACCGGGACGGAATTCATCCTGGACGGCGGCGCCACGGCCGGCCCACCGACCGTCCTGACTCCCAGCCACTGATGGGGCTGCAGTACCAGATCGCCGACCTGTATGGCGCTGCGAGCCGGCGGCGGTTTCATGATGATCATCTCTTACGGTGGGAACACTCCCGTGGCCGCCGGCCTATTCGGATTGCAGTTCGCGAACCCGGGTACGGAACGTGCGCCAGCGCCTCTCGTTCTCATGCACAAGCGTCGCTGACTCCGCCATCAGGTCGGCTGCCCGGTCGAACAGCTCAGAAGCCGAATAGAGGTAGGAAGGAGCCTTCCGCTCGCCTCGCAGGTCGGCCCGGAGCGCCGCCGGAGAGAAGTCGATCCGGGCCAGCAGGTCGAGAGCGCGGCGCAGCAACCGCGCAACCAGAGCCTGCAGACCCGCCGACTGCCAGTCATTGGCGATGATCCGGTGCCGTTCCCCCAACAGGTCGGCAAGCGCCGGGTAGGCGACCAGGCTTCCCGCGATCTCCCACGCCTGCTCCATCGCCTGGGCCAGCCAGGCACCACCCTGCTCGGTGTCTTCGGCAAGCACGCCGACTTCCCTCTTCAGCCTCCGCAGTTCTGCGGGCTCGTCCTCCCCTTCCATGAAGAGGATGCCCGACTCCGCCACAAGACCTGGAGCATTCAGGTCCTCCGTGCCGGCGAACGCGATCGCCGACGTCTGTTCACCGGCTTCGACGTCGCTCCACCTATCGGCCAGCGACTTCAGCGCCCGAGATCGCGCCTGGAGCTCTGCGGCCTGCCGCAGTGGGGCCTGTGAGTAGTACTTCTCATGCTCTCGGTGGAACCGCGCGAGGTTATCGATCACCTGGAGCAGTGAGTCCGGAGGGGTGTGCTGCGCCTCGTCCTCGGGCATGCCAGCAGTGTGCACCACCTCCCACGCACACGGCGCCGAGGCGCGCCCATCAGGGCGAACCCGGCTCCTTCGCATCATGCGACCCGACCTCCTTCCCGTGCGTGACTCCCGGGCGTGACGCCTCGTGCAGCTCGATCACCGCGCAGATCTGCGCCGCCTTCGCGGCAGCTCGGTCCCGGCGCGGACGTGGAGTCATCGGGTCACGAGCCTCGGTTTCCAGGACGAGCAGTCGCATGCGGTGATCGGCGATGTCCCGGTCGGTGTAGGCGAGGTTTACGCGGGTGCTGTGACACAGCGATTCGTCGGGCCCATCGTGGGCGGGAAGGCATGACCAACCCGTCAAAGCCGCAGTCGCCCAAGGCAGCAGCACGACCGTCGTCGACGCCCTGCTGCGCACACTCGTCGAGGACGAGGACGACATCGAGGAGACCATCTGGGACGAAGCCGAAGCTCTGGCCACGCGCCATGCCATCGGCCGCGAAGGGGTGCGGCTGAGACAGGTCGCGCGAGATGAGGCACGCCGTCGGCAGAAGCAAGCCGATGGCTGCCCGGCCTGCGGCACCGCGCCACCTTTCCCACCCTGGAGGCTCCGCCCTGCCCGCTGCGGTACTGCTCACCGCGATGTGCTCCCACAGAGGGCGAACCCCACCAGCTGAAAGCACCCCGGACACCAGCCACCAGCACCAGCTGTTCCAGCTGCTGAGGCAGGCACGGGCTCTTCGGAGTCTTCCTCAGCAGCTGTTGGCTCTGGGCGTGACGCTTCCCCCCTTCCGGACCTCCGCCCGCAGCTGTTCCGGCAGATGCCGGGGCACAGGTGGTTTCGTCCATAGGAATGGGGCTCTGGTCCACTTCGTGTGCTGGTGGCTCTCACTGTTCTCGAGTGCATCTCCTACTCAGGGGGCAGCGCCGCCTGCCATGCCCCCGGAGGCACACCTGTCGCCTTGCGGAAGAAGACAGAGAAGTTCGACGCGTCGGGGAAGCCGAGCGTGGTGGCGCAGCGAGCGGCGGTGAGGCGGTCGTGTGTGAGGAGGCGTTTGGCCTCCAGGATGATCCGGTCGACGAGGTACGCCTTTGCAGTGCGGCCGGTGGCCTGCTGCACCGCCCGGGAGAGGGTGCGGGGCGCGTACCCCAGCGCGCGGGCGTAGTAGCCGGCGTCGTGGTGTTGCCGGAAGTTCGCTTCGACGCTGGAGCGAAACGACCGGAACACCGGGTGGGTGAGCGGTATATCGGCGTGCGGTGGGTGGAGCCGGGCGATGAGTGCGGAGAGCAGGATGCCGGGCAGCTGCGTCGAGGAGACGCTGGGTGGGGCGGATGTTTCGAGGAGTAGATGATGGCGCGCCGTGTCGACGTAGGGCCAGTCGGCGTCGGGGATGGGCCAGTACGCGGCCAGGTCCGGAAAGGCCACGAGTTCGCGGGTGGCGTCGGTGACCGGCGCGGCCGGTATGAACAGCACGACGTGCCCTGTCACTTCGGTGATGTCGTCCCAGCGGTGTACCGCGCCGGGTGGAATCCATATTGCGGCGCGTTCTCGGAGCCGGTGGAGACGGAAATCGACCGTGACCGATCCGGGCCCGGTGTCGATGACGGCAAGGACATGGAAGTCGGCGCGCTGGCTGCCGCCGTCGTTCAGCTCTCGCAGATGAGCGAACGTCATCGTCTCGACCGAGGCGGCACGTCCTGCGGGCTGGTAGGTCATCTGCCGGATCAGGTGCACGTGTCCAGTTTCCACCAGTGGATGACCAGTCACACTGATGCCCCGTTTCCGGGCGGAAGTTCCAATGGTCGGACAGGGCGAACCGCCTGGAATCTCGATCGGAAGAACAAACGTGAACAAGACGCAGCAGACACTACTTCTGCCCACTTACGACCATCGGCTGGGGACCGGGCCCACTCTGGTATTCCTGCACTATTGGGGCGGCTCTGCCCGCACCTGGGACCTCGTCGTCGACCGTCTGGCGGGCCGTGATGTGCTCACGGTCGACTTCCGTGGATGGGGCCGGTCGCGTGCTCTGCCGGGCCCCTATACGCTCGGTCAGCTCGCCGAGGACACACTCGCCGTGCTCGCGGACGCGGCGGTCACCGACTACGTCCTTGTGGGGCATTCGATGGGGGGCAAGGTCGCACAGCTGGTCGCGGCCACGCGACCCTCCGGCTTGCAGGGCATCGTTCTCGTCGGGTCCGGTCCGGCAGAGCCCGCAGCACACGTCACTCCCGAGTACCAGGAGACCCTGTCGCACGCCTACGACTCCGAGGAGTCCGTGGCCGGGGCGAGGGATCACATCCTCACCGCGACCGAGCTGCCCGCTTGGGTCAAAGCGCGGATTGTGACCGATTCACGTACCGTCGCCGCAGCCGCCAGGACCGAATGGCCGCTACGAGGCATCGCGCAGGACATCACCGAATACACGCGCATGGTCGACGTGCCGGCTCTCGTCGTCGCCGGGGAACACGACCAGGTGGAGCCTGTCGGCGTACTCCGCGAGCACCTGCTGCCCTACCTCTTCCAAGCCGACTTCGCAGTGCTCCCCCGCACAGGTCACCTGATCCCGCTGGAAGCCCCAGCCGCCCTTGCCGCCGTCCTCACCACGTTCGCACCGACAAACTGACCGCCCCGCCACGGCAGACGAGCCAGCTCGGCTTCCGTCAGGCAGCGGGAAGCCGCCCCCAACGCCCTCGAAGTCGCTGGTCGCTGGTCGCTGGCGCCTGTTGCAGAACCTGTCCGTCGCGGTGGAGAAGACATGCCACCAGCACCGCGACTGTCTGCGCAAACGCGCCGAGGAGGAGAGGGCGAGCGAAGTAGCCGAAGTGCCTGAGGTAACCCCGATGCTGTAACCGCCCGCGGAACTGCCCCGCACCCAGATCATCGAACGCACCCGCCACCGCTACGAAGACATCCACCGACTGCTGGAGAAACGCTGGACGATCAGCGCTAACGCCCGACGCCTGAACCTCGACCGGAAGACCGTCTGCCGCTTCCGCGACACAGACCTCGACCAGATGCTGGCATCCGCCCGCGAACGCCACCCCAACGGCGTCCTGGAGCCGTTCAAGGCATACCTCAACGTCCGCTTCACCGAAGCTCAAGGCCAGGTCAGCGGCACCCGGCTATTCCTTGAGATTCAGACCCGCGGCTACCGCGGCAGCCGCCAGGTCGTCCGCAAACACCTCGCCGCCCTCCGCGCGGGCACCGCCGAACCTGTCCGGGCCGACATCCCCAGCTCTCGCAAGATCACCTCCTGGATCATGCGCCCCCGCGATACCCTCACTGACAGCCAGAACGAACGCCTACGTCAGGCCCGACTCACCTGCCCAGACATCACCCGGGCCTGCGACCTCGCCCGCGCCTTCGCAGACCTGGTCCGCCGCCAGCGTGCATACCTTCTGCTGGAATGGATCCGACAGGCCGAGCAGCACGCACCGAAGCCCATGAAGGGCTTCGCCGGCTTCCTCCGGCAGGACCTCGACGCGGTCACCGCCGGACTCACCCTGCCCTGGAGCTCCGGAGCCGTCGAAGGCCACGTAAATAGGGTTAAAACCATCAAGCGAGCCATGTACGGCAGGGCCTCGTTCGTACTCCTCCGCCCCCGCAGCAGGCCGCCGCGTACGGACTGGCCGAGGCCGCCGAGCCGGACATCAGAATCGTGTCCATCGGCGGAGCTGGGCGGGGCGCTGGGCATCGCGGTGCTGGGCTCGCTGCTGGGCATTTGTGTATGGCGAGACCACGAAGCTTCGACCGCGACCACGTCCTCCATGCCGCGTCGACGGGAACATCCACGAACTGGCCAGCGGCGTGTTGCATCGTGGAACGGGCGTGGCGGTGACGACCGGATCGGTCTTCCAGATGGGCTCGATAGCCAAGGTCTACACCGCCACCCTGATCATGCAGCTCGCCGAATCGGGCGCAATCGACCTGGATGCACCGGTCGTCGACGTACTGCCGGAGTTCTCCGTCGCCGACGCGGTCGCGGACGCGACCAGGGCCATCACGACACGTCGGCTACTCAGCCACACCGGCGGTCTGACCTGCGACTTCACCTACGACAGCGGGCGCGGCGACGACTGCCTCGCCAAGTACGTCGAGGCCGCGAAGGGCGTGGCGCTCGATTGCCCGCCCGGTGCCGCGATCTCCTACAGCAGCGTCGGCAACAACGTGCTCGGCCGGATTATCGAGGTGGTGACCGGTAAGGTGTGGGACCAGGCGCTGAAGGACCTGCGTCTGACCCCGCTCGGACTCGCGCACACCATGACGCTGCCTGAGGAGGCGCTGCGGTTCCGCGCGGCGATGGGACACCTGGGCGAACCGGGCCACGACCCGGAGCCGGCACCTCAATGGGACATGACGCCGCGCTCGGCGGGCCCCTACGGCAGGGTCATCGCCACTGCGGGAGACCTCGCCCGCCTCGCGCGGATGCACCTGGCCCGCGGTGTGGCCGAGGACGGCACGCGCGTGCTCTCTGGGGAGACGGCCGCACTGATGCAGCGCCGGGTGGTGGACTGCCCGGACAAGTGGACGGTCAGCTCGGACGGCTGGGGCCTGGGCTGGACCCTGTACGACTGGAACGGCATTCCGGGCTACGGGCACGACGGCACGTCCATCGGGCAGTGCGGGTACCTGCGCGTGGTGCCCTCAGCCGGCGTCGCGGTCGCGCTGCTCACCAACGGCGGTGGCGCACGGGAGGTGTACGCGGCGCTCTACCGCGAACTGCTCGCCGAACTCGCCGGGGTGACCACGCCGGAGCCCTTCGCTCCACCGGCGCAGCCGCCCACGGTCGATTTCGCACCGCTGGTCGGCACCTACCGACGTGAGGGCGTGGTCATCACCGTGACCGAGCGGGACGGCGCGGGCCGCGTGCTGTACGAATTCGTCGACGGCATGGCGGACTTCTCCGAACCCCTGCAGATCGATCTGCTGCCGGTGACGGAGACGGTCTCCGCCGGCACCGGGGTGGGCGCGGCGTTCAGCGAGGACTACCTGCCAGTGATCTTCTCCGCACTGCCCGATGGCACGGGCTGCGTCTACATCGGCATGCGCTGCAGTCCCAAAGTCGGGTAGAACCCTGGTACGCCGGGCGGAGCAGGAGTGGCACACCGGTGGACGGTGGCCTCTCACCAGCGATCCGCGAAATGACGGCCGAGCACGGCCTGTGTCCATCCATGTCACCGCCGGGTCAGGCTGGCGACACGCCGGCCTTCGAGGCTGTCATGGCCGGAATACGGATCCCTCGAAGGGGACTCGGCAGGCCAAGGACCCGCCCCGCGGTCGTCCTCGCGGACCGCGCCTACTCCTCCCGCGCGATCCGCGGGCACCTGCGTCGACGCGGCATCCGTGCGGTCATCCCGCAGCCCGCCGACCAGATCGGCCACCGTCTGCGGCGAGGCCGCGCCGGAGGCCGGCCGCCCGCCTTCGACGCCGAGACATACAAGGACCGCAACCTCTTCGAGCGGTGCATCGCCCGCCTCAAGCAGTGGCGCGGCCTCGCCACGCGGACGGACAAGCTCGCCATCGCCTACCGGGCCGCACTCCACCTTGCTGCCATCCTCATCTGCCCCCGGCGCTGAGCGAGGCTCCGAAAGATTCGTCAGGTCAGCCCATGCACAACGAGCCGGTTCTGTTCTCCGTCAAAGCTGCCGGCCAAGACATTGGCCTCCCGCCGGTCCCCACCCAAGAGACCCCGCTGGTCGACGTGCACGATCAGAACGTCGTGGCTGTCGATCACCTCAGAGATGCCCCGGGTCTCGATCGTGTCCGACCACGCGTCCAGGATCCGGATGGCGGCTTCATGCACGGATGGCAGGACGGGTTCACTCTGTCGGGATGGAGTGGCGAGTGCCTCAAGGGTCACCGCATGCCCCGATGCAGCCGCCCGGCAGCGCGGACAAACAGCTCAGGGGCAGACGGATCGGCCGTGGCTGACGCATACGGCCGCGCCCGCGGTGGGGCTGATGATCGGAGCGTTGGCCGCTTCTACAGGGCACGCTTCAAAAAGACACGATCATGAGCATGTTACGAGCTCGTACGAGCAAGGCCGCCCGGAGCCGGTGCAGACATACGGTCGGAAGCGGTTCACGAACCGTTGCTCGGACTGCCGGTGAGGATCGGGATGTTGTCCAGGGTGTGGAGCCACGGGGCTGCGCCGCTCTGCCCCCCCCTTTCACCCCGGGTCCACGACGCACGCAGCCACAGTCATGGGTGGCGGCCCTGATGCGGGGGCCGCGCGTCCACCCCGCACGCGACGGCAGCACGGGCCCGTAGGACTGCCGCCCCCGGCCAGGCCGGGGCTCGGCAACGGGGGCGTGCTGATTTCCGGCCCCTGTCAGGTCCCGGACATGGGGCGGTGTGTGGCGGAACCGCGGCGGCTGGTGTTGTCGCGGGCGGCGGACGCGGCAGCGAGGGCGAGGAGGGTTGCGAGGGCGCCGGTGATGAGGTTGCTGGTGATCGAGCGGGTATGGGCCACGTCGCCCGCGACGACCCATGGGGCCACGCAGGTCCAGATGCCTATGCCGGCCGCCGCCCAGGCCATGGAATGGGTGCGCTCGTAGGAGTTGCCCAGCCCTCCCAGGAGAAGCATGTAGGCGATACCTGCGATGAGGTTGGTGACGGCGAGGGTGGTGAAGCCGTTGAAGCCGACAATCCACGGGGAAGCGGCGAGGAAGAGGCCGGTGAGCAGGGCCAGGGCCTCGACCATCTGAGCACGCGGGGTGGCGGCCGCGCGGTCGTGCCGGGCGCGCAGCTCCATCAGGTCAGGGTGCTCCTCGATGGGCGTGCGGTGGGTTGACGTCATGATGGCCTCCAGAGAAGGAGTGGTTGACTTCCACCTACCCGTAAAGTGGGCATAAACTCATAAATAGGGCGATCGGTCCGGAAGCCTTCACCTGGCCACGGTGGGGAGGTCTCCGCACAGGCGGTGACGCTCCCAGCCGTACGTCTGTCACTGCAGAGAAGTGCGCCGCGGGCTCGGCAGCGGGGGTCTCCGGCCCAGCCGCACCGCAGCATCTGCCTTAGCACCTCGACGGGCGCTCCGGAAAGCGGTCACGGCTGGTGTTCCACCGGTGTCTCCTGACAGCGCGGGCAGCATCACCGAGGGGTCAGCTTCACGCGATGCCACGAACAACACGCGCCCGGGCATGGCCCGCGCACCCGCACAGACCATTCCCCCACACCGGGGTGCTGCAGCAACTGAAGCCGCGCCACCGTCCTGCCTACTGTCACAGCCGCCTCCGTCGCGGGGAGCGGCCAGGCGCCCCACAAGCCTCGCAGAACCTGTCGCGCTGACAGGCGCACCCCCGCAGCAGCCGGCACCGGACGAACCTGTTTCCCAGCCTGGCGGAGCCGGGAACCCATCCTGGAACCGGCCGGCCTGTCCTGGTTCGCCGCGTTGCCCCCGTACGACAGCGCCGGCCCCGGTACGGCGCACTCAGGTCCCGACTGGCCTCCGGGAGATCAGGACGTCGGCTTCATGGCGCCAGCCGAGGCAGGAGTAGAGGCGCTGGCCTTCCTCACTGGCGATGAGAAGACCAGTCCGGGCACCCTGCGCCACGGCGGCCTGCGCCAGAGCGCTCATCGTGGCGCGGCCCAAGCCTCGACGGCGGTGCGCCGCAGCCGTCTCGATGCGATGGCGATCGCATCGCCACGGCGATGGTGCCGCGCGCTAGGTACCGTGAGCCAGGTGGTCTGCCCCGCGGCGGCGACGGCCGCCGCAAGCCCTGCCAAGGACTCGGGCTCCTCGTCTGCGCGGAGCGCGAACACCTCGACATCGCGGCCGGGTTGGCCGCACCTGGACCGTAGGCCGTCCCCCGGCAGGCCCGACCGGCTCAGCCCCGGGCAGGGAAACGAGTCACGGTCCAACCGTTCAGCCAACGCCGTATCAACTGATTCGATCTTCGCCCTCCGGCGATTAGAGCATGACCGCAACCGGTGGACGGGCGAATAATCAGCCCCCTCGTCCGCCGCCGCCGGGCGACGCAGCCTCCACCTGCCGGCCGGTCCACACACCGGCGCAGGGAGTATCGGCCGTCCCCTTCATGGTCATCACTCCAGGTGTTCATCAGAGGTCATCTCGTTTGGGGCCGCCCCCTGCCAGTGGGTGCCAGCGCCTCACATGCCTCGGTCTGGGCCGTACCAAGGCGCGGGACGTTCGTCGGCAGACATCGGGAGGTGCTGCAGTTTCACAGGGCCTGGGTAGAAGGCTGAGCTGTTGGGGCCGGTCATGTCTTCGCCGATCAGGTAGCGATAGAGCCATTCGGTGAAGCTCATGCGGTGCTCTGCCCAGGTTTCGTCATAGTTGACCAAGAGCCTGGTGGCATCGGCGGCTGCGTCAAGAAAGATCGTCTCTCCTCGGTCGGTGCTCGCGATCGGCCACAGACCGTTGCGGGTGCCGAAGCTCAACTCCTTGAGTCCGAAGAGCTGGCGGGGGTCCTCGTCCGCGTCAAGGTCGAGCTCGTCCCAGGGCACTTCTGACCACGCCTGGATGGTGTCCCGGATCCACTGGGTCCTCAGCTTCCCGTTCGACTCGATCGGCCCAGGCCCGGCCCAGCGACTGGGGCAGTGATCGGATTGGTCTCGGGTGAGCGTCGGCGCGCGAGAGCGAGGCTGGCCATCGTTGTGATCGCCATCGCGGCGACGCCGACCAGCGCTGCTGTCGTGTAGGCGTCGTCGTTCGGGAAGAGGCGGCCCGTGTCGGTGCCTGCGGCCAGGACCAGACCGCCGATGGCGCTGCCCAGGGAGTACCCGACGCTGCGGACGACGTAGTTGAAGCTCATCGCGCTCGACGTCTCGCTCTTGGGCGTGACGGCCAGGATGACACCGGGCATGGCGGCCGAGAAGCTGCCGACGCCGAAGCCCAGCACGCCCATAGCCGCGAGCAGTTCGGCCAGGTTGGACCGGGCGGTGGCGAACAGGACGAACCCGCCGCCGACGGTGGCGGCGCTGCCGGCCAGGAGCAAGGGGCCGTCGATCCGCCTCCGAACCCAGGGCGTGAGCTTGCCCGCGACGAACCCCAGCCCGGAGAACGGGACGAGGACCAGCCCGGCGACGAAGGTGGTCAGCCCGAAGCCGTAGCCGGCGCTGTGTGGCGTCTGCGCGTACCGCGTGATGAGGGTGAGCAGGAGGTACATGCCACTCCCGCCGACGAACATGGCGATGTTCGCTCCGGCGACCGCCGGGTGCCGTACCGCCCGGACGTCAACCAGGGGCGCCTTGCTGCGCAGCTCGGAGGCGGTCCAGGCGCAGAGCAGGAGTACGGCGGCGACGGCGAGGGGCACCGCCACGGCGAGGTGTCGGCTCCACAGGCCCCTCTGGCCGGCCAGGAACAGGACGAGGAACAGTCCACCTGCCAGGACGAGTGCGCCGGCCACGTTCACGTGAGCGGAGCGGCCTTCGGGAGCTGCGGGTATGGAGCGCCAGGCGGTCGCGAAGGCGATGGCGGTGACGAGCAGGCCGAGGCCGTAGGCGGCCCGCAGTCCGCCGAACTCGGCGAGCAGCGCGGCCAGCGGGTAGCCGACGCCGGCTCCGATGATGGAGACCACTGAGATCAGGGCGATCGTGGCCGCGCTGCGCTCCTCGGGGAGATGGTCGCGGGCCACGCCCATCATCAGCGCCGTGAGACCGAGTCCAGCGCCTTGGGCCGCTCTGCCCGCGAGCAGCCAGGCGAACGGCAACGGCAGCACGGTGAGCGCGCCGCCGACGACGACGATCGCCAGCGTGGCGAGAATCGCGGCCCGCCGGTGCGGACCGGCTCCGAGCCGGCCGAGGACGGGTGTGGCGACGGCGCCGCTGAGCAGGGCGCTGGTCAGCGTCCACTGCGCGCTGTCGAGGGAGACGTGGAACGTGGTCGCCACGCTGGTGATGAGCGGCGTCCCGAGGCTGGCGACCGCCGCCACGACCAGGGCGATGAACACTAGGACGGGGACCAGCAGACGCGCCTCGGAGCGTTTCAGGGCAGTGCTCATGGGCCGGTCATGATCCTGGCCGGCGGTCACCGGTCCGACTCCTCTCGGGCGCGGCTTTCGAGTTCTGCCAGATGCAGCAGCGCCGGAAGGGCTGCGGCCAAGGCCTCGACCTCGTCAACGGTGAGTTCATCGATCAACCGCGCGTACGCGTCGACGCCCGCCTGGCGTCGCGCCCGGACGTACGACGCGCCGGCCTCGGTCAGGCACACCAGCGTGACCCGCTTGTCGGAGGGATCGCCCTTCCGCTCGACGAACCCGGATTCCTCCATCACCCGGACCAGAACGGTCATCGCGGGCTGGGTGACGCCCTCGGCCACCGCCAGATCGGTGATCCGTCGCGGGCCGGTCTTGTCCAGGGTGGCCAAGGTGGCAGCGGACGTCAGGCTCATGTCGCGGGGAAGGCGTCTCACGGCCCTGGTGGCCAGACCGTAGAGAGCTGACCCGATGGCATCGGAAGCGCCGTGCGCGGCGTCTCGGCGACTCATACGTGAAGCATAGCAGTTTTATATGAATCCTTTATGTATCCCACCGGGACCTGTACCCGTCCGCATCGCCGCACGCATCCTCGGCCACCAAACCCTGACCACCACCAGCTCGCGCCAACGGCTGGCTCGGCGAGGCCGGAGGACTCCAGATCGACTTCGACACTGTGATGGCCAAGCTTCGACCCAACCGGACGCTCTCCGAGGTGTGAGGCCGTCTTGGCCCCGGTCTCCGGCCCGTCTGGCTCGGTGATCCGTTCAACAGCCTGTCGCGGGAGGTCGGAAAGGGTCCCTCGCTGGCGTGGAACTGCCGTGCCGCGCCAGCCTCTTACGAACATCCCTGCTCGTATCTACATTTGGGCCATGGCCATACGCAACACGGACCCAGTGGCGGGAGTTGTGTCGGCGAGGACAGAGGCTGGGCGGCTGGCGTTCGTACCAAGCCGAGTCCGGGAGCTCAGTTTCGCGCTCGGCGGGGGCGTCTTGATCCCGCTGTGGATCGCCTCCTCCCTCCTGCTGCCGACTTTGGTGATCGACGTGCTCACGGAGTCCGGGCTGGTCTGGGCCATGCTTTGAGTTGGTCTCGGGCTGACGGTCCTGGCCATGATCGGTCTCACCCTGACGCTGATACTCACGGTGCCGAGCCGGCGAGGTCGCGGCGCCGTTGTCCAGCAGTCGGTCCGGGCGGCCGACCCGGCCGCAGCCGGCGATGGGCTAACTACCGCCGTGTCCACGACCCCCGCCCAGGCACAAGGCAAGCAGCTGACCCACAGTCGATCTTGGGGTGTGTTCACATGCCGGTTGCGGCCGGTCATCGGTTTCAGCAACCGCAAGAAGGACTCTTACGCGTACCTGTACTTCAGCGAGTCCGCCTCTGCCTGCTCAATGTCAGCGATCGTCAACTCCGGCATCCGCAGCTGAGCCAGTGTCACCTCAGCCGAGGTCGGCTGCGCATCAGTCGGGAGCCACTGCTCCGGCTTCCAGGCCCCGCTGCGCATAAGTGACTTGGGGCAGTGCGGGTAGACCTCCTCGATCCCCACCACCAGCGCACTGGCCGGCGGCTTGCCCACGGCGGTCAGCTGCGACAGCAGCTCCGGACGGGTGGAGACGCAGGCGCGGCCGTTCACCCTGAGCGTCGTGGTGCGGCCCGGGATGACGAACAGTAGTCCGGCCCGTCCGGTGGCAATGACGTTCTGCAGGGTGTCCAGGCGTTTGTTGCCGGTCGCGTCCGGTATCGCCACCGTTCGTGCGTCCAGGACAGAGACGAACCCGGCGGGGCCACCGCGCGGGGACACGTCACAGTTGCCCTCGGCGTCCGCGCTGGCGACCAGCACCAGCGATGAGCAGCCGATCAGCCGTCGGGTCTGATCGGTGAGTTCGGGCATCTGCTTGCGCAAAGCCGCGTCCTTGGGCAACTCGTAGGCCCGGCGCAACGCCTCCTGGTCGCGCACGGCGTCGAGGCGGAGTGAATCGAATGCACTGCTGGCAGGGGATGTCGTCATGGCCCGACCCTAGTGGGCTGACCTGCGATCGATCGCAGCTGGTGGAGCAAGGGGGCATGGTGCGCGCCGTCAAGGCCCCCTGGCTCCACCCGACACGTGGCCGGTCCACGTGCGCACCTTGGCCAGGGGCATACGACCTCCCAGGCCTCCACGAACAGGATCTTTGACGCCCTCCGCCCACTCCGGATGCCAGAGTGTCGAGGCTCGGCGATGAAGCGCACGTCTGTTCAGGGGCGGGCGTGAGGGCACTGTGTCCGAGTTCACGGCCTCGCAGGCCGCCACCGCCGCCCATTTACTGAACGAGGGCGACGGTGGCGGCTGCTCTTGGCGATGACAGGAGAACTCGCCTGGCGGGCGCGTCACTGGAACTGTGCGAAGAACCTCCAGATCTCTGCTTTGGTCCAGGTGGTGACGCCGCTTTCGCCACTGGAGCCGTCGACCGGACCGGGTATGTGGCCTCCGTCGAACGCGGCCCATTGGACCGGGTATCCGGCACGGCAGCCCGAGTAGGTGGTGGTGATGTGCGTTCGGCTGCCCGGCGCGGGCTCGCGCGGGCTCTGGGAGGCGCAGCCGTTGTTGCGGACGAATCTGTCGCGCAGGGACCGTCCTTGCGCGATGTTGAGGACGGAGTCGCTGACGCCGTGGATTCCGAAGTAGGCGATGGGCTGGGTGCCGCCACCGCACCCGCTGATCTCAGCACCGGACATGACCGCGACGGCCCTGAAGACGTCCGCCCGGCTGCATGCGAGTGCGTAGCTCATACCGCCGCCCCAGCTGAATCCCGTGGCGAAACGCTGTGCTGGGTTGACACAGAGGCCGCCCTCGATGCGCCGGATCATGTCGTCGACGAAGGTGACGTCCTCACCACCCGAATTGGCCCAGCCGTTGCCGAGGCCCTGGGGGGCGACGAGGATCGCGCTGTTGTTCGACTGTTCCTGTTGGCCGTAGTAGGACCAGGCGGTCCCGCTCGTGCCGCCCGAGGCGACGTCGCCGGCGGTTCCGCCCCGCCAGTGGAACGCGAAGATCAGCCGGTAGCGGTGGCTGTTGTCGTAGTTGGCGGGAACCCTGAGGATGAAGCTGCGGCTCTTGCCGCCGCTCTGGATCGTGTGCGTCCCGCTCGCCAGAGTCGGGGCGCTGCCGCATCCGCCGCCGCCTCCACCGGACGACAGCTTGATCATCTGCCATTGCTGGTTGGCGCCGCCCCAGTCGGTGTACTGGACGACGTTGCCGCCATCGGCGGTGGAGGCCCCCTGCACCTCCACCGCCTTGCTGCTGGTCCGGTTGATCAACCGGACGTGGCCCGCGTCGGAGTCGGCCAGGCGGAACTGCTGGTTGGCCCCGTTGTGGTCGGCCCACTGCTGGACCGCGGCACCGTCTGCGGTCGAGGAGCCGGCCACGTCGAGGACCTTGCCCGAATGCCGGGCCTTGAGGCGGTAGAAGCCGTCGCCGGAGTCAACGAACTGCCACTGCTGGTTGGCTCCATCGTTGCGTGTCCACTGGCTGACCCGCGCACCGTCGGCGGTGGAGGCGCCGGAGACGTCCAGCGCCTTGTCACTGTTGCGATTGACCAGGACGTACCAGGCGTTGGTGTCCACGCCCGCCGCCTCGGCGGACGCCGGATTCACCGCGGCGAGCATGCCGATCGCGAGGCTCAGCGCCACCAGCGCGGCGACCCGGGACCACCAGCGATGTAATCGTGGAGGGGCGAAAGAAACCCCACCGTAGGTCTTCATCGATTCACCCTTTCGTTTGTGGCAGGTCCCCTCAGGTGCGGGTCCAGCGTTGGTTGCTGCCGTTCGAGCAGGAGTAGAGCTGGATCAGGGTGCCGCTGGCGGTACCGCCCGCGACGGCGTCGAGGCAGAGACCGGACTGGACGCCGACGATGGATCCGTCGGAGTTGAGGCGCCACTTCTGGTTGTCGCCGCCCCAGCAGCTGTAGATCTGGACTTTGGTGCCGTTGCCGGTGCCGGCCGCGTCCAGGCACTTGTTGCCGTAGACCCTGAGCTCGCCGGCGGCGGTGTACGTCCACTGCTGGTTGGTGCCGTTGTGGCAGTCCCACAGCTGGAGCTGGGTGCCGTCGGTGGTGCTGGCGCCGGGCACGTCCAGGCAGCGGCCGGACCCGACGCCCTTGATCTGTCCGGAACCCGAAGGGGGCGTGGAGGTGCCGCCGTTGAGTGCGTTGAGGACGGCGGTGTAGGCGGGCTTCTTGCTGCCGTTGCCGTTGAACAGCAGCGGCGTCTGCTCCGCTCGCCAGGAGTCGGTGTCGCGCACACCCCAGACGGTGATGCCGAGGCAGCGCGGGACGGCCAGGCAGTCGTTGGTCACGTTGGCGTAGGTCGTGGCCGAGGCGCCCTGGATGTCGAGTTCGGTGATGGCCACGTCGACGCCGAGGGCCGCGAAGCTCTGCAGGGTGGTGCGGAAGTTGCTGTTGTACGGGCTGTCGTTGTTGAAGTGCGACTGGAAACCGACACAGTCGATCGGCACGCCACGCTGCTTGAAGTCCCGGACCATGGCGTACACGCCCTGGGTTTTGGCCCAGGTCCAGTTCTCGATGTTGTAGTCGTTGTAGCAGAGCTTGGCGGCCGGGTCGGCGGCGCGCGCGGTGCGGAAGGCGACCTCGATCCAGTCGTTGCCGGTGCGCTGCAGGTTGGAGTCGCGCCGGGCTCCCGAGCTGCCGTCGGCGAAGGCCTCGTTCACGACGTCCCACTGCGCGATCTTGCCCTTGTAGTGGGCCATCACGCCGTTGATGTGCTCGATCATCGCCTGGCGCAGCGTGCTGCCGCTGAGGCTCTGCATCCAGCCGGGCTGCTGGGAGTGCCAGGCCAGGGTATGGCCGCGCACCTGCTTGCCGTTCTGCACCGCCCAGTTGTAGACGCGGTCACCGGCTCCGAAGTTGAACTGGCCCCGCTGCGGTTCGGTGGCGTCGATCTTCATCTCGTTCTCGGCCGTCACCGAGTTGAACTCACGGCCCGCGATCGTCGTGTACGCCGAGTCGCCCAGCCGGCCCGAGGCGATGGCGGTGCCGAAGTAGCGGCCACTCTGCGCCGCCGCGGCGCCGAGCGTACTCTCGGCGGCCTGTGCGGTCGGCGGCGCGACCAGTGCGGCGGCCACACCCAGGACGCCGACGACCAGCGCCAGCAGCAGACCGCGGATCTTCCGGCGGATAACCGGTCCGGGAAGGACATATGAGCCCATGGCTGTACCTCCAGGGTAGACATCGCGCCAGGACTGAAGCGCAGGGGAAACGCGTCGTCCGCTCCCACTCGGCGGACGGGTGCGGCGGGGCGGAACCCGGACGGCACGGAGTCACCGGACACCGCGGTCACGTGCCCGGGACGATCTCAAACGGGGACGGCACCCGGTCGGCAATCGGGTGACGTACGGCGGACGGCGGCGGTGTTTCACAGGCATGCGGGTACTCCATCGCGGCTCAGCCGGGGGACCGCCACGCGGCTTCGCGTACCTCTCCAACTGCGTGAAGAGCCAGGATGCGCGGGTGCGAACCTCACCGGAACGAAACGGGTGGCGCGGGTGCTTCGGTGCGCGGATCTGTCGTGCAGCTGTGCGTGTCTCTGCCGCGCAGCACAGATTTCAGGGCTGACGTGGTTCGAAAACTCGAACGATGGTCCGTTTCTCAGACAGGGATGATTGAGGTATTGACGATGGATCGTCAATACTCCTCACAGAAGAAGTTTCGGCTACTCACCCGAAATATTTCGAACTCCCGGCGAGACGGAAGGCGAACCCTCGGCTTGTCGCCGTCAGCGGATGCCGCCCTGCACTGACGAGCCGCATCCGCACATTCCCCGAGTGGTAGCGGTCGGCGCAACAGCTTGTCAGGCCCAGAGGGCATGCGCTGTTTTGTGGACAGATCGGCGACAGGCCTTGACCAGAGAGCCCCGCGTTCCTAGCTTGTGGCGTCGAAGCATCCGGAGAATTTTCCGAAACATTCGAGAATGCCCCTGCCCCTCGGCACGTCCGCTCCGCGGTTCATCGGGTCACCTCACCCCCGCCCCCAAAGGAGGCCCTCTGATGTGGTTCCGCCAACCGTCCCCGGCCCGCCCAAGACGCTTACTCGCCGTCCTCGCGCCCTTGCTGCTCGTGGCTACCTTCCTCGGCGCCCAGCCGGCCGGAGCGGCGACCGTAGACCCCAACGCCTCGTATGTGCTGGTCAACCGCAACAGCGGCAAGGCCCTGGACGTCTACAACCTGGCGACCAACGACGGCGCCCGCATCACCCAGTGGACCAGGAACGATCAGAACCAGCAGCAGTGGCAGTTCGTCGACTCCGGAGGCGGCTACTACCGCATCAAGTCCCGCCACTCCGGCAAGGTGCTGGACGTCCACAACTGGTCCACCGCGAACGGGGGCCCGATCGTCCAATGGGCCGACCAGAACGCCACCAACCAGCAGTGGCGGCTGGCCGACAGCTCGGATGGCTACGTACGGTTCATCTCGCGCCACAGCAACAAGGCCCTCGAGGTACAAGGCGCCTCCACCGCCGACAACGCGAACATCGTCCAGTACGACGACTGGGGCGGCACCAACCAGCAGTGGCAGCTCGTCAAGGTCGGTGCCGGCAACCCCGGCCCGTGCGCTCCTCCGTCGACGTACCGCTGGACATCAACGGGAGCCCTGGCACAGCCCAAGCCGGAGTGGGTCTCGCTCAAGGACTTCACCGTCGTCCCCTACAACGGCAGGCAACTCGTCTATGCGACGACGCACGACACGGGGACGAGATGGGGTTCGATGAACTTCGGCCTGTTCACCAACTGGTCGGAGTTGGCCTCGGCCGGCCAGAACACGATGTCAGCCTCCACCGTCGCGCCCACGCTCTTCTACTTCGCGCCGAAGAACATCTGGGTGCTCGCCTACCAGTGGGGTAGGACCGCCTTCTCCTACCGGACGTCGAGCGACCCCACCAACCCGAGCGGCTGGTCATCGGAGCAGGTGCTCTTCTCCGGAAGCATCTCCGACTCCGGAACAGGGCCCATCGACCAGACGCTCATCGGTGACGGAACCAACATGTACCTGTTCTTCGCCGGTGACAACGGCAAGATCTACCGGGCCAGTATGCCGATCGGGAACTTCCCGGGCAGCTTCGGCACGACCTCGACAGTGATCATGAGCGATACGCGGAACAACCTGTTCGAAGCCCCGCAGGTCTACAAGCTGCAGGGCCAGAACCGCTACCTCATGATCGTCGAGGCGATCGGCTCGCAGGGCCGCTACTTCCGCTCGTTCACGGCGACCAGTCTGAACGGCTCATGGACTCCCCAGGCCGCGACCGAGAACAATCCCTTCGCCGGCAAGGCCAACAGTGGCGCCACCTGGACCAACGACATCAGCCATGGCGAACTGATCCGCACCAGCCCCGATCAGACCATGACCGTCGATCCCTGCAACCTGCAGTTCCTCTACCAGGGACGCAGCCCCAACTCCGACGGCGTCGACTACGGCCTCCTGCCCTACCGACCGGGTCTGCTGACACTGCAGCGCTGACGGCGTGACACGAGTCCGGCTCGGGTTTGGAGCCGGCGTGGCGGACTCGGCGAAAGGCCGAGCCCGCCCGGGTCACGCGACGACGTCAGCACTGCTGAATCCTGTGTAACTCCGGGCAGACAAGACGGTCGAAGTGGGCGGGTGTGCCGAAGACGGTGTTGGCCATAACTCTGCGTACCGACCTGGCGCCCGCCGAACGAGCCGCGCCCGGCTTTCAGTGCCCCCGCCAGCACCGGCAGCACCGGGCATGCGCGGCTCCCCCATCGCCGGGTTCCACGGCCTGAACGAGGCGCCGGGCACCGGGGCCACCAACCTGCGCGCCGAGCCTCACAGCAGGCCGAGCCCGCGCAGGTCGGACAGGTATTTGGTGATCAGCTCGGCGGAGAGGTGCGGGATGGCCTCGCCACCGACTTTGGCCTCGCGGACGGCCCTTTCGAAGCGATGGGACGGGACAAGCGAACCACAGGCTGGTGCGGAGGGGTGCCGGAATGCGTGCAACAGGGGCAGCAGGGAGCGGCGCCGCTGCAATTCCGGCAGGGCACGCAGGGCGGGCTCGAATCGGCTGAACCAGTCGTCGTAGTCGGCGATGCGGTGGAGGGTGCGGCCGGCCTCGCTCAGCCAGTCGACGCAGGTGTCCAGCGAGATGCCGTCGTCGTGCGGGTTGACCACGTGGTACGTCTGGTAGCCGTCGATGCCGCGCGCGGCGAGGGTATTGACGGCTTGGGCGACGAAGTCGACGGGCAGGCCGTCGAAGTGGGCGCGCTGCCGGCGCCCCTGGGCGTCGGTGCGGTAGAAGGAGACCGGGGCGATGCCGGTGACAGCGAGGCTGAAGAGCAGGCGGGTGAACAGGTCGGGGACGTTCACCTGGCCGGTGTGGTGGCGGTGGGCGAGGATCAGGCTCGAGCGGAGGACGGTCACCGGCAGGCCGTATGTGTCGTGGGCCTCCCGTAGCAGCACCTCGCCCGCCCACTTGGCCGCCGCGTAGCCGGTGGCGTACTCGTTGCCGAGGGTACGGACGGGGCTCACCAGTCGAATGTCGGCGCTCTCGTCGAGTCGTGGGTCGGGCCGGTCCGCCACACCGACCGTCGACAGGTAGGTGAACGGCTTGATCCTCGCGGTGAGGGCGAGCCGGATCAGCTCAGCGGTGCCGAGGACGTTGGGGCCGAACAGCTGGTCGTAAGGCAGGACGTGATTGACCAGCGCCCCTGGGTGCAGGATCAGGTCGACCTCCCGGGCCAGCCGGGTCCAGGTGTCCGTGGCCAGACCCAGCCGCTCCCGGCCGAGGTCACCGGCCAACACGTCGAGACCGTGCGGGGCCAACTCCTCGTAGCGCCGACGCAGGCCTGGATCGCCGGTGTCGAAGGCGGCATCCAGTCGGCGGCGGGCCTCGGCGGTATCCCGACCCCGGACCAGGCAGATCAGCCGGCCGCCGGAGCCGGCCAGCCGTTCCAACCAGTCCAGGCACAAGAAGCGGCCCAGGTAACCGTTGGCTCCGGTCAGCAAGACCGTCCCTTCCATCGACCGCTCCCCCACCACGCGCGGCAGGCGACGCGCGGTCTCAAGGGTCCCGGCGTCGATGAATTTCTCCAGCGTGAGGTCGGCGGCACAGAGCTCGGAGGTGCTGTGGCCGTGCACCAGGGCGAACGATGGGCGTTTGACGCCGCAGGCGCGTGCCGCCTCGATGTGTTTCACGATGGACCGGAGGTCGTTCGCCGGGCCGAGCAGCACCTCGGCCGGAGTCTCGACCTCGAAGATGTCTTGCAGCAGTCGGGAGAGCGACAGAGCGGCCAGCGAATCCGCCCCCAGGTCGGTCAACCGCACGGTGGCGCTCAGCTCCGCGGCCGTACGGCCCAACAGCGCGGCGGCAGCGCGGCGGACCGCCTCGAACACCGGCTGGCCGGGCCCGGCTTCGCGCAGGGCGCACAGCGCGTCTTGCTGCTTGCCCGCAAGCTGTTCGTAGCGCCGCTCCAAACGCTCTGCGTAGCGGGCCTGGAGTTGTGGCCGCAGATTCTTCCGGATCTCCGACAGCAGTCCGTTCTCCACGGTGAACGGCTCCGGCTCGACCAGGAAGTCACGGGGGATTTCGTAGGACTTCAACCCGGCTTGTCTGGCGACCAGCTGCAGTGACTCGCCCAGTGCACGCCGGAGCGACTCGCCGCTCGTTGCCTGCCTCAGCGCCTCCTCGGTAGGCACGATCACGGCCAGCAGACAGTCGCGCTCGCTGTTGCCGTATACGTAGATCTGCCGGACGAGCGGGCTGGTGACGAAGACGCTCTCCAGCCGGGAGATCGTGACGAACTCGCCCTGTGCCAGCTTCAGCACACTGGTGCCGCGGTCGACGTAGACGAGCTGGTCCGGGCCGGTTTCGGCCATGATGTCGCCGGTCCGGAAGAAGCCGTCCGAGTCGAAGACCGCAGCGGTGGCCCCGGGCTGACGGAAATACCCTGGGGTCGCGGACTCCGTCCTGACCAGCAGTTCACCCCGTGGGTGAGGCACGTCCGTCGTGTAGTAGCCCAGTTCTGGGACGTCGACGAGCTTGTACTCGGTCACCGGCGGTCGCTGAACGTGGGAGTCGATCAGGAGGCAGCCCGTCTCGGTCGAGCCGAAGGCGTCATGCACCGGCAGCCCGAGGCAGGACTCCATGAACCGCTTCAGTTCCGGCGCGAGCGGCGCGCCGCTGAAGGTCGCCTGCAGTACCCGGCCGCCGAGGACTTGCTCGCGCAGGTCGGCCTTGACAGCAGTCTCCAGTGCGCCGGAGTCGGAGAACTCCGGTGCGCGGCGGGTGGATTCCCGCTGATACTCCTGGTAGAGCAGATCACAGATGCGTGGCACCAGCAGTAGTTGCGTCGGCCGGGCGAGCGCAAGGTCTTCGAACAGTGTCGAGAGGTCGCTCGTCGAGGTGAAGTACGAGGTGCCGCCGCGCCCGAGCGTGCGGTAGAGCGAGGTCCGCCCGGCCGCGTGGCTCAGGGGCAGGTAGCCGAGATCGAGGACGGGCAGCTCGCCCTGCGTGGGGCCCCAGCCCGCCCACAGCCGGTGCAGCATCCGTTCGGTGTAGATGGCGCCCTTCGGTGTCCCGGTGCTACCGGAGGTGTAGATGAGCAGCCGCATGGGATCCTCGCCCGGTTCCGGGCGGCCGAGCGGGGCCTGCGCCACACCACGGCCGCGTTTGACCACGTCGGCAAGGGAGTCGACCACGGCGAGCCGCCGTCGTGCGGCCTCCAGCCTCCCTTCGTCCGCCTCCGGGTGGCAGTCGAACACCACCAGACGCGGCCTGGACTCGCCCGACAGCACTAACTCAACCGCACGATCGAGGACTTTGAGGCTCGCTGCCAGCACTCGCGGCTTGGTTTCCGCAAGGATCGACGCCAATTGGGGTACCGGCGCACCGGACTGCAGCGGCACGCAGACGGCCTCCAGCCGCAGGCAGGCCAGGTCGAGCACCGCGTAGTCCACGCCGGTGCAGCCGTACAGCGCAACGAAGTCCCCGGCCTCCAGTCCCTGTTGCCGCCATGCGGCGGCGACCGCCCCGGCGCGATCCCACAACTCGCCGTAGCTGACCGTCGCGAAGCGCGGCAGCAGTCGCAATGACACCCGGCCCGAGACCTCGTCGACCACCGGTTCCTGCGCCCGTTCAGCCAGTGCCGGGCGCTCCGCATACGCCCGCATGACCGCATCCACCGCCCGCGCCAGCCCGTCCTTGGCAACGCGCAGGGCCTCCATGGCCGACTCCAGCGGCAGCGCGCCACGCAACTGCTCGTCGTCCACCGGCCCACCAACTTCCCGTGCCCCGCAACTCACTTGGTGACCGTACGTGCCTGATCGGTCGCCTATCGTGTCCGCAACGGTATCAGCGGAGGAGCGAGGGCATGACCGAAGCAATGACGCGGGCGCCGGCCGCAACGGCGCGGCCGACCCGGGCCGCGTGGCTCGTCCTGGCGGCCATGACGGGCAGCCTGTCGATGATCATGCTGGACGAGACGGTCGTGTCGGTCGCGCTGGCGACAATGACGCGCGAGCTGCCGCTGACCTCGAACGGGCAGCAGTGGGTCGTCAGCGCGTACGTGCTGGCTCTGGCCACCACGGTCGCACTGGCCGGCCGGCTCGGCGCCAGGTATGGGCCGGTCACGACCTTCCGGCTCGGCGTGTGGGTCTTCTGCCTCGGCTCCGCCTGCTGTGGCCTCGCCCCCACCGGCTGGGCGGGCCAGGGATGGCTGATCGCCGCCCGGGTGGTTCAGGGCCTTGGGGCAGCGCTGATGATGCCGGTGAGCGCCAGTCTCGTCATGGCCGCCTTCCCGCTCGCGGTGCGCGGGCGGGCAATGGGTGTCTACGTGGGTGTCAGCCAGCTCTTCCTGGCGCTCGGTCCGCTGCTCGGCGGAGCGCTGACCGAGTGGGCCGGCTGGCGCGCGGTGTTCTGGGTCAACCTGCCGGTGGGCGTCGCCGTACTCCTTCTGGTGCGCCGTGCCCGCCCCGCCGACCCGGCGCATCCCGCGCTCTCCGTCTCGCCCGGGCACGGCGCACTGCTCGTCGGGGGTGTCGGTGCGACGGTGTACGCGCTCCAGCAGTCGGCTTCGTCGGGCTGGCATTCACCCCGCACCTTGCTCACCCTGGCCGCCGGTCTGGCCGCCACGGCAGCGTTCACGTTCGTGCAGCTGCGCTCGGCCGATCCACTGGTCCGGCTCCAGCTCCTCCGGCACCGCGCCTTCGCAGGTGACCTCGTGGTGCTGCTGGCCACCCAGTTCAGCCTGCTCGCGCTGGCGGTGTACGCCGCGCTCTACACCCAGAACCTGCTCGGCTTCAGCCCGGTGCAGGCCGCGCTCGCCTCGCTGGCCCTGATCATCCCCCTGATGGCGGGCGCTCAGCTCGCCGGCCGCTGGTACGACCGCTCGGGTGTGCGCGCGCCAGTGCTGGCCGGGCTCACCCTCGCCACGGCGGGGGCATTCCAGTGGGCGCTGGACATGCCGCACATCGTGTACGTGTCGAAGCTGCCGGGCCTGGTACTGGTCGGTCTGGGCCTCGGTCTGGTCCTCGCCCCGGTGAACACCGACGCGCTCAGCCAGGTGCCCGCCCAGGAGCGGCCACAGGCGTCCGGGATCGTCCACACCGTGCGGCAGCTGGGGGGCGCGCTGGGCGTGGCCGTGGTCGGCGCGGTCATCCTGGCCCACGAGCACGCGATGCTGCCCGCGCTGAGCGCGCAGGACGCTGCGACGGCGATGCGGGCCGGGTTCCTGGTCGCGGCGACCGTCTTCGCGGTGGCGCTCGTGGCGGCCTGGGTGCTACTGCCTCGGGAACACTCCGCTGCCCGGCAGTGACCCAGCATGGTGGACGCCGGTCTCAGCGCCAGGTGTCCGCCACCGCGCGCCGCACTTCGGCCACCGGTGCCCCGGTCCCCAGCAGCTCGACCGTCCGGCCCAACGCCAGCCCAAAGCCTCGCGCCGACCCTGCCACCCTCGGGTCCGACCGCACCTGTACGGCGAACCGTCCGGCCGTGAGCCGGTACACCACCACGTGGAGGCCATTGCGCTTTTCGAGCCGCTGCGGGGGCCGGGGCACCAGACCGGCCAGCAGCGCCCCACCCACCGGTGCGGCGGTCGTGCTCTCCAGCCGAACGGGCCTGGGCAGCGGCAGGTAGTTGAACGACACCAACCGGTACAGATCCAGCCGTCGTTGTCCGGCGAAGTCGCTGAGCCACGACCCGAGCAGCGGCGGGGCCTCGGTGGTGGGATCGGCTGCCCGCTCGACCCAGGTGTCGAAGGCGCCCGCAAGTCTCGGCCCCGGCAGGGTCACGGTCGATTCGAAGAACGGCCCGACCGCCCGCAACGCGTCCCGTCCCGCCCGCCCCAGCCGCGCGTACAGCACCGGCACCGGCTCCTCCTCCTGGCGCCGGGCGGAGGCGGTGAACTGCACCAGCACCCGCCAGGCAGCCGAGAGTGTCACCGCCCGCTGCGCGCACCAGGCTCGCAGCGGCTCCGCGTCCTTGGCCGGAACGAGGAACTGGTAGGTGTCGTGCGCAGCCCACCGCTCAGGGGGCAGGTCGGGGGCGCCGGGGAGGCCGAGCCTGGTGGCCGGCTCCGGGCAGGCCGCGAAGTGCCGGTCCAGGTCGGCACGTTCGGCGGGATCGCGGTACCAGGACGTCAACAGCTGCACGGCAGCCGGCAGCGGTGTGGGCTCTGCACCACTCAACCGGGCCTGGTAGTCACGGGTCACCGCGCGCAGCAGGACGGACAGCGAGTAGCCGTCGAGGAAGGCGTGATCCGCGCCAAGAGCGAGCAGCGTCCGGCCTGGCGCGTGCACGGTGAGGCTGAAGGGCCGTGCTCCTGCCGCCAGGTCCCCGGGGTCGAACACGAGGGGCAGGATGGCGCCGCGGAACCGGAGTTCGGCCTCCTGGACGCTGTCGTCCGCGTAGCAGAGGTGTCGTGGGGCCTCGACCGCGCGGCAGGCCCTCCCCGTGCCGGGGAGGGCCTGCCGGAAGACGTCCACCCCGGCGAACACGGCGTCCAGCGCGTGCCGCAGCGTCGAGTGGTCGACCGCGCCGGTCAGCTCATAGGCCGCCCACGCCTTGGGGAAGTCGTGGAACCTTGGGCGGCCCTGCTCGTCCGGCCCAGCCCGGCCGAGCAGTTCGCGCTGGAGTCCGTAAGGTGGGTGCATGGCGGGCTACGCGGGCTGGATGGACACCTGGAGGCTGCCAACCAGGTCGTTCTTGCCCTCGGTGCAGGAGCCGACGGCGGACTTGGGGGCGAAGTCGGCCACGACCTCCTGACCGGCGAAACGGGTGCTGTCGGAAGAGGCGATCCCCCGGTTGACGTTCAGCATCTCATGGTGGACCGGGTCGCCCTTGCCCCTACCGGTGGCCGCCACGTGCGTCTCGCCCAGCTTCTTGCCCTCGGCGGTGAACCAGACGAAGTCCTGGTGCAGCTTGTAGGTCTCCAGCTCGGTGCAGCTGAGCACGCCCGAGCCGGTCATGGTGACGGTGCCGTGGTGGATGAGCGGGTTTTTGCCGCTGGGGGACATGCAGTCGTCCATCTCGCCGGTGACCTTGAAGGTGTCCTGCGTCGGCGTGTTGGTCACGGGAGTGGCGAGGTGCACGGTCATGTGGCCGACACAGACCAGGTTCTCGATGTCGGCAGTGGCGGCCCGCTCGCCCGCGGCTGCCTGGACGGGCGCGGCGCCCGCAAGGGCCATGGCGGCAAGCGTGCTTGCCGGCACCAGGACGGCGGCCCGCCTCAACCGGTGCAGAATCATGATCCTTTTCCTCTCGTCACGCATCCCTGTGTGCTCTTACCGCTGTTCAACGAGGCCGTGGCCGCAGCGTCACAGCTTCACCCCGAAGGCCTGTCAGGGTCAGCACGCGGTCCCACCTGCCCGGATCACCAGCCGACTCGGACCGCGCATCACGACATTCGGGCGGTGCACCACCTCGACCAGTTCCGGGTCGGCCATCCAGGTGGCAAGGGCCTCGAACACCACCGTGGTCTGCAACCGGGCCAGCCCGGCGCCGAGACAAAAGTGCGGCCCGGCCGAGAAGGCCAGATGCCCGGCGGCCCCCCGTTTGAGGTCGTACCGGTCCGGCTCCGGAAAAACGTCCGGATCACGTCCGGTCGCGCCGAGCAGCACCAGGACGAGCGTGCGATCCGGCAGGTCGAGCTCCCCGATCCGGTAGCCGCCGCGCACCGTTCGGGCGACCAGCTGCACCGGCGGGTCGTAGCGCAGGGTCTCCTCCACCGCGCCCGCCGCGAGCGCCGGGTCGGCGCACAGGGCGGCATACTGGTCCGGGTGACGCAGCAGCGCCAGCAGGGTGTTGCCGATCAGGTTGGCGATGGTCTCGTGTCCGGCGGTCAGCAGCAGGATCAAGGTGCTGACGAGTTCGTCCTCGGTGAGCCGGTCACCGCCCTCCTCCACCCGGATCAGCCGCGAGAGCAGATCCGAGCCGTCCCGGCCTCTCCGGTAGGCAATCAGCTCGGCCAAATAGGACGAAAATTCGCGCTGCGCCTGGTCCCGGTCCGCCAGGTCGCCGCGGAACATCAGCGCGTCCAGGCTCTGGGTCAGCCGCTTCGACCAGTCTGCGAACAGACCGTGCTCACCACGCGGGACGCCCAGCAGCTCGCAGATGATGCGCAGCGGAAGCGGGTACGCCAACCCGCTCACCACGTCGAAGGCGGCCGGATCGACGGCGGAGAGCAGCTCGGCGACGGTCGCGCGGATACGCGGTTCGAGCGCCGCGGCTGCGCGCGGGGTGAACGCCTTGCTCACCAACCGGCGCAACCGGGTGTGGTCGGGCGGATCGAGGGTGACGAACATGCGGGTGTGCCGCACCGAGGCCAGGGTGGGCGCACGCCGGTAGTCGCTGGACATTGCCTGGTCCCGCAGCAGCAGGCCGCAGTCGCGGTGGCGTGCGACCAGCAGCATCGTGCCGTCAGGACCGACCAATGCCGGGGAGGCCTCCCGCAGACGGCGCAGCAGCGGGTACGGATCGGCCAGGGCCGAGGGACGGTTGAGGGCCGCCAGCAGGGCGTTGCGGCTGTCGAGCCCGGTCATGGCCGATCTGCCACGTCGTTCTGCCCCTGGCGTGCCATGTCGTCGTACCGCTCCTGGCTCGCCGCGTCGTACCGCTCCTGGCCCGGCTCGGGGCCGTCCGCCCGGACCGGCAGGCGCTGCAGCTTGCGCACGTGCATCAGCCCGTGCCAGCTGAGCCGGTTCGCCGGGACGGTCAGGCGTACCGCAGGCAGCCGCTCGGCCAGCGCGGGCAAGGCGGTAGTGGCGACGGCCAGGGCCAGCGGCGTGCCCAGGCAGCGGCGGAGGCCGCGTCCGAACGACAGATGCGCGGCCTCATCCCGGGCGGGATCGAAGCGGTCTGGCGCCGTGTAGTGGGCCGGGTCGCGGTTGGCCGCCGCGAGGAGCGGATAGACCAGGTCGCCGGCCGTGATCCGTACCCCCGCGAAGGTCAGGTCCCGCAGGGCGATGCGGATCTGACCCCAGGGTGACGGGGGCTGCCAGCGCAGCAGTTCGGCCACGCAGGCCTCGGTGCCCTCGCCACCAGCGAGTTGCCGGCAGACCGCCGGGTCACCGGTCATCGCCAGCGCGCCGTTGGCCAGCAGCGCGGCGGTCGTCTCGTACCCGGTGGCCAGCAGGATCTTGATCATCGAGGAGATCTCGGCCCTGCTGATCGCGCCTCCTTCGGCCTGGGCCTTGAGTAGGGCGGCGATCAGGCTGCCGTCCCCGCCCGGCCGCCGCTCGCGCATGATCCGCAGGGTGAGCCGGTGCAGTGCCAGCATCGAGCGGCGCCAAGGCTCGCTCTCCGGGTCGGTCCAGCCGCTGACCACGTGCACGTGCTCGGCGAGGGCCGGCAGCAGTTCGTCCCGGATGCCGATCAGCCCGCCGACCACGCGCAGTGGGATCGGAACAGCGAAGTCGGCGACCAGATCCATGGTTTGGCGCCCGGCGAGCCGCCCGACCACGTCGTGGACGACCGAGTCGACGAGCGGCTGGAGTCCCTCGATTCGTCTCCGGCCGAAATACGGTGCGACCAGTCGAAACAGCCGTCTGTGGTCAGCGCCGTCGGAGTTGAACAGGTTGCCTGGCCGGGCCGCGAAGTAGTCCTCTCCGTGTCGGCGCTCGCCATAACCGTAGGCCGGGCAGGGTGCAGTGCCCCAGTCCCGGGTGAAGCCGTCCGCCCGCAGCAGCGCCAGCACCTCGTCGTAGCGCGTCACCACCCAGACCCGCATCCCGTCCGGGAACTCCACCCGCTGCACCGGCCCGGCCTCGCGCCAGGTCCGGTAGTCGGGCTGGGGATCCCTGCAGTGCACCGGCAGGCCGATCCGCCGCACCGGGCTCACCGTAGCCGCTGGCACGGGCCCTCCCTCGTCTCGTGATCAGGACGGACCAGACCCTAGCCAGCCCATGCCTGCGTTCCGGCCGAGGCCACAGCACTCCAGCCAAGGGGATACAAGTCCGACAGAAGGACACATCCGAGAATCGGACGATCCCACTAGACCCTGGCCTGTCCACCAGACGGGTCATTCCCAAGGGCGTTGCAGCCACAGCCGTCCCGAGTCTGTGGTTGCCTGCCCGCATGTCTGTCACTCGTACGGCCCCCCGATCAGCGGCCACGGTCGTGGTCACCGGGTGGGGGGCCACCACCCCGCTCGGCGGCACGGCGGGCGACACCTGGCGAAATCTGATCTCCGGCCGAAGCGGCGTGCGGCGGATCGAGGAGCCTTGGGCCGACTGCGTGGACGTCCAGATCGCCGCTCCCCTGGCCGTCGACACGGATCAGGAGCTGGACCGGGTCACCCGCCGCCGGACGGACCGCTGCCAGCAGGTCGCCCTGATCGCGGCCCGGGAGGCCTGGCAGCACGCGGGTGCACCCGAGGTCGAGCGTGAGCGGCTGGCCGTCGTCATCGGCACCGGCGTCGGCGGCGCGCGCACCCTGGTCAACCAGGACGCAGTACGCCGCGAGAACGGCACCCGAGCCGTCTCACCGTTCACCATCCCGATGATGCTGCCCAACGGTCCGGCGACGGCAGTCTCGCTGAACCTGCGCGCACGTGGCGGCGTGCACGCGCCGGTCAGCGCATGCGCGGCCGGCTCGGAGGCACTGGCCACGGCCGCCGATCTGATCACCTGGGGGCGCGCGGACGTGGTCGTGGCCGGGGGCGCCGATGCCTGCATCAGACCGCTGTCGATCAGCGGCTTCGACCGGATCGGCGCGCTGGCCCGGCGCAACGAGGACCCGGCAGGAGCCAGCCGCCCGTTCGCCGCCGACCGTTGCGGATTCGTGCTCGCCGAAGGCGCTGCCGTCCTGGTGCTGGAACGCGCCGACCACGCCCAGGCCCGGGGCGCCGAAATCCTGGGCGTGCTGGCCGGACACGGCGTCACCAGCGACGGCCACCACCTCACCACCCCGCTCCGCTCCGAACAGACTCGCGCCATCCGCCACGCCCTCACAGCGGCCGACCTCTCCCCCGCCGACGTGGCCCTGGTCAGCGCCCACGCCACCGGCACCCCGGTCGGCGACCGCACCGAGGCCGAAGCGATCACCGAAGCCCTCGGCCGTCACCCTGCGGTCACCGCCCTCAAATCGGCCACCGGGCACACCCTCGGCGCGGCCGGCGCCCTCGCTGCGATCATGACCCTGCTCTCCATGCAGCAGGGCCTGATCCCGCCCACTCTCAACCTCGACCACCGCGACCCCCAGATCAACCTCGACCTGGTCGCCCACGTCCCGCGCCACCAACCGGTGCCGGCCGCCCTCGTCCAAGCCTTCGGCTTCGGCGGCCAGAACGTCGTCCTCGCCTTCCGTCGGCCCACCTGAGCCGACCAAGGGATCGGCCACTACGTTTTCCGTGGCGGGCCGACAGCTTGCGTCTCCCCTGGACCATGGACGACCCGTCATTGGGACGGTTGGTCCGGGAGCAAGTAGCCCTGATCGCAAGTGGCAAGAGCGGTACTAGGCACTCGGCTCGGATCTCCGTCCTCCTGCTCCACTTCGGGTCAGCGACCCGCGCCCACCACCACGCGCCCCTGTCTGCGCGGCCCCAGGGCGGCGACGAGTTGTCCGCGCAGCGTGCAGAGCCTGTAGCCGTTGGGGTCCGATGGGGCGACGGTCCAACCGAACAGCGCGGTGT